>NZ_CP075691.1:5217640-5820187 GCF_020026305.1 Streptomyces sp. 135 | reverse complement strand
ACGAAGAGGGGTTCCCCGACTCCCTCGACCTGCTGCTCCGGTGGTTGACCGAGCCGCGGGTCGAGAGCACGGGCGGGCGGTTCCCCTTCCGGGAGGTCGCCGTCGTGCCGCGCCCGCAGGAGGCCTTGGGCGGCGAGGGCGACAGCGGTCCCGAGGTGATCCTCGCCTGCACCTCGCCGACCAGTGTGCGGCTCGCCGCGCAGCGCGGTCTGCCGATGCTGCTCGGCATGCACGTGGGCGACGACGAGAAGGCCGAAATGGTGGCCTTGTGGAAACGACACGCACGTGCCGCCGGGCATACGCCGGAGGTAATCGCCGCGGCTTCACACGTGTCCGCCGGGGTGGTGCAGATCGGGGACCGCCGCCTGGAGGCCGCCGAGACGTTACAGAAAGCGATGCCGGGCTGGCTCAAGCAGGGCCTGGACGCCCATCTGACGGTCGACGGCCGCCGTCGCCCCATGCGGGACCCGCTGGCGTACACCGAATTGCTCTGCGGGCTGCACCCCGTGGGGACTCCGCAGGTGTGCGCGGACCGTCTCGCGGCCACGGCGGAGCGCACGGGCATCACGCGCTTCGCGCTGCTCGTGGAGGGCTCCGGCGACCTCGCGGCCACGGAGGAGAACGTACGGCGGCTGGGCGCCGAGGTGCTGCCCCAACTGGCGTGACGGCCGCCCCGGTGACCGGGCCGGGCCGGGAGCTGCCGCTCCGGACTGATACACCTCCCGCGTACGGAGCGGCAGCAACAAACGTCAGCAGTCCCGCAGTTCGGGCGACTGGTTGAGCAGCTGGCCCCGGATCGAGGTGAAGCGGGCAAGCCTGTCGTCCACCGAGGAATCCAGCGGGAAAACCGCCACACGGTGGCAGTTCTGGAATGCCAGACGCACTCCGAAGTGCCGCTGCAGAGCGCCGCGAATCGCGTCACTCGCGAGCGCGCGCAGCAGCTGTCCACGTGCCTGCTCGTCCGGGGGCGGCGTCTGGTTGTCGGCGAACTCTCCGCCGTCGACCTTCAGCTGGGCCACCAGGGAGCTGATCATCTCCCATGCGTAAGGCAGGGAGGTCCGGACGCAGTCGACGAAAGCTGCTTCGTCCACCTCGCCTCGCTCGGCCTGTTCCAACAGTGCCGGTGAGACGTCGAGCGACATGGGTTCTCCTCTCGCACCCCCGTCGAGCGAGGGCTTACGGACAGGGATGGAGTCCGCATACGCAGCGTGCACGGATCGCGACCTCCCGCTTCTACGGTAGGCAACGGGCGGTGACCGCACCAGGAGATTGGGCGCATAACCGGCCAGGATCGAACGGGTCCATCGCCGGACAAGTCACACGATCCCCGCGGTGCCCACCGGCCCCCGACGGGCGAATCGCGTGCACCACCCCGAGTCGAGTAGCGTTGCGCCCCATGCGTCTCGTCATTGCCCGATGCTCCGTGGACTACGCGGGCCGGCTCACCGCCCATCTCCCGTCGGCCCCCCGTCTGATCCTTGTGAAGGCGGACGGCAGCGTCTCGATCCACGCGGACGACAGGGCCTACAAACCCCTCAACTGGATGTCCCCGCCCTGCACGCTGAAGGAGGGATCAGGGGACGACGCCGGTGTGTGGACCGTCGTGAACAAGGCGGGCGAGAAGCTCATCATCACGATGGAGGAAGTCCTGCACGACTCCTCGCACGAGCTGGGCGTGGACCCCGGGCTCATCAAGGACGGCGTGGAAGCACACCTCCAGGAGCTCCTCGCCGACCGGATCGAGACACTCGGTGAGGGATACTCGCTCATCCGCCGCGAGTACATGACGGCGATCGGCCCGGTCGACATCCTCTGCCGGGACGCCGACGGGCAGACGGTCGCGGTGGAGATCAAGCGGCGCGGCGAGATCGACGGCGTCGAGCAACTGACGCGTTATCTGGAGCTGTTGAACCGCGACCCGCACCTTGCGCCCGTCAAGGGCATCTTCGCCGCCCAGGAGATCAAGCCGCAGGCCCGCGTCCTGGCCACGGACCGCGGCATCAGTTGCACGGTCCTGGACTACAACGCGCTGCGCGGCATCGAGGACGACAAGCTGCGGCTGTTCTGAGAGACATCACACGTACGCGTGAGGGGCCGGGTCCAGCTGGACCCGGCCCCTCACGCGCGGGGACGGTCAGGCGGCCGGGCCGCCCGCCGAGCTCGACATGTCGGGCGAGGACGGCGGGGCCTCGGTGGTGGGCGGGACCGTCGGCGGTGTGGTCGGCGGGTCCGTCGGCTTGTCGGTCGGCTTGTCCGTGGGTTTGTCCGTGGGCTTGTCGGTCGGTTTGTCGGTGGGCTTGTCCGTCGGTTTGTCCGTGGGTTTGCCGGTCGGCTTGTCCGTCGGCTTGCCGGTCGGCTCGTCCGTGGGCTTGTCCGACGGCTCCGCGCTGCCGCTCGGCCTGCCCGAGGGCTCGCCGGTCGCGGACGGCTTCGGGTCGTCCGCGGTGCCGACGACGCCGTCCTTGCCGGGGTCGCGGGGGCGGCTCGTGGAGTCCTCCCGCGGTTCGTCGGCGCTCAGGCCGCCGCCGTCGCGGTCCTCCTCGGCGGACTGCTCCGTCGTGACCCGGTCGCTCTCGGGGCGGTCGTTGTCGGAGGTGGCGCCGAGCGTGACGACGGTGCCGAGGACGGCGGCGAGCAGGGCTCCCGCGCCCGCGGCGACGAGGTTGCGCCGGGTGCCGCCGAGGATGGAGCGGCGGCTCGGCGCCGGGCCCGCGCCGGGCACGGCCTTGTCGGCGACCAGGGTGAGCGGCTCGGTGGGCGGCTCGGGCAGCGCGAAGGCCGCGGGGACGCCGCCGGGGGCGACGCCGACTCCTCGTAGCGCGCGTCGGGGACCTCCTCGCCCGCGGCCGTGCGCCCGCCGGGCGGTGTGCCGCCGGAGCGGTCCGCGACCAGGGCGAGGGCCCGGCGCCCGGAGATCATGCCGCGCTTGTCGGCGAGGGCGCCGCGCAGCCCGATGGACGCCTCCAGCTCGGCGCGGGCCCGGTCCAGCTGTCCGCCGCAGAGCGCGAGGATCCCCAACTCGTGGTGGAAGTACGCCTCTTCGGCGACCTCTCCGGCGTTGCGTGCCGCTTCCTGGCCGGACCGCAGGGCACGCTCCCAGGCGCCCCAGTGGAGCCCTCCGGCGAAGGCGGGCGCGGCGGTGCGGGCCAGCAGTACGGCGGCGCCGCTCTCGGAGGCGACCAGGGCGGCGAGGGCTGCCTGCACGGCGTCCGCCTCGGCGGCCACCCGCTCCGGGGTGACCGAGGGGTGTCCGGCCCACCAGGCGTAGTGCCGGCCGGCGGTCCTGGCGTGCTCGGCGGCCCCGTCGGCGTACCCGGAGCCCTCCAGCTGCGCCCGGACTCCGGCGGCGAGGCGGTAGCGCGAGCCGACGGCGGTGACCAGGGCGCAGCCGACGAGCTCGGCGAGGGCCGCGTCGGCGTGGGTGTCGCCGACCAGGGCGGGCAGGTGGGCCTGGTGCGGCAGTTCCCCGCCGAGGGCGACGGCGAACTTCAGGGTGTCGCGGGCGGACGGGCTGAGGCGCGAGGCGAGCAGGGCGGCGGGCGCGGCTCCGTCGGCGAGCGAGGGCAGCGGGACCTCGGCGGCGTCGGCGTCGAAGGGCGCGTCGGCGGCAGTCGGGGCGGCGCCCTGGGCGTAGTGGCCGTTCTCCTCGAAGGCGTGCGGGTCGGCGCGGAGTTGGTCGCGCTGGCGCAGCAGGGCGCCCGCCTGGACGAAGCGCAGGGGCAGGCCCTCGGACTCGAACCACAGGTCGCCCGCCCAGTTGGCCTCCTCGTCGTCGAGGACACGGCCGACGGCGCGCTCCAGGAGTTCGAGGCCGCCGCCGCGGCCGAGGCCGGCGAGGAAGACCTCTTCGAGGCGGGAGTCGGCGGAGGGGGCGGCGACGTCGGGTGTCGTGGAGAGGAGGAAGGCGCACTCGGGTGTCGCGTCGAGCAGTTCGTCGAGGCCCGCCCCGCCGAACTCCAGGTCGTCGAGGACGACGACCGCGCCGATGTCGCGGACGAGTTCGAGCAGCAGGGAGCGCTCGGGGCGGTGCAGGGGCGCGTTGTAGACGGTGGCGAAGAGGTCGTGGAGCAGTTCGCCGGGCGTCTTGCGGTAGCCGCAGAGCCGGACGACGCCGTCGGGTGCGAGGTCCGCGCAGTCGTCGGCGACGGCGTTGAGGAGCGCTGTGCGGCCCGATCCGGCGGGCCCGGTGAGCCGGACCGAGCGGCCGCGCGCGAGGAGCCGTACGAGGCGCTCACGCTCTTCCTGGCGTTCCAGGAGGGGGAGCCTCGGCAGGGCGGGGCCCGGCGGGACGGGCGGCATGGCGGCGCGGCGCAGTTCGGCGCGTTCGGCGGCGGTGCGCTTGGTGGGGCGCTCGGGCCGCTCCCCGGGCGGGCAGGGCTCTATCTCGCTGCCGTCGACGGGGTTGACGGTGAGCAGGAAGTCGCCCGAGACCAGCTGGACGGTGCGGGCCAGCGCGGGTGCGGGCTGGCCGAAGTCGGGCGTCAGAGGATCACGTGGACGCGGCGGGCGCGCCGGGCCGTCGTGGTCGTCGTGGTCCGCGCCACCGTGGTCGTGGCCGTACTCTTCGGGACCGTGGCCCATCGGGGTCGTCGGGTCCATCGGGTTCATGGTCAAAGCCCCCCAGATGCGTGGTGTGCAGAGCCCCCTCCGGCCTTCGTGCACACTGTGCTGTCGCTTCTGGTCCGGTGCCCCCGCGCGGGTTCGTCTATCGGTGGGCGACCGAACCCTAGGCCTTCGCCCAGTATCTACGAGAGGGCGGGGTACCGCCCCGCCCGAGACGTCACAGTCTCGTGAGGATTGCGCGTGAGGTGCCGGTTCAGGCCCTGGGGAGCGATTCGACGCCGATGCCGCCTTCGATGGCGAGGATGCGGTGCAGCCTCGTCGCGACGAGCAGGCGCTGCATCTGCGGCGGCACGTGGCGCAGGACGAGCCTGCGTCCGCACCGCCCGGCGCGGCGGTGGGCGCCCATGATGACGCCGAGTCCCGTGGCGTCCCACGAGTCGAGTTCGGACAGGTCCAGCACCAGGTCGCCGGCGCCGTCGTCGACGGCCGAGTGCAGGACCGTACGGGCGTCCGCCGCGCTGCGTACGTCGAGGCGGCCCCCGACGACCAGCTGGGCCTGGTCGCCCCTGATGTGCATATGCGCTCCCCGAGAGTGCCGTGTCTGCTGTGACGTCTGATCCGTGAGTCGTCTGCGTATGTCACTGCAACTGACTGCCGCTTGGGCAGGGAAGTTGCCGTCTGTAAGCGAACCGATACCGAATTCACTCCGAGGAGTGACCCAAGGAAGCGACGAACCGTCGGACGAGGCGTCAGAAGGCATCCGTGGCAGACGTAGGTCCGGCTCAGTGCTTGTAGAAGCCCTGCCCGCTCTTGCGCCCGATGTCACCGGCGTCAACCATCCGGCGCATCAGCTCCGGGGGCGCGAACTTCTCGTCCTGGGACTCCGTGTAGATGTTGCTCGTGGCGTGCAGCAGGATGTCGACGCCGGTGAGGTCGGCGGTCGCGAGCGGGCCCATGGCGTGGCCGAAGCCGAGCTTGCAGGCGATGTCGATGTCCTCGGCGGTGGCCACGCCCGACTCGTAGAGCTTGGCGGCCTCGACGACGAGCGCGGAGATCAGACGGGTCGTCACGAAGCCGGCGACGTCGCGGTTGACGACGATGCAGGTCTTGCCGACCGACTCGGCGAACTCCCTGGTGCGGGCGAGGGTTTCGTCGCTGGTCTTGTAGCCGCGCACCAGTTCGCACAGCTGCATCATCGGGACCGGCGAGAAGAAGTGGGCACCGACGACGCGCTCCGGACGCTCCGTCACGGCCGCGATCTTGGTGATCGGGATGGCGGAGGTGTTGGAGGCGAGCACCGCGTCGTCGCGCACGAGCTTGTCCAGCGTGCGGAAGATCTCGTGCTTGACCTCGAGCTTCTCGAAGACGGCCTCGACGACGATGTCCGCGTCGGCGACGGCGTCCAGGTCGGTGGTGGTGGTGATGCGGGCGAGGGCGGCCTCGGCGTCGTCGGCGGCGAGCTTGCCCTTGCCCACGAACTTGTCGTACGACGCCTTGATCCCGTCGGTGCCACGGGTCAGCGCCTCGTCGGTGACGTCGCGCAGGACGACGTCCCAGCCCGCCTGGGCGGAGACCTGAGCGATGCCGGACCCCATGAGTCCGGCTCCGATGACGGCGAGCTTCCGTGCCACTGTTCCGACTCCCCTACCGCTTGTCACGCTTGGCCTGCACGCTGTTTACGTATGCCTCTGGAGCGGACATTAGCGGCCGCGAGGGCGCCTGTGGCGGTGAAGAGATGCGCGTCACGTCTCAAATGACGGACGTCACACCGGTACGCCTCACCGGGCGCCCCGCACCGCGTAGTTGAGCACCTTCTCGCCGAGGAGCTCCTCCATCTCGTCGAGCAGGCCGAGCGCTTCGCGGGAGACCTCGGCGGCCTCGCGGCGCTTGGTCATCTCGTCGCCGATCCAGCCCATGAGGGTGCCGTGGATCCAGGAGAGCTGTCCGGCGACGAGCGCGGGCAGCGGGTCGCCCTCGGCCGCGCCCGTCTCCTCGGCGAGGGTCCTGGTGAGGTGGTCGAGGGCTTCCTGCTGGATGGCCCAGAGGCGGGAGCGCAGCGGCTGCGCCTCGGTGATGACCTTCATGAAGTCGGCCCAGCCGGGGAAGAGCCCGACGCCCGGCGAGAGTCCCTCGACGTCGGCGCGGAGTTCGCGCAGGACCGCGTCGGCGGCGGACTCGCCGTCGCGGCGGCCGCGCACGTAGCGGGAGAGCCGGTCGACGGCGTCCTCGCCCCGGTCGAGGAAGAGGTCCTCCTTGGCCGGGAAGTAGTTGTAGACCGTGTTGACGGAGACGTCGGCGGCCTCGGCGATGTCGGCGATGGTGACCGTGACGAAGCCGTGCTCCAGGAAGAGCCCGGTCGCGATGTCCGAGATCCGCTGCTTCGTCTGCCGCTTCTTGCGCTCCCTGAGCCCCTCAGCCATGCCGCCATCCTAGGCGCCCCCAAAACTTGGTGGCATTGCAAATTTTCAGTGACTCTGTTTTTGTGGACACCATGGCAATCATCAGCACCGCCGGGCTCGCCCGGACCTTCATGACGAAGAACGGCGCCGTCGAGGCCGTGCGCGGCATCGACCTGACCGTGCGGCCCGGCGAGATCCTCGGCTTCCTCGGGCCCAACGGCGCGGGCAAGACGACCACGCTGCGCATGCTCACCACGCTGCTCGCGCCCACCGGCGGCGCCGCCACCGTCGCGGGCCACGACCTGCTCAAGGACCCCGCCGGCGTACGGGAGAAGATCGGTTACGTCGCCCAGTCCGGCGGCGTCGACCTCAGCATCTGCGTACGCGAGGAACTGATCACCCAGGGGCGCCTCTACCGCCTGACGAAGCAACAGGCCGCCGCACGCGCCGAGGAGCTGGCGCGGGACCTCGGTCTCACCGAGCTGATGGAGCGGCCCTGCACCGCCCTCTCGGGCGGTCAGCGGCGGCGGCTCGACATCGCCATGGGGCTGACCCACCGGCCCGAGGTGCTCTTCCTCGACGAGCCGACCACCGGACTCGACCCGGGCAGTCGGGCCGACCTGTGGGCGCTGGTGCGGCGGCTGCGCGACGAGCACGGCACGACGGTCTTCCTCACCACGCACTACCTCGACGAGGCCGACGCGCTCTCCGACCGCCTGGTCGTCGTCGACAAGGGCGTCGTGGTCGCCGAGGGCACGCCGAGCGCGCTCAAGCTCACGTACGGCGGCTCGATCGACGCCTCGCTCCAGGACACCTTCCTCGCCATCACCGGGCGCGACATCGACCCCCATCACGCCGCCGACACGGCTCCCCTCGCCGTCTGAGACCCCAGGACCCCACCGATGCCCGCACTGCTCTCCGACACCGCGCTGATCTTCGGGCGGTACGCCCGGCAGACCCTGCGCTCCAAGTTCCAGATCTTCTTCGGCGTCCTGACGCCCCTGCTCTACCTGCTCTTCTTCGGACCGCTCCTCACCGATCTGCCGCTCGGCCCCGAGGGCGACTCCTGGCAGGTGCTCGTGCCGGGCCTGCTGCTCCAGCTCGGGCTGCTCGGCGCCTCGTTCAGCGGCTTCGCGCTCATCATCGAGAAGCAGTTCGGCGTGGTGGAGCGGATGCGGGTGACGCCCGTCAGCCGCCTCGCGCTGCTGCTCGGCCGGGTCCTGCGCGACGCCACGCTCTTCGTCTTCCAGGCGGTGCTGCTGGTGCTCGCCGCGCTGCTGATGGGGCTCAGGGCGCCGCTCGGCGGCATCCTCATCGGGTTCGCGTTCGTGGCGCTGCTGAGCGCCTCGCTCGCCGCGCTCTCGTACGCGCTGGCCATGAAGGTCTCCAAGGCGCACGAGTTCGGGCCCGCGGTGAACGCCATCAGCCTGCCCTCGGTGCTGCTGTCGGGCCTGATGCTGCCGATGGCGCTCGCGCCGACCTGGCTGGACGTGCTCTCGCACTTCATGCCGTTCCGCTACCTCGTCGACGCGGTGCGGGCCGGCTACGTGGGCGACTACGCCTCCGCGACCATGCTGTACGGCGTCCTGATGGCGCTCGCCTTCGTGCTGCTGTCCGTGACGGTGGGCACACGCGTCTTCAAGAAGGCCGGGGCGTGACGGGACCGGGCGTGGCGGCGCCCGTGACGCCCTACAGGAACCGACGGATGGGCCGCACGCCCACTTCACGGGCCCGCTGGACGAGAGAGCGCCTCTTCCACCGGCCCGGCCGGATCAGTTCGCTGGCCCGCACGTCGTCGTCGAAGTGCTCGTCCAGTGCCGCGGTGAACTCCTGGTCCAGGACGGCGAGCATGACCTCCTCGTCGTGATCGAGGGAGCGGCGGTTGAAGTTGGTCGAGCCGATCAGAGCGGCGACGCCGTCGACGGTGATGACCTTGGCGTGCATCATCGTCGGCTGGTACTCGTAGATCTTCACCCCACAGCGGATGAGGTCCTCGTAGTGGTGCTGCCCGGCCAGTCGGCAGACCCGTTTGTCGGTGTGCGGTCCGGGCAGCACGATCTCCACCTCGACCCCCCGCCGCGCGGTGGCACAGAGCAGTCCGACGAAGTACGCGTCCGGGGAGAAGTAGGCCGTGGCCAGCCGGAAGCGCTCCTCCGCGGACTGGAGCATGACGCGGATCAGGGTCTGCATGTCCTGCCAGCCGAAGCTGGCCGAGCCGCGCACCACCTGCACGACGGCGTCGCCCTGGGGGCGATGTCTGACGAACCGGTCCCGGTCGTCGAAGAGTTCGCCATGGCACTCGGCCCAGTTCTGCGCGAACGCGGCGGCGATGCCGTCCACCGCCGGGCCGTGGACCTCGACGTGGGTGTCGCGCCACTCGTCGGGGTTGCGGGCGTCGCCGCACCACTCCTCGGCGATGCCCACCCCGCCGGTGAAGGCGGTCTCCTCGTCGACGACGAGGACCTTGCGGTGACATCGGTGGTTCTGCTTGAGGGGCGACAGGTGCAGCGGCTTGCGGAACCACGTCACCTGCACCCCGGCCCGCTCCATCACCCGCAGCTGCTCGGCCTCGATCAGCCGGCTGCCGAAGCCGTCGAGCAGCAGCCGCACCCGCAGCCCGGCGCGGGCCCGCTCCGCGAGGGCGTCGGCGAACCGGCGGGCGATGTCGCCCTTCCAGTAGACGAAGGTCATCATGTCGACCGTGTGCTCGGCGGAGCGGATCGCGGCCAGCATGGCGGCGAAGATCTCGTCGCCGTTGCGCAGGACGGTCAGCGCGTTGCCCTCGGTCGCCGCGATGCCGATCAGCCGCTCGAGGCGCCGCCGTATGCGCGCCACGCGATCCGCCGCGGACGGGCACCCCGGCGCTCCGGTGGCGTCCGAGGTCGGCTCGAGAGACTCCTGCGTACCGGTCATGGCATTCCCTGGCCGGAACACGACGGGGAAGCGTCGGGCCGCGGCGCCCGGTCCGGCACGGGCTGAGCGGCGAGCCGACTGTACCCGCGCCCCCCGGGCGGGCGGCGACCGGCGCATGGGCCCGGGCGGCGGGGGCAGACGGGAGACGTACCCGACCTCAGGGAGCCTGTCATGATGGTTGTCGGAATCGTCGCCGTCTGTGTCGTCCTGGCCGTCCTCGCCTTCTTCGTCCCCCGCCTGTCCCGGCACCCCGAACGCGGCACCCAGCGCACCCTGGGGGCCGGTTCTCGCGCCGGCGGCAAAGCCCCCGGATTCCTGGGCCGGCTCTTCAGCAAGCCCTTCCGCAGCAGCTCCAAGGCGGTGGGCCGCAGCGGCTCCGCCGGCCGCCGCGCCCGTGGCCGCATGCCGTTCTGACTACGCTGACCGCATGGTCAATCTGACGCGCATCTACACCAGGACCGGCGACCAGGGCACGACGGCCCTCGGCGACATGAGCCGCACCGCCAAGACCGACCCGCGGATCGCGGCGTACGCCGACGCCAACGAGGCCAACGCGGCCATCGGCACGGCGGTCGCCCTCGGCGGGCTCACCGAGGAGGTCGTGAAGGTCCTGGTCCGGGTCCAGAACGACCTCTTCGACGTGGGCGCCGACCTCTCCACGCCGGTCGTCGAGGACCCGAAGTACCCGCCGCTGCGCGTCGAGCAGTCGTACATCGACAAGCTGGAGGCCGACTGCGACCGCTTCCTCGAAGACCTGGAGAAGCTGCGCAGCTTCATCCTGCCGGGTGGCACGCCGGGCGCCGCGCTCCTGCACCAGGCGTGCACGGTGGTGCGGCGGGCCGAGCGCTCCACGTGGGCCGCGTTCGAGACCCACGGCGAGACCATGAACCCGCTGACGGCCACCTACCTCAACCGCCTCTCCGACCTCCTGTTCATCCTGGCCCGTACGGCCAACAAGGAGGTCGGGGACGTGCTGTGGGTGCCGGGCGGCGAGCGGTAGCCCTCACGCCCTGGTGAGTGGCCGGTCCTCGTCCCGCTCCGGCGGGCCGGTGGCCGGCCTCTTCTTCGGGAACAACGCGTAGGTGAGCGCGACCAAGCCGTGGATGCCCGCCGTCCGCCAGGCCGTGTGCATCCACGCCTCCAGCGACGAGGTGCGGCCCGGGTCGTCGACGTACCACATGGCGAGCAGCAGCAGGCCGCTGGCGACGGCCGCCGCGACCAGGGTGCCGAGCCAGACCTTCGCCTCGTGCAGGGCGCGGGCCCGGCCGTAGCGCGGCGGTCGCGGCAGCGGCGCGCCGTCGAAGCGGTGCGCGGCGTGGCCGTCGAGCCACTTCACCGTGCGGTGGCCGTGGCCCGCGGTGTAACCGATGTAGACCGCGGCGAGGCCGTGCTTCCAGCTCGGGTCGGCGCCGTTCTTCAGGTCGACGGCGGTCACGACCAGCAGCAGGACTTCGAGCAGCGGCTCGCACAGCAGGAGCGCGAGGCCGAGGCGCGGCTTGCGCAGCAGGTAGCGGGCGGCGAGGCCCGCCGCGAGCAGCACCCAGAATCCGACCTCACAGATGATGATCAGCGTGACGATCACGGCTCGCTCCTCTCGGTCACCCCTCAAGGCTCCCGCCGGACCGGGCGCGGATCATCGTCGCCAGTGACGAAGTGGGACTGCATCCTTCGATGTAGCGGGCGGTTCCTCCCTCAGGATCAGGCGTACGGCGCCCGCTGCGTGTTGGATGGAGCCATGGTCCCGGCCCTCCCCCGCCCGCAACGCGTCGACGTGCAGATCTCCGTCGTCAGCCTGCTCAGCGGGCTCGCGCTGTGGGCGCTCGGGCTGCACATGCAGACGGACCGGCTGCTCGGCGCCGACTGGGCGCTGATCCCCCTCTTCGTCCTCGCCGCGCTCGAACTGCTCCGCAGCAGCAGGCCGCAGGCCGCCCTGGTCCTCGCCACGTGCGCGCTGGTGTTCGACCAGTTCACGACGGGCAACCTCGCCTCGGTGATGATGTTCACGGACATCATGTACGCCGCCGTCGTCTACGGCACCCCGGCCGCCGCCCGGCGCATCCCGCTGACCACGGGCACCATCACGGTCGCGGTGACGCTCGGGCTCCTCGCGTGGTGGCGCGAGCCCGAGGCCGTGCTCGTCGGTGTGCTGACCGGCATCGTGTCGTTCGGTCCCGCCGCCACCGGCGTCCTGGTGCGCAACCACCGCGAGGCCGCCGCGGCGGCGAAGCTGCGGGCCGAGCAGACCGCGCTGCTCGCCGAGATGGACCGTGCCCAGGCCGTCACGGCCGAGCGCGCCAGGATGGCCCGCGAGCTGCACGACATGGTCGCCAACCACCTCTCGGCGATCGCCATCCACTCCACGGCCGCGCTCTCCCTGGACGACCCGCAGACCAGCAAGGACGCGCTCGGCGTCATCCGGGAGAACAGCGTCGAGGGCCTCGCCGAGATGCGCCGTCTCATCGGCATCCTGCGCGACGACAGCGGCGACCTGGAACCGGCCGCCTCCCCCACCCTCGACGGCCTCACCGCCCTCCTCGACGGCGCCCGCACCAACGGCCTCGACGTCACGCTCGACGACGCCCGCGCCCCGGACGGCCCGAAGCTGCCCGCGCCGGTCGAGCTGGCGGCGTACCGCATCGTCCAGGAGTCCCTGACCAACGCCCTCAAGCACGCCTCCCCCGGCCGGGTCACCGTGAGCCTCGTCCAGGAACCGCGTGCCCTGAAGGTCCGCGTCACCAGCCCGTACGACGATCCCGCCGGGCCCCGCGCCCCCGGCTCGGGCGCCGGCCTCGTCGGCATGCGCGAGCGCACCGAACTGCTCGGCGGCACCTTCGGGTCGGGCCCCGAGACCAGCCCGGAGAGCGAGGGCGGCGGCAAGGCCTGGACCGTCTCCGTGACCCTGCCCGTCGACCCCGCAGACGAAGGAGCCAAGGAATGATCAGGGTCTTGGTCGCCGAGGACCAGTCAGCCGTACGCGCGGGACTCGTCCTGATCCTGCGCAGCGCCCCCGACATCGAGGTGGTCGGCGAGGCGGCGGACGGCGAGCAGGCCGTGGCCCTCGCCCGCGAGCTGCGCCCGGACCTGGTCCTGATGGACATACAGATGCCACGCCTCGACGGGGTGTCGGCAACGCGCCAGGTCGTCTCGGAGGGACTTGCGGACGTCCTCGTCCTGACCACCTTCGATCTCGACGAGTACGTCTTCGGGGCGCTGCGCGCGGGCGCCTGTGGTTTCCTCCTGAAGAACACCGAGGCGAAGGACCTCATCGAGGGTGTCCGCACGGTCGCGCGTGGCGAGGGCCTCATCGCCCCGGCCGTCACCCGCCGCCTGATCGCCGAGTTCGCCGCCCCTCCGAAGCCCGTACGCAGGGAGAACGCGCCGGACCCCGCCGTCCTGGACAGTCTCACGCGCCGCGAGCGCGAGGTCCTGTCCTGCATCGGCGAGGGGCTGTCCAACGCGGAGATCGCGGACCGCCTCGCCATGGCGGAGGCGACGGTGAAGACGCACGTGAGCCGCCTCCTCGGCAAGCTGGAGCTGCGCAGCCGGGTGCAAGCGGCCGTGCTCGCGCAGGAGTTGGGGGTCTGATCGGGGATGCGATCGCGCCGGACCGGCACAATTCGGCCATTGGTACAGACCTCTTGACCGCTGGTCCAGACCTTTCTATTCTCGCCGCACTGCGGTGAGCACTCCCCCACGTGTCCACGTGCTCACGGGCGGCGCAGGGTCCCACCCCTAAGACCCCCGGATCTCACCCGAGGAGCACCTCGTGCGCTTCACACAGAACGACACCCGCTCAGGACTCAGAATCAGACACAGAGCCGTGGCCGGACTGACCACGCTCCTGCTCCCGCTCGCCACCCTGGTCGCCCTCGGCGCTCCCGCCGAGGCGGCCCCCGACGCCGCTCCCGAGGCCACCGCCACGTACGCCAAGACCCAGGACTGGGGCAGCGGCTTCGAGGGCAAGTGGACCATCAAGAACACCGGCACCACGACGCTCAGCGCGTGGAACGTCCAGTGGGACTTCCCCGCCGACACCAAGGTGACCTCCGCCTGGGACGCCACCGTCACCAACTCCGGCACCCGCTGGACCGCGAAGAACCTCGGCTGGAACGGCACGCTCGCCCCCGGCGCCTCGGTCTCCTTCGGCTTCAACGGCACGGGCTCCGGCGCCCCCTCCCAGTGCACGCTCAACGGCGGCAGCTGCGACGGCGGCAGCGTCCCCGGCGACGAGCCGCCCTCCGCGCCCGGCACCCCGACGGCCTCCGACGTCACCAACACGTCGGTGAAGCTGGCCTGGAAGGCCGCGACCGACGACAAGGGCGTCAAGAACTACGACGTCCTGCGCGACGGCGCCAAGGTCGCCACGGTCACGGACACCGCGTACACCGACGAGGGCCTGACCGCCGGCACCGACTACTCGTACACCGTGCAGGCCCGCGACACCGCCGGCCAGAACGGCCCGGCGAGCGGCGCCGTCAAGGTCCGCACCACCGGTGGCGGTGACCCGGGCCCCGGCCCGGGCGACAAGGTCAAGCTCGGCTACTTCACCGAGTGGGGCGTCTACGGACGCAACTACCACGCGAAGAACATCGCGACCTCCGGCTCCGCCGGCAAGATCACCCACATCAACTACAGCTTCGGGAACGTCCAGGGCGGCAAGTGCACCATGGGCGACGCCTACGCGGCGACCGACAAGGCCTACACCGCCGACCAGAGCGTCGACGGCGTCGCCGACACCTGGGACCAGCCGCTGCGCGGCAACTTCAACCAGTTGCGCAAGCTCAAGGCCAAGTACCCGAACATCAAGATCCTCTGGTCCTTCGGCGGCTGGACCTGGTCCGGCGGCTTCACCGACGCCATGAAGAACCCGGCGGCCTTCGCCAAGTCCTGCCACGACCTCGTCGAGGACCCGCGCTGGGCCGACGTCTTCGACGGCATCGACCTGGACTGGGAGTACCCGAACGCCTGCGGCCTGTCCTGCGACACCTCGGGCCCCGCCGTCTTCAAGACGATGATGCAGGCCTTCCGCAACGAGTTCGGCGCCAAGAACCTCGTCACCGCGGCCATCACCGCGGACGGCTCCAACGGCGGCAAGATCGACTCGGCCGACTACGGCGGCGCGGCGCAGTACGCCGACTGGTACAACGTGATGACGTACGACTTCTTCGGCGCGTGGGCGGCCAAGGGACCGACGGCCCCGCACTCCCCGCTCACCTCCTACGCCGGCATCCCGCAGGAGGGCTTCAACTCCGCGGCGGCGATCTCCAAGCTGAAGGCCAAGGGCGTGCCCTCGGCGAAGCTGCTGCTCGGCATCGGCTTCTACGGGCGCGGCTGGACCGGCGTCACCCAGAAGGAGCCGGGCGGTACGGCGACGGGCGCGGCGCCGGGCACGTATGAGGCGGGCATCGAGGACTACAAGGTGCTCAAGAACTCCTGTCCCGCGAACGGGACGGTCGCCGGCACGGCGTACGCCCACTGCGGCAGCAACTGGTGGTCGTACGACACCCCGGAGACGATCCGCTCCAAGATGGCCTGGGCCAAGCAGCAGGGTCTTGGCGGGGCGTTCTTCTGGGAGTTCAGCGGTGACACCAGTAATGGTGAGCTGGTGAGCGCCATCAATGACGGCCTGAAGTAGGTCCGGGCCGTCCCTCATGGACGAAGCCGGGAGGACGGGATCGCCCCCTGTCCTCCCGGCTTCTCATGTTCTGCGTCTGCGGGTTCTGTGTGGCTGGTCGCGCAGTTCCCCGCGCCCCTATGGGGCGCCCCTACGGGGCACATCACCACTACGCCACATTCACCCGCTGCCCCGGAGGCGCCGCCTCCAGCCAGGCCAGGAAACCCGTCAGGGCGTCCTCGCTCATCGCCAGCTCCAGGCGGACGCCACGGTGCAGGCAGCCGAGGACGATGGCGTCGGAGAGCAGTGCCAGTTCCTCCTCGCCGTCCGGCGCGCGGCGGTCGACGACCTCGATGGCCGAGCGTTCGAGGACGCGGCGGGGCCGGGGGGCGTAGGAGAAGACGCGGTACCACTCGACGCGGTCGCCGTTGTAGCGGGCGACTCCATACCCCCAGCCCTTGCCGGAGGTGTCGCCCTTCGCCGGGGCGTCCCAGCGCAAGGAGCAGTCGAAGGTGCCGCCGGAGCGCTGGATCAGCCGGCGGCGCAGTCCGAAGACGAAGAGCCCCACCAACACCAGCGCGATCAACGCAAGTCCGCACACGAGCAGAGTGAGGATCATCGGCACCGACCTCCTCGCCTCTACTGTCGGTCAGCGGACCGACAACGGACCAATACATTGCACCCGCATTGCCTCAGCCGCGACCCGGTCCGGAATGTTCCCGGACCTGGCCGCGGCTGAGTCACGTTACGCCGCGCGCTGGGGTCAGCGCGCCGCCACCGCACGCAGTCGGACGTCGGCGCGCCGCTCGGCGGAGGCGTCGGCCTCCGACTTCGCGCGCTCCAGCGCCCGCTCCGCACGCTGGACGTCGATCTCGTCGGACAGCTCCGCGATCTCGGCCAGCAGCGACAGCTTGTCGTCCGCGAAGGAGATGAATCCCCCGTGGACGGCGGCGACGACGGTGCCGCCGCCACTCGTACGAATGGTCACCGGGCCCGACTCCAGCACACCGAGCAGCGGCTGGTGACCGGGCATGACGCCGATGTCGCCGGACGTGGTGCGCGCGACGACCAGGGTGGCCTCGCCGGACCAGACGCTGCGGTCCGCGGCGACCAGCTCGACATGCAGCTCAGCAGCCAAGGGTGGCTCCTCGGGTCACCACCCGGCGGCTTCGCCGGGTGTTGGGTCAAATTCTAGTGGGCGTACGGGGAGGGGCGGGACACTGCCCCCGCGGGGTTGGTCCCCCGCCCCTCTCCGGGATGAGCTACGGGGCTCAGGAGACGCCGAGCTCCTTGGCGTTCTTCTTGAGGTCCTCGAGACCACCGCACATGAAGAACGCCTGCTCCGGGAAGTGGTCGTACTCGCCGTCGCAGATCGCGTTGAACGCCGCGATCGACTCGTCGAGGGACACGTCCGAACCGTCCACGCCGGTGAACTGCTTGGCGGCGTGGGTGTTCTGGGACAGGAAGCGCTCCACGCGACGGGCGCGGGCGACGACGAGCTTGTCTTCCTCGCTGAGCTCGTCGATACCGAGGATCGCGATGATGTCCTGGAGGTCCTTGTACTTCTGCAGGATCCCCTTGACGCGCATGGCGGCGTCGTAGTGGTCCTGCGCGATGTAGCGCGGGTCCAGGATGCGGGACGTGGAGTCCAGCGGGTCCACGGCCGGGTAGATGCCCTTCTCGGAGATCGGACGGGAGAGCACCGTCGTCGCGTCGAGGTGGGCGAACGTGGTCGCCGGGGCCGGGTCGGTCAGGTCGTCCGCGGGGACGTAGATCGCCTGCATCGAGGTGATCGAGTGACCACGGGTCGAGGTGATGCGCTCCTGGAGGAGACCCATCTCGTCGGCCAGGTTCGGCTGGTAGCCCACCGCGGAGGGCATGCGGCCGAGCAGGGTCGAGACCTCGGAACCGGCCTGGGTGAAGCGGAAGATGTTGTCGATGAAGAACAGCACGTCCTGCTTCTGCACATCGCGGAAGTACTCCGCCATGGTCAGACCGGCCAGGGCGACGCGCAGACGCGTGCCCGGCGGCTCGTCCATCTGGCCGAAGACCAGCGCGGTCTTGTCCAGAACGCCGGCTTCCTCCATCTCGACCATGAGGTCGTTGCCCTCACGGGTGCGCTCGCCGACACCGGCGAAGACGGAGACACCGTCGTGCAGCTTGGCCACACGGACGATCATTTCCTGGATCAGCACGGTCTTGCCGACACCGGCACCACCGAACAGACCGATCTTTCCACCCTTGACGTACGGGGTGAGAAGGTCGACGACCTTCAGGCCGGTCTCGAACATCTCGGTCTTGGACTCGAGCTGGTCGAAGGCCGGGGCCTTGCGGTGGATCGTCCAGCGCTCGGCGTCGGCGACCACGGACGGGTCGTCGTTCAGCACATCACCGAGCGTGTTGAACACGCGGCCCTTGGTCACGTCGCCGACCGGCACCGAGATGCCGCGGCCGGTGTCGGTGACGGGCGCCTGGCGGACCAGGCCGTCGGTGGGCTGCATCGAGATCGCGCGGACCACGCCGTCACCCAGGTGCTGGGCGACCTCGAGGGTCAGCGTCTTGCGGCCGCCCGCGGTCTCCGGGTCGTCGACCTCGACGTGCAGGGCGTTGTAGATCTCCGGCATCGCGTCGACGGGGAACTCCACGTCGACGACCGGGCCGATCACCCGGGCGACGCGGCCCGTGGCAACGGCCGTCTCAACAGTGGTCGTCATTACTTGTCACTCCCCGCGGTCGCGTCGGCCAGCGCTGCTGTGCCGCCGACGATCTCGCTGATTTCCTGGGTGATTTCGGCCTGGCGGGCCGCGTTGGCAAGCCGGGAGAGGCTGTTGATCAGATCCCCGGCGTTGTCGGTGGCCGACTTCATCGCGCGGCGCGTGGCGGCGTGCTTGGAGGCAGCCGACTGAAGCATCGCGTTGTAGATACGGCTCTCGACGTACCGCGGCAGCAGGGCGTCGAGGACGTCCTCCGCCGACGGCTCGAAGTCGTACAGCGGAGGGATCTCGCCCTTGGCGGGCTTCTCCTCCGCGACCTCTTCGAGGCTGAGCGGCAGCAGGCGGCCGTCGATGGCCGTCTGCGTCATCATCGAGATGAACTCGGTGTAGACGATGTGGAGCTCGTCCACGCCGCCTTCCGCCGCCTCCTTCTCGATCGCCTCGATCAACGGCGCCGCGACCTTCTTGGCGTCCGCGTACGTGGGCTCATCGGTGAAGCCCGACCACGACTCCACGACCTTGCGCTCGCGGAAGTTGTAGTGGGACAGACCACGGCGGCCGACGATGTACGTGTCGACCTCCTTGCCCTCGGCCTCCAGGCGCGCGGTCAGCTGCTCCGCGGCCTTGATGGCGTTCGAGTTGAAGGCACCGGCCAGTCCGCGGTCGCTCGTGAGGAGCAGCACCGCGGAACGGGTCGCCGTCTCCGGCTCGGTGGTCAGCGGGTGCTTCGTGTTCGAGCCGGTGCCGACCGCCGTGACCGCGCGGGTGAGCTCGGTCGCGTACGGCGTGGACGCCGTCACCTTGCGCTGGGCCTTGACCACGCGCGAGGCGGCGATCATCTCCATCGCCTTGGTGATCTTCTTGGTCGCGGTGACGGATTTGATGCGACGCTTGTAGACCCGGAGCTGGGCTCCCATGAGTCAGGTCCCTTCCGTCGTCACTTGCCGGCGGCGGCCGGAGCGTCCTCGCCGAGAAGCTTCCCGTCCGAGGTCTCGAACTGCTTCTTGAACTCCGCGATGGCGTCGCCGACGGCCTGGAGGGTGTCGTCCGACATCTTGCCGCCCTCCTTGATGGAGGTCATGAGGCCCTGCTCCTTGCGGTGCAGGTACTCCAGGAGCTCCTTCTCGAAGCGGCGGATGTCGTTCACCGGCACCTCGTCCATGCGACCGGTGGTACCGGCCCACACGGAGACGACCTGGTCCTCGGTGGCCATCGGCTCGTACTGCGGCTGCTTGAGCAGTTCGACCATGCGCTGGCCGCGCTCGAGCTGCGCCTTCGACGCGGCGTCCAGGTCGGAACCGAAGGCGGCGAACGCCTCCAGCTCACGGAACTGGGCGAGGTCCACGCGGAGGCGGCCGGAGACCTGCTTCATCGCCTTGTGCTGCGCGGAACCACCGACTCGGGAGACGGAGATACCGACGTTCAGCGCGGGGCGCTGACCGGCGTTGAAGAGGTCCGACTCCAGGAAGCACTGGCCGTCGGTGATGGAGATGACGTTGGTCGGGATGAACGCCGACACGTCGTTCGCCTTGGTCTCGACGATCGGCAGACCCGTCATCGAGCCCTTGCCCAGCTCGTCGGAGAGCTTCGCGCAACGCTCGAGGAGACGCGAGTGCAGGTAGAAGACGTCACCCGGGTAGGCCTCGCGCCCCGGCGGGCGGCGGAGCAGCAGGGACACGGCGCGGTAGGCGTCGGCCTGCTTCGAGAGGTCGTCGAAGACGATGAGGACGTGCTTGCCCTCGTACATCCAGTGCTGGCCGATGGCCGAGCCGGTGTACGGCGCCAGGTACTTGAAGCCGGCCGGGTCGGACGCCGGGGCGGCGACGATGGTCGTGTACTCCAGCGCGCCGGCCTCTTCGAGCGCACCACGCACGGAGGCGATGGTGGAGCCCTTCTGACCGATGGCGACGTAGATGCAGCGGACCTGCTTGTTCACGTCGCCGGTGCGCCAGTTGTCGCGCTGGTTGATGATCGTGTCGACGGCCAGGGCGGTCTTGCCGGTCTGGCGGTCACCGATGATCAGCTGACGCTGGCCACGGCCGATCGGGGTCATCGCGTCGACGGCCTTGTAGCCCGTCTCCATCGGCTCGTGCACCGACTTACGGGCCATGACGCCCGGTGCCTGCAGCTCGAGGGCGCGACGTCCGCTGGTCTCGATCTCACCGAGGCCGTCGATCGGGTTGCCGAGCGGGTCGACGACGCGGCCGAGGTAACCCTCGCCCACGGCGACCGACAGGACCTCGCCGGTACGGCTGACCGGCTGGCCTTCCTCGATGCCGCTGAACTCGCCGAGGACGACCGCGCCGATCTCGCGCTCTTCGAGGTTCAGCGCGAGGCCGAGAGATCCGTCCTCGAACTTCAGCAGCTCGTTCGCCATGGCCGAGGGCAGACCCTCGATCTTGGCGATACCGTCGCCGGCGACGGTGACCGTACCGACCTCCTCGCGCGAGGCCGCGTCCGGCTTGTACGCCTGGACAAAGTTCTCCAGCGCGTCCCGGATCTCCTCCGGCCGGATCGTGAGCTCCGCCATCTGGGTTCCCTGCTCTCCTTGTTGGGCCCGAAGTTTTCTTGGGGGGTCTGGGGTCAGCCCCCAGGAATCCTCTGCACGGCCCAACTAGGGCCGTATTTCGTGCGTGTTGAGTTACTGGCCGGCCACGCGGCGGCCGGCTTCCTCGATGCGGTCCGCGATGGAGCCGTTGATGACCTCGTCGCCGACCTGGACCCTGATCCCGCCGAGGATCTCGGGGTCCACGTCGAGGTTGAGGTGCATCTGCCGTCCGTACACCTTGACCAGCGCGGCGCCGAGACGCTGCTTCTGCCGGTCCGAGAGCGGAACAGCGGAAGTGACGACGGCGACCATGCGGTTGCGTCGGTCCGCGGCCAGCTTGGAGAGGGACTCGAGTCCCTCTTCCAGGCTACGTCCGCGCGGCGCGGTCACAAGGCGCTCGACGAGGCGCTCCGTCACGTCCTCGGCGCGACCGCCGAGCAGGCTGCGCAGCAGCTCGCTCTTGGCCGTGCGCGAGGCGGCGCGGTCGGTCAGTGCCGCCCGCAGCCCGGTGCTGGAGGAGACGATCCGGCCGAACCGGAAGAGCTCGTCCTCGACGTTGTCCAGCGCGCCGGCCTGCTGCGCGCCGGTCAGGTCGGCGAGGTTGGCCAGCTCCTCCAGAGCGTCCACCAGGTCCCGCGACTGCGACCAGCGCGAGCGGACCATGCCGGCCACCAGGTCGGCGGCCTCGCCGCCCACCTGGCCGCTCAGCAGGCGCCCGGCCAGCTCGGCCTTGGCCTGGCCGGACTGCGACGGGTCGGTCAGGACCCGACGCAGCGAGACCTCGCGGCCCAGCAGCGCGGTGACCGCGGCCAGCTCGTCCGCGAGCCGCTTGGCGTCGACCGACGTGTTGTCGGTCAGCGCGTCCAGACGCTCGCGCGCGGCGGCCAGTGCCTCGCGGCTGGCTCCGTGCGCTGTCATCGAGCCGCCTCTGCCTTCTGCTCGAGCTCGTCGAGGAAGCGGTCGATGGTGCGGCTCTGCCGGGCGCTGTCCTCAAGGGACTCGCCGACGAGCTTGCCGGCCAGGTCGGTGGCCAGCTGGCCCACGTCCTGACGCAGCGACTGCGCGGCGGCCTTGCGGTCGGCCTCGATCTGGGCGTGGCCCGCGGCGACGATCTCCTCGCGCTGACGCTGGCCCTCGGCCCGCATCTCGGCGATGAGCTGAGCGCCCTGCTCCTGCGCCTCCTGGCGCAGACGCGCGGCCTCGTGCCGTGCCTCGGCGAGCTGAGCCTTGTACTGCTCAAGAACGCTCTGGGCCTCGGTCTGAGCGGCCTCGGCCTTTTCGATGCCGCCTTCGATCGCCTCGCGGCGCTCTTCCAGAACCTTGTTGATGTTCGGGAGGAACTTCTTGGCGAAGAAGCCGAAGACGATGACGAACGCGATCAGGCCGATGACGAGCTCGGGGATTGCCGGGATCAGAGGATTTTGCTTCTCCTCCGCCGCCAGCTGTACCAGGGAGATCACATCAATGCCTTCCGTTGAAGTTTCTCGTCAACCGAGGCAGATCAGGAAGTCGTCGGGTAAACGAAGCCCATGACCAGACCGATGAGCGCCAGGGCCTCACAGAGCACGAAGCCGAGGATCTGGTTCTGGCGGATGAGGCCGGCGGCCTCGGGCTGACGGGCGAGGGCCTGCGTACCGTTACCGAAGATGATGCCGACGCCGATGCCGGGGCCGATCGCGGCGAGGCCGTAGCCGATCGCACCGAAGTGGCCCTGGATGTTGACCGCGGCGAGGGTCTCGAGAGCGGACATGCCGTAACTTCCTTCTTTTTACGGGCCGGTGGGGGTTGGCCACCGGATGTATCGGGGGGAGGAGAGGCGTACTCAGTGGTGCTCGGCGAGCGCGCCCTGGATGTAGCTGGAGGCCAGCAGGATGAAGACGTAGGCCTGGAGCGCCTGGATGAACAGCTCGAAGATCGTCATCACGATGACCATCACGAACGAGACACCCGCGTAGGCGATGCCGATGCCGTTCAGCAGGTACCAGCTCGCGATGGTGAAGATCACCAGCAGGACGTGGCCCGCGAACATGTTGGCGAAGAGCCGGACCGCGTGGGTGAAGGGCCGGATGATCATGTTCGAGAGGAACTCGAAGAACATGACCATCGGGAAGACCGGGCCGAGCGAACGGTCGTAGCCGGTGATGTTCTTCCAGCCGCCGATGAAGCCGTGCCTCTTGAAGGTCACGCTCACCCAGAGGATGTAGACGATCGCCGCGAGGCCCGCCGGCAGTGCGATGACCGAGGTCACCGGGAACTGGGCGAGCGGAACGATCGACCAGAGGTTCATGATCCAGATGAAGAAGAACAGCGAGACCATCAGAGGGACGTACTTCTCGCCCTCCTTCTTGCCGAGCGTCTCGTAGACGACCCCGCGACGCACGAAGTCGTAGCCGATCTCGGCGACCATCTGGAGCTTGCCGGGGATCAGCTTCGGCTTATTGAAGGCGGCCCAGAAGAAGCCGATGACGACGACCGAACTCACCAGGGCCAGCAGCATCGGCTTGTTGAACTCGAAGCCGCCAACGGTGAAAATCGGCTCGAAGAGGAAGGAGTGCAGGCCGGGGGTCGGGAAACCGCACCCTTCAAAAATGTGGCAATCGGTCTCGAAGGCGAGCGTCTGGGCGTTACTCACCGCGAGCTCCTTCAACGTGGCGCATGGGTACGGCAACCTCGATGTGTCGGCGCGGTCGATGTCCGCGGAGCGGCACTGGACTGGACTTGCGGATTTGGGGGCGGCGGCTGGGCTCCGAGCCGTATGGCTTCACAGGCACGGCCGCCTCCCGCGCCAGCTCTGCCGCAGTTGTGGCGAGACCATAGCAAATGAGCGGAGGCCTCCTTACGCTGGCCCTACAGCTCACGATTGCGGCCGGGCGGAATCCGGCTCCACATAGAGGACCTTGGCCTTCATATGGGAACGCACCTGCGCCCCCAACCACACCAAAGTGGCGGCGAGCAGCGTGAAGGCGAAGCACCTCGAGTTGAACGCCGAAGTACCACTCAGCACGCTCAGCACCACCATCAGGATCAGGATCTG
The DNA here is from genome assembly GCF_020026305.1 of Streptomyces sp. 135. Taxonomy (NCBI): domain Bacteria; kingdom Bacillati; phylum Actinomycetota; class Actinomycetes; order Kitasatosporales; family Streptomycetaceae; genus Streptomyces; species Streptomyces sp. 135. Next base: position 5,796,402 of record NZ_CP075691.1, on the reverse strand, counting down.
CACCGTGTAGACCAGCAGACCCATTGCCTGGAACAGGTAAGGGAAGGAACGCGCGCCTCGCTGGAGCGCCACGAGCCCGCCACCCATGAACAGCAGGACGAGAAGTGCGCCGAAGGTGGCACCGAGCGCACCCTTGCCGCCGGCAACGGCGGCACTGACCGCGACTCCCGCCACACCCGCGGCAGCGGTGGGCAGGGCACAGTGAAGCAGTGTGCGGGCGTCGTTGGACTGCATGGCGGCAGCTCCTCCGGCGGAATTTGGGGGACGGGGCATTGCGGCATTGCGATCGTCGAGCGATGGCCCTGATCCGGACGCGAGGCGCACGGAGACGAAGAGGCGCACCTCACCAGGGCGGCCGGTCTCGTCGGGGCCACCCCAATATATCTCGGGTTCTCGTGAACCGTATCACAAACTATTTGATGCAGTCTTTACCTGAAAGTGTGCCGACCATCACACGATCGGCCCACCATGCGCGTTTCGTGTTGGCCGTGAAGGCCTCGCGGTGATAGCCGCGCCTAGTCGCGCTCCTGCGACCGTACACGGGGACGCTCGGAGAGCGCGGTACTGCCGTGCGGGCGCATGGCGCCGCTCAGCTCGGGCACGGGGGCGGGGCCCGGGTCGGCGGGCCCGGCGACATCCTCCTGGGCCGTCTCCGCCTCGACGCGCTCCGCCCGGCGGCGCCGGTAGCGCGGCGGCACGAAGGCCTCGGCCCAGCGGGGAGTACGCGGCCTGAAGCGCGGCAGCAGGAGCAGGACGAGGCCCAGCGCGCTGAGGGCGACGATGAGCAGCAGGATCCACACGCTCGTGGAGTGCACCGAGTACGCGACGGTGCCGAAGGCGATGAGCGCCGACCAGAAGTACATGATCAGCACCGCGCGGCTGTGCGAGTGGCCGATCTCCAGGAGCCGGTGGTGGAGGTGCCCGCGGTCCGCGGCGAAGGGCGACTTGCCGTTCCAGGTGCGGCGCACGATGGCGAGGACCAGGTCGGCGAAGGGGATCGCGATGATCGTGAGCGGCATGAGCAGCGGGATGAAGACCGGCAGCATCGCGTGCGTGGCGTCGCGGGTGCCGCCGAAGTTCAGCTTCATCGCCGCCGGGTCGACCTGTCCCGTCACGGAGATGGCGCCCGCCGCGAGGATCAGGCCGATGAGCATCGACCCCGAGTCGCCCATGAAGATCCGGGCGGGGTGCATGTTGTGCGGCAGGAAGCCCAGGCACATGCCCATGAGGATGGCGGCGAAGAGCGTGGCGGGCGCGGCGGCCTCGATGCCGTAGCCGTACCAGATCCGGTAGGCGTACATGAAGGACGCGGCGGAGGCGATGCAGACCATGCCCGCCGCGAGACCGTCGAGGCCGTCCACGAAGTTGACGGCGTTGATGGTGATGACGACGAGCGCGACCGTCAGGAGGGTGCCCTGGCCGGAGGTCAGCGAGACCGTGCCGACGCCGGGGACCGGGATCCACAGGATCGTCAGGCCCTGCATGACCATGACGCCGGCGGCGATCATCTGGCCGCCGAGCTTGATCAGGGCGTCGATCTCGAACTTGTCGTCCAGGACGCCGATGAGCCAGATCAGCGCCGCTCCGGAGAGCAGCGCGCGCGGTTCGTTGGAGTTCTCGAAGACCGCGTTCAGGTTCGGCAGGTGGTCGGCGACCAGGAGACCCGCGCACAGGCCGAAGAACATCGCGATCCCGCCGAGCCGGGGCGTGGGCTCCCGGTGTACGTCGCGGGCGCGGATTTCCGGCATGGCGCCGGCCACGATCGCGAACTTCCGCACCGGCCCGGTCAGCAGATAGGTCACCGCGGCCGTGATGCAGAGCGTCAGCAGGTATTCACGCACGGGCTTCCCCACAGGTATCGCTGGCCATCTCAGCCCCACACCCTAGCTTTGCGCGCATACGGTTGGGGACTTACGGGTAGCGACGATGGTTGCACGAGTACGTGTGCGTCCCTGACGCGCCTACCCCGTCCTATCCCGGATACGGCGGAAATCTGCCCGCCAGTTCGCGCACCTCGTTCCGTACGTCCGTGGTCTCTCCCGTGCCGCGGACCGCGTCGGCCAGCAGGCCGGCGACGCGCACCAGGTCGGGACCGGTCATGCCCTGGGTCGTGACGGCGGCGGTGCCGAGGCGCAGTCCGCGGGCGTCGCCGTGCGGCAGGGCGCAGGTGTCGAGGACGATCCCGGCGGCCGCGAGCCTGCCGCGGGCGGTGTGCGCCTCGACTCCGAGGGGTGCCGGATCGGCCAGGATCAGATGGGTGTCGGTGCCGCCGGTGATGATCGCGAACCCGGCGGCGGCCAGGCCGTCCGCCAGCGTCCGCGCGTTGGCGACCACCTGATGGGCGTACGCGGTGAAGGCCGGGGCCGCCGCCTCGCCGAAGGCCACCGCCTTGGCGGCGATCGTGTGCATCTGTGCGCCGCCCTGCGTGAACGGGAAGACGGCCCGGTCGATCCGGTGCGCCAGGTCCGCCCCGCACAGCAGGAGGCCGCCTCGGGGGCCGCGCAGGACCTTGTGGGTGGTGGCGCAGACGACGTCGGCGTACGGCACGGGGTTCGGCGCCGCTCCCCCGGCGACCAGGCCCAGGGGATGGGCCGCGTCGGCGATGAGATACGCGCCCACGTCGTCGGCGATGGCGCGGAAGGCCGCGTAGTCGATGTGCCGCGGATAGGAGATCGAGCCGCAGACGATCGCCTTCGGGCGGTGGCTGCGGGCGAGGGCGTGCACCTGGTCGTAGTCGATGAGGCCGCTCTCGGCGTCGACGCCGTAGCCGACGAAGTCGAACCAGCGCCCGGAGAAGTTCGCGGGCGAGCCGTGCGTGAGGTGGCCGCCGTACGGCAAGCCCATGGCGAGGACCGTGTCGCCGGGCCGCAGCAGCGCGGCGTACGCGGCGAGGACGGCGGAGGAGCCGGAGTGCGCCTGGACGTTGGCGTGCTCGGCGCCGAAGAGGGCCTTGGCGCGGTCGACGGCGATCCGCTCGGCGACGTCGACGAGTTCGCAGCCGCCGTGGTGACGGGCCCCGGGGTAGCCCTCGGCGTACTTGTTGGCGAGCGGGGAGCCGAGGGCGGTCAGGACGGCGGGCGAGGTGAAGTTCTCGGCGGCGACCAGCTGGAGGCCGCCGGACTGCCGGGCGGCCTCGGCGGCGATGACCTCGGCCAGCTCGGGGTCCTGCCGGCGCAGCGCGCCGAGGTCGGTGTACGACGCCTCGGGGGCGCTGGGTGCGGTGCTGACCGTGCTGAGCGACATCGTGGGCTCCGGGGCCTGGCGGGGGGTGACCTCAGGACCAATGTAGGCCGCTACGTGTGCGCGGGCACGCCGGTCAGCGCCGTCACCACGGGGTCGAGCGCCTGGTTGATCTCGTCGCCCACGGAGCGGAAGAACGGCAGGGGCGCGCCGTAGGGGTCGTACACCTCGTCGGCCTCCACGTTGGGGGCGAGGAGCCAGCCGCGCAGGGCGGCGGCGGCCCGCACCAGGGCGCGGGCGCGCTCCACCACGCCGTTGCCGTCCGGCTCGGGCAGGGTCGTCGGGTCTATGGCCCGCACCAGCCGGGTGAACTCCTTGAGCGTGAAGGTGCGCAGGCCCGCCGAGTGGCCCATGGAGATGACCTGCGCCCGGTGGTCCCGGGTGGCGGTCAGGACCAGGTCGGCGCGGATCACGTGGTCGTCGAGGAGCTCGCGTCCCATGAAGCCGCTGGCGTCCGCCCCGAAGTCCGCGAGGACGGTCTCGGCGTTGGTCTCCATGGGGGCGCCCTCGTGGCCCCAGGTGCCCGCGCTCTCCACGATCAGGCCGCCGGTCAGGGGGTCGCCGAGGCGGTCGGCCAGGGCATGCCGGGTCAGCCGCTCGGTGATCGGCGAGCGGCAGACGTTGCCGGTGCTGACGTGGAGGATGCGGAAGGTGCCCGCAGAGCCCGGGAAGCCCGCTATGCCACGCCCCGTCTCAGGGGCTGTCAATTCGCCACCTCGAGGTCGGGTACCACCTTGCGCAGCTCGTCCGCGTCCAGGGCGCCCGCGCGGAGCAGGACCGGCACCTTGCCCGTGACGTCGACGATCGACGAGGGGACGATGCCGGGGGTCCGGCCGCCGTCCAGGTAGACGGAGACGGAGTCGCCGAGCATCTCCTGCGCGGCGTCGCAGTCCTCGGGGGCGGGGTGCCCGGTGAGGTTGGCCGAGGAGACGGCCATGGGGCCGACCTCGGTGAGCAGTTCGATGGCGACGGGGTGCAGCGGCATCCGGATGGCGACCGTGCCGCGGGTGTCGCCGAGGTCCCACTGGAGGGAGGGCTGCTGCTTGGCGACCAGGGTCAGGGCGCCGGGCCAGAAGGCGTCGACGAGTTCCCAGGCCATCTCGGAGAAGTCGGTGACCAAGCCGTGCAGGGTGTTCGGCGAGCCGATGAGGACGGGGGTCGGCATGTTGCGGCCGCGGCCCTTGGCGTCGAGCAGGTCGGCGCACGCCTCCGGGCTGAAGGCGTCGGCGCCGATGCCGTAGACGGTGTCGGTGGGCAGCACGACCAGCTCGCCCCGGCGCACGGCGGAGGCGGCCTCGCGCAGACCGGTCGAGCGGTCGGTCGCGTCGTTGGTGTCGTATCGCCGTGCCATCAGCGGGCCTCCTCGTACACGTACTGCTGCGTTGAAATGTTGGTCGTCACGGCATCGCCTTGCGGGCGGTCGCGAAGCGCGGCCGGTTGTTGAGGTCGGGGTGGTCGGCGGCGTCGGCCCAGCCCCGCTCCTCGGTGAAGATCCACGGGACCTGGCCGCCCTGGGTGTCGGCGTGCTCGATGACGACGACACCGCCGGGGCGGAGCAGCCGGTGGGCGGTGCGCTCGATGCCGCGGATCAGGTCGAGGCCGTCCTCGCCGGAGAAGAGGGCGAGCTCGGGGTCGTAGTCCCGGGCCTCCGGAGCGACGTACTCCCATTCGGTGAGGGGGATGTACGGCGGGTTGGAGACCACCAGGTCGACCTGGCCGTCCAGCTCCGGGAAGGCGTCGCGGGCGTCGCCCTTGACCAGCTTGACCCTGGACCCCTCGACGTTCTTGCGCGTCCACTTCAGGGCGTCCTCGGACAGCTCCACGGCGTGCACGCGCGAGCGCGGCACCTCCTGGGCGAGGGCGAGCGCGATGGCGCCCGAGCCGGTGCACAGGTCGACGATGAGCGGCTCGACGACGTCCATGGCGCGCACCGCGTCTATCGCCCAGCCGACGACCGACTCCGTCTCCGGGCGGGGCACGAAGACGCCGGGGCCCACCTGGAGCTCCAGGTAGCGGAAGTAGGCCCGTCCGGTGATGTGCTGGAGCGGCTCGCGGGCCTCACGGCGCGCGATCGTCTCCCAGTAGCGGGCGTCGAAGTCGGAGTCCTTGACGGAGTGCAGCTCGCCCCGCTTCACGCCGTGCACGAAGGCCGCGAGCTCCTCCGCGTCGTTGCGCGGCGAGGGCACGCCGGCGTCGGCCAGCCGCTGGGTGGCCTGGGCCACTTCCGCGAGCAGCAGGTTCACGCTGGTCCTCCGGGGGCGTCGTACGAGGGATGGGGGCGTCAGGCCGCGGCGAGCTTGGCCGCGGAGTCCGCGTCGACGCAGGCCTGGATGACCGCGTCGAGTTCGCCGTCGAGCACCTGGTCCAAGTTGTACGCCTTGAAGCCGACGCGGTGGTCCGAGATCCGGTTTTCCGGGTAGTTGTACGTCCGGATCTTCTCGGAGCGGTCGACGGTGCGGACCTGGCTGCGGCGCGCGTCCGCGGCCTTGCTCTCCGCTTCCTCCTGGGCCGCCGCGAGGAGCCTGGAGCGCAGGATGCGCATGGCCTGCTCCTTGTTCTGGAGCTGGCTCTTCTCGTTCTGGCAGGAGGCGACGACGCCGGTCGGCAGGTGGGTGATGCGCACCGCGGAGTCGGTGGTGTTGACGGACTGGCCGCCGGGCCCGGAGGAGCGGTAGACGTCGATGCGCAGATCGTTGGCGTGGATCTCGACGTCGATCTCCTCGGCCTCGGGCGTCACCAGGACGCCGGCGGCGGAGGTGTGGATGCGGCCCTGCGACTCGGTGGAGGGCACGCGCTGCACGCGGTGCACGCCGCCCTCGTACTTGAGGCGGGCCCAGACGCCCTGGCCGGGCTCGGTGGCGCCCTGGCCGCCCTTGGTCTTCACGGCGACCTGGACGTCCTTGTAGCCGCCGAGCTCGGACTCGGTGGAGTCGATGATCTCGGTCTTCCAGCCGACGCGCTCCGCGTACCGCAGGTACATGCGCAGCAGGTCGCCGGCGAACAGGGCGGACTCGTCGCCGCCCGCGCCCGCCTTGATCTCCAGGATGACGTCCTTGTCGTCGGACGGGTCCCGGGGCACGAGCAGCAGCCGCAGCTTCTCGGTGAGCTCGTCGCGGCGGCGCTCCAGGTCCTTGACCTCGGCGGCGAATTCCGGGTCGTCGGCGCCCAGCTCGCGGGCGGTCTCGATGTCGTCCCCGGTCTGCTTCCAGCTGCGGTACGTCGCGACGATCGGGGTCAGCTCGGCGTAGCGCTTGTTGAGCTTGCGCGCGTTGGCCTGGTCGGCGTGGACCGACGGGTCCGCGAGCTTCTTCTCCAGATCGGCGTGCTCGCCGATCAGTTCCTCGACCGCCTCGAACATCGGGGGCTCCTGGTTTTCTACGCGAAGGTTCTACGCGAGCGTTCTACGCGAATCGGCTGCGGGACGGCAAAAGCGCCGGTCCCGGCCGCCCCCTGGCGAGGGCGGCCGATGACCGGCGCAGTGGCTCGCTACTTCTTGGCAGCCGCGGCCTTGCCGAAGCGGGCCTCGAAGCGGGCCACGCGGCCACCGGTGTCGAGGATCTTCTGCTTGCCCGTGTAGAACGGGTGGCACTCGGAGCAGACCTCGGCACGGACGGTGCCGCTGGAGATCGTGCTGCGGGTGGTGAACGACGCGCCACAGGTGCAGCTGACCTGGGTCTCGACGTACTCGGGGTGGATGTCGCGCTTCAAGGTGTCTCCTAGTTTCGGGAGGGCGCCGGGTCGTACGCGCGGATTGCTCGTACGTGAACCGGGGCCGACGTACCAGTCTGCCAGGACCGGCCGTATCTCCCAAAACGGGGGTAGGGGCCGATCTATTCCGGCTCTGGTCCGGAGCTGTTCCTGCTCTGTTCCAGCTCTGTTCCCGCGACCCTCAGTGACCGGCGACCACGCCGCCGACGTCCCCCTTGTCGCCCGCGGACTTCTCGGTGGCGGACTTCGGGATGGGCCTGTCGGCCTTGAGCGCGTCCCAGACCTCCTGGTCGGCCTCTTCGAGGGGAAGGACGCGGTTGCGGTCGGCGGGGTCGTACTGGACCGGCATCGTGACCATCTTCATGTCGCCCGCGCCGATGCCCTTGAGGCCGCCCGCGAAGCTCGCGAGGCTCTTGACGTCGTTCAGGTCGGAGTCCGTGGTGACGGCGCTGGTCGCGTCGTTCGCCAGGTCGTAGAGCTTCTTGGGGTTGCCGAAGACCCCGACCTCCTTGACCTGGTCGAGCAGGGCCTTGATGAAGGCCTGCTGGAGCTGGATGCGGCCGAGGTCGCTGCCGTCGCCGACGCCGTGCCGGGTGCGGACCAGGCCGAGCGCCTGCTCACCGGTCAGGGTGTGGGTGCCCGCGTCCAGGTCGAGGTGGCTGTCCTTGTCGCGGATGGCCTTCTTGGTGGTGATGTCGACGCCGCCGAGGGTGTCGATGAGCTTCTTGAAGCCCGTGAAGTCCACTTCGAGGTAGTGGTCCATCCGGATGCCGGACATCTTCTCGACGGTCTTGACGGCGCAGGCGGGGCCCCCGACCTCGTACGCCGTGTTGAACATCTGCCGCTGCCCGCCGGGGTCGGTCGTGCCGTCGTCCGTCTTGCACTCGGGGCGGGATATCAGCGTGTCGCGGGGTATGGAGACGACGCTGGCCTTCTTGTGGCCCTTGTAGACGTGCACGATCATCGCCGTGTCGGAGCGGGCGGCGCCCTCGTCCTTGCCGTACTTGGCGTTGTCACCGGAGCGCGAGTCGGAGCCGAGGACGAGGATGTCCTGGGAGCCGTTGTCGATGTCCAGGGGGCGGTCGGTGCCGAGCGCGGCGTTGATGTCGACGCCCTTGATGTTGCCGTTGAGCTTGAAGTACACGACACCGAGTCCGGTACCGCCGAGGACGACCACCGAGGCCGCTGCCCATGCCGTGATGACGAGCGCCTTGCTGCGCCGGCGCGGCTTGCGGCGCCTGCCGCCTCCGCCGCGGGGACGTCTGGGCCGCGTATCGGCCGGGCCCGCCGGGGTGCTCTCGTCAGTCATGGGCTCCTCAGTCCTCGTCGGTCGGTTATCCCCTGCTTTCAGGGTCAGGCGCGGCTTTCCGTCACTTGTCAGACGTGAAAGCCGAAAGAAGGGTTGCACGGCACCCTGTGTGCGCCCCGGTAAGCGACCATTACGCACAGTTCGCACCGCCGCCCGATTTCCGCCTTTCACCTGCGGTTTCATGCGGGGCGGCGCTACCAGCGGTGACCGTGAGAATCTCTTACGCGTGTGGCCAAGGTCTCGCCCGCACCGAAAAGGGCCGCCCCGTCACAGGAGTGACGGGGCGGCCCTTTTCGGTGCCGGGACGACTAGTCGTTGCCGTTGCCCGGCGCCGGGGTCGTCTTCTGGATCTGGAGCAGGAACTCGGCGTTCGACTTCGTCTGCTTCATCTTGTCCAGGAGCAGCTCGATCGCCTGCTGCTGGTCGAGCGCGTGCAGCACACGGCGCAGCTTCCAGGTGATGGCGAGCTCGTCGCTGCCGAGCAGGATCTCTTCCTTGCGGGTACCGGACGCGTCCACGTCCACCGCCGGGAAGATGCGCTTGTCGGCGAGCTTGCGGTCGAGCTTGAGCTCGGCGTTGCCGGTGCCCTTGAACTCCTCGAAGATGACCTCGTCCATGCGGGACCCGGTGTCGACGAGCGCGGTCGCGAGGATGGTCAGCGAGCCGCCGTCCTCGATGTTGCGCGCGGCACCGAAGAAGCGCTTCGGCGGGTAGAGGGCCGTCGAGTCGACACCACCGGACAGGATGCGGCCGGAGGCCGGGGCCGCGAGGTTGTACGCACGGCCCAGACGCGTGATCGAGTCGAGCAGTACGACGACGTCGTGGCCCAGCTCCACCAGGCGCTTGGCGCGCTCGATGGCCAGCTCGGCGACCGTGGTGTGGTCCTCGGCCGGGCGGTCGAAAGTCGAGGAGATGACCTCGCCCTTCACCGACCGCTGCATGTCGGTGACCTCTTCCGGACGCTCGTCGACCAGGACGACCATCAGGTGGCACTCGGGGTTGTTGTGCGTGATCGCGTTGGCGATCGCCTGCATGATCATGGTCTTGCCGGTCTTCGGCGGGGCCACGATCAAACCGCGCTGGCCCTTACCGATGGGCGCCACGAGGTCGATGATGCGGGTGGTGAGCACGCCCGGGTCGGTCTCCAGGCGGAGCCGGTCCTGCGGGTAAAGGGGCGTCAGCTTGTTGAACTCCGGGCGCCCGCGCCCGGATTCGGGCGCCATGCCGTTGACGGAGTCCAGGCGCACGAGCGCGTTGAACTTCTCGCGGCGCTCGCCGTCCTTGGGCTGGCGGACCGCGCCGGTGACGTGGTCGCCCTTGCGCAGGCCGTTCTTGCGGACCTGGGCCAGCGAGACGTAGACGTCGTTGGGACCGGGGAGGTAGCCCGACGTACGGATGAACGCGTAGTTGTCGAGGATGTCCAGGATGCCCGCGACGGGGATCAGGACGTCGTCGTCGGAGACCTGCGGCTCGTTGCCGAAGCCCTGCTCGTCGCGGCCACGACGGCCACGGCGGTCACGGTAACGGCCCCGGCGGCCGCGGCGGCCGCCCTCGAAATCGTCCCCGTCCTCGTCGGCCCGCGGACCGCTGTCACGCTGGCGGTCCTGGCGGTCCGGACGGCCGCTGCCCTGCTGCTGGCGGTCCTGCCGCTCCTGGCGGTCCGGACGGCCACCGCCCTGCTGGTCGTCGCCCTTGCTGCCGCTGTTGCCGCGGCGGTCGCGGTCACGGCCGCGGCCCTGGCGGTCGCGGCGCTCGCGGCGGCCCTCGGCGCTGTCGCCGGAGCCGTCCCCGCCCCTGTCACCCCTGGCCTCGGCCGCGTCGGCCTTGACCTCGGTCTTGGTGTCGGCCTTCGCCTCGGCGGTGACCGTCTCCGGGCTGCCCGCGTCGGCGGTGGCCCGGCGCCGGCGACGCTCACCGGCGGGCTGGTCGTCTGCCCCGCGCTCGGCTTCGCTCGCGCGGACGGCGCCCCCGTCCGGCTGGCCGGGGATCTCGATCTGCTGCTGTGCGGCGGCCTTCTCGGCCTTGCCGCCCTCGGCCTTGCCGGCCTTCTCGGTCTTGTCGGCCTTGCTCGCCTTGCCGGCACCCTCGGCGCCCTGGTCCTCGCCTGTACGGGCCTTCGAGGTGGCCCGGCGCTTGGGCTTGGTCTCGGTGGTGTCCGCGGAAGGCGCGGCGCTCTTGGCCGGGGCTCCGCCCCCTGCCTGCGCCTCCTTGATGACCTCGATCAGCTGGCTCTTGCGCATGCGCCCGGTTCCCTTGATACCAAGGCCCGAGGCGACCTGCTGCAGTTCCGCCAGCACCATGCCCTCGAGGCCGGTGCCGCGGCGCCGCCGGGACCCGGCCGAAGCACCGGTGGCAGGCGCCGCGGAGGCGTCCGTGGCGGGCGTGTCGGCAGTCACGCCCATCAGATCGGTGGTGTCGCTCACGAAGGGTCCTTCCCTGGAGCGGACGTCGGCCTGTCTGGCTCGGCGACCGGTTGTGCTGTCCGGCGGTCCTATGCGTATGGACCGTGCCGGGGCGGTGGTCCGCCAACGAGGCGGAAGAATTCATTGATGATGGCGATTGCGATGCGGTGCCACTGATGTGCGGTGTCACTCGGCACGGTCACGCCGGTTCCGGAGCGTGCTCGGACCGCTCAGTGCGGGGCACGAAGCAGTTTGGGAGGCTCCCGGAAGAATGGTTGTCCCGGACGGGGACACAAAGCACCTCGCCATGGTGAGGTCGGGTGCAGACTTGAGATTAACACTACCGGATCCAACAAACATTCCCCCTCTCGAAATCGGGTCGCCCCGAGATCCCTGCCTTCACTGGGGCGCGAGCGGCAGCACGCTCGCCCCCCCGGCGTCGAGCGCCAGGCGGTTGGCCGCCCAGCCCTCGCCCGCCAGGCGTGCGACCTTGTCGGCCGCACTGTCTTCGGCCAGCGCGAGGACCGTGGGTCCCGCGCCGGAGATCACCGCGGGCACGCCGTCGGCGCGCAGCCGCTCCACCAGGGCGGCGCTCTCCGGCATGGCCGGGGCGCGGTAGTCCTGGTGCAGCCGGTCCTCGGTGGCGGGGAGCAGCAGCTCGGGGCGCCTGGTGAGGGCCTCGACGAGCAGGGCCGCCCGGCCCGCGTTGGCGGCGGCGTCGACGTGCGGGACGGTGCGCGGCAGCAGGCCGCGCGCGGTCTCGGTGAGGACGGGCTTCCCGGGCACGAAAACCACTGGAACGATGGAATGGGCGGGTTCCAGCCTGATCGCCCGCGCCGCTCCCGCGTCCATCCAGGAGAGCGTGAAGCCGCCGAGCAGACAGGCGGCGACGTTGTCGGGGTGGCCCTCGATCTCGGTGGCGAGTTCGAGCAGCGCCGCGTCGTCGAGCCTGGCCTCGCCGCCTATGGTCACGGCGCGTGCGGCGACGATGCCCGCGCAGATGGCGGCGGACGAGGAGCCGAGGCCGCGGCCGTGCGGGATGCGGTTGGCGCAGACGATCTCAAGACCGCGCGGCTGTCCGCCGAGCAGGTCGAAGGCGGTGCGCAGGGATCGTACGAGCAGATGCGACTCGTCGCGCGGCAGGGTGTCGCTGCCCTCCCCCGCGATGTCGATGTGCAGGCCGGAGTCGGCCACCCGGACGACCACGTCGTCGTACAGACCCAGCGACAGGCCCAGGGCATCGAAGCCCGGACCGAGGTTGGCGCTGGTGGCGGGGGTGCGCACCCGGACGGCGGCGGCGCGGAACGCTGGACCGGCCATCGCTCGATGACTCTCCTTGAGCTGCGTGTTTTCGAGGCTGCGTATTTTCGGTACGTGCCACATGTACGGAACACCCGAAGGCCGCGAACTACGGCGGCTCCGCGGCATATGCGGCGGGGCGGGTTCGGTACAGCCTATCGAAGGAAGGTTCTTTGGCGACATAGGGCGCACAGGAGGCGCACGATGCGTGTCGTAAGCCCCCTGTGCCACCCCTCGTATACGGCCGGAGGCTTACGCCCGCGGCCGGCGGGTCACGCCAGGCCGAGGCGCTCGGCGGCGGTGGCCGCGTCGACCGGGACGGTGACCGGCTGCGGGGCGCCGGCGACGGCCCAGTCGGGGTCCTTCAGGCCGTTTCCGGTCACGGTGCAGACGATCTTCTGTCCCTTGTCGACCAGGCCCTGTTCGGCGGCCTTCAGCAGACCGGCGACCGAGGCGGCCGACGCGGGCTCCACGAAGACACCCTCCTGGGACGCCAACAGCTTGTAGGCGCGCAGGATCTCACGGTCCGTCACCTCGTCGATGAAACCGCCGGACTCGTCGCGCGCGGCGAGCGCGTACTGCCACGACGCGGGGTTGCCGATGCGAATCGCGGTGGCGATCGTCGAGGGGTCCTTGACGATCTCGCCGCGCACGATGGGCGCCGAACCGGAGGCCTGGAAGCCCCACATCCGGGGGGCACGGGTCGACACCGAGTCGGCGGCGTACTCCTTGTAGCCCTTCCAGTAGGCCGTGATGTTGCCGGCGTTGCCGACGGGAAGGACGTGGATGTCGGGGGCGTCGCCGAGGGCGTCCACGATCTCGAACGAGGCGGTCTTCTGGCCCTCGATGCGGAACGGGTTGACCGAATTGACGAGCGCGACCGGGTAGTTCTCGGAGAGGGCGCGCGCGAGGTTCAGGCAGTCGTCGAAGTTGCCGTCGACCTGGAGGATCTTCGAGCCGTAGACGAGCGCCTGGCCCATCTTGCCGAGCGCGATCTTGCCCTGCGGCACGAGGACGGCGCAGACCATGCCCGCCCGTACGGCGTAGGCGGCCGCGGAGGCCGACGTGTTGCCGGTGGAGGCGCAGATGACGGCCTTCGCGCCCTCCTCCTTGGCCTTGGTGATCGCCATGGTCATGCCGCGGTCCTTGAAGGACCCGGTGGGGTTCGCGCCCTCGACCTTGAGGTGGACCTCGCAGCCCGTGCGCTCCGAGAGCACCTGCGCGGGCACGAGCGGCGTGCCGCCCTCGCGAAGCGTCACGACCGGCGTGGTGTCCGAGACCGGCAGACGCTCCCGGTACTCCTCGATGATTCCGCGCCACTGGTGGCTCATTACTGCCTACTCCCCTTCAACCCGCATGATGCTGGCGACACCACGCACGGTGTCGAGTCTGCGCAGCGCGTCGACGGTGCCGGTGAGGGCGGCGTCGGGCGCGCGATGGGTGACGACGACGAGGGAGGCCTCGCCGTCCTTGCCCGTCTGACGGACCGTATCGATCGATACGCCGTGCTCGGCGAAGACCGTCGCGACCTGGGCGAGGACGCCCGGCTTGTCGGCCACGTCGAGGCTGATGTGGTAGCGCGTGACGACCTCGCCCATGGAGCCCACGGGCAGCTGCGTGTACGCGGAGTCGCCGGGTCCGGTGGTCTCGGCGAGCTTGTTGCGGCAGACGGCCACGAGGTCGCCGAGGACAGCGGAGGCGGTGGGCGAGCCACCGGCGCCGGGCCCGTAGAACATCAGCTGTCCCGCGGCCTCCGCCTCGACGAAGACGGCGTTGTACGCCTCGCGGACCGACGCCAGCGGGTGGCTGAGCGGAATCATCGCGGGATGCACGCGCGCGGTCACGGAGCCGCCGTCGGCGGCCCGCTCGCAGATGGCGAGGAGCTTGATGGTGCAGCCCATGCGCTTCGCGGACGCGAAGTCGGCGGCGGTCACCTCGGTCATGCCCTCGCGGTAGACGTCGTCGAGGCGTACGCGCGTGTGGAACGCGATGCCGGCGAGGATCGCGGCCTTGGCGGCGGCGTCGAAGCCCTCGACGTCGGCGGTGGGGTCGGCCTCGGCGTACCCGAGCGCGGTGGCCTCGTCGAGCGCTTCCTGATACCCGGCACCGGTGGTGTCCATGGCATCGAGGATGAAGTTCGTCGTCCCGTTCACGATGCCGAGAACGCGGTTGACCTTGTCACCGGCGAGCGACTCGCGCAGCGGCCTGATCAGCGGAATGGCACCGGCGACGGCGGCCTCGTAGTACAGGTCACGCCCGTGCTCGACGGCGGCCTCGTGCAGCGCGGCGCCGTCCTGCGCGATGAGCGCCTTGTTCGCGGAGACGACGGAGGCGCCGTGCTCGAAGGCGGTGGTGATGAGGGTCCGAGCGGGCTCGATGCCGCCGATGACCTCGACGATGACGTCAATGTCACCGCGTTTGACCAGCGCGGTCGCGTCGGTGGTGATGAGCTCCGGGTCGATCCCCTCGCGCACCTTGGAGGGGCGGCGGACGGCGACCCCGGCGAGCTCCACCGGGGCGCCGATCCTCGCTGTGAGGTCGTCGGCGTGCGTCGTCATGATGCGCGCCACCTCTGAGCCGACAACCCCACAGCCCAGCAGCGCCACCTTCAGCGGACGCGTACGCATCATCCGACCTCACTTCTCATACATCTACAGTGGGACCAGTCTCACCCACCGGAACGGACTTTCCGTCCATTGTCCGAATGGTGAGACATCTATTCCATATTTTTCATCATCCGACATCCAGGCGCAGGAGGTCTTCCTCCGTCTCACGCCGGACGATCACCCGCGCCGCACCGTCGTCGACGGCGACGACGGGCGGGCGAAGAGCGTGGTTGTAGTTGCTCGCCATCGAGCGGCAGTACGCGCCGGTCGCGGGCACGGCGATCAGGTCACCGGGCGCGAGATCGGCCGGCAGGAAGGCATCGCGTACGACGATGTCGCCACTCTCACAGTGCTTGCCGACCACGCGCACCAGCATGGGCTCGGCGTCGGAGCGGCGGGAGACCAGGGCGACGGTGTACTCGGCGTCGTAGAGCGCGGTACGGATGTTGTCGGACATACCGCCGTCCACGGAGACGTACGTACGCAGTCCTTCGAGGGGCTTGATGGTGCCGACCTCGTAGAGCGTGAAGGCGGTCGGGCCGACGATGGCGCGGCCGGGCTCGACGGAGATGCGGGGCGTGCGGAGGTTCGCGGCGGCGCACTCGCGCGTCACGATCTCGTTCAGCGCCTTGGCGATCTCGTGCGGCTCACGCGGGTCGTCGTCCGAGGTGTAGGCGATGCCGAGGCCGCCGCCGAGGTCGATCTCGGGGAGCTCGACGCCGTGCTCGTCGCGCACCTCGGCGAGCAGCTGCACGACGCGCCGCGCGGAGACCTCGAAGCCGGCCATGTCGAAGATCTGCGACCCGATGTGGGAGTGGATCCCGATCAGCTCGATCCCGTCGAGCTTGAGGGCGCGCCGCACGGCCTCCGCGGCCTGCCCCCCTGCCAGCGCGATCCCGAACTTCTGGTCCTCGTGCGCGGTGGCGATGAACTCGTGGGTGTGCGCTTCGACGCCCACCGTCACGCGGATCTGCACGGGCTGGCGCCGGCCGAGCCGCTCGGCGATGTGCGAGACGCGCACGATCTCCTGGAAGGAGTCGAGCACGATGCGGCCGACGCCGGCCGCGACGGCCCGCTCGATCTCCTCCTCGCTCTTGTTGTTGCCGTGGAAGGCGATGCGCTCGGCGGGCATGCCGGCGCCGAGGGCGGTGGCGAGCTCACCGCCGCTGCACACGTCGAGGTTCAGCCCTTCCTCGTGCAGCCACCGCACGACGGCCCGCGAGAGGAAGGCCTTGCCGGCGTAGAAGACGTCGGCGTCGGTGCCGAAGGCGTCGCGCCAGGCGCGGCAGCGGGCACGGAAGTCGGCCTCGTCGACGAAGTACGCGGGGGTGCCGAACTCCTCGGCCAGGCGCGTCACTTCGATGCCGCCCATGCTGAGGACGCCCTCGGGGGTACGGGTGGCGGTGCGGGACCAGACCTTGGCGTCCAGGGCGTTGAGATCGGTCGGCGGCGCGCTGTAGTGGCCCTCGGGCAGCACGTCGGCGTGGCGGGGTCCTGCGGGGTGTGCGGAGCGGCTCATGGCTCGTATGTCTCGTCTCTCACGGGTGACACGCGGGACTCGTGGCTCGCGGGCGTCGCGGGTGGCGCTGGCGTCGCGGGGGGCGCTGGCGTCGCGGGGGTCACGGATGTCATGGGTGTCACAGATGTCACAGGTGTTCAGGTGCGCTGATGCCGAGCAGGGACAGGCCACCGGCGAGCACCGCCCCGGCGGCTTCGGCGAGCGCGAGCCGGGCGCGGTGGGTGGCCGAGGGTTTCTCGTCACCGCGGGGTAGAACGGCGTGCTGGTACGCAAGCAGCGCGTCGGCGGTGACGACGAGATGCCGGGCGAGGCGGTCCGGGGCGCGGTGGTGGGCGGCGGCGGCGAGGACGGGGGGGTGGTCGGCGAGGGCGGCGAGGAGGTCTTGCGCGTGCTGTACGTCCCCGGGGTGGGCGTCGAAGCCGAGGGCGGCGGCGTTGCGGGTGAGGGCGCGGCAGCGGGCGTGGGCGTACCGCACGCGGAAGAGGGGGTTGCTCTCGCGCTGGGTGAGGTGTTCGGCGACGTCGTCGTGGCCGGGGTGGGGCGGGGGTGGCGGCGCCCGGCGTCACCGCTGGGGGAACGGGGCGGCCGGGGTGAGGCGGGGGTGGTCGTGGGCGGCGGGGTGCAGCAGGGCCCAGCGGGCGGCGTCGCGGCCGAGGGGGAGGGGGTCGGCGGGGCGGGCACGGGCCGGAGGGTGGGGAGCGGCTGCGGCGGGATGCCGTACGCGTCGACGCGCACCCCGAGGATGTCCACCCACCGCGGGTCGGGGGCGGCGTCGCAGGTGACCCGGACGAGGGCGCCCTGGGAGCGCAGGACGCGGCGGGCGGCGTCGGCGACGACGACGGCGCGGACTTCGTGGGGGGCGTGGATCTGGGCGAGCTGCCCGGTGTCGGGGTGGACGTGCCCGTAGCAGCGGCCGCGCGCGAGGACGTCGCGCACGAGGGCTTCGGCGGGCGACTGGGCGAGGGTGATGTTGAGGAACCCGGGCCCGGTGATGTCGACCCCCGCGATCCCGGCTTCGGCGGCGAGCCGCGGGGCCACGGCTTCGGCGACCTGCCTGGGCGTGCGGCCGGCGGCGCGGGCGATCTGGAGGGCGACGTTGGTGGCGTAGTCCCCGCGGCCTCCTGGCCGGGGCCGCTCCACTCCCACCTTCTCCGGCACGGCCACGCTGAGCTCGCCCGCGTCAACGGCATGACGCGTGGCACGCAGCACGGTGCGGGAGAGTTCGGCGGGGGTCACGGGTCAAGCGTAGGGGAGGAGGGGGGTGGGTCGGCGACTTGGTTTCCCGGTGGTCTTGGGATGTGGACGGGGGTGGGCTTCGCCTGGGTGTGTGTGAGGGGGCGGGGGCTTGGCTGGCGGTGTGCAGGGCTGGCTTCGGGTGGCGGGGTGATCGGGCCAAGCACATGGCGTGCCGCAAGGCGGTGGTGGTGGTGCGCGTCGGATGATCACGGGGCGCCACTGCCCTGTCCTCCCCGCTAGCCACGCCCCAGCCACCGCTCGCCGGACCCCCGCCCCGCTCGACAGGGCCAGGGCATCATCATCCGGCCCGAACCCGAACGGTCAGCCCCCCATACGGGCCGGACGGCCCGACGGTCCAGGCCTGCCCGGGGTGGGTCTCAGGCACCGGGCTGCGTGGCCCGCTCCGCTTCGCCGACGAGACCCGTACCGTCGCCGTCCCCACCACGGCAACCGTCGTCGCCCAACGACCCGCGCCGCCCCACGCGCTCCATCAACTGCCGCACGGTCCCGACCAGTTCGCCGGGCTCGAAAGGCTTGGCGAGAAACGCGTCGACGCCGACTTCGAGGCCGCTCTCGACCTCGTACTGCGTACACGCGCTGACGATGACGACGGGCAGATGCCGGGTCCGAGCGTCGGCACGCAGCCGGGCGGCGGTCCGCAGACCGTCGAGCCGGGGCATCACGACGTCGAGGGTGACCACGTCGGGCTGGACCTGGTGCACGACGTCCAGACACTCGGCACCATCAGCCGCGGTCACGACCTCGAAGCCCTCCAGCTCGAGGTTGACCCTGATCAGTTGCCGAATGACCTTGTTGTCGTCCACAACAAGCACACGGCCGGGCGCGCCTGACACAACTCGAGAGTAGGTCCACGCCCACCGCCGCGTCCCGGTTTTCCCCACTTCCGCCCCGTGCGAGGCGCGGGGGCCGCGGGCCCGGGATCCACGAGGTCCGGGCCGGCCCCGCCGCGGCCGCCCGGGACCCCGAAATACCTGTTCATGGAGAGCCCCGGAGAGCTGGTAGGGTTCTACCCGTCGCCGCGCAACCGCGACGATACGCCCCCGTAGCTCAGGGGATAGAGCAACGGCCTCCGGAGCCGTGTGCGCAGGTTCGAATCCTGCCGGGGGCACCTCGTAGTAGGTGCCCAAAGACCCCGCCATCAGCGGCTTCGCTGAGGACGGGGTCTTCGCGTGTGCGGCCCTGGGCGTTCTCGTCGAAGATCACGCCCGCCTCTATGAGGCAGGCGCTTCGCGGGTTCGCGGGCTGCGTCAGTCGGCGTTCGGCCATTCCTCCGGATGAGCACGCCGCTCCGGGGCGCTCTCTCGCTCGGCTTGTCGAGCGTTCTCTTCTCTCAGGGTCGTCAACCAAAGCCAGAGATCCGGCACCAGCTGTGCGGGACAGGCGAGACGGTGCCCTAGCGGCACCGCTGGAGCTGATCCGGTGGGCGCACCCCGTAGGCGGACTACGATTCCCATGGGGAGACGTCACAGGTCGCGAGGCCGACGAGCAAGACATC
Source organism: Streptomyces sp. 135 (assembly GCF_020026305.1). NCBI lineage: Bacteria > Bacillati > Actinomycetota > Actinomycetes > Kitasatosporales > Streptomycetaceae > Streptomyces > Streptomyces sp. 135. Next base: position 5,777,567 of record NZ_CP075691.1, on the reverse strand, counting down.
CACATCGGAGGGGGCCGCTCCTTGCGCGCGCAAGAGATCACCTTTTTAAAGCTCGTTCAAGGGGAGAAGCAGTTCCAGGTTCCTCTCTACCAGCGGACTTACAGCTGGACACGGAAGCAGTTGGAACGGCTGTGGGACGACCTGATCGACCTGACCGAGCAGCAGCTCGAAGGAGGCAGTCCCGCTTCCCACTTCCTCGGCTCGGTCGTGCTTGCCCCAGGGCAGTTGCAGGCCGGAGGAGTACAGCGTTGGCTCGTCGTGGACGGGCAACAGCGGCTCACCACCCTCATGTTGGCCTTTGCTGCCTTGCGCGACCACATCAGGGATTCGGCAGCCGAGGGGTCCGTCCGGATCGCCGACCGCATCCATCGCCAGTACCTCGTCAATGAGTTCCTGGAGGGGGACGAGCACTTCCGGCTGCTTCCTACGCAAGCCGACCGGGCCTCCTTCGGGGCCTGCATCTCCAACAGCCCCCGTTCGGGCGGCGCCGACAACATCGGGGCCTCTTATCGCTTCTTCCGGGGCGTGCTGGCGAGCGGGCAGGACCAGTACGGCGAGGGGTGGACGGCCTCGGTGGAGATCGTCCTGCGGGACCTGCTCTCCATCGTGGAGATCACCGCCGAGCGCGGCGACAACGTCTACCGGATCTTCGAGTCGATCAACAACACCGGCGTCGGTCTGAGCCAGAGTGATCTGCTCCGGAACTACGTGTTCATGCTGCTCCCCGGCCGGGGCGAGCGCGTGTACGCACAGTTGTGGCTGCCCATGCAGCAGCAGCTCGGGCCGAAGAACCTGGAGCTCCTCGTCTGGCTCGACCTCGTTGTCCGCGGTGAGAGCAAGACGAAGCAGACCGACATCTACCGTGTCCAGCAGCAGCGGCTGGAGCCGCTGGCGGGGAACGAAGAGGCGCTGGAGAAAGAGATCGGCGAGCTCGCTCGGCGCGCAGAGCTGCTGCGGCGGATCCTCGACCCCGGCCTGGAGCCGCATGACGAACTGCGCCGACAGCTGCGCCACCTCGCCGACTGGGGCGGCCGCATTCACTATCCGATCGCACTCCACCTGCTCGACCTCGTGGACTCGGGGCGTGCTGGGGCCGACGAGGTCGCGGAGGCCCTTTCGTACGTGGAGGGCTTCCTCGTCCGCCGCATGCTGTGTCAGGCCAGCACCCAGAGTCTGAACCGGCTCTTCATGTCGATGCCGGGCGACATGGAGTCCGACCGGTCGCCCGCCGAGGCGGTCCAGCGTTACCTCCTGGGCCGGCGCCGCGGCTGGCCCACCGACGCTGAGGTCGCCGAGGGGATCCGGAGCAAGCCGTTCTACTGGAACGGGCAAGCCCAGCAGCGCGCCTACGTTCTGCGGCGGTTGGAGGAGAGCTACGGCTCGACGGAGCCCGTCGACTTCGACAAGGCCAAGCTCACGGTGGAACACGTGCTCCCGCAGCGGCCGGCTCAGGCCTGGCTCGACATCCTCGCCGAGGACGCGGACGACGGCCAGACGCCTCAAGACCTGCACGATCTGCTCGTGCACACCTTGGGGAACCTGACGCTGTCGGCCGAGAACTCCAAGCTGTCCAATCACCCCTTCGAGCGGAAGCAGCAGATCCTGGAGGCGAGTTCGCTCCGCATGAACCAGGAGATCGCTGCCACGCGCCGGTGGGGCCGCAAGGAGATCCTGAAACGTGCCGGCAACCTGGCGGCGCGGGCCATCTCCCTGTGGCCCGGCCCCCAAGGGGAGCAGCGCGTGGACAGCGAGGAGTGGTCGGGGTGGGCCGATCTGCGTGCCGCACTGATCGCCATGCCCGCCGGTACGTGGACCACCTACGGGGACATCGCCGAGTTGATCGGCAGCCATCCCGTGCCGGTCGGCAACTTTCTCGCCACGAAATCCGGGGTGCACGGGGCGTACCGGGTCCTGACCGCCGCAGGCCGGGTCTCCGGGTCGTTCCGCTGGTCGAAGGACGAACATGGCGGCAGCCCTCTCTCACTCCTGCACGCGGAGGGGGTTCCGTTCGACGCCAGTGGCAAAGCGCGCAGTTCGCACCGCCTGACCGCGGAAGATCTCGCTTCGCTGTTGGGCAAGGAGGTGCCCGAGACCGAGACGTCGAGTGGCTCCTCGAATGCGGCGGCCACGAACATGACGATCGACGCGCGCGGCACGCGCTTCACCGAACTGCTCCGGGCAAACCGACCTGACGCTGCGGAAGCCATCCTGGCCTTCCTCAGGGCGTGGGAAGGGCTCGCCCCCGGATGCCACCTCGACTACGGGAAGGCGACCGAGACCAGTTGCTTCCTGATGCTGCGCAAGAAGTCCTCGTCCCGTGCCGCTGCCATCTGGCCGTTCACTCTCTATCCCGTGTTCGGCACGGTTGAAGTCGTATTCCAGTACATGCGCTCCAGGCCGCCTTTCGACGACAGCGGGCTACGTCAGGACTTCATGTCCCGGCTGAATGCCATCCCGGGTATCGAACTGGCGGAGGCGAAGCTTGAACTGCGGCCGTCGTTCCCTCTTGAGGTGCTGGCGAACCGGCCCGAGGAACTTCTCGGCGTCATGTCTTGGTTCGTCCAGCAAGTCACTGCGCACGAGCCGTCTGAGGAGCAGGAGAAGTTCTCCCTCTGATGCCACCAGTGGCTGGGCGGCTAGATGACGCCCAGGCCGCGGCGTGCGAGGCGTTTCAGGGCTCGGGAGAAGTCGTCCACCGCGTCGCCCAGTTCCCTGTACAGGGCGCGGACCGAGATGTGGGCGTCCGGGGCCAGGGTGCGCGCGCCGCGGGCCTGGTGGGGAGTCGGAGGGGGGCAGGCCGCCCAGTGACGGAAACAGGCCGGGGCCTTGGCTCCACCAAAGGTGAGGTGAAGGCGTGGAGTTCCGTCTGCGGTCGCCACCGCCCCGATGACCATGCCGCCCAGGCCGATCCACGCCACCGGTATTTCGGACTGGGCCACCAGCTCCCCTCAGCCAGGAAGGGGCGTCAGGGCGTCGCGGCCTGTCGTTCCGCCATGCGCTGGAATTCGCCCAAGTCGTAGTTGGCCAAGGTCGAGTCCAGGTTGGTGAGGGCTCCCAGGTGTTCCACGAAGCCCTGGGGGTCGTACTCGATCTGGAGGGTGACTCGGCTCTCCGTGTCGCTGAGGCGGTGGAAGGTGACGACGCCCGCGTGGTGGACGCCCTCCGTGGTGCGCCAGGCGATCCGTTCGCCCGGGATGACCTCCGTGAGTTCGGCCACGAAGCTCTTGTCCGCGCCGGGCAGCGAGACCTGCCAGGCGAAGGTGCTTCCGTCGATGCGCTGCACGTGCTTCACGTGGCTCAGGAATACCGGCCAGCGCTCCACGTCTTCCCAAAGTGCCCAGCTCACAGCCACGGGTGCCTTGATGTCGACGGCTTCTAGCAGTGAGGATGCCATCGGGTTTCCGCTCCTTCGGTCGTGGTGTGGTTGGCGTGTGCGGTTCGGGGTGGGGTGCCCTGTTTTCGTTCCAGTACCCCAAGGCCTCCCGGAAAACCTCGTCCTCCGCCGCGTTCGTCCGGCATGCTGGCCCGCGGCAGTGGACCGGTCGGCGGTTCGCTGCGGTACAGGAAAGGAGGGCGCGCTCGTGGGCGACTGGATACGTTGCTGCCATCCCGCACCCGACGCCGGGGTCCGTCTGATCGTCTTCCCGCACGCCGGGGGTTCCGTCAGCGCCTATCACGCGCTGTCGGCCGCCGTGTCGGGAGGCGTGGAGCCGCTGATCGTGCAGTACCCGGGGCGTCAGGACCGGTTCGGTGAGCCGTTCGCCGCGGGGGCGGACGAGATCGTCGACGCCGTGCTCGGCGAACTGGCCTCGGAGGCGGGCACCGCGCCCCTCGCCCTGTTCGGGCACAGCATGGGCGCCCTCCTGGCGTTCGAGGCCGCGCGGCGACTGGAGAGCGGGGGGCGGCCTCCGGTGGCCCTGTTCCTCTCCGGCAGGGCGGCTCCCTCGCTGGCCGGGCGGACCGCCGCCAAGCGCGCCGTGCGTGACATGAACGACGCGGAACTCATCGAGGAGATGCGGAAGTTGGCGGGCACGGCCGACGAACTCCTCGCCTCCCCCGAGCTGCTGTCCATCTTCCTGCCGCCGATGCGCGCCGACTACCAGATCGTCGACGACTACGTCTATCGCGAAGGGCCCCCGCTGAGTTGTCCCGTCGTCGTCCTGACCGGTGACGACGATCCCCGCGTCACTCCCGACGAGGCCCGCGCCTGGGAGAGCGAGACGCGGGGCGGCTTCTCCTGCCATGTGCTGGCCGGTGGGCACTTCTTCCTGGACGCCCATCTGCCCTACGTCGCCGGTGTCGTCGCCTCCTCGCTGTCCGATCGGGAGACGATGACGGCTCCGTAGCCGTCAGCGGCGGGGCCCGGCCCGGGGCCCCGCGGCTACTCCGCCTCGAACTCCGCCAGGAGTGCGTCCAGGGAGTCCTCCGCCCCGGCCGCTTTCTCCGTTTCCTGCGCTTCCTTCGACTCGACGATGCGTGCTGCCAGTTCCTGGAGGGTCAGTTCCTCCAGGAACAGCGTGATCGGTACGTCGATGCCGAAGTCGTCGCGGAGCCTGCCGACCAGGTGGACGGCCGTCAGTGAGTCGCCGCCCGCCGAGAAGTACGTCGTCTCCGGGGCCGGCGGGGTCTTGTCGTCCAGGCCCAGCGCCTCGGCCAGCAGGGCGGAGACGGCTCGGGTGAGGTCGTTCCGGGCGGCAACCGCCGGCCCGGTGCCCTCGGGCGCGTCGGTGCGGGCCGTCGTGCCCGGCCGCGGCAGCGTCAGGGCGCCGAAGCTCCGGGGTTCGAACGGGTACGTCGGCAGGCTCACCCGGCGGGCGCCGGGCGCCGGTTCCGGCCACGGGACCGAGCCGCCCTTCAGCCACAGCTCGCCCAGTTCGCGCAGTTCGCGGAGCCCGTCCGTTTCGGGGTCCTCCTCCCGGTTGTCCGCGGGGCGGCCCTCCGCGAGCGCCGTCAGCCGGTCGGCCGCCTGCTCCGGGTGCGCGGCCAGGACGTACGCCCGTACGTCCAAAGGGGTGCGGGCGGTGCGGAGGGTGTGCGCGGTGTCGGTGAGGGAGGGGGCGTCGGGGGCGCGCAGAGCCGTCGCGAGCCGGGCCGCCAGGGTGGTGAGCGCCTCCTCCGTGCGGGCCGACAGGGGGAGGATCTCCGTCGTCGCGGGGCGCGGTGCCTGCGGGGCGGTGGGTGTGGGGCGGTCCGGGGCCTGCTCCAGGACGACGTGGACGTTCGTACCGCCGATGCCGAGGGAGCTCACTCCCGCGCGGCGCGGGCCTTCGGCGGGGCGTGGCCAGGGGGCCGTGCGGTTCACGACGCGGAACGGCGTGGCGTTCAGGGCGAGTTCGGGGTGGGGCGTGGTGAGGTTGACGGTGGGGGCCAGTGTGGCGTGTTCCAGCATGAGGACCGCCTTGATGAACGAGGCGACGCCCGCGGCCGCGTCCAGGTGGCCGATGTTCGACTTCACGGAGCCGATGCCGATGGGGGTGTCCGGCGCGCCGCCCGTCCTGAACGCCGCGGTGGCCGCCGCCAGTTCGATGCGGTCGCCCAGCTCCGTGGCCGTGCCGTGCGTCTCCACGTACTGCGCCGCCGAGGGGGCGAGGCCCGCCGCCGACCAGGCCTCGACGATCGCCGCCGTCTGCTGTTCGACGCCGGGGGCGGTGAAGCCGACCTTCGTGGCGCCGTCGTTGGTCAGGGCGCTGCCGCGCAGGACCGCGCGGACCGGGTCGCCGTCGGCGAGCGCGTCCGACAGGCGGCGCAGCACGACGACGCCGACGCCGCTGCCCGGCACGGTGCCGCCCGCCCGATCGTCGAAGGGGCGGCAGCGGCCGTCGGGCGAGAAGATGCCGCCCGCGTGGTGGACGTACCCCTGCCTGCGTACGGTGTCGACGCTGACGCCGCCCGCGAGCGCCGTGTCGCACTCGCCGAGGAGCAGCGCCTGCGCGGCTAGGTGTACGGCGGTCAGCGAGGTCGAGCAGGCCGACTGCACGGTCAGGCTCGGACCTTCGAGGCCGAGGCGGTAGGAGATCCAGGGGGCGAGGAACTCCCGGTCGGTGAGGATGCGGACCTGCATCGCGCCGAGGGACGCGGCGAGGGCGCGGTCGGTCTGGGCGGCCAGCATGTGCTCGGTGGGGCTGCCGCCGACGTACACGCCGGTACGGGCGGTGACGGCGAGCGGGTCCTGGCCCGCGTCCTCCAGGGCGGCCCAGGCGGTCTCCAGGAGGAGGCGGTGCTGGGGGTCGAGGGCGGCCGCCTCGGTGCGGTTGAAGCCGAAGAGGTCGGCGTCGAAGCGGTCGGCGCCGGCGAGGTAGCCCTTGACGGGGATGTACTCGGGACGGCGCGGTTCCTCGGGGTCGGCGCCGTCGGCCAGCAGCTCGGCCTCCGTGAAGTCGGTGAGGGAGCAGACGCCGTCGCGGAGGTTCGCCCAGTACGTGTGCAGGTCGGGGGCGCCGGGGAAGCGGCCGCTCATCCCTACGACCGCGATCGCGATCGCCGAGTCGGTGTCGGTGTCGGCTTCGGCTTCGAAGCCGAGGTCGGGGTCGAGGGCGAGCTCGTCGGCCTTGCGTGCTGGCTCGGTCATCGTGACGTGCCCTTTCTGGAGCGACTGGAGCGGAGCCGCTGTGCGGCGGCGTTCTGACGGGCACGGCGCTCGCCGCCCCGGCGCTCGGCCGCCGTGGCGGTGGCGGGGGCGTCTGCCGTGGCCCTGTCGGAGGCCCGGTCGAGGTGGGCCGCGATCGAGGCGACGGTCGGGTGGCGGAAGAGGTCGACCAGGGTGAGGTCCGGGGCGGCCCCGTGCCCCTCGGCGGCCGGGTCGCGCAGGGCGTCCAGGACGCTCAGCAGCCGCACCGAATTGCCGCCCAGTTCGAAGAAGTTGTCGTCCACGCCCACCTGGTCCAGGGTCAGCGCGCGGGCCCATACGCCCGCCACGCGCCGCTCGGTGGGAGTGCGCGCGGCGACGTACGTACGACGTGACGCGCGCCGCTGAGCACCCGGTGCGGGCAGGCGGGCCCTGTCGATCTTGCCGGAGCGGTTGAGGGGCAGCTCGTCGAGGTGGACGTAGACCTCGGGGAGCATGTAGCCGGGGAGGCGTTCGGCGAGGTGGGCGCGGAGGTCCTCGTCGGAGGCGGTGGCGCCGGGCCGGTGGACGACGTACGCGACGAGGCGCTGTTCGGCGCCGTCGCCGTGGACGGCCGCGGCCGCGACCGCGACGTCCGGGGAGCCCGCGAGCAGGGCCTCGATCTCGCCGAGTTCGATGCGGATGCCCCGCAGTTTCACCTGGGAGTCCGAGCGGCCGAGGTAGTGGAGGCGGCCCCGCGCGTCGACGCGGGCGAGGTCGCCCGTGCGGTACATGCGGGCGCCCGGCGGGCCGTACGGGTCGGCGACGAAGCGTTCGGCGGTCAGGGCGGGGCGGCCGATGTAGCCGCGGGCCAGCGGGGCGCCCGCGATGTAGACCTCGCCCGTCACGCCGGTGGGCACCGTGCGCAGGCGGGCGTCCAGGACGTGGACGCGGGCGCCCGGCACGGGGGTGCCGATCACCACGGGCTCGCCGGGTTCGAGGGCGGCGGTGGTGGCGTAGACGGTGGCCTCGCTCGGTCCGTACGCGTTGACGATGCGGCGGCCCGGCGCGCTGAGCCGCTCGACGAGTTCGGCGGGGCAGGGCTCGCCGCCGACGGCGAGCGTACGGAGGTGGGGCAGCCGTCCGTCGGCGGCGGGGCCGCCCGAGGTGTCCGGCAGCAGCATCGCGGCGGACGGCGGCAGGACCACGTACGTGATGCGGGAGTCCCGCAGGCGGGCGTGGAGGGCGTCGCCGAGGCGTTCGTCGTCGCGGGCGATGTGCAGTTCGGCGCCCGCGACCCAGGGGAAGAACAGGTCGGACACGGCGACGTCGAAGGCGAAGGACACGAACTGGAGGACGCGGTCCTCGGCGGTGACGGGGAACGCGTGGCGGACGGCTCCGGTGAGGTTGGCGAGCGCGCGGTGCTCCACGGCGACGCCCTTCGGGACGCCGGTGGAGCCTGAGGTGAACAGGACGTAGGCGAGGTCTTGGGGGGTGGGGGCGGATGTGGATGTGGATGTGGGGGTGGCTGTCGGGGACGGGGGCGGGGCCAATGCCGGTGACGGGGCGGGCCCCGTGTCCTCAGGGGCGTCCGCGCGTAGGCGCGGGATGCCCAGCTTCTCCCCTTGGGACTCCGTCTCCGCCGCCGTGATCAGCAGCCCCGTGCCGGACGTCTCGGTCATGTGTGCGAGGCGGGCGTGTGGGTGGGCCTGGTCCAGGGGGACGTACGCGCCACCCGCGCGCAGGACGGCCAGCGCCGCGACGCCCATCTCGGGCGAGCGGGGCAGCAGCAGGCCGACCCGGAAGCCTGGGCGTACGCCCGCCGCGCGCAGCCGGTCCGCCAACGCGTCCGCCTCGGCGAGGAGTTCGCGGTAGGTGAGCCGTACGTCGCCGCAGACCAGGGCGGTGGCGTCGGGCCGGGCGGCGGCGACGTCGGCGATCAGGTCGGGCACCAGCCGGTCGGTGGGCGCGGCCTCGGCGGTGCGGTCGGCGGCCGTGACGGCGCGGCGGCGCTCGTCCGCCGGGACCGCGTCGAGGGTGGAGAGCGGGGCGTCGGGGTGGGTGAGGGCGGCGTCGAGGAGCGTCCGGAAGGTGCGTACCCAGGCGCGGACGGTGGCGGCCTCGAAGAGGTCGCTGCGGTAGATGAACTGGGCGGCGAGGGGGGTGGGCTGTTCGGTGTGGCGGCCGGTGTCCTCTCCGGTGGTCCCTCCCCAGCGTTCGACGTGCAGGTGAAAGTCGAACTTGGCTGTGTCCAGGGCCAGTTCGACGCGCTCGACCCTGGCGCCCGCCAGCGCGAGGGAGAGTTCCGTGTCGTCGTCGTAGGCGAAGACCAGTTGCACCACCGGGTCGTGGCTCGTGTCGCGGGTCGGGGCGAGGGTGTCCACGACGGTCTCGAACGGCGCGTCCTGGTACGGCTGTCCGGCCAGCAGCTCCGCGCGGATCCGGCCGATCAGCTCGCCGTACGAGGGATCGCCGGACAGGTCGACGCGGAGCGCCAGGGTGTTGGTCAGCATGCCGGCCATCTCCTGGAGCTCGGGGCGGTCGCGCCCGGAGACGGGGAAGCCGATGACCAGGTCGTCGCGGCCCGTCAGGCGTCCGAGGAACGCGGCGTACGCGGCGAACAGCGCCATGAACGGTGTGGCGCTCCGGGCCCGCGCCGCCTCGGCCAGGCGTGCCCGGAGCCCCGCGTCGAGCAGGAACCGTTCGCTGCCGCCCGCCGCCGAACGCACCGCCGGGCGCGGCCGGTCCAGGGGTAGCGAGACGACCTCGGGGGCGCCGCGCAGCCGCCCGGCCCAGTGGGCGACTGCTTCGGCGTAGGCGCCTTCGGCCTGGCGTTCGCGCTGCCAGGCGGCGAAGTCCGGGTACTGGAGGGGGAGTTCGGGCAGCGGGGGCGCCGCCCCTCCCGCCGCCTCTGTCGCGGTTTCGTACGCCGTCGACAGGTCCCGCAGGATGACGCCGAGGGACCAGCCGTCGCAGATCAGGTGGTGGGCGACGAGCAGTACGCGGTGACTGCCGTCATCGACGGTGTACACCGTGCAGCGCAGCAGCGGTCCTGTCGCCGGGTCGAAGGGGCGGGCCGCGTCGGTACGCATCCGTGCGTCCGCCTCGGATGCCGGTACGTCCTTCTCGACCGTGAGGTGCGCGCGGCCGGTGGCGGAGACGATCTGCGCCCGCGTGCCGTCGGCGGCGATGCGGAAGACGGTGCGCAGGGCTTCGTGGCGGGCCACGACGGCGTCCAGGGCGCGGGTGAGGGCGCCGAGGTCGAAGGGGCCGTGCACGGTGAAGGCGGCGGGGACGTTGTACTGGGCGGTGCCGGGGTTCATCCGGTCCAGGACGAGGAGGCGGCTCTGGGCGTCGGAGAGGGGGAACTCGTACTCCTCGCCGGTGGAGGCCGTCGGGACGGGCTCGGGGGTGGTGTCGGCCGGGTGCGGTGCGTCCACTGGGTTCACTCTCCCTGGAGGGGGGCTTGGGGGCGGCCGGTGAGGGTGGATTCGAGGGTGGCGGCGATGTGTGCGGCCGGGGCCGCGTGGAGTACTTCGGCGTGGGCGCAGGCCAGTTCGTGGACGTCGACCGCCGTGGCGGCGCGGCGCCAGGCCGCGGCCTTCTCCTCCGTGGGGATGGCCTCGGGGTCGCGGGTGGCGGCGAAGAGGGTCACGGTGCCGTCGTAGGAGGACGGGACCCAACTCCTGCCGATGACCACGTGGTGGGCGATCGCTTCGGCGAGCGCGGCGAGGCGGTGGTCGCCGATGCCCGCCAGCGCGGCTCCGTCCTCGCGGAGGATGCGCCGGGCCTCCGCCTCGACGACGGCCGGTGCGAGCGGGGTGCGGACTGCCTCCGGCGGCTTCGGCATGGCGTCCACCACGGCGAGCAGCGCGACCTCCTCGCCGGACGCGCGCAGCCGCACCGCCATCTCGTGGGCCACGGGGCCGCCGAAGGATGTGCCGAGGAGGAGGTAGGGGCCGCGGGGCCGTACGGTACGGATGCGGGTCAGGTACTGGTCCGCCAACTCGGCAACGGAATCCGGGAGTTGTGCTGGGCCGCCCTCCCCGGCTGCCGAGAGGGCCGGGGTCTGGAGGGCGTAGACCGGGCGGTCCGGGGCGAGGTGGGGCAGCAGGGCCGTGTACGCCCAGCTCACGCCGAGCCCCGGGTGCACGCAGAAGAGGGGGGCGCGGTCGCCGTCCGCGCGAAGGGCGAGCAGCGGGGCCAGGCTCTCCGCGCCGCCGGGTGCGAGGCGCCCGCGTGCGGAATCGCCGGGCCCGGCCGTGTCCAGGCGGGCGATGAGCCGCGCGGGCGTCGGAGCCGCGAAGAGGGCGGCCACGGGGACCCGTACGCCCCAGGCCTCTTCGATCCGCCCGGCCAGGCGCAGCGCGCTCAGCGAGTGGCCGCCGGACGCGAAGAAGTCGGTGCGGGCCGGCTCCGTAGCGCCGCCGGCCTGCCGGAGGGCGCACGGCCCGCGGGCCCAGGCGTGGGGGCAGGTGCGGGCGGCGGTCCGCCGCAGGGTGGGGCCGGCCGGGGCCGGGCAAGCGCGGCCGGTCGGCCGCCGCCGGGGGCCAGCCGGCCCGGCGTCTCGCGGCGACCAGGCGGGTCTGGGGCAGGACGTCAGTGCCGCCTCCACCTCCGCCGGTTCGACGCGGAAGCCGCGGATCTTGAGCTGGTCGTCCGCGCGGCCCGCGAAGACGAGGGTGCCCTCGGGGGTTCTGCGGGCCAGGTCGCCCGTGCGGTACATGCGGGTGCCGGGCGCGCCGTGAGGGTCGGGCACGAAGCGTTCGGCGGTGGCGGCCGCGCGTCCGAGGTAGCCGTGGGCGAGTCCGGCTCCCGCGAGGTACACCTCCCCCGCGCAGCCGTCCGGCACCGGGCGCAGCCGGGCGTCGAGGAGGTGGACGCGGGTGCCGTCCAGCGGGCGGCCGATGGGCGGCGCGCCGCTCGGGGCGGGCCCGGTCACGCGGTGGGCCGTCGCGAACACCGTGGCCTCGGTGGGGCCGTAGCCGTTCACGACCACCGTGCCGGGGCAGTGGCGCCTGACGCGGCGCACCGCTTCGGCGTCCACGACGTCACCGCCGGTCCACACCTCGCGCAGCCCGCGCAACGACCCGGGTGCCAGCTCCGCGACCGTGCGGAACAGCTCCGCCGTGAGCCACAGCGCCGTCACGCGCCGCTCGGGCAGCACCCGCGCCAGCAGGGCGGGGGTCACCGGCCCGGCGGGGCAGACCACGACCGTGCCGCCGTTCAGGAGCGGCACCCATATCTCGTAGGTGGCGGCGTCGAACGTATGCGGGCTGTGCAGCAGCACCCGGTGGTGCGCTCCCGAGCCGTCCGCGCCCCCGAAGCACCTGTCCGCGGCCAGGTCCGCGATGGCCCGCTGCGGGACCACGACCGCCTTGGGCTCACCGCTCGACCCGGACGTGTACATCACGCACGCCGGGGCCTCGGGATGCGGCGCGACGGCCGGGGGTGCCGCGGACTCCGCGGACTCCGGCGAGCGGCCGCGTACGGCCATGGGGCGCACCCCGGCGGGCAGCGGCACGGACGGCTCCCCCTCCGTCAGGACCAGCCCCGCCGACGCCCCGTCCAGCAGACGCGCGAGCCGCTCCGCCGGCTGGGCCGGGTCCAGCGGCAGCCAGCACGCCCCCGCCTTGAGCACCGCCAGCTGCGCCACGACCAGCGACGGCGAACGGCTCAGCAGCAGGGCCACCGTGGAGCCCGGTGCCACGCCCGCGGCGGTGAGGCGGCGCGCCAGGCGGTCCGATTCCGCGGCGAGCGCGGCGTACGTGAGGACGTCGTCGCCGCTCTCCACGGCGGGCGCGTCCGGCGTACGGGCCGCCTGCGCGGCGAACCGCCCGGTCACGGTGGCGGGGCCGGGCAGTGGCGCCGCCGGGGCGCCCGCGGACCGCGCGAGCAGCCGCCGGTGCTCCTCCTCGGGGAGTACGTCGATCCGGTCCACCGGCGTCGCGAGGTCCCCCGCCAGCTGTTCGAAGGCCCGTACGACGCGTGCGGCGACCACCGCCGCGTCGAGGCCGTGCCGGCAGCCCACCGACAGGAACAGCCGCTCCCCCGCGACGACGGCGAGCGTCACGGGGTAGTGCGTGGCATCGCGTACGTCCGTGACGCGCACGGTGTCGGGGCCGTCGTCCCCCGGCTCCCGCGATCCGCGCGGGAAGTTCTCGAAGGCGAGGACCGAGTCGAAGAGTTCCCCGGACGCAGCCGCCTCCGCCATCCGCCGCACGTCCGCGAGCCGCACGTGGTGGTAGGGCGCCAGGCGCGCCTGCTCGTCCTGGATCCGGGTCAGCAGCTCCCCGACCGTCTCGCCGTCGCGCAGCCGCACCCGTACCGGCAGCGTGTTGATGAACAGGCCCACCATCTCCCCCGCCCCGGGCAGGTCGTGCGGGCGGCCCGCGACGACGCCGCCGAAGACCAGGTCCCGGCCGCCGGTCAGCCGGGCGAGCACCAGGGCCCAGGCGGCCTGCGTGACGGTGTTGAGGGTGACGCCCGCCTCGGCGGCGCGCCGGGAGAGCGCGGCGGTCAGCTCGGCGGTGAGGTGCAGCCGTGCGGTGTCCGGTGCTCCTTCCTCGCCACCGGTATCCGGCGGCTCCGGCGGCTCCGGTGACTGCGTTGACTGCGGCGGCACGAGCGGTGCCGGCCGTTCCAGGTCCGCGAGCGCCTCGCGCCAGGCCACCTCCGCGAGGCCCTGGTCCTGGCGGCTCAGCCACAGCGCGTACTGCCGGTAGGGCACGGCGGGCGGCAGGGGCCTGCCGGTGACCAGTGCCGCGAGGTCCCGCTCCAGGACCGGGACGGACCAGCCGTCGAGCAGGATGTGGTGGAAGGAGAGGACGAGTTCGCCTCCGGTGTCGTGCCGCACGAACAGGGCGCGGACGGCCGGCGGACGTGCCAGGTCGAAGCGGCCCGCACGGTCCTCGGCCAGCAACTCCTCCGTAGCGGACGCCACTTCGGCCGCCGCGCGCCCGGTCAGGTCGGCCTCCTTCCAGGGCAGCGCGACCTTGTGCGGGATCACCTGCACGGGGCGGTCGAGGCGTTCGTGCCGGAAGCAGGCGCGCAGGTTGGGGTGCCGGTCCAGGAGCGCGGCGAGCGCGCCCCGTACCGTCTCGGCGGTGAGCCCGGGGCCGATGCGGAAGCGGGCCTGGACCAGGTACGGGTCGGGGCCCTCGCCGTCACGTACGGCGTGGAAGAGCAGCCCTTCCTGGACCGGGGTGAGCGGCAGGACGTCGGCGATGCGCCCGCTCATCGGCCATCCTCCGATTCCGCCCCCGGCGCGGGGAGACCGTCCGCCGGTTTTGCCCCCGGTGCAGGGAGACCGTCCGCCGGTTCCGCCTCCAGCTCGGGGAGGTCGGCCAAGCCGCCCTCCAGCATGGCCAGTTGGTCCGCCGACAGGTCCACCAGCGGGAAGTCCGACGGCGTGGCGCCGACCGGGCCGCCCTCCTCCGTCTCCCGGACGAGTACGGCGACGGCCTCGCGCCACAGCCGGGCCAGCTCCCGCACCTCACCCTCCGCGATGACCCCTTCGGCGTACGAGAACGTCGCTTCGAGGCGCAGCCCGTCCGGGCCCTCCATGGCGAGGGCGTCGATCTCGACCGCGTGGCCGAGCGGTACGGCGCCGGGGCCCGCGTCGAGCAGTTCACCGCCGCCCGCGTCCCGGGCGTTGAGCCGGCCGAGGTAGTTGAACCGCACGTCCGGGACGGGGAGTTCGGCGAGGAGCGGGGCGGTGTCCGGGTTGAGGTGGCGCAGGAGACCCCAGCCGATGCCGCCGTCGGGCACGGACCGCAGCTGCTCCTTCACCGCCTTGAGCGCCTCGACGGCCGCGCCCTTGCCCGTTCGGTCGGCGCCGGGTGCGGCCGTGTACAGGAGGACCGGGTACTGCGTCGTGAACCAGCCGACCGTCCGCGACACGTCCGCCGGTGCCGACAGCGCTTCCCGGCCGTGCCCTTCGAGGTGCACGAGCAGACGGGTGCCGGTGCCCCGGTGGCGTACGGCCGCCGAGGCAAGCGCGGTGAGGAGCACCGCGTCGGGTCCGCAGTTGAACGCGGCGGGCAGCGTGGTGAGCGCGGCCTCGGTGAGGGCCGCGGGCAGCTCGACGGTGACGGCCGCCCGGCGGGATCCGGCGCCCGGCCCGCGGCGAACCGCGCGTCGTCCGCCGCCGCCAGCCGGTCCTGCCACCACGCCGCCTCCGCCACGCGTTCGGGGCGCACGGCCTCCTCGGCGAGCAGCCCGGCCCACCGGTGGAAGGAGGTCGCCGGGGCGGCTGCCGCGTCGGAGGGGACGCCGCTGAGCGCGGCCGCCACTTCCGGCCCGATGACCCGCCACGAGACGCCGTCGACGGCCAGGTGGTGCAGGGTCAGGAGCAGCAGGCCCCGCCGCACAGGACCGGCGTCCAGCCAGACGGCGCGCAACATCTCGCCGTCCTCCGGGGCGAGACGGATCGCGGCCGCCAACTTCCCGGCTCTGGCGCGTGCTTCGGCCTCGTCGGCCACTTCTACGCGTTCGATGCCGACGCCCGGCGGCACCTCATCGGCCACCTCCATCTCGGCCTCCGGTGCCAGCAGCCGCATCCGGAGCGCGCCATGGCGCCGCGTGAGCCCGCGCACCGCGGCCTCGATCCGCTCCCGGTCCGTGCCGGGCGGCACGGGGAACGCCATCGACTGCGTGAACGCCCAAGGGTCGCCGCCGAGTTCACGCCACCACCGCATGACGGGCGTGAGCGGGAAGCGGCCGACACCGGTGTCCGACGCGTCCGGGCCGCTGCCGTCCGAGGACCGCGCGTGGAGGGCCAGTTGTGCGGGCGTACGGAGGGTGAACACGTCGCGCGGTGCGAGGACGAGGCCGGCCGCCGAGGCCTGGCCCGCGAGCTGGATGGCCATGATGCTGTCGCCGCCGAGCCGGAAGAAGTCGTCGTCGGCGCCCACCTCGTCGACACCGAGGACGCGCGCGTAGAGGCCGCACAGCTCCTTCTCGCGGGCGGAGGCCGGGGCCCGCGTCGCCGCGGCCGCCCGGGGTGCGGGCAGGGCGGCCCGGTCGAGCTTCCCGCTGCGGGTCAGGGGCAGTTCGGGCAGCTCCACGACGTCCGAGGGCACCATGTGCGCGGGCAGCAGCGTGGCGGCGTACGCGAGGAGGGCGGTCGGGTCGACGGTGTGGCCGGGGGCGGGCACGGCGTAGCCGGTCAGCTGGGGGCGGCCGTCGGCGTCCTCGCGTACGGCCGCGGTCGCCCGCGCCACCGAGGGGTGCCGGGTGAGGGCGTCGGCGATCTCGCCGGGTTCGATGCGCAGGCCGCGCAGCTTGATCTGGTCGTCGGTGCGGCCCAGGTAGTGGAGGGTGCCGTCGTCGTCGCGGTACGCCAGGTCGCCCGTGCGGTACATGCGGGAACCGGGCGGTCCGTAGGGGTCGGCGACGAAGCGTTCGGCGGTGGCGCCCGGCCGGTTGAGGTAGCCGCGGGCCAGGCCCGCCGAGGAGAGGTACAGCTCGCCCGCGACCCCGGTGGGGACGGGCCGCAGCCGTGCGTCGAGGACGTGGGCGGCGGTGCCCGGGACCGGGGTGCCGAGGGGCGGCGCGGTGCCGTCGCCGGTCAGGGGGCCGGACAGGGTGGCGGCGACGGTGGCCTCGGTGGGGCCGTACGCGTTGTGGAGGCGGCGCCCGGCGACGGCCCAGCGGGCCACGAGGCCGGGCGGGCAGGCCTCGGCGCCGACGGCGAGCGCGCGCAGCGCCGGGTAGGGGGCGTCGGGCACGGTCGCGAGGACGGACGGCGGCACCATGGCGCAGGAGATCCGCCGCTCGGCGAGGACCGCGCCGAGGCCATCCCCCGCGAGGGGCCCCGGCGGCGGCACGACGAGGGTGGCGCCTGGTCCGAAGGCCATGCACATCTCGGCGACGGAGATGTCGAACGCCGGTGAGCCGAGCTGGAGGACCCGCGCGCCGGCGTCCAGGGCGAAACGGTCCACGAGGCCGCGGGTGAGCGCGGCGACCCCGGCGTGGGTGACGACGACGCCCTTGGGGGTGCCGGTGGAGCCCGAGGTGTGGATGACGTAGGCGGCGTGCGCCGGGTCCAGGGGCGCGGGGGTCAGGGGCGCGCCCGCATACGCGTTGTCGTACGCGTCGTCGTCCAGGACGAGGCGGGGCACGTCCGTCGGCGGCAGGACACCGGCGGCGGCCGTGCGCGCGTCGGTGACGAGGAGCGCGGGCGCCGCGTCGTCGAGGACGCGGCGGACACGCTCGGCCGGGTAGTCGGGGTCGACCGGCAGATACGCGGCCCCGGCCCGCTGCACGGCCAGCGCGGCCACCGGGATGTCCGCGCCGCGCCCGAGGGCGAGGGCGACGGTCCGCTCGGGCCCCGCGCCGTGGCGGACCAGGACGCCCGCCAATCGCTCGACCCGGTTTGTCAGTTGGGCGTACGAGAGACGCAGCCCGTCGGCTTCGAGGGCGGGGGCGTCGGGGGTGCGGGCGGCGTGCCGGGCCACCATGTCCGGCAGCGACTCGGGCTCCGGGGCGGCCGGTCCGCGCGCGAGGGCGAGCAGGCGGCGGCGCTCGGCACCCGGCAGCACGTCGAGGTCCCGCAGGGGCGCGGTCGGGTCGGCGATGACGCGCGTGAGCAGGGTCAGATAACTGTCCGCCCAGCGCGTCACCGCGTCAGGGGCGAACAGGTCGGTGCGGATCTCGAAGCTGCCGTCCATGCCGTCGCCGTTGTCCCGCACGACGCCCACCAGGTCGTGTTCGCCGCCGGTGTGGATGCGCTCGGGCTCGGCGAACTCCCGTACGGCGGAGACGCTCGGCTGCTCCGTCAGGTGCATGAACACCCACTGGAAGAGGGGGGAGCGGCCCGCGCTGCGTTCGGGCGCGGCGGCCGAGACGATGCGGCCCACCGGCAGGTCGGCGCCCGCCATGAGGGCGGGGAAGTCGGCGCCGAAGCGGGCGAGGACGTCGGCGAAGGAGTCGTCCTCGGCGATGCGCCAGCGGGTCGGCACGGCGTTCATCACGTAGCCGATGACGTGTTCCAGGCCCTTGGCGGAGCGGTTGGCGACCGGGGTGCCGAGCACCAGGTCGTCGGCGCCGGTGACGCGGTGCGCGAGGACCGCGAAGGCCGTCATGAGGACGACGTACACGGAGGCGCCGCGCTCGCGGGCCAGCGCGCAGACGGCGCGGGTGGTGTCCGCGTCGACGCGGAAGCGGATCTGGACGATGCCGTCCTCGCCACCCGCCTCGGGGTCCCCATGGCCCGGCACGGTCAGCGGGCCCGGTGGGTCGGCGAGGTAGCGGCGCCAGAAGCCGAGGCGGTCGTCGAAGACCCCGGCGGCCTCCAGTTCGCCCTGCCAGGACGCGAAGTCGGCGTACTGGATCGCGGGGCGGGTGAGCTTCGGCTCGGTGCCCTCGCGCACGGCGCGGTACGCCTCGGCGAACTCGCTCTGCAACACGTCGAAGGACCACCAGTCGGTGATGATGTGGTGCAGGCTCAGCATCAGCGTCGTACGGGTGTCGTCGACGCGGACGAAGCGGCCTCGGATGAGCCGGTCGGCGGTGAGGTCGAAGGGGCGGCGGCGGAAGGCGCGGAAGGCCTGTCCGATGGTGGTGCTCGTGCCGCGCAGGTCCTCGCGCTCCAGGACGAAGGGGCCCTCGTCGGGGAAGTCGACGCGCGGGTCGTCCGCCGTGCCGGAGATCCGGGTGCGCAGGATGTCGTGGTGGCTCTGGACGACGGTGAGCGCGGCCTCCAGGCGGGCAGGGTCCACGGGGCCCTCGGCGGCGTCGAAGTGGTAGGCGCAGCAGAGGTTGAGGGCCGGGGTGCCGGGATACAGCGACTCGTACACCCACAGGTCCCGCTGGGCGGGGCTGAGCGGCACGGGTCCGCCGGCGTCCCGGGGCGGGACGACCTGGGGGATCTCCCGGGTGCGGCCGGCTTCGACGAGGCGGCGCATCAGGCGCACGCGCTGCTCGCTGCCAAGGGCGCTGAAGCGGTCGGCCATGGAAGGCTGGTTCGGGGTCACAGTGCGGCCTCTCTCAGCTCGGCGAGGCGGTGCAGCCCCGCGAGTACCTCGTCCCGTCCGATGCCGAAGTCGATGAAGCAGGCCACCTCGTCACAGCCCAGGTCGCGCAGGTCGGCGAGCATCTTGGCGCAGGTGCCGGGCGAGCCGAGCAGGCTGCCCCAGTTCAGATAGCGCTGGAAGGCGAACTCGGTGAGCATCGCGGTCTGTTCGCCGGTCAGCTCGGCGCCCCCGCGGGCGTCCGCCGCGCGGTTGGCGGCGGTCTGGCGCAGGTACGAGCCGAGGTACGCCTTGAGGGGCGCGGCGGCCAGGCGCCGCACCTCCGCGTCGTCCGCGCCGACGTAGGTGTGCGCCATCAGCGTCACGCGCCCGTGCGCGTCGGTGCCCGCCTGGTCGGGGGCGGCGGCGCAGGCCCTGCGGTAGCGGTCGATCTTGTCGGCCAGTTCGTCCCTGCTCTGCCCGACGGTCGCGCCGAGCACCCCGGCGCGCAGCCGCCCGGCGGTCTCCCAGGTCTCGGGGTTGCCGGAGGTGGTGATCCACAGCGGCAGCTCCCGCTGTACGGGACGTGGTTGGGGGACGACGGCGACGGGCCGCCCGGTGCCGTCCGGGTAGGTGACGGCTTCGCCCGCCCACAGCCGCCGCAGTTCCGGCACGGCTTCGAGGGTGCGCCGCCTGCGGTCCTCGTAGTGGCCGGGGGCGAGGGTGAAGTCGGCGGAGTGCCAGCCGGTGGCGACGGAGAGGCCGGCGCGGCCGTGCGAGAGGTTGTCGACGACCGCCCAGTCCTCGGCGACCTTCAGCGGGTGGTGCAGGGGCAGGACGACGCTGCCCGCGCGGATCCTGATGCGCTCGGTGGCGACGGCGAGGGCCGCGCTGAGCACGGGCGGGCTGGGGAAGACCTGGCCGACCTGCTGGAAGTGGCGCTCGGGGGTCCAGACGGCGTGGAAGCCGAGGCGGTCTGCGGTGCGGGCGACGGTGAGGATGTCGTCATAGGTCCGGGCGTGCGACGCGGGGCTGCCGCCCGTGGCGCCGCCGCCGGCGGCCGTGGCGCTGTCGCCCGTACCGCCGTCGCTCCTGGCCGCCGTGGCGCTGTCCGCGCCGAAGAACATCACGCTGAGGTCCACGGCCTCTCCTCCTGCTCTCTGCCGGGGTGGCTCTGCTGATCCTGCTGACGGGGTACGCGCGGCCGCCTCGGGATGGGGGCGGGCGCCGGGCCGGCGGTGACGGGTGCCCTGGCCAGTCCTGCGGCGAGGGCGGCGACGGTCGGGGCGGCGAAGAGCTGCGCGGCCGTCACGGTCCTGGCGTCGGTGGTGAGGCGGGCGGCGACCCGCACCGCGCGCAGCGAGTTGCCGCCGAGGGCGAAGAAGTCGTCGTCCCGCGCGACGTCCGGAACGCCGAGGACGTCGGCCCACACGGCGGCGACCTCCCGCTCCAGCGGGGTCACCGGGCCCGCGGCGACCTCGGCCGGGGCCGGGACGGCGACCCTGTCGCTCTCGTCCGCGCGGCGCGGGGGCCCGGTGGGGACGAGGTCGCCGAGGCGGGCGTCCGGGATCTCGGCCGCCGTGAGCAGGGCGTGCGGCAGCGCGTCGGCGAGCCACGTCACGAAGCGCTCCTCCAGGGACTCCGCGCGGTACTCGAAGGTGAGCGTGAGGCCCTCGGGGGCGCCGCCGGGTCCGGTCGCCTCGGTGACGTCGACGAGCAGTTCGAAGCGGGCCTCGCCGGTGCGCACCACCTCGACGCCGGATTCGGCGCCGGGCAGGTCCACCTCGGCGCGCGCGTTGTTCTGCAGGGCGAGGACGACGTCGGTGAACGGCTGCCGCCCCCGCGCGCGCGGCGGGTTCAGCTCGCTCACGACCTGCTCGAACGGCACGTCCTGGTGGGCGAAGGCGCCGAGGTCGCATCCGCGGACCCGGGCGAGCAGTTCCCGCGCGCTCGGGTCGCCGGACACGTCGGTGCGCAGCGCGAGCATGTTCACGAAGAACCCGACGGCGTCCTCGACGCTGCCGTCCCCCGCGCGCCCGGCCACGGGTGCGCCGATCGTGAGGTCCTCCCCCGCGCCCGCCCGCGTGAGGGCGGCAGCGAGCGCGGCGTGCAGGGCCATGAAGAGGGTGGCGCCCTCGGCGCGGGCGGCGTCGAGGAGGCGGGCGTGGGCCATCGCGTCGAGGCGGCGCACCACGGTCGCGGCGGTCGGCCCCGGTACGGCGGGCCGGTCCGGGCGGCGCGGAAGCAGCGGCCCCTCGGGGTCGGCTCCGTGCAGTCTCCGCCTCCAGTAGGCGAGTTGGCGGGCGGTGAGCGAGTCGGGGTCTTCGGGTGGGCCGAGGCGTGCCGCGTGGCGGCGGGCGTGCTCGGCGTAGGTGACGGGCAGGGGCGGCTGCGCCGCCCGCCTTCCGTGCTCGGCCCGCGCGGCGTAGGCGCGTGACAGGTCGCGGAAGAACGGGGCGAGGGACCAGCCGTCCCCGGCGATGTGGTGGACCAGGACGAGCAGGGCGTGCTCGCCGGGCCGCTCGCGGACGCTGAACAGGACGGCGCGGAGGGGCAGTTCACGGCTCAGCTCGAAGCGGTGCCGGGCGGCGGCCTCCACGGCGTCCGTCACCTCGGCTTCGGCGACGGTGACGTGACGGAACGGCGGCCGGGCCTCGGCCCCGTCCAGCACGCGCCGCACGGGTGCGCCGTCCACCTCGTCGAAGACGGTACGGAGCACTTCGTGCCGGGTCACGACGTCCCCGAGGGCGTCGGCCAGCGCGTCCGGGTCGACCGCGCCGCGCAGCCGCACCAGCATGGGCAGGTTGTACGCGACTCCCGCGCCGAGCCGGTCGAGGAACCACAGGCGGTGCTGGGCGGGCGAGACGGGGAGGAGGGCGGTGTTCCCGTACGCCGGTTCCGCGCGCGGCACCGGGGACTTGGCGGCCTGGTCGACGTACGGGGCCAGCCGGGCCGGGGTGGCCGCCGCGAAGAGCGTCCGCAGGTCGAGCTCGGCGCCCAGCCGGGCGTGCACGCGGCCGAGCAGACGCGCGGCCAGCAACGAGTGGCCGCCCAGGGCGAAGAAGTCGTCGTCAGCGCCGACCGGGCCGCCCCCGAGCACATCGGCGAACAGCCCGCACAGCGCGCGAACCGTCTCACCGTCCTCCCCCGGCGAGGCACCGCCCGCCCCTCGCTGCGCCCCGCCCCGCGGCGACGGCACCGGCAGCGCGGCCCGGTCCAGTTTGCCGCCGGCCGTCAGCGGGAGCGCGTCCAGGAGGACGAAGGCGGCGGGCACGAGGAAGTCGGCGAGCTCCCGCTCGGCGTGGGCACGCAGGTCGGCTTCGGAGAGGGCGGATCGCACCGGCGTGGCCCGGCTGCGGTGAGCGTCTTGGCCGTCTCGAGCCGCCCGCACCCCCGGAACCACATACGCCACCAGCTGCCGCTCACCGTCCCGCTCCGCGCGGGTGGCCACCACCGCGGCGCGGTCGACCCCCGGGTGGCGGGTCAGGGCCGCCTCGACCTCCGCCGGTTCCACCCGGAAGCCGCGGATCTTCACCTGGTCGTCGGCCCGGCCCCGGTACTCGAAGGTGCCGTCGGGGCGTCGGAGCGCCAGGTCACCGGTGCGGTACATGCGTGCGCCGCCGGCGGAGCCGCCCGCACGCCCCGCCGCATCACCGAACGGCGACGCCACGAACCGCTCCGCCGTCAGCCTCGCGTCGCAGTAGCCGCGCGCGACGCCCGCCCCGGCGGCGTACAGCTCGCCGGTGACGCCGTCCGCGACCGGCCGCAGGCGGTCGTCGAGGACGTAAAGCCGTTTACCCGCCAGCGGACGGCCGATCGGTACCGGACGGCCGTCGCGTACGTCCTGCGGAGTGACGCGGTGGACGGTGAGGAAGACCATGCACTCGACGGGGCCATAGCCGTTGCTGAGCCGTAGGCCCGGCCGGCGCTCCAGGGCGCGGGCCACGTGCGGGGGCGACAACGCCTCGCCGCCGACGATCAGTTCGCGCAGCCCGGTGAGGGCGCGCGGGTACTCGTCGACGATGACGTCGAAGAGGGAACCGGACAGGTACATGGACGTGACCCCGTGCGCGGCGACGAGCCGCGCGATCACGACCGGGTCGGGGCGCCGCCCCGGATGCAGGACGCACGTCCCGCCGCCCAGCAGCGGCCCCCACAGCTCCAGCGCGAAGGCGTCCCACGACACGGGCGCGCACTGCAACCACACCGCGCCCGGCCCGAAGGAGGCGTAGTCCTGGCCGGTCAGCGTCTCGGTGACGGCGCGGTGCGGGGCCACGATGCCCTTCGGCCGCCCCGTCGACCCGGAGGTGAACATCACGCAGGCCACGTCGTCCGCCGCCACCCGTACCGCGCCGCGCGGCAACGGCCGTGCGCGTACGGCGTCCTCGACGTGCAGCACCGGCGCGGCCTCGGCCCCCAGCGGCTCCGGTTCCGCCCCGTGCCGCGCGAGCACCGCCGTGATGCCCGCGTCCCCCGCCATGCCGCGCAGCCGCCCGGCAGGGAAGCCGGGGTCGAGCGGCACGTACCCGGCACCGGCCTTGAGCGTGCCGAGGACCGCCACGACCAGCTCGGCGGAGCGCTCCAGGTACACCCCGACGGTGTCGCCGCGCCGCACTCCGCGCGCCGTGAGGAGCCCCGCCAACCGGTCGGCGCGGGCGTCGAGTTCGGCGTACGTCAGCCGTTCGTCCTCGTACACGAGGGCGGTCGCGTCGGGCGCCCGTGACGCCTGCTCCTCGAAGAGTTCATGCACGCACCGCGTCATCCTTCTCACCGCCCTCGCGCTCGGTCTCGTCGTCGATGTCCGGCAGCAGCACGTCGATGTCCCTGATCGACCGGCTCGCCAGACCCCAGAGCGCGACCGCGATGCCCGCGACGCCGGCGAGGAAGAGCATCGCCGCCATGCCGCTGCCCGGGGCGTCGCCGAACAGCGGGCCGAGGACCACGAAGACGCCGCTCCCCTCGGCGGCCTGCGGCTCGAAGACGCCGTCGGCGAGCGGCCCGGAGAACGCCATGGCCAGCGGCCCGGAGATCTGCGACAGGAACATCACCGCGCCGAAGACCCGGCCCTGCCATTCATGGGGCACCTTGGTCTGCACGATCGACTGCATCGAGGTGTTGACGACCGTCATGAGCACCGCGCCGGCCAGCATGGCCGCGCACCAGCCGACGACGCCGCCGACCAGGGACGTGCCGAGCTGCGCCGCCAGGCACATGCCGAGGATGCCGAGCATCATGCCCCGGCCGCGGTTCTTCGGGCCGCCCCACGCGGCCATCACCAGGCCGCCGAGGACCCCGCCGATGCCGATCGCGCTGTTCACCGCGGCGAGCGCGCCGTTGCCCGACTTGAGCAGGACCATGGGCTGGACGACGGCGAAGCCGAAGACCATCACCAGGTTGACCACGCAGAAGTTCACGGTCATGTCGCGCAGGCTCGCCTGCCGGAAGAGGTAGCGCATGCCCTCGACGGCCTCGGCCGTGATCTTCGTGCGCGGGGCGCCGGCCCCCTCGGGGACCTTGTCGCCCCGCATCCGCACGATGCGGATACCGATCAGCGCGAAGGCGTAACTGGCCAGGTCGATGACGAGGATGGCGCCGATCCCGGTGAGGGCGATCATGATGCCGCCGAGCGCCGGGCCGCAGATCCCCGCGGCGCTGCGGGCGCCCGCCAGCAGGCCGTTGGCGCGGCCCAGCTGGTCCTTGCGCACCAGCAGCGGGACGGCGGCGGTGAGCGCGGGCAGCTGGAACGCGGCGGAGATGCCGAGCAGCACGGTGGCGGGATAGACCTGCCACGGTTCCAGGCCGCCGCCGAAGAAGTGCACGAGGGCCAGCAGGCCGACGGCCAGGATTCCGCCGGCGTCCGCGATCTGGAGCGCCGAACGTTTACGAATGCGGTCGATAATCGCGCCCGCGAATGGGCTGAACAGTGCCTGCGGAAGCACGGCGCACAGCGACAGCGCGGTGACGGCGGACGCCTGCTCTCCGGTGGACCACACCTCGATGATGAAAGCGAATCTGAGAACGGCGCTTCCGACCAGTGAGACGGCCTGCCCCGACCAGACGAGCAGCAAGGGCCCCGTATCGCTGAAGCGGCCCGTCCGCTGCTTTTGCCCACCCCGCGGCGCCGCTTTCCCCGGCGGCTCCGCTTTCCCCGCCGCTTTTTCGCGACCGGTCACGTCAGGAGCCGGATATCAGGCTCGCCGGACGCATATCGGTCCAGTGCTCTTCGACGTAGGCCAGGGAATCCGCCCGTGAACTCGCCTCTTGTACGACGGTCCAGCCGGCCGGGATATCGGGCCCGACGGGCCAGAGGGTGTGCTGATTCTCGTCGTTCACGAGTACCAGGTATTCCGCACCATCATCTTCGAATGGATTACTTGCCATATACCTTAAACCCCCCGGAAATCCCAAAGAATCCCATTGTGTCCGCAGGGATCATTGCGCGGAAGATCTAATTCCATCAAGCGATTGTGATATAGATCACAGACCGCAAAAGGGGCAAGAGGGTGCGGTTTGGCCCGTCCGGCGGACGAACTTTGCAATTTTCCCTTCCGCGTCAACCGCGGACGGAATCCGGAACTGCCGCTCGCTTCTTCACGCCGAGGCGCGGCGCCTGGCCGTGGTCTTCTGCGCCGACGCCGTCTTCTCCCCGGCCGCCTTCTGCGCCGTCTTCTTGGGCGTCTTCTCAGTCGTCTTCTTGGCTGCGGTCCTGGTCGCCGTCTTGGCCGCCGTCTTGGCCGTGGTCGCCCTGCTCGCGCTCGCCTTGCCCGCGTCCGCCTTGCCCGCCGTCGATCTACGGGCCGTCGCCGTGGACTTCGTCGCCGTCTTCTTGGCGGGCGCGTCCTTCTTCTTCGCCGCGGTCGACGTCGACTTCTTGCCGCCGACCTCCTTGGGGGCCGCGGGGGCCGACCTGCGCGCCGACGCCGTCCTGCGCGGGGACGCGGAGGCCGTCTTGGCGCGGCGGTCCCCCAGCCGGGTGACCTCCGCCTCCCCGACCCCCTCACCGGACTCGGCGGACTCCCCGGCCCCGGCGGACCCGCCCCGGGCCGTGCGGGCCGCCCGGACGCTGTTCTCCAGGGCGGCCATCAGGTCGATGACCTTGCCGCCGCCCGCCTCGCCGGCCGGGGCCTTCTCGGCGGGAGCCCCGCCCTCGACCTTCGCGGCGATGAGTTCCTCGACCGCCGCGCGGTAGTCGTCATGGAGTGTGGACATGTCGACCTCGCCCAGGGTGTCCATCAGGGCGTCGGCCAGGTCGAGTTCGGCGTCGCGGACCGTGACATGGGAGTCGGGGGCCACCCCCTCGGGCACGCGGATCTCGTCCGGCCACAGCAGCCCGTGCATGGCGATCACGTCGTCGACCACGCGCAGCATGCCGAGCCGCTCCCGGCCCCGGAGCGCGTACTTCGCGATGGCCACCTTCCGGCTCCGCTTGAGGGCCTCGCGCAGCAGCGTGTACGGCTTGGCGGCCGGGACGCCATTGGCCCCGAGGTAGTACGCCGCGTCGATCTGGAGCGGGTCGATGCGGTCGGCCGGGACGAAGGCCACGATCTCGATCGTCTTGGCCGTCGGGATGGGCAGCGCCGCAAGGTCCTGGTCCGTGATCGGGATGATCGACCCGTCCGCGTCCTCGTACCCCTTGCCGATCTCCGCCGAGGTCACCTCGCGGTCCTCCAGCTCGCACACCTTGCGGTAGCGGATCCTGCCGCCGTCCTCCGTGTGGATCTGGCGGAAGGAGACCGAGTGGTTCTCGGTGGCGTTCACGAGCTTGATCGGGATGCTGACCAGGCCGAAGGAGATCGCACCGTTCCATATGGATCGCACGTCCGGTACCTCTCACTGGGGTTTATGGCGTTATGGGCGTTTTATGGGAGTCTCATCGTATGACGCCGATCACAGAGGTGGAGGGGCGACGGATCTCGCTCAGCAACCTGGACAAGGTCATCTATCCCGCGAGCGGCTTCACCAAGGGCGAGGTGCTGCACTACTACGCCAGCACGGCCGACGCCCTCCTGCCGCACCTCGTGGACCGGCCCCTGTCCTTCCTGCGCTACCCCGACGGGCCCGACGGCCAGCGCTTCTTCACCAAGAACGTGCTGCCGGGCACCCCCGAATGGGTGCGGACCGCCGAGGTGCCCCGCTCCGACGGGCCGACGCGCCAGATCCTCGTACAGGACCTGCCGTCGCTGATGTGGTCGGCCAATCTGGTGACCGAGTTCCACACGCCGCAGTGGCGGGCCGACGCCCCGGCGCGGGCCGACCGGCTGGTGTTCGACCTGGACCCCGGCCCGCCCGCCACCGTCGTGGAGTGCTGCCACGCCGCCCTGTGGCTGCGCGAGCGGCTGGCGGCCGACGGCTTCCACGTGTACGCGAAGACGTCCGGGAGCAAGGGCCTGCACCTGCTCGTCCCGCTGGAGCCGACGCCCTCGGAACGCGTCAGCGCGTACGCGAAGTCCCTGGCCGTCGAGGCCGAGCAGGAGCTGCCCGCGCTCATCGTGCACCGGATGACGCGGAGCCTGCGGCCGGGCAAGGTGTTCGTCGACTTCAGCCAGAACGCCGCCGCGAAGACCACCGCCGCGCCCTACACCCTGCGGGCCCGCGCCGAGCCGACCGTCTCCACCCCCGTGACCTGGGAGGAGGTCGAGACCTGCGAGGACCCTGAGCAGCTCGTCTTCACCGCGGACGACATCGCGCCCCGGCTGCGGGGCCACGGCGACCTGCTCGACCCCCTCGTCACCCACGACGGGGCCAGACCCCTGCCCGCCCGGGCCGCGCGATGATCCTGACGCGGCCCGTACGGGTCGCCCTCGCGGAGGCGGTGAGCGCGCTGCCGGAGGGCGGCGGCTGGGCGTACGAGCCCAAGTTCGACGGGCACCGCATGGTCGTGCTCCGGGGCGAGCGGGGCGAGGTGACGCTCCAGGCCCGTTCGGGAAGGACCGTCACCAGCGCCTTCCCCGACCTCGCCGAGGCCGCGGCCGAGCTGCCCGAGGGCACCGCGCTCGACGGCGAGGTCGTGGTGTGGTCCGGCGGCCGCATCGACTTCGCCGCCGTGCAGCAGCGGGCGGCGGCCACCCGCGCGCGTGCCGGCGTCCTCGCGCGCACCCTGCCCGCCTCGTACGCCGCCTTCGACCTGCTCACGGAGGGCGGCGAGGACTGCCGCCGACTGCCGTACACGGAGCGGCGCGCGCGCCTCGTACGGCTGCTCGCGCCCTGGGGGCCGCCGCTCCAGGCGGTGCCGTCGACGACCGACCGGGACCTGGCCCTGACCTGGTACGAGACGCTGCCCGCGACCGGCGTCGAGGGCCTGGTGATCAAGCGGCTCGACTCGGCGTACCGGGGCGGCACGCGCGCGTGGCTGAAGCTGCGGCACAGCGACACCCGGGACGCCGTCGTGGTCGGCTGCACCGGAAACCCCGCCCGCCCTCAGGCGCTGGTCCTCGCCCTGCCCGGTGACGGCACCCCGGTGGTGTCGTCACCGCTGTCCCCCGCGGTGCGGTCGGCGGCCGCGCGGGCGCTGCCGGAGCCGGTGGGCGAGGGGGTGGCGACCGCGATCGGCATCGGCGACCTGACGTACGCGGCGCTGCCCGCTGAGCCGGTGGTGATGGTCGAGGTGCGGCAGAACACGACGCGGCACGCGACGGCGGTCGTGGTCCGGTTCCGCTGACCACGCGTGACCGGCGTCACGTGTAATCAAGTTTGACTAGCGAGCCTCCGAGGCATACCCTCTCCGTCAGTAGTCAAAATTGATGAGCCTTCCGACGAGGAGACCGAGTGACCTTCCTGCCCGAGACCGGATACGTGCCGACCGAAGAGGACCGCGCGAGCCTGGACACGTGGTTCGCCGAGTACGACGCGCACAGCGCGAAGCGCGATGTGGAGCGCATGGCCGACCTGGCCGTCTTCCCGCTCAACCTGGTCAGCGACGACTCCGCGGGCGACGGACGGGCCGCGCAGTGGGACCGTGAGCGGTTCGTCGCGACGATGACCCACGTGATGGGAGAGGGCGGCGAGGACATCGGCTTCGAGTCCACGCGTACGCCCGTCTTCCTCTCCCCCGCGATGGCCGTCGTCTTCACCGACTCGGTGATGACGGCGGGCGGCGAGACCCAGCGGCTGCGCTACGCCGACATCCTGATCAGGCGCGGTGGATCGTGGGCCTTCCAGACCATGATCCAGGGCGGTTGGGGGGACAACCTCTGACGCGTCCTCAGGCCGGCCGGCGGCGGCTCAGACCCGCCGCCAGGTGTGGCGGTCCCTGGCCAGCGCGTGCAGGGCCTCCACATCGGCCGGTTTCAGTACGCCGCCCAGCCGGGCCAGGGCCGCCAGGCCCTCCGCGCGCAGCACCCGTACGTCGCGCGGGTGCTCCGCCGCGGCCAGGTCCGCCGCCCCGGGCCCGGCCAGCGCCAGGACGGGGCGGACCTCCGCCGTGAGCGCGAACGAGGCGCGGCTCGCGTCGGAGCGGAGCGTGCGCAGCAGCGGGACGGGGTCGCGGCGGCCCACGGTCACCATCGGGTCGGCGATGCGCACGCGCTGCTTGCGGACGGCGAGGGCTGCCACGCAGAACAGGCCGCCGGGCCCGATCAGCAGATGTTGGATGCGGCCGCCGCCGGGCAGCGGCAGGGAGTGCAGCGCGCGCCAGCCCGCGCCCTCCAGGGCGTCCAGGGCCTCCCCGACCGCCTGTTCCGCGGCGAGCGCGCGGTGCCGGGGGTCGGCGCGCAGCCTGCGCGGGGGCGCCGGGTCGCGCTCCAGGGCGATGTGGAGGGCCTCGCCGGGGCGGCTCGGGGCGAGGTCGTCGTCGGGGTGCAGGGCGAGCCGGGACAGCTCGGCGGGGGTGGGGACGGGCGGCGGGCCCACCGTGACGTCACCGGCGAGGAACGGCGCGAGGACACGCAGGACCTCTGCCTCGCGGTCCTCGCTGAGGAGGTTCACCCGGGCGGAGTCCCGGTCGTACCAGGCCACGTTCCCGCCGTCCGCGCGGCAGACGTACAGCCGCTCCTTCCCGTGCCGCCGGGCCGGTACGACGCGCAGGCCGCTCATGCCGCATCACCCCCCGACCATGGGAACAGCCCGTGGGCCGCCGGGGCAAGAACCCGGTTCCGTAACCACACCGCACGCTCAGGTATGGCGCGCTGTTACACGGCTGAGGGTGGGCCGCAATGACGGACGTCTAGCTTCGGTGGCATCCACCCGGACCAGCGAGACCGGACCGGCAGACCGACCCGACCGGCAGACCGACCCGAAGGAACGCCCCGTGAGCACCCGCCGCCACGCCCTGCACGCCGCCGCCGTCACCGCGCTCGTCGGCGGTGCGCTGCTCGCGCTTACCGCCGGGGCCTTCGCGGGCGCACCGGCGCCGGGCCGGACGCCGCGAGCCGCGGTCCACGAGGTCACGCTGGGCCACGGCGCGAAGGCCGAGGTCCGCAACCGCGACGGCTCCTACGTCGCGACGCTCTCGGTGCGGGACCAGCAGATCGCCACCCTCTCCGCCAGGCACCCCACGGTGACCGAGAGCGGCGTGCGGTACGAGCTGTACCCGTCCAACGGACACATCGGCGTCACCCGCCTGGACGGCGGGCAGGACGCCGTGACCGCCACGCCGCGCGGCGGCGTCGGAGCCGGCGCCGAGGGGTGCGGGACGCCGGCAGCCCGGCGTTCCTCGTGGCGGGCGGCGGCATGGCGGCGGCTTACGCCGCGGGGCTCGGCTTCGCGATGCTGCGCCGCGGCCGCACGGACGCCTGACCGGGGCCACGCTCTCCCGTCCTTCCCCCGCTCTCATGAGGAGCCCCGTGCCGACCTCCCCCACAGCCGAGTCCTGCCCGGACCGCCCGCGTCGGCACAGCCCCCGCGTCGCGCTCGCCTCCGCCGTGACGGCCGCCGTCGGTGTCGCCCTGATCGCCTGCGGCCAGGGCGGCGGCGGCACGGTCCACCCGGCGCCCGACGTCGAGATGGCCGACGACGCCGCCATGCCCCGCACCGGCCGGGCCGCCGCCCCGCTGAAGCCCTCCGAGCCGACCGGCTTGCGCGTCCCGGCGGCGGGCGTCGACACCTCATCGATGCTCCGCCTCGGCCTGGACGCGGACCGGGAGCTCCAGGTGCCGCCGGTGGAAGAGGCGGCGGAGCCCGGCTGGTGGACCGGCTCGGTCACGCCCGGCGAGAAGGGAGCCGCCGTGATCGTCGCGCACTACGACACGGTGAACGGTCCCGCGCTGATGCGGGACGTCGCGAGGATCGGCGTCGGCGACGCCGTCGAGGTGCCCCGTGCGGACGGCGGCACGGCGAGGTTCGAGGTGCGCGAGATCCAGCAGGTGGACAAGGACGACTTCCCCACCCATAAGGTGTACGGGGCGACCGGGCGGCCCGAGTTGCGCCTGGTGACCTGTGGCGGGCCGATCGTCGGCGGCCACCGGTCTGACAACATCATCCTCTACGCCGACCTGGTCTCATGACGTACGGCCGGCCGCCGTACGACAGGCCGCACCCGCGGCAGGCAGGAGTGCAGTGAACCGCAGCCGGCTCGCGCTCACCGCCGTCTTCGCCGCACTCGCCACGGCGCTGGCCGGCGGCTGCGGCGACCCCGGCGGGCTGCGCGGCGCCGGCGCGACACCCAGCGCCCAGGGCCCCACGCACCTCTGGCCCGACCTGCCGCCCCCGTCCGCGCCCGCCGAGGACTACGGCGCCATAGAGAGCGTGCGGGTCACCGGCGTCAAGGTCCCCGGCGACGACCTGCGCAAGGTGGACCCGGCCGACGTGGTCCGCGCGGACTTCGAACAGAACCCGGGGACGTACGACACCTCGGACTCCGTGTACGAGAAGACCGTGGAGCGGCTCGACGACTGCGCCGACGACGACTCCGGCGCGCGGGAACGGTGCCCGGTCCTCAAGGCGTACTACCGCGATCTGACCGGCGACGGCGAGGAGGACCTGATCGTCGGCGTCTCGACGCCCGACGACAACCTCGACATCCGGGTCTACGCCCAGCAGAAGCGGCGGCTGACGCAGATCATGGAGATGAGCGACGCGGTGCTCGGCGTCGAGCTGGCCGGGCGCGACCTGATCATCCGCGCCGTCTCCAGCCTGCCGGGGTACGAGTACCACACGGTCTGGTCCTGGGACTCCCACCAGAAGACGATGCTGCCGACGCGCGACGAGATCGTCCGCTCCGCGAACGCGCCGCGCCTCAAGACGCCCCGGCCCTCGCCCTCCGCGAGCGGGTCCGGCACGCCCTCCGAGAGTGACGGCCGATGAGCCGGCACCGGCCGCGCGGACCGCGGCTTCCCGCCTGGACGGCGACGCTCACCTGGAAGGCGGCCGTCTTCATCACGGTCATGTGCTGTGCGCTGGCCGCGCTGCTCGGCATGCTCGTCCATGTCTCGGTGACCAACCAGACCGTCGGCCAGGCCCGCGAGCGGGCCCTCGACCGGCTGGCGGAGGCCACCGAGCGCTACGAGGCGGGCGACCGCCTCGGGTACGGCGCGGGCGTCGACCCCAAGGGCCTGCCCGGGCCGCTGCGCGAGCTGGCGCTGAGCGGCGAGCGCGGCACGATGGTCGCCGCCCACGAGTCACGGCCGACGATGTGGGCGGCGGGGCCCGCCGACGGGGGCCGCGCCATCGCCGTCCAGGTCGACTACGCGCAGGGCGCCCGCACCATCGACGGGCTCGACCGGGCAATCCTCGGCTCCTCCGTCCTCGCGATCGGGGCGACGCTGCTGGTCGGGGCGTTCGCCGTGACGCGGGTGACGCGGCGGCTGCACCAGACGGCGCAGGTCGCCCGGCGGATCAGCGCGGGCGACCTCGACGCGCGCGTCAACGACCCGCGCACCAAGGGTCCCGCCCGCCGCCAGGACGAGGTGGCCGCCGTCGCCGGGGCGCTGGACACCATGGCGTCCTCGCTCCAGGGCAAGCTGCTGAGCGAGCAGCGGTTCACCGCCGACGTGGCGCACGAGCTGCGCACCCCGCTGACCGGGCTGCACGCGGCGGCCGAGCTCCTCGAACCGGGGCGCCCCACCGAGCTGGTGCGGGACCGGGTGGCCGCGCTGCGCACGCTGACCGAGGACCTCCTGGAGATCTCCCGGCTCGACGCGAGGAGCGAACGGGTGGACCTGGACGCCCACCGGCTCGCTCCACTGGCGGAGCGGGTGGTGCGGGGCTGCGGCGAGGGCGTGGAGCTGGTCGTCGTCCGCGACGTGTGCGTGGAGACCGACCGGCGGCGCCTGGAGCGGGTGCTCGGCAATCTGGTCGCCAACGCGCTCAAGCACGGGCGGGCGCCGGTGGTGGTGACGGTCGACGGGCCGGTCGTGGCCGTGCGGGACCACGGCGACGGCTACCCCGGTTACCTGGTGGAGCACGGCCCGCAGCGCTTTCGCACCGAGGGCACCAGCAAGGGGCACGGCCTCGGGCTGACCATCGCGCTCGGCCAGGCGGCGGTCCTCGGCGCCCGGCTGACGTTCGCCAACGCCCCGGACGGCGGGGCGGTGGCGACGCTGCGGCTGCCCTTCACGGAGGCGCCCGGCCGGGACGCGGCGGAGGGACCCGAAAGCACCACGTGAGCTTTCGCGTACGCACTGTGCCGCTTTTACTGTGACTTGCGGCCTTTGAGCACTCGTCAGAAGCCGCGCGTCCCCCCTTTCCTCCGAGGAGGCCCCATGTCCCTGCGGACCACCACCACCCGGCTCGGCGTACTCGCCGCCGTCGGCGCCCTCGCCACGCTCGGCCTCACCGGCCCCGCCGCGGCGTACGACGACCCCGACCCCAAGGCACCCGCCACCGGCCACAAGAAACCCGCCACCGGCCACAAGACACCGGTTACCGGCCACAAGAAACCCACCACCGGCCACAAGACGCCTGCTGTCGGCCACAAGACACCCGTCACCGACTACAAGGCACCCGTCTACAAGGGCCGTGTGACCGCCAAGAGCGGACTCCTGCTGCGCGACTCGCCCCACCGCGGCAGCCGCGTGGTCCGCAGCGAGCCCCACGGCAAGGTCGTCACCATCTACTGCAAGACCAAGGGTGACCGGGTGGGCCGCACCAACCACTGGTACCTCCTCACCGACGGGACCTGGGCCTGGGGCTCCGCGAACTACATCGCCACCATCGGAAAGGCACCGCGCTGGTGCTGACGCCGCATTACCCCGCATGGCCCACATCGTCGATATAGCCGACATATACGGCATAAGCAGACTTCAGAGCAGGTTGCTTGCTACGTTCCCGGCATGACCGGAACAAGAGCGGTCGCCGCCGCACCTCCCGCGGTCCCCGCCGTCCGCGCCCCCCGGCGCCGCGGCACCGAGCTCGCCCTGCTCGTCGTCGCCGTACTGCTCTGCGTGTACGGCTACTGCGATGTCGGCCTCGCGAAGAACGGCACCGTCCCGCCCGGCGCCGCCGGTTACGGCGCCGGGCTCGGCGTGCTCGCCCTCCTCGCGCACCTCGCCGTCCGCTTCCGCGCCCCGTACGCCGATCCGCTGCTGCTGCCCATCGCGGTCCTCCTCAACGGCCTCGGCCTGGTGCTCATCTACCGCCTCGACCTGCAGACCCCGCACGACGAGGCGGCGCCCGCCCAGCTGATCTGGTCGACCATCGGCGTGGCGCTGTTCATCGCCGCCGTGCTCGCCCTGCGCGACCACCGCGTGCTCCAGCGGTACGCCTACCTCTCGGTGGTCACCGCGCTGCTCCTGATGATCGTGCCGGTCTTCTTCCCTGCCGTGAACGGCGCCCGGATCTGGATCAGGTTCGGCGGGCTGTCCATCCAGCCGGGCGAGTTCGCCAAGGTCCTGCTCGCGGTCTTCTTCGCCAGCTATCTCGCCGCCAACCGCAACGCGCTGGCCTGCACGGGCCGCACCCTGGGGCGGTTCAGGAGCCTCCAGCTGCCCACCGGCCGCGTCCTCGGCCCCATCGTCACGATCTGGCTGCTGAGCGTCGGCGTCCTCGTCCTGGAGCGCGACCTCGGCACCTCGCTGCTCTTCTTCGGGCTCTTCGTGATCCTGCTGTACGTCGCCACGGGCCGCATCGGCTGGATCGCGGTCGGCCTGCTCCTCGCCGTGCTCGGCGCCTACGCGGTCGGCTCGCTCGAACCGCATGTGCACGGCCGCGTCCAGGACTGGCTGCACCCCTTCGCCTCCATCGACGCGGGCCAGGGCCCGAACCAACTCGCCCAGTCCCTCTTCGCCTTCGCGGAGGGCGGGCTGCTCGGCACCGGGCTCGGGCTCGGGCACTCCATCCTCATCGGGTTCGCCGCGAAGTCCGACTTCATCCTGGCGACGGCGGGCGAGGAGCTCGGCCTCGCCGGGCTCTGCGCGATCTTCCTGCTCTACGCCCTCCTCGTCGAGCGCGGCTACCGCGCGGGCCTCGCGCTGCGGGACCCCTTCGGGCGGCTGCTCGCGATCGGGCTCGCCTCGATCATCGCGCTCCAGGTCTTCGTGATCGCCGGCGGTGTCACGGGGCTCATCCCGCTCACCGGCATGGCGATGCCGTTCCTCGCGCAGGGCGGTTCGTCGGTCGTCACCAACTGGATCATCGTGGCGCTGCTCATCCGGCTCAGCGGCTCGGCCCGCGCCCCGCTCGCCGCCGGCGAGGCCTCCCGGTGACCCGGTACATCAGGCACGCCTCCGCCTTCTGCGCGCTGTTGCTGCTGGCGCTGCTCGTCAACGCCGCCCGCGTGCAGGTCGTCGACTCCGCGGCCCTCGACGGCAACCCCGCCAACCGGCGGGACGCCATCGCCCGCTACGCACAGCCGCGCGGCGACATCCTGGTCGACGGCCGTCCGGTCACCGGCTCCAAGGACACGGGGGAGCAGCTGCGGTATGAACGTACGTACCACAACGGGCCGTTGTACGCCCCGGTGACCGGCTTCGCCTCACAGCTCTACGGCACGACCTTCCTGGAGAACGCCGAGGACGGCGTCCTCTCCGGCTCCGACCCGATGCTCGCCCCGCTCCCCCTGTGGAACGACTTCACGCGCTCGCGGAATCCCGGCGGCAAGGTGGAGACGACCATCGAGGGGGCGGCGCAGCGGGCCGCCTACTCCGCTCTCGGCGGCAAGCGGGGGGCCGTGGCGGCGGTCGAGCCGGCCACCGGGAAGATCCTCGCCCTGGTCAGCACGCCCAGTTACGACCCCGAGCGGCTCTCCGGGACGGGCCGTTCGGTGGCGAAGGCGTGGACGACGCTGAACGGCGGGCGCGACAAGCCGATGCTGAACCGCGCGATCCGCCGGACGTACCCGCCCGGCTCGACGTTCAAGGTGGTCACGGCGGCCGCCGCGCTGGACTCGGGGACGGTGACGGATCCGGACGCGCCGACGAAGTCCCCCGCCCCGTACACCCTGCCGGGCACGAACACGAAGCTGAACAACGAGGTAAAGGGCTGTACCGACGCCTCCCTGCGGCACGCCTTCAAGTGGTCCTGCAACACGGTCTTCGCGAAGCTCGGCGTCGACACGGGGCTGGGCCCGATGGCGGACACCGCGCGGAAGTTCGGCTTCAACGACAGCGGGCTGCGCATCCCCTCGCCCGTATCCGCCAGCTACTTCGACACGTCCCTGGACAAGGCGCAGCTCGCGCTCTCCGCCATCGGCCAGTACGAGACCCGGGCGACGCCCCTCCAGATGGCGATGGTCGCGGCGGCCGTCGCCAACGGCGGCTCCCTCAAGACGCCCTACCTGGTGGAGAGGACGACCACGGACGACGGCGACGTGGTGGCCGCCACGGGCCCGCGGACCGTGCGCCAGGCGATCAGTCCGGGCACGGCGGCGCGGCTGCGCGAGATGATGAGGGAGGTCGTCGAGAAGGGCACCGGCGCCAACGCCGCCGTGCCGGGAGCGACGGTGGGCGGCAAGACGGGCACCGCCCAGCACGGCATCGACAACGCCGGCACGCCGTACGCCTGGTTCGTCTCCTGGGCCCAGGCCCCGAAGGACCCCGAGCCCTCGGTGGCGGTAGCGGTGGTCGTCGAGAACGCGTCGGCGGACCGCGGCGACATCAGCGGAGGCGGCAGCGCGGCACCGGTCGCGAAGGCGGTGATGGAGGCGGTGCTGAAGTCCCCGCGGCGGAACGGGCTCTGACCCCGGCCGGATCAGGTCCTCTCGCCAGCCGCGATCGCGTCCTTCACCTCCGACACGCGCTCCCGCTCCTCGGCCGCGAAGCGCTCCGCGTCCAGTTTCTCGGCGATCTCCTCGTCCTGGGCCATCAGCTGGTCGAGGTTGGCGTCGCCCATCTCGAAGACGCCCATGTCGACATAGGCCTGCTGGAGCCGCTTGCCCCACAGGCCGATGTCCTTCACGCAGGGGACGATGCGGCTGAAGAGCAGCTGCCGGAAGAGGGCGAGGAACTCGGACTGTTCGCTGTACTCCTCGGCCTGTGCCTTGGGGAAGCCGAAGTTCTCCAGGACCTCGACGCCGCGGAGCCGGTCGCGCATCAGGTAGCAGCCCTCGATGACGAATTCCTCGCGCTCGCGCAGCTCGGCGTCGGTGAGCTGTTTGTAGTAGTCGCGCAGGGCCATTCGTCCGAAGGCGACATGGCGGGCCTCGTCCTGCATGACGTACGCGAGGATCTGCTTCGGCAGGGGCTTGTCGGTGGTGTCGCGGATCATGCCGAAGGCGGCCAGCGCCAGGCCCTCGATGAGGACCTGCATGCCGAGGTAGGGCATGTCCCAGCGGGAGTCGCGGAGGGTGTCGCCGAGGAGCGACTGGAGGTTGTCGTTGATCGGGTAGAGCATCCCGA
Source organism: Streptomyces sp. 135 (assembly GCF_020026305.1). Taxonomy (NCBI): domain Bacteria; kingdom Bacillati; phylum Actinomycetota; class Actinomycetes; order Kitasatosporales; family Streptomycetaceae; genus Streptomyces; species Streptomyces sp. 135. The sequence continues at coordinate 5,740,362 of NZ_CP075691.1, read as the reverse complement.
CTTTCTCGTGCAGGAAGCGGCCGTAGATTTCGGCGTGCCGCGCCTCGTCCATGGTCTGGGTCGCGGAGTAGAACTTCGCGTCCAGGTCGGGCACCGACTCGACGATGCGCGCCGCGCACACCATCGCGCCCTGCTCGCCGTGGAGGAACTGGCTGAACTGCCACGAGGCGTAGTGCTTGCGCAGCTCTCCCTTGTCCTTCTCGGTCAGCTTCGCCCAGTGGGGCGTGCCGTACAGCGACAGCGACTCGTCGGGGGTGCCGAGCGGGTCGAGCGGGTCGACCTCCAGCTCCCAGTCGATGCGCCTCGCGCCGTCCCACTGCTTGTCCTTGCCCTTCTGGTAGAGAGCGAGGAGGCGGTCGCGCCCTTCGTCGTACTCCCAGCTGAAGCGTGCCGAACCGGCCGACGGTACCTGCCAGTTGGGCTCGCCAGGGGGCGTGGTGTAAAGCTCGTGCGTCGACATGGGGGCAGGCTCACACGCTGCTGGACAAGGGGTCAACAAGTCGTGCGCAAGGGATTGACGGCCTTGCTGACAAGCAGTCTCATAAGTGATGACCGCCCGTCAGTACCGCCGGTAACCCGCGACAAGGCAGGAACAGTCATGACGACCGTGACGGAAGACGCTTCGCTCCAGGGTCTGCGGGACGCGCTCGGCCTGCTCAAGGACCGGGAGCAGGTGGCCGTCCGGCTCCTGGAGTCCTCCGCCAAGCACTCCTTCGACCCCGACAGGGAACTCGACTGGGACGCCCCCGTCGAGGAGGGCAAGTGGTTCTGGCCGCCGGAGCTCGTCTCGCTCTACGGCACCCCGCTGTGGGAGAAGATGTCCGAGGAACAGCGGATGGACCTCGCCCGGCACGAGGCCGCCTCCCTCGCCTCGCTCGGCATCTGGTTCGAGATCATCCTCATGCAGCTGCTCGTGCGGCACATCTACGACAAGTCGGTGACCAGCGCGCACGTACGCTACGCGCTGACCGAGATAGCCGACGAGTGCCGGCACTCGATGATGTTCGCGCGCATGATCCAGAAGGGCGGGGCCCCGACGTACCCCGTCACGCGCCTCAACCACAACCTCGCGCGCATCCTGAAGACGGTCTCCACCACACCCGGTTCCTTCGCCTGCACGCTGCTCGGCGAGGAGATCCTGGACTGGATGCAGCGGCTCACCTTCCCGGACGAGCGCGTGCAGACCATCGTCCGCGGCGTGACCCGCATCCACGTCGTCGAGGAGGCCCGCCACGTCCGGTACGCCCGCGAGGAGCTGCGGCGCCAGATGGTGACCGCGCCGCGCTGGGAGCGGGAGTTGACGCGGCTGAGCTGCGGCGAGGCCGCGCGGGTCTTCTCGCTCGCCTTCGTCAACCCCAAGGTGTACTCGGATGTGGGCCTCGACCGCCGCGAGGCCGTCGCGCAGGTGAAGGCGAGCGGACACCGCAGGGAGGTCATGCAGACCGGGGCGAAGCGGCTGACGGATTTCCTGGACGACATAGGGGTGATGCGGGGGGCCGGGCGGCGGCTGTGGAGGTCCTCGGGGCTGCTGGCATAGCTCCCCGGCCGCAGCCCACGCCCCTCGGGGGCGCACGGCGGATACCCTGCGAGGCATGACCTCGCCTGCCACCGCCCCCGCGTACCGCCGCCTGAGCGTTGAGGCGCGGCGGCGGCAGCTCCTGGAGTCCGCGCTCTCCCTCTTCGCGCACCGCGCGCCCGAGGAGGTCAACCTCGACGACGTGGCCGAGGCCGCCGGTGTCTCCCGGCCGCTCGTCTACCGCTACTTCCCGGGCGGCAAGCAGCAGTTGTACGAGGCCGCGCTGCGGTCCGCCGCGGACGAGCTCGAGCAGTGCTTCGCCGAGCCCCCGGAAGGCCCGCTCACCCAGCGGCTCTCCCGGGCGCTCGACCGGTACCTGGCCTTCGTCGACGAGCACGACGCGGGGTTCAGCGCGCTGCTCCAGGGCGGCAGCGTGGTGGAGACCTCCCGGACCACCGCCATAGTGGACGGCGTGCGCAGGGCCGCCGCCGAGCACATCCTCGCCCACCTGGACGTGCCGCAGCCGGGGCCCCGGCTGCGGATGACCGTACGGATGTGGATCACCGCGGTGGAGGCGGCCTCGCTGATCTGGCTCGACGAGGAGAAGCAGCCGCCGCTGGACGAGCTGCGGGACATGCTCGTCGAACAGTTCATGTCGGTCCTCGTGACGACTGCGGGGCGTGACCCGCAGACGGCGCAGGTCGTGCGGTGGGCCCTGGGCCTGGAGACGCCGGAGGGCCCCGTGGGCGGCCTCGCGCGGCGCGTGCTGCCGGTGGTCGCCGACGCGGCCCACCTGCTGTGACGGCTTCGGTGTGACACTGGTGGCGTGAAGAGCGAAGAGACCCCCTTCGTGGGTGGCCCCCTGGACGGCCGTGTCCTCCCGGTCCTGCTCGGGCCGACCGGGCACCCGCCGAAGGTCTACCGCGTGCCCGTGCCGGACGACACCGGCGGCCCCCCGAAGGTCTTTGTCTACCGCCGAACCCCCGCGGAGCCCGGCCGCCGCCTCGCCCTCACCCCGAAGTGGCGGTACGAGTACGACCCCGATGGCGACAAGGACGGCGGCCTGAAGTGGCCGTGGTCAAAGCCGAGCAGCCGACCGTAAGGGGCGCGGGGAACTGCGCGACCAGCCACGACGCACCCGCAGCCGAAACGCAACATCCCGCGCCGCCCTCCCCTGGACGAGGGACGCGATTACGCCGACCGCCCACCCCCGGGAGGCGCACCCCCCGCTGACCCTCCACGCTCACGATGCGCGGCGGAAGTCCCGCCCCCGCACCGGAGGTGATGACGTGTCAGCAAGGCTGCTGCGCTGGATCTGTACGGGCGCCGCCCTGGGCACCCTGTGCACGACCGCACCCCCCGCCCACGCGGCCCCGGGGCCGGAAGGCCACTCCGTGGCCGCCCTGCTGACAGACCTTCAGCAGCGCTACCGCTTGGCCGAAGAGGCCACGGAGACCTACAACGCCACCGAGGAACAGCTCAAGGAACAACGCGCCAAGGCCGCCGACCTGAACCGGAGGCTGAGCCGGGCCCGCGCCTCGCTGAGCGACAGCCGCGGCGACGCCGGCCGCTTCGCCCGCCAGCAGTACCAGGACGCCACCGGGCTCTCCCCCTACGTACGCCTGCTGCTCGCCCGAGACCCGCAGCGCGCCCTCGACCAGAGCCACGTCATCCAGCGCGTGGCCGCCGGGCGGGCCGCGGCCATCGAGCGGCTGACCGGCGGCGAGAAGAGGGCCGAGGAGCTGGCGGGCGCGGCACAGCGGGCCCTGGACGCCCAGAGCGCCCTGGCCGCCCGGCAGAAGGAGCAGCGGGACAAGGTCGGCGGGCAGCTCAAGGAGGTCCACGAACTGCTCTCCGCGCTCACCCCGGACCAGCTCGCCGCACTGCGGGAGGCGGAGGACGCGGGGACGGCCCGCGCCCAGGAGGAGTTCGTGGCGTCCGGCGCCCTCGGCGGCAGCCCGGCCACGCGCGCGCCCTCCCGGCGGGGCGACAAGGCCCTCGACTTCGCGGTGCGCCAGATCGGACGGCCCTACAAGTGGGGCGCCGAGGGCCCGGACGCGTACGACTGCTCGGGGCTGACGTCGAAGGCCTGGCGGCACGCGGGCCGCGACATCCCCCGGACCAGCCAGGAGCAGTGGGCGAAGCTGCACCGCGTCCCGCTGTCGAAGCTGCGCCCCGGCGACCTCGTCGTCTACTTCCCGAAGGCCACGCACGTAGCGCTGTACCTCGGGGACGGGATGGTTGTGCAGGCGCCGCGCCCCGGCGCCCGCGTCAAGGTGTCACCGGTCGCGGCGAACCCCGTACTCGGCGCGGTGCGGCCCGACCTCGAGAGCCGGCCCCTGCGCCGCTACACCCCGCCGAAGCTGCCCGAGGGGGCGACCTCGGGCAGCGATCTGGGGTACGGCGGCGATCAGGCGCCGGTGGCGACCGACTCCAGGTAGGCGGCGGCCTTGTCCGGGTCGTAGAAGAAGTTCTCGAAGTCGGACGGGTCGTTGAAGCCGTTGGCGAACCGGTCGGCGACCGGCTGGAGCTGCCCGGCCGCACCGAGGATGTTCAGGACGTGCTCCGGCGGGGCGCCCAGCATGGCGTTGGTCCACTTGGTGACCCACTGCGCGGTGTCCCAGTAGCGGTCGAACGCCGACTGCATCCACGCCTCGTCGAACGGCTTGTCGCCGTGCTCGACGATGGAGGAGATGTACGAGGCGGCGCACTTGGACGCCGAGTTGGAGCCCTGCCCGGTGATCGGGTCGTTGGCGACGACGACGTCCGCGACACCGAGGACCAGGCCGCCGCCGGGCAGCCGCCCGATGGGCTTGCGGACGGTGGGGGCGTACCGCCCGGCCAGGGTGCCGCCCGCGTCGGTCAGCTCGACCTTCGTGGCGCGCGCGTACTCCCAGGGCAGGAACTTCTCCAGGAGTTCGAGGGTCAGCGCCAGGTGCTCGCTCGGGTCCTTGACGCCCTGGAAGACGTCGAGGGGGCCGCCGGGGACGCCCTCCCAGAAGAGGATGTCGGCGCGGCCGGAGGTGGTGAGCGTCGGCATGACGAAGAGCTCGCCGACGCCGGGCACGAGGTTGCAGCGCACCGCGTCGAACTCCGGGTGCTCGGGGCGCGGGCCGAGCCCGTGGACGTACGCGACCGACAGCGCGCGCTGCGGCTCGGTGAACGGCGAGCGGGACGCGTCGCGCTCGAACATCGACACCAGTTCGCCCTTGCCCGCCGAGACGAGCACCAGGTCGTAGGCGCGGGAGAAGTAGTCGAGGTCGGAGACGGCCGCACCGTGGATGACGAGCTGGCCGCCGCGCTGGGCGAACGTCTCCATCCAGCCGGCCATCTTCACGCGCTGGTCGACGGACTGGGCGTACCCGTCGAGCTTGCCGACCCAGTCGATGAGGCGGGAGCCGTCGGGTCCGGCGACCGAGACGCCGAGGCCCTCGATCCTCGGGGCCTGCGACTCCCAGAAGTTCGCCTGGATGTCGCGCTCGTGCTGGAGGGCCGTGTGGAACATGCACTGGGTGGACATGACCCGACCGGACCGGATCTCGTCCGCCGTCCGGTTGGACATCAGGGTGACCTCGTACCCCTGTGCCTGGAGCCCGAGGGCGATCTGGAGCCCGGACTGACCGGCTCCTACGACAAGTATCTTCCGCATGGGGGTACTTCTCCTACGTACGTTCTCAAAGAGGCTGAGGCTGTGGGGGGTGGCGTCGGCTACTCGGGGGTGGCGTCCAGCGCGTGGCCCACCAGGGCGAGCAGCGATTCGATGACCGAGATCCGCTGCCGCGCGTCCATGATCAGTACGGGTATGTGCGGCGGCACGGTCAGGGCCTCGCGCACATCGGGCACCTCGAACCTCTCGCTGCCGTCGAAGTGGTTGACGGCCACGATGTACGGCAGCCCGCAGCTCTCGAAGTAGTCGAGCGCGGGGAAGCAGTCGGACAGGCGGCGGGTGTCGGCGAGCACGACGGCGCCGATCGCGCCGCGCACCAGGTCGTCCCACATGAACCAGAAGCGCTGCTGCCCCGGCGTGCCGAAGAGGTACAGCACCAGGTCGTCGTCGAGCGTGATGCGGCCGAAGTCCATGGCGACCGTGGTGGTCGTCTTGTCCGGCGTGCCGCTCAGGTCGTCGGTGTCGGCGCTCGCCTGCGTCATCAGCGCCTCCGTCTGGAGGGGCGTGATCTCGGAGACGGCGGTCACCAGTGTCGTCTTGCCGACGCCGAAGCCGCCCGCCACCACTATCTTCGTGGCGATCGGGGCGCGTGACCTGTCCGTCTGCCAGGCCTGCAACTGACTCTCGTCCTCGACGAGGAGTTCAGAGACGGCGGAGTCCACTCAGCACCCTTTCCAGCAGTGCGCGGTCGGGCTGTCCCGGGCCGTGGCCCGTACCGTACACGCGGATCTTTCCCTGATCGGCGAGGTCGCTGAGGAGTACGCGGACCACGCCGAGCGGCATCTTGAGGAGGGCCGAGATCTCCGCGACCGTGCGCATGCGGCGGCAGATCTCGACGATCGCGCGCATCTCCGGCATGACACGGGTGGAGAGGTCGCCCTTGGGCAGTTGCAGGCGCTCCTCGGCCGCTTCCAGCTCGGGGTTGCTCGCCACGAAGGTCTCGACGAGCAGGACGTGACCGAACCGGGTCCGGCCGCCGGTCAGCGAGTAGGGGCGTACGCGAGCGGGTTTTCGGTCGCCGCCGCGCTGCGGCAGCTTCGGCGTCTTGCTGCTGCGGCTGCTGCTCATCGGGCGCTCTCCATCGACTGGCGCAGCTCGCTGCGGAGTTCGGGGGTGAGGACGTGCCCGGCGCGGCCGACGAAGAGCGCCATGTGGTACGCGACGACGCTCATGTCGCAGTCCGGGGTGGCATGCACGCCGAGCAGCGAGCCGTCGCTGATCGACATGACGAAGAGGCTGCCCTCCGCCATCGCGACCACGGTCTGCTTGACCCCTCCGCCGTCCATCAGCTTGGCGGCGCCGATGGTGAGGGAGCCGAGCCCCGAGACGATGGTGGCCAGGTCGGCGCTGGACCCCTTGGGACCGCTGGGGGCCGTCGCCGGGCGCTCGGCGTTGCGCCCGGGGTCGGAGGAGAGCAGCAGCAGTCCGTCGGAGGAGACCACCGCGACGGAGAGGATTCCGGGCACCTCCTCCACGAGGTTCGTCAGCAGCCAGTGCAGATTGCGGGCTTCGCTGCTCAGGCCGTATGGAGCGGGCGTGGCGGGTGCGGCGGAAGAACTGGGCGTGCGCATGGGCGCAGTCAACTGCTTGCCTCCTCGACTGAGTCCCCCATTACGTCTGCGGCGTTTGTCGTCTTTTCGTTACGTTCGTCAGATGGACCCGGCTGGTCCTTCGGGTCCGACGGGTTCGCCTCCCCGGCGATCTCGGCCTCCACGTCCCGTCGGCCGCTCTGCGCGCCCTGGTGGAAGCCGCCGAGGCGGCGTCGGAGTGCTTCGGCGTCCACGGAACCGCGCGGCTTGGGCGCGGTGCTCGCGGGCGCGGTGATCTTCGGCGTGCGCTTGGGCAGGCCCTTGTCGGTGACGCGTTCCCACTTGGGCGGCGCGGGCACGGCTTCGGCCTGCCGCCCGGCGTCGGTGTGGGTCTCGCTTCCGGGCTGCGGCCCAGCCTCGGCTGCGGCCTCGGGCACGCTTCCGGGCTGCCGCCCGGCCGGGGCTGTGGCTTCGGCTCCGAGCCTGCGGCCGGCCTCGGACCGGGGCTCGCTTCCGGCCTGCGGCCCCGCCTCGGGGGCGGGCTCCGGGGCGGATCCGGCCTTGGCTTCCGGGCCGGCGTCCCCGTCCGCCTCCGGGGCGGCGGGGACCATGAGCTCCATGGTCGTCTCCGCGGACGGCGGCGGCGTGGGCTCGGAGTCGGCGCCGGGCCGGGGCTCGGTCTCGGACCGGGGCTCGGTCTCGGACTGCGGCTCGGCGTCGGCATGGGCGTCGGGCTGCGGCTCGGTCTCGGGGGCGGCCCCGGTCGCCGACGCTTCCTGGAGCTTCGGCAGGGCCGACTCCACGGTGCGCTCGGCCGCCGCGATCAGCGGGTCCTCGCCGGGGGCGGCGGCCGACCGGCCCGGCAGGACGTTGGAGTTGGCCTCGGCCTCCGAGCCGGGCAGGTGCGTCACGGGCTCGCCGCCCCGCGGCGGCGGGACCACCGCGGTCGTCGAGGGCGCCTGCGCCAGGATCGGCTTGGGCAGCACCACGACCGCCGCGACACCGCCCTGCTTCTGCTCCCGCAGCCGCACCCGCACGCCGTGCCGCGCCGCGAGCCGGGCGACGACGTACAGACCGAGGCCGAGGCCGTCCCCGCTCTCCTGGTCGTACGCCGCGTCGGGGTCGAAGTCCGCGAGGCGCGCGTTCAGCTCCTCCATGCGGTCCTTGGTGACACCGATGCCCTCGTCCTGGACGGAGAGCATGACCTCGCCGCTCTCCAGGAGCCACCCGGAGACCTCGACGGAGGCGTCCGGCGGCGAGAACGACGTGGCGTTCTCCAGGAGTTCGGCGGTGAGGTGACTGATGTCGTCCGCGGCGAAACCGGCGACGTGCGCGTGCGGCGGCAGCGTGGCGATGCGTACCCGCTCGTACCGCTCGATCTCGGAGACGGCGGCACGCACGACGTCGACGAGCGGGACCGGCCCCGGGTGCTGGTGGCCGTGCTCGGCGCCCGCGAGGACCAGGAGGTTCTCGCTGTGGCGGCGCATGACCGTGGCGAAGTGGTCGAGCTTGAAGAGCGTGGCGAGACGCTCGGGGTCCTGCTCGCGGTCCTCCAGGTTCTCGATGACGGCGAGCTGGCGCTCGACGAGACCGAGGGTGCGCAGGGCCAGGTTGACGAAGGTGCCGTGGATGGACTGGCGTACGCGGTCCAGGTGCGCCGAGGCCTCGGCCAGTTCGGCGCGCAGGGCCTCGCGCTCGTCGGCCATGGCCTGGCGCTTGCCGATGAGGTGCTTGCGGTCCGCTTCGAGGGTCGTCAGACGCTCGGTCAGGGCGGCGGCGTGGCCGTGCAGGGCGTTGACGGAGCGGACGACCTGGGCGAACTCGTCGTCGCGGCCGGTGAAGCGGATCGGCTCCTGGGGTGCCGGCTCGGTGGCGAGGCGGGCCGAGCCGAGGCGCAGGACGGCCAGCGGACGGGTCAGCGAACGGGCCATCGCCATGGAGACGCCGACCGCGACGAGCAGGCAGACGCCGACGAGCGCGATGCGGATCTCCAGCGCCGTGACGTCGTCGTCGCGCAGCTGGGCGAGGTGCTTGGTGCGCTCGACGCCGAGCGCGGACTCGGCGCCGCGCATCGTCTCGATGCGGGCGGAGAGCGCGGCGTCGACCTTCTTGGGGTCGAGGTCCCGTTCGGCGGCGGAGAGCGTGGCCTGGTCGGTGAGCCGGGCGAGGTACTTCTCGGCGGCGGTGACCTCGGCGCCCGTGACGGTCGACTCGTACGTGACGCGGGCCGGGTCGTCGGCGGCGTCGCGGAAGTCCGCGAGGGCGGCCTTCTCCCGGAGGTGGGCCTGCTGGGCGGCGGCGCTCAGGCCGTCGCGGCGCTTTCCGTCGGCCGGCGATTCGCCCGTGCCGGTGGTCGGCAGTCCCGTGACCGGGTCGACGGTGGTGGACGTGGACGTGGAGGGCCGTACGGCGAGGGCGGCGAGGAGGAGGCCACGGGCGGCGGCGGCCTGCTCGACGGCGTGGTCGAGGTCGGCGAGGGCGAGGGCGCCCTTGTTGGCCTCGGGCGGCAGCTGCTCGGCCAGGTCGCGGGTAAGGCCGTGGAGTTCGGTGATGACCTTCGTGTACGCCTCGTGCGCTTCGAGGGCGGTGCTCTTGCCGGTGAGCGCGGCGCGGCGGACGCCGGCGATGTCGGCGAGGTCGTCGCGCAGCCCGGCGGGGGCGTCGGCGCCGCGCAGCTCGTCGATCTGCCGGTCCACGCGGGCGCTGCGGCTCTCGGACAGGCCCTTGCCCCCAGGGCGGCCCGCGGCGATGAAGGAGGTGACCTCGTCGCGCTCGTCGGCCAGCGAGTGGCCGAGGGAGACGGCCTGCTGGGTCTGCTCGGCGAGGGTGACGAGGCTCTGCGTGTCGTTCAGCCGGCCGGAGGCGGCGACGATGGCGGGCGCACCCGCTCCGGCGATGGCGGCGGCCACCACCGCCACGGCGACGATCAGCCGGTTGCGCACGCGGGCGGTGGGCTTCTTGTGCACGCCGGCGGCAGCCGCGGCAGCGGCCTTGGCGGCGTCCCCGGCGGGGGTGGCCTGCTCGGCCGACGGCGTCGCGGCCCGCCCGCCGGAGGCACCGGGCCGCGCAGTGTGCCCCGCGAGGGTTCCCTGGGCCGCCGCTTGCTCCCCGGGGGCGCCGGACATTCCTGGCCGCCCGCCGGACGCACCGGACTCCATACCCGGCAGCCCACCGGACGCCGTGGACGCACCGGACCCCGCCGTCCGCCCCGCGGAGGCGCCGGGCTCCCCCGCTTGCCCCGCGAGGGTTCCGTGGGTCGTCGCTTGCCCCGCGGACGCACCGGACACTCCCGGCAGCCCGCCGGACCCCGCGGAGGCGCCGGGCGCCGAAGCCTGCCCGTCGGGCGTCGTGGGCACCGTCATGTCAGACCCTCCGGGGCCCTTGGCACGCTCGGTCGGATGGGGCGCGCCCGGCGTGGCCCCTTCCGGGGCCGTCTGCTTGCCTTTGCGCCGAGGCCGCATCTTCTGCACCGGTGCTCGCATTCCTGTTTTTCGTCTGCCCATGTGCCCGGGTGACGATCCGTCAACACGAGCGCGCCCCCGGTACGGCCCCTGACCCTTCCAGTGCCGGTGAGTGGCGGTCGCGCATCGCATGCCTGGCCACCCGAAGGAGTGAACATCGGCGGGGAGTTGGCGGGCAAGTCCCGGTGTGCGGATCACGGGGCATATGCGGTGCGCCGGTTGGACGTCGCCGACCGGTCTTTGGCAGGATGCGCCGCCACACCCCGGCGGAGTTGATCATTCCGGCCCAATTCCGGCGCGTGACCTGCTGGTCCGGGCCAATGCCGGGCCCGTTTCCGGTTCTCACCTGCCCCCGTGAAGGGCTCGTGCAGACTGGCTGAATGCGTATCGAACTCGCCACTGAGCCCGGAGACCCCGCACGCCCCAACGAGGACTACGCGTCGGTCGCGCTTCCCGCTTCCGGACAGGGCGGATCGCTCGTCCTCCTGGACGGCGTGACCCCACCGGAGGGGTCCATGGGCTGTCTGCATTCCGTTCCCTGGTTCACGGCGCGACTCGGCGGCGCACTGGGCGAACTGTCCGTTTCGCGACGGGATATGACGCTCCCTGAGGTCCTGTCGGCCGCCATCACGCGTACCGCCGACGCCCATAGTTCAACCTGTGACCTTTCTCACCCGCGCACACCTCAGGCAACGGTGGTGCTCATGCGGTGGGACGCCGAGCGCGTCGAGCATCTGGTCCTGTCCGACTCGGCGCTCCTCATGACGGGCGAGGGCGGCGACGTGACCGCCATCCTCGACCGCCGCCTCGCCGAACTGCCGCCCGCCGTCCAGGCCCTGCGCGACCAGGTGCGCGCCCTGCCGCGCGGCTCGGCGGAGCGGGAGGTGGCGGGCCGGGCCTACGGGGCGGCGGTCGAGGCGCTGCGCAACGCCGAGGACGGCTTCTTCACGGCCGCGGCGGACCCCTCGGCCGCGGCGCGCGCGGTCACCGGCGAGACGCCGCGGGCGGACGTGACGGCGGTGGCGGCGCTCACCGACGGGGCGGCGCGCTGGGTCGAGACCTTCCGCGAGGGCGACTGGGCGGAGTGCTTCGCGCTGCTGCGCAAGGAGGGCCCGCAGCACCTCCTCGACCGGGTGCGCGAGTTGGAGCACGCCGATCCCGACCGCCTCGCCTTCCCGCGCGGCAAGCGCCACGACGACGCCGCGGCGGTGTACGTGGAGCTGTGACCGGCGCTCACCCGGTCACGGGCGCCCCCGGCTCATGACTCGGCGCTCGCGTTCAGCTGGCCGAGCAGCCGGGCCAGTTCGGCGACCTCCGACCGGTCCCAGCCCTGGAGTTGGCGCACGTACCGCGCGCGGCGGGCGGCGCGCACCGTGCGGAAGCGGGTGCGGCCGTCGGGCGTGAGCCGGATGAGCCAGGCGCGGCCGTCGGCGGGGTCGGGTTCGCGGGAGACCAGGCCGAGTTCCTCCATGGCCCGCAGCTGACGGCTCATCGTCGCCTTGCCGACCCCGATGTACGCGGCGAGGTCGGTGGCCCGCTGCGGCCCCGAGTCGTCCAGGCAGACGAGGAGGCCGTACGCGGCGGGCTCCAGGTCGGGGTGTACCTGGCGCGCCATCTCGCCGGAGGAGGCCCGCGCGCGGCGCATCAGGAGCGACAACTCCCGTTCCAGGGAGAGGAACTCGCGGTCCACCCCCGGTTCGGCGTCACCGTACGCCCCGTCCTTCACGCCCTTCTTTGCAGCACCCATGTCCCGCTTTCCCGATTCTGAAAGTTATCGCCGGAAGACTCTCGCGCCGCGGGCGCGGCGCCAGCGGCCTGACCAGTATTTCGCAAGGTCAAAACCGTGCCGCTCCCACGGCACCGCCACAGGAGTGGACCAACGGCACCACTCTGACCCCCTTCCCCCGCGGCGGTCTACGTGCGTAGCTTTTCAAGTGACATGTTCACACCATGAACCTGTCGCAAGGTCCCCCCAGAGCACCACCGAGGCCTTCGGAGGCACGCAGATGTCCGTGCACAGACCCGGCCCCTCCCGCCGCTCCCGCCCCGCCCGCTTCTCGCCGGCGGCGGTCCTCCTCGCAGTCCTGTCCGCCCTCTCCCTCCTCCTGACGCTCCCCACGGCGGCCCAGGCGGACGACGTCCCCCCGCGCGGCTCCGCCCGCCTCGGCCAGGGCGTCATCGAACACGACGGCCAGGGCGGTCTGCCCACCGGCGGCGGCGCCACCCAGACCGAGGGCGTCGACGTCAGCAGCCACCAGGGCAACGTCGCCTGGTCCACGCTCTGGAACAGCGGCGTGAAGTGGGCCTACGTGAAGGCCACCGAGGGCACGTACTACAAGAACCCCTACTTCGCCCAGCAGTACAACGGTTCGTACAACGTGGGCATGATCCGCGGCGCGTACCACTTCGCGACGCCCGACACCGCGAGCGGCGCCGCCCAGGCCAACTACTTCGTGGACAACGGCGGCGGCTGGTCCCGCGACGGCAGGACGCTCCCCGGCGCGCTGGACATCGAGTGGAACCCGTACGGGGCGGCCTGCTTCGGCAAGACGCAGTCCGGCATGGTCAGCTGGATCCGGGACTTCTTGAACACGTACAAGGCGCGCACGGGCCGCGATGCCGTGATCTACACCGCCACCAGCTGGTGGAAGCAGTGCACCGGCAACTACGGCGGCTTCGGCGCCAGCAACCCGCTGTGGATCGCCCGCTACGACACCAGCCCGGGCGAACTCCCCGCCGGCTGGGGCTTCCACACCATGTGGCAGTACACCTCCTCCGGGCCGACGGTCGGTGACCACAACAAGTTCAACGGCGCCTACGACAGGGTCCAGGCGCTCGCCAACGGCTGAGCCCGCAAGAGCCCATGCCCGAGCACGCGAACGGCGGCCGCCCCGTGGACCGGGACGGCCGCCGTTGTGCCGCGCTACGCCGCGACCGGCGCCTTCACCTCGCCCACCGTGGCTTCGGTGAGGGCCAGTTCGAGCACCTGGCGCACATCGGTCACCGCGTGCACGTCCAGCTTCTCGAGGACCTCGGCCGGGACGTCGTCGAGGTCCGGCTCGTTCCGCTTCGGGATGATCACCGTGGTGATGCCCGCGCGGTGCGCGGCCAGCAGCTTCTGCTTGACGCCGCCGATCGGCAGCACCCGGCCGGTCAGCGAGACCTCGCCGGTCATGGCCACGTCGGTGCGGACCAGCCGGCCGCTGAGCAGGGAGGCGAGGGCCGTCGTCATCGTGACGCCCGCGCTCGGCCCGTCCTTCGGCACCGCGCCCGCCGGGAAGTGGATGTGCACGCCCCGGTCCTTCAGGTCGGCGACCGGCAGCTCCAGTTCGGCTCCGTGCGAGCGCAGGAAGCTCAGCGCGATCTGCGCCGACTCCTTCATCACGTCGCCGAGCTGGCCGGTGAGCGTGAGCCCCGAGGCCCCGGTCTCCGGGTCGGCGAGGGACGCCTCCACGAACAGCACGTCGCCGCCCGCCCCGGTGACCGCGAGCCCGGTGGCCACACCCGGCACCGCCGTGCGGCGCTCGGCCGGGTCCTGGGCGGACTCCGGCACGTGGTGCGGCCGCCCGATCAGGTCGCGCAGATCCTCGTCCGTGACGGTGAGGGGCAGCTCGCGCTCACCCAGTTCGTGCTGGGCCGCCACCTTGCGCAGCAGCCGCGCCACCGAGCGCTCCAGGTTGCGTACGCCCGCTTCGCGCGTGTACTCCCCCGCCAGCTTGCGCAGCGCGCTCTCGTCGAGGGTCACCTCGTCCTTTTCCAGGCCCGCCCGGTCCAGCTGGCGCGGGAGCAGGTGGTCGCGGGCGATGACGATCTTCTCGTCCTCGGTGTAGCCGTCGAGACGGACCAGCTCCATGCGGTCGAGCAGGGCCTCCGGGATGGCTTCGAGGACGTTGGCCGTCGCCAGGAAGACGACGTCGCTCAGGTCCAGCTCCACCTCCAGGTAGTGGTCCCGGAAGGTGTGGTTCTGCGCCGGGTCGAGGACTTCGAGGAGGGCGGCGGCCGGGTCGCCCCGGAAGTCCGAGCCCACCTTGTCGATCTCGTCGAGGAGCACGACCGGGTTCATGGACCCGGCCTCCTTGATGGCCCGCACGATCCGGCCGGGCAGCGCGCCCACGTACGTGCGGCGGTGACCGCGGATCTCCGCCTCGTCGCGTACGCCGCCGAGCGCGACCCGCACGAACTTGCGGCCCATGGCGTGCGCGACGGACTCGCCGAGCGAGGTCTTGCCGACGCCGGGCGGACCGACGAGGGCCAGCACGGCGCCGCCGCGGCGCCCGCCGACGACCCCGAGGCCGCGGTCGGCGCGGCGCTTGCGCACCGCCAGGTACTCGGTGATGCGCTCCTTCACGTCCTGGAGCCCGGCGTGCTCGGCGTCGAGGATCTCCTGGGCGCCCTTGATGTCGTACGCGTCCTCGGTGCGTTCGTTCCAGGGCAGTTCCAGGACGGTGTCGAGCCACGTCCTGATCCACGAGCCCTCGGGCGACTGGTCGCTGGCGCGCTCCAGCTTGTCGACCTCCTTGAGGGCGGCCTCGCGGACCTTCTCGGGCAGGTCGGCGGCCTCGACGCGGGCCCGGTAGTCGTCGGACTCCTCGGCCGAGTCCTTGCTGTCGCCGTTGAGCTCGCGCAGCTCCTTGCGTACGGCGTCCAGCTGGCGCCGCAGCAGGAATTCGCGCTGCTGCTTGTCGACGCCCTCCTGGACGTCCTTGGCGATCGTCTCGGCGACGTCCTGCTCGGCGAGGTGCTCGCGCAGCTGGGCGGTGGCGAGCTTGAGGCGGGCGACGGCGTCCTCGGTCTCCAGGAGTTCGATCTTCTGCTGGACGGTGAGGAAGGGTGAGTAGCCGGAGTTGTCGGCAAGCGCGGAAACATCGTCGATCTGCGTCACGCGATCGACGACCTGCCAGGCGCCACGCTTCTTCAGCCAGCTGGTGGCGAGCGCCTTGTACTCCTTGACCAGCTCGGTGACGGCGCCGGGGAGGGGTTCGGGGACGGAGTCGTCGAGCTTCTGGCCCTCGACCCACAGGGCGCCGCCGGGCCCGGTCGTACCGGCGCCGATGCGCACGCGGCTCCGGCCCCGGATGAGGGCGCCGGGGTCGCCGTCGGAGAGCCGTCCGACCTGCTCGACGGTGCCGAGGACGCCGGTCGCGGCGTACGTGCCGTCGATGCGCGGAACAAGCAGCACCTTGGGCTTGCTGTCGCCCTCGGAGCGGGCCGCGGCCTGGGCCGCCTCCACCGCGGCGCGCACCTCGGCGTCGGAGAGGTCGAACGGGACCACCATGCCGGGCAGGACCACCTCGTCGTCGAGCGGCAGCACAGGCAGAGTGAGCGTTGTGTTCGAGCTGTACGAGGCGGACTCAGTAGCCATGATCTCCCTTTCGGCATTCAAGTTGAGCTGTACCGACTCAATGCTTATGAGCGCCGCAATGTTCCCCAAGCGTTGTTCGCTCTCAGCGATCAGGGCGCCACACAGCGCCCCGCCCGGATCGCCCTCTGTACGGACCGGCGTTCCCTCGGGACCGTGGAGGCTTGCCGACTCTCACGGAGGAGACCCACGGTGGACGGACCCGACCTCGCCGGACAGCTCATGGAGAACGCCCTCGGTCACCTGTTCTCCGCGGCGCTGCGTACGGCGGCCCGCTGCCGCGTCGCCGACCACCTGGCGGCCGGGCCGCGCACCGCCGAGGAGCTGGCGGAGCTGACCGACACCCACGCCGGGCATCTGCGCCGCGTCCTGCGCTATCTCGCCACGCGCGACGTCTTCCGCGAGGACGAGGCGGGCGCCTTCCACCTCACGCCGCTCGCGGAACCGCTGCGCACGGACGTGCCGCACTCGCAGCACGCGGCGGTCGTGATGCTGACCGACGAGGCGTTCCAGCGGACCTCGGCGGGCCTGGAGGAGACGGTGCGCAAGGAGGGGCCGTCCTTCGAGCGGACCTTCGGGCAGCCGTTCTTCGCGTATCTGGCCGGGGACCCGGCGCTGCGGGAGCTGTTCGACGCCGGCATGACGTCGCTCTCGGGGCCGATCGACGCGGCGGTCGCGGGGACGTACCCCTTTCCCGAGCAGGGCACGGTGGTGGACGTCGGCGGCGGGCGCGGCAACCTCCTGAGGACGCTGCTGCGCGGGCGGCCCGGCCTGACCGGGGTCCTCTTCGACCAGACCCCGGCGATCAGCACGCACCTGCTGAGCGGGGACGAGGCCGTGCGGGGCCGCTGGAGCGCCGAGTCCGGGGACTTCTTCACGGAGGTCCCCAAGGGGGGTGACCTCTACGTCCTCAAGCACGTCCTGCACGACTGGCCGGACGACGCCTGTCTGCGGATCCTGCGCAACTGCCGGGCGGCGATGGCGCCCGGCGCCCGCCTCCTGATCGTCGAAGCGGTGCTGCCCGAGGGCAACGGTCCGCACCCCGGCAAGACGCTGGACGTCGCCATGGCGGCGATCGTGGACGGCCGGGAGCGGACGGAGGCCGAGTTCACCGCGCTGCTCTCGGCGGCGGGGTTCACGCTGGCCCGGATCGTGCCGACGGCGACGTGGCCTTCCGTGCTGGAGGCGGTGCCCGCCGGGCTCAGCGGCGGCGCGGGGCCGGCCGAGCGGGAGCCAGGAACGGACGGCCGCGCCTGAGCAGGGGCCAGGTGCAGACGCCGACCGCGAGCGCGAGCAGGTGCCCCCAGTTCGTCATGGGGTCGGTGAACGCGATCAGGTCCTCCACCAGCATCCAGCCGAAGCCGGCGAGGACGGCCCACCGCAGCCACGGCGTGAGCAGTCCCGCGAGGGCGCCGATACTGGCGGCCACGCCGAAGCTGATCCCGTAGTCGAGGCGGTGCAGCGAGCTGCCGGGCAGATGGCCCGCGAGGACGGACAGACCGACCGGGACCTCCGTCGCGAGGGTGGCGACGACGTGCCCGAGCAGGAAGACCCCGGCGGTGCGCAGGCCGCCGATGCGGCGCTCCAGCGCGGTGAGGACCAGCAGGAAGGCGACGGCGTACGGCGAGGTGATGCCGCCCGCGACCCACAGGGCACTGGCGACGAGGACCAGGAGGGGGTTGTGCGCGAGGTGCGCGACGTCGGTGCTCGAGCCGCGCAGCAACGCGTCGACCAGCTGCGGGTCGGCGTAGCGCCCGAGCAACGAGGTGGCGGTGAGAACGAGCGCGTACCCGAAGGTGAAGGGCGTACGACGCGGGCCGGGCAACAGCCGCCAGAGGCGGGGCCGGGGGCGTGTGACGGCGGGCGCGGCGGCCTTGGCAGCGGGCGCGGATCCGGTGACAGCGGGCACAGGCCGGTCGGCAATCGGCGTGGCGGTCATGCCAGCGGGCGCGGAGGCGGTGGCCGCGGGCCCGGCCTCGGCCCGGGGGTGCGGGTCCGGCTGTCGGGGGATCGCGTTCAGGGCGGGCGGCTCACGGTCCCCCGGCGCACGGGCGACGTCGGTGGTGCCGGCGGTGTCCAGGGGCTCGACGCTCTGGTTCACGGGTGAGGCGCTCCTTCCGTCCCGCCCTACCCTCTGCCCATTTTTCGACTGCTGTCCATTGACCGGCGCCACGTGGGACGCGATTCACAGCAACCCCAGGGGTCACTTCCGCGTCACCGGCGGCCTCCCGAGCCGCCGAAAAGCCGCCCGCGCCCCGTCCCGCCGCTCCTACGCTGTGGCCCATGCGCACCCACACCACCGCCCCCGTCGTCCTCGACCGGCGCGAGGGCCCGTGCGGCGAGGTCGTACTGCGGCGCCACGGTGAGCTGCTCCAGATCATCGCCAACGGCTGCTTCCTGATGGACACCTCCGACGGCCGCTCCGAGCGGCTGCTCGTCGACGCGGCGCGGGACTCCCTCGACGGCCGTCCGGGACCCGCCGTGCTGATCGGCGGCCTCGGCGTCGGCTTCTCCCTCGCGCACGCCGCCGCCGACCCCCGCTGGGGCCGCATCACCGTGGTCGAGCGCGAGGCCGCCATCATCGACTGGCACCGGTCGGGACCGCTCGCCGAGCTGTCCGCCGCCGCGCTCGCGGATCCGCGTACGCGAATTCTTCACACCGATCTCGTCACCTACATCAACGGGGCGGCGGAACCGCTCTCCGGCACCCCGGAGACGTACGACGCGCTCTGTCTGGACATCGACAACGGACCCGACTGGACGGTGACGGAGGGCAACAACTCCCTTTACTCACCTGCCGGTCTGGCAGCCTGCAAAGCCCGTCTCACCCCCGGCGGAGTGCTCGCCGTGTGGTCCGCCAAGCCCTCGTCCGCTTTCGACGACGCTCTACGGAATGCCGGATTCCATCAGGTACGCACCGAAGAGATCGCCGTTGCCCGAGGCGTCCCCGACGTCGTGCATCTCGGCGTAAGGGCTGCGTAGCCGAGGTGCCTTCGCGACCCGTACCCTGCTGACCGAACACAAGCGATCAGTGTCAGGGGCGGGCGATGGAGCAGACACACACCTCCCACAACGGCGCGACGGCGGCGACACCCGGCGCCCAGCGGCGGGTCCTGGTGGTCGAGGACGACCCGACGATCGTCGACGCCATCGCCGCCCGGCTGCGTGCCGAGGGTTTTGTTGTGCAAACGGCCGGGGACGGCCCTTCGGCGGTCGACACGGCCCAGGCCTGGCAGCCCGACCTGCTCATCCTCGACATCATGCTGCCGGGCTTCGACGGCCTGGAGGTGTGCCGCCGGGTCCAGGCCCAGCGGCCCGTCCCGGTCCTCATGCTCACCGCACGTGACGACGAGACGGACATGCTGGTCGGACTCGGCGTGGGCGCCGACGACTACATGACCAAACCGTTCTCCATGCGGGAGCTCGCGGCCCGCGTGCACGTCCTGCTCCGCAGGGTCGAGCGGGCCGCACTCGCCGCGACCACGCCCCGCAGCGGCATCCTGCGCCTGGGCGAACTGGAGATCGACCACGCCCAGCGGCGTGTGCGCGTGCGCAGCGAGGACGTCCATCTGACGCCCACCGAGTTCGACCTGCTGGTCTGCCTGGCCAACACCCCGCGCGCCGTCCTCTCCCGCGAGCAGCTGCTCGCCGAGGTCTGGGACTGGGCCGACGCCTCCGGCACCCGCACCGTCGACAGCCACATCAAGGCGCTGCGCCGCAAGATCGGCGCCGAGCGGATCCGGACGGTGCACGGCGTGGGCTACGCCCTAGAGACCCCGGCACCGTGAGGCCGGTCCTGCCATGAGCGGGCCTTTCGGGTCTTTTCAGGGGCTGCGGCCGTTCTCCATCAAGACGAAGCTCGGGGCCCTCGTGGTCGTCTCCGTCTTCATCACCACGGGCCTGCTCCTGGTGGCCATGAAGACCCAGACCGAGCTGCGCTTCATCACCGTCTTCTCGGTGATCGCCACGCTGCTGATCACGCAGTTCGTGGCGCACAGCCTCACCGCGCCGCTGGACGAGATGAACGCGGTGGCCCGCGCCGTGAGCCACGGCGACTACACGCGCCGGGTGCGCGGCGCCGACCGGCGCGACGAGCTGGGCGACGTGGCCACCACGATCAACGCCATGGCAGACGACCTGGAGGCCCAGGACACCCAGCGCAAGGAGCTCGTGGCCAACGTCAGCCATGAGCTGCGCACCCCCATCGCGGCCCTGCGCGCCGTCCTGGAGAACGTCGTGGACGGGGTCTCCGCCGCCGACCCCGAGACGATGCGCACCGCCCTGAAGCAGACCGAGCGCCTCGGCCGCCTGGTGGAGACGCTCCTTGACCTCTCCCGCCTCGACAACGGCGTCGTACCGCTGAAGGCCCGCCGCTTCGAGGTCTGGCCGTATCTGTCGGGCGTACTGAAGGAGGCCAACATGGTGGCCTCCGCGCGCGCGGCCATGGCCTCGGGCTCCGGCAGCCACACGCGTACGGACGTCCACCTGCACCTGGACGTCTCGCCCCCGGAGCTGACGGCGCACGCGGACGCGGAGCGCCTGCACCAGGTCGTGGCGAACCTCATCGACAACGCGGTCAAGCACAGCCCGCCGCACGGCCGGGTGACGGTGCGGGCCCGGCGCGGCCCCTACCCCGAGTCCCTGGACCTGGAGGTGCTCGACGAGGGCCCCGGAATCCCTCAGTCCGAGTGGCACCGGGTCTTCGAGCGGTTCAACCGGGGCGGCCACGCGGGCGCCCCCGCCAAGGGCTCGGCCATCGACGGCGGCACCGGCCTCGGCCTCGCCATCGCGCGCTGGGCCGTCGATCTGCACGGCGGCCACATCGGGGTGGCCGAATCCCCGCGCGGCTGTCGCATCCAGGTCACTCTTCCGGGCCTGTCCGAAGCGTGAAGTTGACGTAGGGTTCGAAGCGGAAGCGATTCACCGGCGTCCTCGTGGGCACTCGGGAGCCGCCGCCGCGCGTAGACGCCCCTCTGGCGTACCCGCGCGGCCATCTCGCGTTGCGGAACCTCGCTTGTTTCCCGCCATTTACACCCCCGAAACCCTTCCTCCAGTGTGACTTACGCGACGGATCACGGGCCCGGTCTGCACCTCACGCCGATGGAGGCGTAGCCTTTATTTCCGCTGTCCATCACCTTGTGAAGCGGAAGAGGGCGGTTACCGCCGTGTCGCCAGAGTCCCCCAGTAACTCGAGCATCTCGACCGACCAAGACGCGCAGGGCAAGGACCCTGCCGCTGCCTTCGGTCCCAATGAGTGGCTCGTCGACGAGATCTATCAGCAGTACCTCCAGGACCCGAATTCGGTCGACCGAGCCTGGTGGGACTTCTTCGCCGACTACAAGCCAGGGGTGGGCGCTTCCGTAGCCGCCGCCCCGGCGCAGCCGGCGGTGACGCGGCCGCGGGGCCGCGGCCACCAGTGCTCCCGCCACTCCGGCCGCGCCTGCCGCACCGGCTCCCGCCGCCAAGCCCGCCGCACCGGCGGCCCCGGCCGCCGAGAAGCCCGCCGCCCCGCGGCGAAGCCCGCGGCCGCCGCTCCGGCCCCGCCGCCAAGCCCGCCGCCGCGAAGCCCGCCGCCAAGGCGGAGCCCGCGAAGGCGGAGCCCGCGACGGAGGCCCCGGCCGGCCCCGAGTACGTGACGCTGCGCGGCCCCGCCGCCGCGGTCGCGAAGAACATGAACGCCTCGATCGAGGTCCCGACGGCGACGTCGGTCCGCGCGGTCCCGGTGAAGCTGCTCTTCGACAACCGCATCGTCATCAACAACCACCTCAAGCGCGCCCGCGGCGGGAAGATCTCCTTCACGCACCTCATCGGGTACGCCATGGTGCAGGCCATCAAGGCCATGCCGTCGATGAACTACTCCTTCCAGGAGAAGGACGGCAAGCCGACCCTGGTCAAGCCGGAGCACATCAACTTCGGCCTCGCCATCGACCTGGTGAAGCCCAACGGCGACCGCCAGCTCGTGGTCGCGGGCATCAAGAAGGCCGAGACCCTGAACTTCTTCGAGTTCTGGCAGGCCTACGAGGACATCGTCCGCCGCGCCCGCGACGGCAAGCTCGGCATGGACGACTTCACCGGCGTGACGGTCTCCCTGACCAACCCCGGTGGCCTCGGCACCGTCCACTCGGTCCCGCGTCTGATGCCCGGCCAGTCGGTCATCATGGGCGTCGGCTCCATGGACTACCCCGCGGAGTTCCAGGGCACCTCCCAGGACACCCTGAACAAGCTCGGCATCTCGAAGGTCATGACGCTCACGTCGACCTACGACCACCGGGTCATCCAGGGCGCCGCCTCCGGCGAGTTCCTGCGGATCGTCGCGAACCTCCTCCTCGGCGAGAACGGCTTCTACGATGAGATCTTCGAGGCGCTGCGGATCCCCTACGAGCCGGTCCGCTGGCTCAAGGACATCGACGCCTCGCACGACGACGACGTCACGAAGGCCGCCCGCGTCTTCGAGCTGATCCACTCCTACCGGGTGCGCGGCCACGTCATGGCCGACACGGACCCGCTGGAGTACAAGCAGCGCAAGCACCCCGACCTGGACATCACCGAGCACGGCCTCACCCTGTGGGACCTGGAGCGGGAGTTCGCGGTCGGCGGCTTCGCCGGCAAGTCGATGATGAAGCTGCGCGACGTCCTCGGCGTGCTGCGCGACTCGTACTGCCGCACCACCGGCGTCGAGTTCATGCACATCCAGGACCCCAAGCAGCGCAAGTGGCTCCAGGACCGCATCGAGCGCCAGCACGCCACCAAGCCGGAGCGCGAGGAGCAGCTGCGCATCCTGCGCCGGCTGAACGCCGCCGAGGCGTTCGAGACGTTCCTCCAGACCAAGTACGTCGGTCAGAAGCGCTTCTCCCTCGAGGGCGGCGAGTCGGTCATCCCGCTGCTCGACGCGGTCATCGACTCCGCGGCCGAGTCGCGCCTGGACGAGGTCGTCATCGGCATGGCCCACCGCGGCCGCCTGAACGTCCTCGCCAACATCGTCGGCAAGTCGTACGCGCAGATCTTCCGCGAGTTCGAGGGCAACCTCGACCCGAAGTCGATGCACGGCTCCGGCGACGTGAAGTACCACCTGGGCGCCGAGGGCACCTTCACCGGCCTGGACGGCGAGCAGATCAAGGTCTCGCTGGCCGCCAACCCCTCCCACCTGGAGGCGGTCGACCCGGTCCTGGAAGGCATCGTCCGCGCCAAGCAGGACATCATCAACAAGGGCGGCACGGACTTCACGGTCCTGCCCGTCGCGCTCCACGGCGACGCGGCCTTCGCGGGCCAGGGCGTGGTGGCCGAGACCCTGAACATGTCGCAGCTGCGCGGCTACCGCACGGGCGGCACGGTCCACGTCGTCATCAACAACCAGGTCGGCTTCACCGCCGCCCCGGAGTCGTCCCGCTCGTCGATGTACTCGACGGACGTGGCGCGCATGATCGAGGCGCCGATCTTCCACGTGAACGGCGACGACCCGGAGGCCGTGGTCCGCGTGGCCCGCCTGGCCTTCGAGTTCCGTCAGGCGTTCAACAAGGACGTCGTGATCGACCTCATCTGCTACCGCCGCCGCGGGCACAACGAGACGGACAACCCGGCGTTCACCCAGCCGCTGATGTACGACCTGATCGACAAGAAGCGCTCGGTGCGCAAGCTCTACACCGAGTCCCTCATCGGTCGCGGCGACATCACCCTGGAAGAGGCCGAGCAGGCGCTCCAGGACTACCAGGGCCAGCTGGAGAAGGTCTTCACCGAGGTCCGCGAGGCCACCTCGCAGCCCTCGCCGATGGAGGTCACGGGCCCGGAGGCCGAGTTCCCCGTGGCGGTGAACACCGCGATCTCCCAGGAGGTCGTCAAGCGCATCGCCGAGTCCCAGGTCAACATCCCCGACCGCATCACCGTGCACCCGCGCCTGCTGCCGCAGCTCCAGCGCCGCGCGGCCATGGTCGAGGACGGCATGATCGACTGGGGCATGGGCGAGACCCTCGCCATCGGCTCGCTGCTCATGGAGGGCACCCCGGTGCGCCTCGCGGGCCAGGACTCGCGCCGCGGCACGTTCGGCCAGCGCCACGCGGTTCTCATCGACCGCGAGACGGGGGACGACTACACGCCGCTGCTGTACCTCTCCGAGGACCAGGCGCGCTTCAACGCCTACGACTCGCTCCTGTCGGAGTACGCGGCGATGGGCTTCGAGTACGGCTACTCGCTGGCCCGTCCCGAGTCCCTCGTGATGTGGGAGGCCCAGTTCGGTGACTTCGTCAACGGCGCGCAGACCGTCGTCGACGAGTTCATCTCCTCGGCCGAGCAGAAGTGGGGCCAGACCTCCGGCGTCACCCTGCTCCTGCCGCACGGCTACGAGGGCCAGGGCCCGGACCACTCGTCCGCCCGCCCGGAGCGCTTCCTCCAGCTGTGCGCGCAGAACAACATGACGGTCGCCATGCCGACCCTGCCGTCGAACTACTTCCACCTCCTGCGGTGGCAGGTGCACAACCCGCACCACAAGCCGCTGGTGGTCTTCACCCCGAAGTGGATGCTGCGCCTGAAGGCCGCCGCGTCCAAGACGGAGGAGTTCACCTCGGGCAGCTTCCGCCCCGTCATCGGCGACGCGTCCGTGCAGGCGGAGGCGGTCCGCAAGGTCGTCTTCTGCGCGGGCAAGCTCTACTACGAGCTGGACGCCGAGCGGCAGAAGCGCGGCATCACGGACACGGCGATCATCCGCATCGAGCGCCTGTACCCGCTGCCGGGTGCGGAGCTCCAGGAGGAGATCTCCAAGTACCCGAACGCCGAGAAGTACCTGTGGGCACAGGAGGAGCCGGCGAACCAGGGCGCGTGGCCCTTCATCGCCCTCAACCTCATCGACCACCTGGACCTGGCGGTCGGCGCCGACATCCCGCACGGCGAGCGGCTGCGGCGCATCTCGCGCCCGCACGGCTCGTCCCCGGCGGTCGGCTCGAAGAAGCGCCACGAGCAGGAGCAGGCACAGCTCCTGAACGAGGTCTTCGAGGCCTAGGCCTCAGCGGTCGTACGAAGGTGGGCCCGGCCCAGAGTGCTTGTCGCTCGGGGCCGGGCCCACCGGCGTATGCGAGCGTCTCAGATGGGCTGGGGCTCGAAGTCCCAGTACAGGCGGCCGCGTTCGGAGGCCTCCGGCGGCTCGGCACGGTCCAGGGCGAGGCCCGTCCTGAGGTCGCGGGTCAGGCCGTGCGAGTCGCCCAGCGTGCGGGCGGAGCGCTCCGCCGCGTCCTGGCCGAGCTGCGCGGCGGCCTCGGTGTCGCCGGTGAGGGCGAGCGTCGCGGCGGCGTTCAGGGCGCACCCCAGCGTCCAGGGGTGGTCCGGGCCCACCGCCCGTGCCATCTGGCCGCGGGCCCGCAGGGTCACGGCGAGCGCCGCCCTCAGCTCGCCCGCGTCCCGCAGCAGCATGCCGACGTTGGCCCGCGCCCCTATGGCGTACGGATGGCTGTCGCCCAGCTGTGCCTCGTACAGCGAGGCGGTGGTCTCGGCCAGCGTGCGGGCCTCGTCGGGGCGGTCGAGCTGGCGCAGGAGCATGGCGTAGTCGCAGGAGACCATGAGCGCGTCGGGGTCCTGGGTGCCCCGTCGGCGCAGCAGCTTCTCGCGGACCTTGCGCATCATGGCCAGGGCGAACTGGAGGTCGCCCGTCCGGCGGGCGCACAGGGCGAGGTTGTGCTCGGCGTGCAGGGTCTGGCTGTGGTTGCGGTCCAGGACCTGGCTGTGCAGCCGGGAGTTGTGGCCCTGGATGTCCATGGCCTCGGTGTAGTTGCCGAGGAGCCGCAGCATCCAGGCGGTGCGCAGCGCGGAGTACAGGGTCAGCGGGTTCTTGCCGCCGAGGAGTTCGACGCGGGCCTCCAGGATCCTGCGGTGCAGGGCGAGGGCGTCGGTGTAGCGGCCCTGGAGGCCGAGGGAGACGGCGAGGTTGCTGCGGATCGTCAGGGTGCGCGGTACGTTCTCGCCGCCCAGCTCCGCCGCCGCCCGGTCGGCGGCGGCTTCGAAGAGCCCGCGCGCCTCCTCGTACCGCCCGAGGGCCATGAGCGTGCCGCCGAGGCCGTCCCTGGCGCGGATCACCTCGATGGGGCGGGTGTCCTCCTCGGCCGTGAGCCGGTCCAGGGTCTCGCGGCCGACGGCCTCCGCCTCGGCGTAACGGCCGAGGCGGCGCAGCATGTTGGCCTGCTGGTGGACCGCGACGAGCACCGAGCGGTGCGTGGCGCCCGAGGTGGCGCGCCAGTGCTCGACGGCCTGCCGGCTGAGCCACCAGCCGTCGCGGTACTCGCCGCGCATACGGAGGTAGTCGATGCAGTTGAGGACGAGGTCGCGGACGTCGTCGTCCTCGGACTCCAGCGCGCCCGACGGCCCGAGGTGCGGGATGAGCTCGGCGTAGCGTGCCCAGTTCGCGGGGGACGCGGGGTCGCGCGGGTCGGCGGTGACGAGGACCTTGCGGGCCGCCTCGGAGTAGCGCTCGCGGTCCTTGGGGGACTGGATGCCGACGACGTACCGGTGGAAGAGGCGGTGCATGCGCAGGGTGCTGACGCGCTGGATGTCCATGCGCCCCGGTTCGTACTCGACGCGCATCGAGGTGATCTCGGAGAGTCTGCGCAGCGCGGTGTTCCAGCTGCTCGGCTCGGAGACCAGCTCGGCGAGCGGGCGCGGCAGGTCTCCGTGGCGCGAGGTCTGCAGGAGCCGGACCGGCACGACGTCCGGGGAGAAGCAGGCGAGGAGGTTCAGGAGCTGCCAGGCGGGGGCGGCGCCGTCGCGCAGGGTGTTGAGGGTCTTGGCCCAGGCGACCTGGAAGGACTCGGGGTAGTCGCGGGACTCCACGATGCCGAACCGGTCGGGCTTGCCGCCCCGGATGTCCTTGATGTAGCCCGGCACGTCGGCGGTGGGCGTGACGTCGAGCCAGGCCGCCATCTGGTCGAGGAGCAGCGGCATGTCCTCGACGGCCTCGGCGAGCCCGTCCGCCTCGTTCTCGGTGAGCCGGGCCGCCCTGCGGCCGACGAAGGCGACGCTCTCGCTGCGCCGGAAGGGCGGTACGAGGACGGCTTCCTCGGTGTGGGCCGCCCACTCCGCGCGCAGGGTGGTGATCAGGACGTGGCCGCGTCCCTCGGGCAGGAGGTCGAGCACCTTCTCGGGGGCGTCCGCGCCGTCCAGGACGAGCAGCCAGGGGCGTGCGGTGCCGGCCAGTTCGCGCCGTACGGCGTCGATGACGGGTTCGAGCTGTCCGGAGGCCTCGATGCCGAGCTGTGGCGCGAGGGCGGCGAACTGCTCGCGCGCGGTCACCCGGCTGCCCGCGGTGACCCACCACACGATGTCGTAGTCGCCCGCGAACCGGTGGACGTATTCGAGGGCGAGCTGGGTCTTGCCGATGCCGCCGGGGCCGTGCAGGGCGACGGAGCAGCCCCCGGGGCCCGCCGCCGCGAAGGTGTCGTGGACCTTCTCCAGGAGGCCGGTGCGGCCGGTGAAGCGGCGGTTGCGGCGCTGCGCGTTCCACACCTCGGGCAGGTCGTCGGGGAAGCGGGGGCCGCGGGCGAGGGCGACGA
Source organism: Streptomyces sp. 135 (assembly GCF_020026305.1). Classification (NCBI taxonomy): domain Bacteria; kingdom Bacillati; phylum Actinomycetota; class Actinomycetes; order Kitasatosporales; family Streptomycetaceae; genus Streptomyces; species Streptomyces sp. 135. Next base: position 5,713,305 of record NZ_CP075691.1, on the reverse strand, counting down.
GGGCGGCCGGGGCGGCGATGCCCGCGCACTCCAGGACGCGGGAGCGGGCGGCCTCGGGACGCAGTCCGCGCAGTTCGACGGGGGCCAGGGCTATGACGGCCTCGGGCAGCGGCTGCGCGGTGATGCTGACGGCGGCGATGCGGTCGCGGTGGGCGGGCAGCACCTCGCGCAGGGCCGCGGCCCAGGCCTCGAAGCGGTCGGCGCCGAGCCTCTCGTACCAGTCGTCGATGAGGAGCAGGATGCGGCCGGGGGCTTCGAGGAGGCCGGTGACGGCGTCGGCGGCGGGCGGGCGCAGCAGCGGGTTCCAGCGGACCAGGGTGGTGGCGCGTCCCGCGGCGCGGATCTGGTGCTCGATCCACTTGGCCCAGGACTCGCTCTGGCCGGCGAAGACCACGGTGACGTGCGGCCGGTCACCCCCGGGTTGTCCGGTCATGCGCGGCCTCCTTCTCCGGTGACGCCGGCGGGTCCCGCCACGGCGAAACGGTCACGTGTGTGCACAGGGAATCCAATTGTGCGTCAAAGGGGCGTCAGAATAGACGACTTGGGGCATCGGAAGCGGCCGCTGCGGTGGAAAGGCGGTCGGCTATGTGCCGAATCAGCCGTTCCAGGTCGGCGCAGTAGACGCTGGGGTGCAGGAAGCCGCTCCCTGGGGCGTAGCGGTGGACGTAGTTGCCGCCGCCGCAGACACGCACCACGGGGCAGGCGCGGCACTCCTCGGAGCGGCCCTCCAGGCCCAGCTGGCGGGCGGCGACGCCGGGGTGGCGCAGGGCTTCGTCGAAGCCGTGCCGGAAGACGTCGAGGCCGGTGGCGGGGGCTCCCGCGTACGCCGACTTCAACGAGTCGACCTGCTCGATCGCGCCGTCCGTGTCGACGACGACCGCGGCGAGCGGTGAGAGCCCGACGGCCTCGGCGGTGCTGGGCAGGCCGAGCAGGAGCGCGGCGATCTCCCGGAAGAGGCGGACGCGGGTGCGCAGCCGTCCGGCATCCCACCAGGCGTCGAAGAGCGTGGCGAGCCAGTCGCCGTACGGGGTGGGGCGCGGCCGGTGCCTGCCCGGGCGCTCCTCGGCCGCGACGCCGGGCGGCGGGGCGGCCCAATTGCCGTGCGGCAGCAGGAAGTCGACGCCCGGCGGGCCGAGGCCGAGCAGCGACTCGTACACGTCGACGGGGTCGGCGGCGAGGTCGATGGTGCAGAGGATCCCGGCGTACGTCCGGGGGCGCGCGGCGAGCAGTCGCGCCGCGTGGCGTGCGGCGGGCCAGGCCGGGCGGCCCGCGTGGTCGGTGCGGCGGGCGTTGTGGGCGGCGCGGCCGCCGTCGAGGCTGAGGCCGACACGGATCCCGGCGGCGGCGACGCGGTCGAGGGCGGCGCGGGTGAGCAGGGTGCCGTTGGTCTGGACGGTGGCGGTGACCTCGCAGCCCGCGGGCACGGCGTCCCGTATCTCACGGGCGTACGCGATGACGGCGTCGGGACCGGTCAACAGCGGTTCCCCGCCGTGCAGTTCGACGCGTATGGCGGTCAGCCGGTGCCGGGTGACGTGTTCGGCGACGCGAGCCGCTGCGCGGCGCATGACGGTGGCGTCGGCGCGGGCCGGGCGCTCGCGCCAACTGGCGTCCGGGGAGCGGTAGACGTAGCAGTACGAGCAGTCGAGGTTGCAGCGGCCGTGGACCTTCAGGACGAACTGGCGGAAGGGGACGGGCCGGTGGGCGGCCGGGTCCAGGGTGGCGTGCGGCCAGGCGGGGTGGCTCATGGCGCGTCCTCGTACCGGGCGACGACCGGGCCGTCGGCGGCTGCCGCCGCCGCGCCCTCGACGAGGTCGGCGACCAGGGCGGCGTACACGGGGTGGCCGGAGCGGTCCGCGTGGGGCGCGAGGGCGGCGAGGGGCGGCAGCTCGGGCAGGGGTATGCCGCTCGCGGCGGCGGGGGCGCTCACGCCTCGCCCGGGCGGGACTCTAGGCGGGCGATGGCGGCGCGCAGCTCCTCGGCGCGGACGGCGACCGCGGGGGGCGGGGATTCCGGGAGGTGCGGCTCGGCCTTGCGGTACTCCAGGAGCGCCAGCTCGGGCTCCTCCAGCTGCTCCAGCGTCTCGCCGCGCGAGTGGTGGGCCTCGGCGGCGAGGTCGGCGTACCCCGCCTCGGCGGCGGTCTCGGCTGCGCGGCGGTAGTACTCGTCGGCACGGCGCAGCTGCGCGAGGGCGTCGGTGCGCTCGGCGAGCCGGGTCGCCACGTCGCCGCGCCGCAGCCAGCTGTACGCGGCGAGGTCCGGGGCGGCGAGGGAGCGGGTCACGGCGCCGAGCAGCCAGTCCGCCTCGTAGAGGTCGGCGAGGACCTCCTGCACCTCGAAACGGGCGAGGTAGGCGGTCGCCAGGTGCATGCGCCGCCCGTCGAACTCCGGGTCCGCCGTCGGGGTCGCCTCGACCGCCTCGCGCATATGGCGCACGGCGGCGTCGGTGTCGGCCGCCGAGTGCGTGTCGACGCCGCGCTGCGCGAGGGCGGCGCCCAGGCGGTGCAGCAGGAGCGCCCTGGCCGGATCGTCCCTCGGGGCCAGGGGGAGCGCCATCTCCCAGCGCTCGACCGCCAGGTGGCGGTACTCGTCGCGGCCCGAGCTGACATACCGCGCCCAGTGCACGTCCGCGCCGCGCGCGTGGCACTCCAGGATCAGGGCGTGGTCGCCGTCGGCCGCCGCGAGCGCCTCGTCCACGGCGGAGAGGATGAGCCGCTGCCCGCCCTCGTCCGGGTCGTCGGCGCGGGCCAGTTGCAGGGCGTCGGCCAGGTCGAGCCAGGCGCGGGTCCGCTCGGCCGCGTCGAAGCCGTCGCGCGCCAGGGCCTCGCGGAAGTCGTCGCAGGCGTCGACGGCGACGCCGCTGGCGTCCGGCACGGACCGGCCCGCGAGGTCGTCCCTGGGGATCTCGCCGCGCCCGGTGTAGTGCCGCGCCAGCCGCTTGCGCAGCCGTCCGCGCTGGAGGTACCCGGCGGCCTGCTCCGGGCCGAGGGTGAGGACGCCGGTGGTGCTGATGGCGCGGCGCATGAAGTCGACGTAGACGTCCTGGGGGCGGGGCTCCGCGGCGGAGCGGTCCCGTCCCGCGTCCGCGCCCCGGCCGGCGTCCCGCGAGCCGTGCTCCCCCGCGTCGGCGCGGGCCCTGCCGAGCGTGCTGCCGTGGAAGGCGGCGTCCGCGAGGTCGAGGCGGCCCGCGCGGGGGCCGGGGCTCTCCGGTGGGGCGTAGCCGCCGGGGCCGGTGATGCTCACGCCCCTCAGGTGGGCCTCCGTGACGGAGCCGTCCGTCTTTCCGCCCTCCCCGCCCTCCGTGCCCCGCGCGTCGTACAGCGCCGCGTACACGGCGTCCGCGTACCGCCTCTCGGTCTCCGCGTCCAACGGCGTGCGCCCGGCGTCCGGTCGGGCACGCGCGTGCTCCTCCAGGAGCTGCGCGATGACGGCGCGGGCGTACTGCCGCTCGTCCTCGTCCGACATCGGGGTGACGCCGAGGCCCCGGTCGATGCGGCGCTGCTCGACGACGCGGTGAGCGGCCTCGTCCGTGAGCTGCCGCACCAGTTTCACGGAGAGCGCGTCCGGGCCGCTTCGCGCGTACGCGGCCGGGGAACCGCCGCGCGACCCGCGCTGCGCGCCGCTCCGGCTCCGGGTCCGCGTGCCCGTCCCCGCCACCTCGACTCCCGCCGCCACCAGCCGCGCCGCCACCACCGCGAGGCGGTCGAGCACGCCCGCGAGGGCCCGCTGCGCCGGCCAGCCCGGATGGGCGGCGTCGTCGCCCACGTGGGCCCTGACCGACGAGAGCACGTCCGTCACGTTGTTCAACAGGAGGTACTCCGCCCAGAACCCCGCCAGGTGGCCCTGTCCGCCCAGGCGCTCCGCGTGCTCCCGCACCGCGTCCGGCAGCGCGGCCGACGCCGGGCCGGAGCGCTCCACCTCCTCGGCGACCGCGATGAGCGTCCCGCCGAGCAGCAGCCGTGCCCGCGCCGACCGGTCCCCGACCCCGGCGGCGACCCGCAGCGCCTCGTGCAGATCCGCCACGCCGTGCCGCGCGCCCCAGCGCAGGAACAGCGTCTCGCCGAGGTCGGTCAGCACCCCGTCGAGGAGAGCGCCGCCGCACCGCGCGGCCGCCGTCTCCAGCAGCTCCACCGCGTAGTCCAGTTCCCGTGCCCGGCGCTCCCGCCCGTACCGCTCGCGGGCTTCCGCGGCGGCCTCCCGCAGCGCCTCGGGGTCGTTCCTGTCGGGCTCGCGCCCCTGCGCGCGCGTACTCGGCAGGAAGCGCCGCAGGACCTCTCCGGAGACCTCGGCGAAGGCGCGCAGCCCGGGGTGGTCGGCGCCGGTCCCCGCGCCCGGCGGGCCCGCGGGCTCCCCGGTGTCGCCGAGCAGGGCCACGGCGGTGGCGGGGAAGTTGTGCACGCTGCGCCCGAACCGCCGCTCCAGATAGTCCGAGCAGTGCTTCTGCAACAGCAGCGCGTCGTCACGCTCCAGATGGCCGAGCAGCTCCTCCTCCACGCCCTCCAGGAACTCGTAGCCCAGCACCTCGGGGTCCTCGTCGCGCTCGCGGCGCTTGAGAAGTCCGCCGAGCAGCACCTCCGCGAGGACCTCGGGCCCGCTGCCCGCCAGCATGGCGCGCTGCACGAGCTGCATCACGGGCAGGATCGTCGGCACCGCCGAGAGGTACACGGCGAGCTGCCAGGCCGCGGGCGACGCCGTGCGCCGGAACGCCCGCACCCGCTCCCGGCCGCCGACCTCCTGACGGGCCCGCACCGGCGCCCCGGACGGCCCGTGCCCGGCCTCCGCGTGGCCCGCGGCCGCCTCCAGGCACTGCCCGGTGGCGCCGGACACCAGCTTGGCCCAGCCCTCCACGGAGGACCTCCGCAGCGCGAGCACCGGCACGGGGATGCCCCGCCGCCGCGGCCCGCCCCCGCTCGCGGGCTCGAACTCCAGGCGTCCGGCGGGGCCCTCCCGGCGGTGCAGGTGACCTCGCCGCGCGGGTAAGTGCGTACGCCGCCACATGCGCTGCGGCAGGGGCTGCACCACGGCGACCGGCGCGAGCGAGCCCCAGCGGTACAGCAGCCGCTGCATCCGGCCGCTGCGCCACATCGGGCCCGCGCAGTCGCTCAGGACGAGGGCCAGCCTGCTGCCGGTGGGGTCGCTGAGGCGCTCGGGGTCCTGGAGGGCGGCGCCGGGGCGGGCCGTCGCCGCGTATCCGGGGCGGCCGTCCTCGCCCTCGTGCAGGAACTGCACCTGCACCTCGCGGAAGGCACCCGCCCGCTCGCACACGTGCCGCAGCTCGCCGAGCGCCTGCTCCCACACGACCGTGGACGTGGAGAGGTCCATGACGAGCAGGAGTCGGGCCTCGCGCCGCCGGGCGTGCCGCAGGACGGGGACCACGAGCCCGGTGTCGGCGGCCCGCTCCGCGGTGGCCTGTTCGTCGAGGTCGCGCGGTACGGGGCGCACGGGCGGCCGGTAGCGCTGCAAGGGCCGCAGGGCGCGCTGGAGGGCCAGCGGGTCGGGCAGGACGGCGGCGGTCGGGACCTGCACGGGGACGCCGTCGCGCCGCTCACCGTCACCGCCCTCCCTGGTACGACCAGCCGGGCGCGGGGCACGGCCGGGCGCCGCCCTCGGCGCGGGGCGGGCGGGTGTGCGGTGGGGCAGCCCGGCGTCGTCGTGCGCGCCGCCGCCGGGCCGTACGGGCGGCGGCGGGTCGACGGCGGATCCCTCTTCGGCGCCGCCGCCCGCGGTGACCTGCCGGGCGAGCCACAAGGAGTCGGCCAGTTCCTGGACCGTGGGGTCGAGTTCCGCGTCCCGCAGGCGCGCGACGAGCGCCGCGAGCGCTTCGCTCACGGCGTCGGCACGGTGCGGGGCGGAGGTCATGCCGTCACCGCGGCCCTCGGTCGAGTGGGCGCATCAGCAGTCCGGCGATCTCCTCGCGCCGCTCCGGCTGCTGCCGCGCGGCGTGCTGGGCGAGGAAGATGGCGTTCAGGAGCTGGTCGGTGGGGCGCAGCGCGCCGTCCGACTCGGCGTCCGTGAACTGGTCGACGAGGTCGAGGTTGGTGTCGTAGGAACCGGCCCCGAAGTGCGCGAGGACCATCGCGGCGAGGCGCTGGTCGCGCGGCGGTTCGAGGTCGAGGGGGACGCAGCGGCGCAGCAGCGGGCCGGGGAACTCGCGCTCGCGGTTGCTGGTCAAAACAACGACGGGGAAGGCGCGGCAGCGCACCCGGCCCCGGGTGACCGGCACGCGACGGCCGTCGTCGGTGAGGACGTGCACGGTCTCCTGCCCGGGCCGGTCGGCGATCCGCTCCAGCTCGGGGATGCCGAACTCGCCCTCCTCCAGGACGTTCAGGAGGTCGTTGGGCAGGTCTATGTCGCTCTTGTCGAGCTCGTCGATGAGCAGGACGCGCGGCCGGTCGGAGGCGATGAGCGCGGTGCCGAGCGGCCCGAGCCGCAGATAGCGCCCGATGTCCTCGGCTTGGTCGCGGCCGAGCTGGTTGTCCTGGAGCCGGCCGATCGCGTCGTAGGTGTAGAGGCCGTCCTTGAGCTCGCTGCGGCTGACGATCGCCCACTGGAGGACCCGGCCGAGGCCCAGTTCGTACGCGAGGGAGTGCGCGAGGGTGCTCTTGCCGGAGCCCGGCTCGCCGGTGACGAGGAGGGGGCGCCGCAAGTACAGGGCGGCGTTGATGAGTTCGAGCGCCTCGGAGCCCTGCACGGACATCGGGACGTTGCTGTCACCGAGGCGGCGGCGGGTCGCCGAGTCGATGTCCGGGACCTCGTACGCCACCGGCGTGGCGTCGAACGCTCGCCAGGGCGGCGGGTCCGGCAGCCGCCCGATCCTGTCCGGATCCGGACCACCGACGCCCTCGTAGATGAACCATCCGCTCACTGCGTACTCCTCGTCGACGGTCGGTGGCTTCGGTGGCTGACCACGTCCTGGCCGACGGGGGCGGTACGCGCCCACAACGGGCCCTTGGGAATGTACCCACGCACGGGGCGCTCAAGAGCGGGTTTCGGCCAGGGAGTTGGCGGTGCGCCGCTGTCGGCGGCTGTCCGCGGGCTGTCGGCGGCTGCCCACGGGCCGTCGGCGGGTGCGCCCGGGCCGTCGACAGGTGTGCGCGGGGGCGGGGCGGGTGGCGACGTGGCGCTGTCGGCGCCCCCGCGCGCGTGCCGCGCCCTCACGGCGAGTCCGCCGGCATCGTGTCCTCGGGCGGCAGCGGCCTGCGCGGGTCGTCGTACAGGAGGGCGAGCGGTTCCGCCCAGCGCCGGTCGCTCCGGCCGCTGCTGATGTCCTGCCGTATGTGCCGCAGTACGTCCGGGAGTTCGGCCACCGAGCCCACCGCGCCGAGCAGTCGCTCCACGCCCGCGTGCAGGTCCTCGCAGGACTCCTGGCAGCCGCGCGTGGCGTGTCCCTCGATGTGCCAGAGCATGACGCCGTGGCCGCTGCCGAGGGCGAGCCGCATGGCGTCGCGGCCCGCGCCGCGTCCGGCGGGGCGGCACATCACCGGGATCACGGTGTGCGGCAGCTTCTGGAAGTGCCGGGCCTGCGGCCTGCTGTCCCGCTCGGGGACCCGGGCGGGCGCCAGCTCGCGCGCCGCGGCGATCGCCTTCCAGCGCTCGTGCCAGTCGGGGTTGTCCGGATCCGCGCGGCGCGCGAGGTCGCGCAGGACGACGCGCCGCTGGGTGCCGAGGTGCTCGGCGGCGTACAGCTTCGCCATGTCGTCGAACTGCCAGCGGTGCACCTGGGTGTCGAAGTGCTCGGCGGGCAGGGCGAATTCCAGCGGCACCGGGGCGCCCTCGCCGTCCAGCCGGTGCAGGGTGCGGCCGAGCGGGGCACGCAGCGCCTGGACGAGCTCGGCGGGCAGGAAGCCCTCTCCGGAGTAGTCCTCCGCGGCCATCTCCGTGTCGCCGTGCTCGAACTCGCCCTCCTGACCGCTGTGGTTGACCCAGATCTGCCAGTGGAAGCGGGCGGGCGTCACGCTGATCACCGGGTCGAGCAGCACGGTCACCGTCGGCCCCTCGCCGGGCCCCGGATAGGGCACGGCCACGCGGTCCGGGCCGCCGGGCTCGGGGCGCAGCTCGTCGGGCAGCCGGGCGTCGGTGATCAGGGCGTGCAGATGCGTGCGGTCGTCCTCGCCGAGCCGCTCGGCGATCCAGGCCTCCAGCCGCTCGGCGTCGCCGCCGCGGCTGCGTACGTACGCGGCGACCAGCCGCAGGTAGTGCAGGAACGTCAGCGCGTCCTCGGGCAGGGCCCCGTCGTAGAGCAGCCCATGGCCGTCGCGCCAGGTCAGCAGCGCGGGCGCGGCACCGGCCGGCCTGCGGCCCCGGACCTTGCGGACGATCTTCGCCACGGAGGGCGCGGCGCCCGGGTCGGGCAGCCGGGCGAGGAGGGCGAGGGCGGTGCGGCGGTCCTTGGGGGTCCACAGCTCGGGGCCGGCATGGCGGCCGGCGCCGAGCAGCCGCTGCTGTTCGTCGATCCAGTTGTCGCCGGTGATGACGCGCGGGGCCGTGCCGTGCCAGCGGTCGTGGGCGGCCGTCACCTCGCGGTAGGCGGCGCCGAACCGCCGCAGCGCGAGCGTCGCGACGGCCATGCCGCCGTCCCGGTCCCTGCGGCGCGACTTGATCAGGCCGACCACGGCGCCGGTGCGCGGATCGAGCAGCGGGCCGCCGGAGACGCCCTTGGGGAAGGCGATGTCGGGCTTGAAGCGCAGCCCGGCGCCGTCGTCGCGGACGTTGATCTCCGCGTCGGCACTCCAGGGCTTGGCCCCCGCACTCGCCTCGTTCTCGTCCGGCCGGTAGCCGTACGCCACGACGGCACCGAAGGGGCGTACGGCGCGGTCGGCGAGCCACACGCACTCGTGCTCGTGGTCGGCGGGGTCGCCGAGGAGCCGGACCAGCGCGAGGTCCTCGTCGGGCGGCACCAGGGACCGCTCGTGGTCGCTGAGCAGCCAGTGCGCGAGGCGGGCTTCGACGGGGATGCCGTCGTTGAGGTCGGCGCCGCGCACCGCGAACGGCCGCTCGCGGTCCCTGACGAGGTGCGGCCGCAGCACGTGGGCGCAGGTCAGCACCCACCCGGGCGCGACGAAGAACCCGCTGCCCCACATCGGCGCCTCGCCGGCGCCGTCGTGGTCGGCCGCCAGGAGGTGCACGGTGGCGGCCTGCGCGAGGGCGTCGAGCCGGGGGGCGGGCTCAGGCATGCGGGGCCGGATCCGCGGCGGGGCGGGCGCCGGGGGCTCCGTCGGTGCGGGCGGCGGACCGCGTGCCGTCGGGTTCGCTGTCCGGCCGGCCCTGGGCGTCGCGCCTGTCCAGCTGCCAGGTGAGCGTGACCTGCACGGATGCCTTGGCCTCGCCGTCGGCCAGGACGGCGATGACCTTGCCGGGCTTGGCGCTGAGCTCCACCCCGAAGGTGACGCTGGCCTCGTCGGGCCGCGCGGCGGCCGCGGCGTCCAGCACGGAGCTGCCGACCCCGCGGATCAGCTCACCGAGCTCCTCGACCTTGGCGACGGCGGTGTCGAGGACGCCGACGTCCTCGTCGTCCGCACCGTGTCCGCCGACCGTGCCGATCCTGGCGTACACGGTCTGCCCGCCGGGCAGCTCGATCCGCTGCACATGCCCCGCCACAGCCCATCCCCCCGCTCTTCCAAGCCCTGCCAAGCTCTGCCAACTGCCGCTTCGAACACGCTGTTTGATCTGCGACGAGGCTAATGGCCTGCACGGTTGCGGGGCGACCCCCGTTTGCCGCCGCATGCCGTACGAATCCGGCCAGACCGGCGCCCCCCGTCCACCGCCTACGATTGAGACGGAAGAAACCGTCCGCATCAGGAGCATGAGTTGTACTTCACCGACCGTGGCATCGAGGAGCTGGAGAAGCGGCGCGGCGAGGAGGAGGTCACCTTCGAGTGGCTCGCCGAGCAGCTCCGCACCTTCGTCGACCTCAACCCCGACTTCGAGGTCCCGGTCGAGCGCCTGGCGACCTGGCTGGCACGGCTGGACGACGAGGACGAGGACGAGTAGCCCCTCCCTCCCTGCCCCTCCTACCCGGCCACGAGGGCGGGTGCCAGCTCCCGCCACTGCGGCAGGGGCAGCGCCGCCGGGTCCTCGGTCAGTACCTGAACGCAGACGTGATCGGCGCCCGCGTCGAGGTGGGCCCGCACGCGCGCGTGGAGCGCGTCGACGTCTCCGTAGGCGACGATCGCGTCGACGAGGCGGCGGCTGGGCCGCCCGCCCGCGACGTCCTCTTCGCCGAATCCCATGCGCCGTACGTTCGCCGCCTGGTGGGGAGCGCTCGCGATGTAGCCCGCCACGTGCCGCGCGGCCACCTCGCGCGCCCGGTCGACGTCCGTGTCCAGGACGACGGCCTGTTCGACACCCAGGAAGGCGTCCGGCCCCATGGTCCTTCGCGCGAGCGCCGTGTGCTCGACGGGCACGAAGTACGGGAGGGCGCCCCAGGTGCGTTCGGCGGCCAGCGCCAGCATCTTGGGGCCGAGCGCCGCGAGGACGCGGCGCGGGGCGGGGTCGGGGACGGGGCCGTGCGCGGGGGCCGCGTCCATGGAGTCCAGGTAGCGGCGCATCGTCGCGAGCGCCTTCCCGCGCGCGGGAACGGGGTAGCCGTCGACCTCCACGACGGTGTCGTCGACCCGGTGGCCGCCCAGGCCGAGCAGATAGCGCCCCGGAAAGGCCTCGCCGAGCGTGCGCTCCGCCGCTGCCATGGCCAGCGGTTCCCGGCAGGCGATGTTGGCGATGCCCGAGGCGACGACGATGCGCCGTGTCGCGGACAGCAGCAACCAGGCCTGCCCCACGGTGTCCCGCCCGAAGGCCTCCCCGTACCAGAGGGCGCCGTACCGCAGTTCCTCGATCTCCGCGGCGGCCTCCCGGACCCGTCCCGCGGGGTGCCCCTCGAAGGCGAAGGTCCACACCCCGACCTGTCCGAGTCCGCCCCGCACCGTAGCGCTGCTCACGTGCCCTCCCCTTGCCGTGCCTGCTTCCGGAGAGGTTCCGGTTCCGGAGACCCTCTCCACTTAACACCGGAAGAATATGGAGAACCTCTCCGCTTGGCTAGCCCCCAGCCGCGCGGTAAGCGACGATGACCCGATGAGGAAACCCCAGGAACGGCGCGCACAGGGGCCCGCGCGCCCCGAGGCAGGGCTGGGGGCGCGCGTCGCCGCCACGGCGTCGCCGGAGTCTTCCGGACCTCCGGACCCCGGGCGCGACCGCTCCCGCGCGGACCGGCCTCCCGCCGGCAGCCGCGCGCGGACGCACGGCGCAACCGCGAGCGGATCGTCGCGGCGGCACGCGAGGCGTTCGCCGAGTCCGGCCCCGAGGCGTCCCTCAACGAGATCGCCCGCCGCGCGGGAGTCGGCCCGGGCACGCTCTACCGCCACTTCCCCGCCCGCTCCGCGCTTCTGACCGCGGTGCTCCAGGACCGCATCGACACCCTGTGTGGACGCGCGGAGGAGCTGCTCGCGGCCGACTCCCCGGACGAGGCGCTGGCCGAGTGGCTGCGCGCGCTGCTCGCCCACGCGCGCGTGAACCAGGGTCTGGGCGGCGCCCTTCTGATCGAGGAGCTGGAACGGCAGGACGCCGCCCTTGGCTTCGACTGCCACCAGCGGATCCAGGAAACGGCACACGGCCTCCTGGTGCGGGCCCAGCACTCGGGCACGGCCCGCTCCGACCTCACGGCCCCCGACCTGGTCCAGCTGGTGGTGGGCATCGCGCTCTCGACGGCCCACACGACGGCGGACCCGACCCAGCCGGACCGCCTCCTGACACTCGTCCTCGACGCCGTACGCGGCCACCGCTGAGCCACCGACCCGACACCGCCACCGGCGTCGCCCCGACCAGACACCCACAAGACAGCCGACCACCGGAAGCCGTGCGCCCGCCGAATCGACCACCAGAAACACGGCGCCCGCCTAGCCGACCACCTGAACCACCCGCACCCCCCTCCGCCCCCGCAAGCGCCGTCAGCCCCGCTCCCTCATCCGGTCATACGCGAGCCCCAGCACCCCCTGCACCAGCAACACCCCCGCCGCCACGGCCCAGCCCCCACTGCGCCGCCGCACCGCCCACACCGCGAGCGGCAGACCGGCGGCCACCTGCGCCGCGGCCAGCGCCCGCGCCTTGGGGCCGCGCACCCAGGGGCCGAGCGGTCCGCTCTCGACCACGTCGAACTCCGCCCGCACCGCGTCACGCCAGCCGGACCACTCGATCCTGCGCAGGCCCCGCTGGACCCGCGCGACCTCCCGCAGCCGGTCGGCCGGTTCGCCGGGGCCGAGGCCGGGCGGGAGGGTAAGGCCCGTCCGGGTGAGGACGGCGAGCAGCCCTAGCATCCTGGCGCGCGCGTCGGCCTCCGTGTCGGGCCGGGTCAGCGCCTCCAGGGACTGCATGTCCAGGACGGGATCGAGGCCGAGCCGCGCCGCGAACGTCCGCATCGCCTCGTCCTCACCCACGGGCGTGCCGTTCGCCAGCCATTCGTAGCCGACGGTGCGCCGGAAGCCCGCCGCGAGGGTGTAGCCGGAGCGGTCGGTGTCCCACCACAAGGCCAGCACGGGCCGGCCGGAGCCGACCGCGAGCGCGGTGGCCCAGCCGGTGAGCACCCGGTCGACCGGCTCCTCTCCGTGCAGCCACGGCTTGCCCTCGGGCACGAGTACGCTCCAGCCGCCGCCGGCCGGCGCGAGCAGCATCCGCTCGCGGAGCAGATGGGCGGCGGGCTCCACGATGTCCGGCTCGGCCTGGCTGAGCAGCAGTGCGCCGACGCCCGTGGCGTGGTCGGGGGCTTCTGACGACATGCCCCCACGCTAGGACAGATCGGGGGATTCGGCTCATAAGCCGCGATGCGCCGAGGCGTCGCCCGCGCTTCACCCCAGGCATGTCTTGACTTCCGAAAACCGCGATATATCGTGGATGTCAGAGACGCGATATGGCGCGTCCCGCCCGGCCCGCCGGGCCCGCCAAGGAGGTCAGCCCATGCCCGAGTGGTCCGTCGCCGAGCCCCGCAAGCTCACGTTCGACGCCCCGGTGGCGACCCTCCGCGTGCGCCTGGTGGGCGGCATGGTGCACGTCGTGGGCACCGGCGAGGACTCCGCGCGCCTGGAGGTATCCGAGATCGAGGGCCCTCCCCTGACCGTCACCCAGAAGGACGGCGTCCTGTCCGTCGCCTATGACGACCTGCCATGGAAGGGCTTCCTCAAGCTCAAGGGGCTCGCCCTCAAGGGGTGGCAGCGCAGCGCGGTGATCTCCCTGGCGGTGCCCGCGGGGACCCGTGTCGAGGTGGGCGCGATCGGCGCGGGCGCCATGGTCTCCGGCATCGAGGGCCCCGCGGAGGTGAAGAGCGTCACCGGCGACACGACACTGGTCGGCCTCGTGGGCCCGGTCCGCGCGGAGACGGTGTCGGGCAGTGTGGAGGCGCAAGACCTCCGCGGCGACCTGGGGTTCCAGTCCGTCTCGGGCGATCTGACCATGGTCGAGGCCGTCGGCTCGTCCGTCCGGGCGGATTCGGTGAGCGGCGCGTTGATCGTGGACCTCGCCCCGACGGGCACCCCGGCGGACATCGCCCTCACGAACATCTCCGGCGAGATCGCGGTCCGCCTCCCGCACCCGGCGGACGTCGAGGTGGAGGTGGACACCACGAGCGGCGCGGTGTCGAACGCCTTCGAGGAGCTGAAGGTCGGTGGCGGATCGCACGCCTGGGGGTGGGGCGGCCGGCGCGTCACGGGCCGGCTCGGCGCGGGCAGCGGCAGGCTCCGGGCGACGACGGTGTCCGGAGCCGTCGCGCTCCTGCGCAGGCCACCGATGGAGGAAGATCCCTACGACGGGGTCCCTCCGGACGTCACCCCGTCGGACTCCCCCGACACCGACGTCCCCCCTCCGCCGACCGCCGCCCCGACCGACAAGAAGGTGCTCTGAGATGCCCCCCGTGTTCGCCCACGGCCGCCTGCGCCTGTACCTGCTCAAGCTGCTCGACGAGGCGCCCCGCCACGGCTATGAAGTGATACGCCTCCTCGAAGAGCGCTTCCAGGGGCTGTATGCCCCCTCGGCCGGCACGGTCTACCCACGCCTCGCGAAGCTGGAGGCCGAGGGCCTGGTCACGCACACCACCGAGGGCGGCCGGAAGGTGTACGCCATCACGGACGCGGGCCGCGCCGAGCTGGCCGGCCGCAGCGGTGAGCTGGCCGACCTGGAGCTGGAGATCCGCGAGTCGCTCGCCGAGCTGGCCGCCGAGATCCACGAGGGCGTCCAGGGCGCGGCGGGTGATCTGCGCCGCGAGATGCGGGCCGCCGCCAAGGAGGCGCGCGCCTCGGGGGCCGCGGGTACCGGCCGGGGCTTCCCGGACCCCACCGGCTTCCTCGACGGCGCCTGGGGCGACAAGGACGGCTGGCACCAGGCGAAGGAGGACTTCAAGCGCGCCAAGCAGGAGTGGAAGGAGCAGGCGCGCCGCGCGAAGGACGAGAGCCGCCGGGCCCGCGAGGAGGCTCAGCGCGCGCGCCGCCAGGCCAAGGACGCCCAGGAGAAGGCGCGGACCCTCGCCCAGGAGGAGATCCAGCGCATCGCCCGGCGCGTCCAGGAACAGGTCCAGGACCACTTCGCGCGAGGCGACTGGCCGGCGGGCGTACAGGAAGGCCTGTCCGAACTGGCCAAGGAGTTCGGCGAGTTCGGCATGGACTTCGGCAAGCACTTCCCCCGCCCGACCTCCGGGACGGAGTCCGGAGCGGCACACGAAGCCGGGGCCAGGGCGGGCGCCGAGCCTGGCTCCCCTGCCGGGCCCAAGTTCACCGGCGCCGACGAAGGCCTGACCGTGGACTACACCCCCGATTGGGCACAGGAGGAGCCGACCGGAAACCCGGCCCGCGACCTCGACCGCCTACTGGACCGCTTCCGCGACGACGTCCGCGACACCGCCCGCGATCACGGCATCTCGGAGAACCAACTGCACGCGGTCCGGGACCACTTGTCCGCAGCCGCCGCACACATCGCGGCGACCTTGCACCCACCAAAGGCCTGACGGCAGGACGGAAGGGCGGAGGGGCAGCGGAGCGGAGGGACGAAGGGACGGCACCGGCAGCCCGCCCGGTGGGGCCCCGGCGTCCCTCCCGTCACCTCACCCCAACACCCGGTCCACCCCCGCATGGGTGACCCCATGGTCCGCGAGCACCTCGGCGACGACTCCCGGGCGGGCCGTGAGGGCCAGCAGGATGTGCTCGTCGCCGATGCGGCGGTCGCGGCGGGCGGTGGCGATGCGCAGGGACTTCACCAGGGCGTCCTTGGCCTCGCGGGAGAAGGGCACCCGCCCGAGCCAACGCTGCCCTCCCCGGCCCGCCTTCCCGCGAGCCCCGGCCAACACCCCCTCCCCATGGGCCTCTTCGACCCGGGAGACGATCGCGGCCACGTCGATGCCGAGCCCGGCCAGCGCGTCCGCGTCGGCCTGCGACAGGCCGCCGCGCCGGCGCGCCCCGCTCAGCGCCTCCTCGATCGAGTCCCGGTGCCGTGCCGCCCCGAGCGAGGCGAGGGCGAAGGACGCCCGGCTCGCCTCGCGGTCGAGCAGCGCGAGCAGCATGTGCCCGTCGTCGACCGAGTCGGCGCCCCTCCGCTCGGCGTGCTCGACCGCGCCCAGCACCACCGCGCGGGCGTCCTTGGTGAACCGCTCGAACATCACTGCCTCCCGTACTTCTTGTGCACGGCCTGCCTGCTCACTCCGAGCTCCGTGGCGATCTCCTGCCACGACCAGCCCTGCCGGCGCGCACTGCGCACCTGCACGGCCTCCAGCCGCTCCACCAGCTTCCGCAGCGCGGAGACGGCGCGCAGCCCGACCCGTGGGTCCTGATCGCCCGCCCGCTCGGCGAGATCCGTAGCTTCGGTCATACATGTCAACTTACGTTGACACACCCCTTCCGTCAACCATGGTTGACGGAAGGGGTGGGAGGCGGAGGCAGCGGGCCGCTCAGACCTCCAGCACGATCTTGCCGAACTGGTCCCCGGACTCCATCCGCTCGAAGCCTTCCCTGGCCCGGTCCAGCGGCAGCACCTCGTCGATGACGGGCCGTACGCCCGTGGCGGCGCAGAAGGAGAGCAGATCCTCCAGCTCGTCCTTGGTTCCCATCGTCGAGCCGACGACCTTCAGCTCCAGGAAGAAGATCCGGGTCAGCTCGGCGTGCGAGGGCCGGTCGCCGCTGGTCGCGCCGGAGATCACCACGGTGCCGCCCGGCTTCAGCGACTTGACCGAGTGCGACCAGGTCGCCGCGCCCACCGTCTCGATGACGGCGTCGACCCGCTGCGGCAGCCGGGCGCCCGACTCGACCGCCTCCACCGCCCCGAGCTCCAGCGCCCGCTTCCGCTTGGCCTCCTCCCGGCTGGTGGCGAAGACCCGCAGGCCCGCCGCCTTGCCGAGCACGATCGCGGCCGTGGCGACGCCGCCACCGGCGCCCTGCACGAGGACCGAATCCCCGGGGCGCACCCCGGCGTTGGTGAAGAGCATGCGGTACGCGGTCAGCCACGCGGTCGGCAGGCAGGCCGCCTCGGCGAAGGAGAGCTCCTTCGGCTTGGGCAGCACGTTCCAGGTGGGGACGGCGACCTGCTCGGCGAAGGTGCCCTGGTACTTCTCGGTGAGGATGGAGCGGCCCTCGCGGGGCCCGACCCCGTGCCCGGACTGGCCGATGACGGAGTGCAGGACGACTTCGTTGCCGTCCTCGTCGATCCCGGCCGCGTCACAGCCGAGGATCATCGGCAGCTTGTCCTCGGCAAGGCCGACCCCGCGCAGCGACCACAGGTCGTGGTGGTTCAGGGAGGCGGCTCTGACGTTCACGGTCGACCAGCCGGGGCGGGCCTCGGGGGCGGGACGCTCCCCCAACTCAAGGCCGGCGAGCGGCTGGTCACGGTCGATACGGGCGGCGTAAGCAGCGAACATGCCGCCGACCATAGGCCGCCGCCGGGCCGCGGCGGAACCACGTACGACTGTGACACGCACCGCGCCCCCCGCCGCGGAACACTCAGCGGCGGGGGGCGCGGTCACGCCATACGGAGCAGGCGGTCAGCTGCGGGCGACGCCCTCCGCGCGGGCGGCGGCGGCGACCGCCGCCGTCACGGCCGGGGCGACGCGCTCGTCGAACGGCGACGGGATCACGTACGCGGCGGAGAGCTCGTCCCCGACGACGTCCGCGAGGGCGTCGGCGGCGGCGATCTTCATGCCCTCGGTGATCCGCGAGGCGCGCACCTGGAGGGCGCCGGCGAAGATGCCGGGGAAGGCCAGCACGTTGTTGATCTGGTTCGGGTAGTCCGACCGTCCCGTCGCCACCACGGCCGCGTACTTGTGCGCGATGTCCGGGTGGACCTCCGGGTTCGGGTTGGCCATGGCGAACACGAAGGAGTTCGGCGCCATGGAGGCGACGGCCGGCTCCGGCACGGTGCCGCCCGAGACGCCGATGAACACGTCGGCACCGGCGAGCGCGGACTCCAGCGAACCGCTCAGCCCCGCCTTGTTGGTGAGCTCGGCGAGCTCCCGCTTGACCGGCGTGAGGTCGTCCCGGTCCCGGCTCACGATGCCCTTGCGGTCGGCGACCGCCACGTCGCCGAGCCCGGCCTCCAGCAGGAACTTGGCGATGGCGACACCGGCCGCGCCCGCACCGGAGATCACGGCGCGCAGCTCACCGAGGGTGCGCCCGGTCAGCTTCGCCGCGTTGCGCAGCGCCGCCAGCGTCACGACGGCCGTACCGTGCTGGTCGTCGTGGAAGACCGGGATGTCGAGCCGCTCCTGGAGCTTGCGCTCGATCTCGAAGCACCGGGGCGCCGAGATGTCCTCCAGGTTGACGCCACCGAAGGACGGGGCGAGCCGCACCACGGTCTCGACGATCTCGTCGGCGTCGGTCGTCGCGAGCGCGATCGGCACCGCGTCGACACCGCCGAACTGCTTGAACAGGATGGCCTTGCCCTCCATGACGGGGAGCGAGGCCTCCGGGCCGATGTCCCCGAGGCCGAGCACGGCGGTTCCGTCGGTCACGACGGCGACGACGTTCGACTTCCACGTGTAGTCATGGACGAGTTCCGGCCGCTCCGCGATCGCGCTGCACACTTTCGCGACGCCGGGCGTGTACGCGAGGGACAGGTCGTCCTTGTCGCGGACCGGCACGGTGGCCTGCACGGCCATCTTGCCGCCGCGGTGCAGCGCAAACGCCGGATCAAAGGGCTCGGCCGCACCGGCAGGGCCCTCGTGATCCGTACTGCTGTCGCTGCGAGGATTGACGATCTCCGCTGCCACTTGTCTGACCCCTTAAGTCTTAATCATTCGTTGAGGGTGTCCACTCCTGGTTGAGAAGTGGGCGGGCACCGCGTCCGTTCCCCGCCTGTCGGCGGAGGGAGGTACGGACACGCGGGCGCGCCGCACACGCGCCCTGAGCCCCGGATGAGGGGTGTAGCCCACCTTTCTACCCGAAGGCGGTGGGCCCGGGCGAGTGACATTGGTTGCAGTACGCGCCGGAAAGGGGTCCGCCGGACGCGCGACAGGGTAGGGGCGGGCGGCCGCGGGCCGACCGGGGCGAGGCGGCCGAGCCGCGCCCGGGAGTTCACATGGCGAGATTCGCGGGATATCACTCGGTTAACGGTGATTCGCTCCGCGCCCCATACGGCCGCGCCGTACCGGGCCGTGCCGGGCCGCCGACATCCGGCGCTGGCCCGTTATCCGATTTTGACATCTCCGGCACCCAGAATCGGACGGTCCGAATGGCAAGATGCCGTCATCACACGAGGTCGCGACACCCGAAGGTGTGTGCACGACTCATCGGCAACTCCCTCATCCGCCGGAGGACCCACCATGACCGCAAGCTCCATTTGTCGTAAGACCGCAGCCAAGTCCGCGAAGTCCCGGATTGCCGCGGTCGGCACGATCGCGGTCGCCGGTGCGCTGCTGCTGTCCGGCTGTGGCGACCAGACCAACGACAAGGAGAGCAACGCGGTCGTCGACGCGCCGCTCGCCGACAAGCTGCCCAAGGACATCCGCGACAAGGGCGTCATCAAGGTCGGGTCGGACATCGCCTACCCGCCGGTGGAGTTCAAGGACAAGTCCGGCAACACCGTGGGCATCGACCCGGACCTGGGCGAGGCGATGGGCAAGCAGCTCGGCGTGCGGTTCGAATTCGAGAACGGCACCTTCGACACCCTCCTCGGCGGTCTGCGCTCCAAGCGCTACCAGATCGCGATGTCGGCCATGACCGACACCAAGAACCGCCAGGAGGGCATCGACGAGGAGACCGGCAAGAAGGTCGGCGACGGCGTCGACTTCGTCGACTACTTCACGGCGGGCGTCTCGATCTACACCAGGAAGGGCGACGACCAGGGCATCAAGACCTGGACCGACCTCTGCGGCAAGAAGATCGTCGTCCAGCGCGGCACCGTCTCGCACGACCTGGCCAAGGCCGAGTCGAAGAAGTGCAAGGGCGGCAAGAAGATCGCCATCGAGCAGTTCGACAACGACCAGCAGGCCCAGACCCGGCTGCGCTCCGGCGGCGCCGACGCGGGCTCGTCCGACTTCCCGGTGGCCGCGTACGCGGTGAAGACCTCGGGCGGCGGCAAGGACTTCCAGCTGGTCGGCGAGCAGGTCGAGGCGGCGCCGTACGGCATCGCCGTCTCCAAGAAGAACCCCGAGCTGCGCGACGCGATCAAGGCCGCGCTCGACGCGATCATCGCCAACGGCGACTACGAGAAGATCATCAAGAAGTGGGGCGTCGAGGACGGCGCGGTGAAGGAAGCCAAGATCAACGGCGGCAAGTGACCGCGTCCCTCTCCCCCCTAGTCGCTGAAAGGCCACGCACGTGACCACCGACATCTCCAAGAAGGGCCCCGAGGACGACGTCCCGAAGGCGCGGCAGGCGGAGGCCATCAAGGCCATCCCCGTGCGGCACTTCGGCCGCTACGTCGCGGCGGTCCTCGCGATCGGCATCCTCGCCGCCATCGTCTACGCCTTCTCGCAAGGCGACATCCGCTGGGACGCGATCCCGGACAACTTCTTCGACGAGCGCATCCTCAAGGGCGTCCGCGAGACCCTGATCCTCACCTTCCTCTCGATGCTCATCGGCGTCGTGGGTGGCGTGATCCTGTCGGTGATGCGCCTGTCGAAGAACCCGGTGACCTCGTCGATCGCCTGGTTCTACATCTGGTTCTTCCGCGGTACGCCGGTCCTGGTCCAGCTCTTCGTCTGGTTCAACCTCGGCTTCGTGTTCGACTACATCAACCTCGGTCCGGTCTACAAGGACGAGTGGTCGGACTTCATGACGCCGTTCCTGACGGCGCTGCTCGGCCTCGGTCTCAACGAGGCCGCGTACATGGCGGAGATCTGCCGCGCCGGTCTGCTCTCGGTCGACGAGGGCCAGACCGAGGCGGCGCACGCGCTGGGCATGAGCCACAACAAGACGCTGCGCCGCGTGGTGCTGCCGCAGGCGATGCGCGTCGTGGTGCCGCCGACCGGCAACGAGTTCATCAACATGCTGAAGACGACGTCGCTGGTCGCGGCCGTCCAGTACTACGAGCTCCTCAAGTACGCCCAGGACATCGGCACCTCGTCGGGCGCGACGGTGGAGACGCTGCTGCTCGCCGCCTGCTGGTACCTGATCATGACGTCGATCCTCAGCGTCGGTCAGTTCTACCTGGAGCGGTACTACGCGCGCGGCTCGTCCCGCACCCTGCCGGACACCCCGTTCCAGAAGATCAAGGCCAACCTGTTGTCGCTGGGCAACCGCTCGGGAGTGCGCTGATGACCGCCATGGTGAAGGCCGAGGGCGTCCACAAGTCCTTCGGTCACGTAGAGGTTCTCAAGGGCATCGACCTGGAGGTCAAGGGGGGCGAGGTCTTCTGCCTCATCGGCCCGTCCGGCTCCGGCAAGTCGACGTTCCTGCGCTGCATCAACCACCTGGAGAAGATCAACGCCGGCCGGCTGTACGTCGACGGCGAACTGGTCGGCTACCGGCAGAAGGGGGACAAGCTGTACGAGCTCAAGGACAGCGAAGTCGCCCTCAAGCGCCGTGACATCGGCATGGTCTTCCAGCGCTTCAACCTCTTCCCGCACATGACGGCGCTGGAGAACGTCATGGAGGCGCCGGTCCAGGTCAAGGGCATCGCGAAGAGCGAGGCCAGGGAGCGCGCCGGTCAGCTGCTCGAACGCGTCGGCCTGGCCGACAAGGCGGGCAACTACCCCTCACAGCTCTCCGGCGGCCAGCAGCAGCGCGTGGCGATCGCCCGCGCGCTGGCGATGGACCCGAAGCTGATGCTGTTCGATGAGCCGACGTCGGCGCTCGACCCGGAGCTGGTCGGTGACGTCCTCGACGTCATGCGCGACCTCGCGGAGTCCGGCATGACGATGGTCGTCGTCACGCACGAGATGGGCTTCGCGCGCGAGGTCGGCGACAGCCTCGTCTTCATGGACGGCGGCGTGGTCGTCGAGTCGGGCAACCCGCGCGACGTCCTGACCAACCCGCAGCAGGAGCGGACGCAGTCCTTCCTGTCGAAGGTGCTGTAGTCGGCGCCCCGTAAGGGGCGCGGGGAACTGCGCGAGCGGCCACGGCGTACCCGCACCCGCAAGCGCACAGGAAGGGGCGGTACGGATCACTGATCCGTACCGCCCCTTCTGTTTCATGGGTTACTTCAGCCCCAGAACCACCGCGTCCGACGGCGAGGCCCATACGGCCCGGGCCTCCGAGAACCCTGCCTCCCGGAGGGTCCGCGCATGCCACTCCACGGACGGCATGTCCCCGTCCGCATGATCGCCGTAGATCTCGAACCGCTTGGCGGTGGGCCCCGCCAGGACCGGATCCTGCGCGGCGAGCTGCCACCACTCCTTCCAGTCCAGCACCCCCTCGGCCTTGGCCCGGTCCATCTGCCGATGGCGGAAGGCGCTCTCGGCGGCGTTCAGGCGCGGCGTCGCGGGATCCGGCATGTGATCGGCGTTCATGAAGACGCCGCCGTCGCGGACGAGCCCGGCCACCTGCCCGTACAACGTGGCGAGCGGCTCGCTGAACAGCCAGTGCAAGGCGGTCGCGGTGAGCACGGCGTCGTACGAGTCGTGCGGCAGCGCGGCGGCCCAGTCGGGGTCCTTCAGGTCGGCGGTGACGAACGTGACCCGGTCGTCCCCCGCGAAGGTGCCCTCGGCGATGGTGAGCAGCGCGGGGTCGAGGTCGACGCCGACGCTCGTCGCGTCCGGGAACCTCTTGAGCAGCCGGTCCGTAATACTTCCCGTACCGCACGCCAGATCCAGCACGCGCGGCGCGGGGCCGACCACGGCCTCGACCATGTCGAGCATGATCCGGAACCGCTCCTCGCGGTCGGGCAGGTACCACTGCTGCTGCCGGTCCCAGCTGTCCTGCCAGGCGCGCCAGTCGGTGCCGGCCGTGGCCTCGGTCTCGGCTCCGGTCCCCGTCTCCGTCATCAGAACCCCTCCACTACGTAATACCCTGGTACCGCAATCGGCCATTACCCGCCGACGAGATGACCCTAGCCCGCCCTCGTAAGGACTACAAGTGGAACTGGCCTATTACTCGGACTACGCCGTACGCCTGGTCAACAGCGAGGAGCCGGGCCGCAACAAGGACGCGCTGACCTCGGTCGAAGCGATCCGGGAGCTCTTCGGGGCGAGCACGCAGATGGCCCGCCGCGCCACGGACTCCGACGTCACGCGCTTCCGTTCCGTGCGGGGCAGGCTCCGGGCGGTCTTCGAGGCGGCGGACGGCGGCGACGAGACGCTCGCGGTCGACCTGCTGAACTCCCTGCTCCTGGAGTTCCCGGTGAGCCCGCAGATCTCGGGCCACGACCACCGGGACGACGACGGGCGCCCGCTGTGGCACATGCACCTGGCGGACCACCCCTCGAACGCCACCGCGGGGTACGCCGCCATCGCCGCGATGGGCCTCGCCTTCCACCTCACCGAGCACGGCGTGGACCGCCTCGGGCTCTGCGAGGCGGCGCCGTGCCGCAACGCCTACCTCGACACCTCGACCAACCGCTCCCGGCGCTACTGCTCGGACCGCTGCGCGACCCGTGCCAACGTCGCCGCCTACCGCGCCCGCAAGCGCCTGGAGACGGAGCGCTCGGCGAGCACCGGCCGCACCGCGGAGGCGGCCCAGCGCACCAGCGCCAACGGCGAGCGCCGCCCGGCGGCGGGCGGCCGGTAGCGGAACCGCACCCTGCCCAGGACGAGCTCCTCGGGGACGACGCCGTAGTCCGTACTGTCCCCGCCCGCGAACGCGTTGTCGCCGAGCACCCACCAGCCGCCCTCACGGCGCTCCTTGGCGCGCTTGACGACCAACAGGTCCTGCTGGAACGGGTGGCGCAGGACCACCACGTCACCCGGGCGGACGCGACCGCCCCACCGGACGAGCAGCCGGTCCCCGTGATACAGCGTGGGCACCATCGAGGGACCCGTCACCTCGGCCGCGCCCCACGGCACGACGGCCCTCCCGCGCTCGCTCTCCCGCGACAGCTCCGGCACCACCGCCACCTCCCCGGTCCTATCCTCCACCGGTCCCAGTCTGACCCTGGACTTTTGTCCTAAGCCCATGGGGGCACTCGCGAAAACCGGCCTCTCACGGAGTAATGTCCCACCTGAGAAGACGATCACGAGGAAGGACAGCTACATGCTTTCCCGCCTGTTTGCCCCCAAGGTGAAGGTCAGCGCCCACTGCGACCTGCCCTGCGGCGTGTACGACCCGGCCCAGGCCCGCATCGAGGCGGAGTCCGTCAAGGCCGTGCAGGAGAAGATGGCCGGCAACGACGACGCCCACTACCAGGCGCGCGCCACGGTCATCAAGGAGCAGCGCGCCGAGCTCGCCAAGCACCACGTGTCGGTGCTCTGGAGCGACTACTTCAAGCCCCCGCACTTCGAGAAGTACCCGGAGCTGCACCAGCTGGTCAACGACACCCTGAAGGCCCTCTCGGCCGCCAAGGCGTCGACGGACCCGGCCACGGGCCAGAAGGCGCTGGACTACATCGCCCAGATCGACAAGATCTTCTGGGAGACCAAGAAGGCCTGATCTCCCTCTAGGCGGCCTTACCTGCACTTTCGCGGGTCGTGCCGCTTAGCTGTCCGCACCCGGTCCGCAGCAGTCCGCCGAGAACGGCGTCCATGACGGAGCGGGTGCGGTCTTCTTCACCCGGCCACAGGTGCGCGTGGATCCGCAGCCTGATGACGGCGGACGCGTGACCGAGGGCCAGCTGGACCTGCCCGCCAGCCACAACCCCCGGCGTCTCTTGGCCGAAATCGCCGCCCAGCGAGAACTCGACACCGCCGAACGCCCCGCCGAGGTCCTCAACTGGCGCTTCACCCTCCAGCCGAATAGGCGAGCACAGGCAGTACGCAAGCGAAGCAGCACACCCGGAGCGTCCTCTGGTCCCCTGGCGCTCCAGCCCTCGGCCACGGCGCTGGCCTCCAGGCCCGAGGAACGCGGACGACATGGATAGATCAAGCAGTTGGCCGTCAGACGGTGGTGACGTCCTGCTCCGTGATCACTTCAGGCTGCTTCGGGTCCAGGAGCGCCAGCGGATTCGCTGGCTGGCACGACGGACAAGCGGTCAACCCATTCCATGACCTCAGCCAGGTGCTCGGCCAACAACCCGATGTGGGGATCAGGCTGGACCAGGAAAGTCGCCATCCCCCGCGCCGTGCGCTCTGCTGCCCAGGCATGGTCGACGGCGGTGAAGTCGTCGTCGACCCAAGCAACAGGCAAGTCGCCCAGCCAGACATCGACATGGTCTCGTTTCCAGAGGTAACCGTTGGGGTGGCTGGTGGTGATCTGCGGACGCGGGAGGTCGACGTATGGCAGGGACGGGAGGCCGAGGAGTGGCCCGATCAGTGTGGTGGCGTCCTGGCGCCAGCTGGTGCACCAGACCGGGGTGACCAGGCCGGTTCGTATCACGTCCATGAGCAAGGGGCCATGGCTCGGGCTGAGCCAGACGGTGACCGGATCGTCGGCGCTACGGCCGGTGGGAACGACGTCGTGGCGGTCGTGGGTCGCCGGGGTGGTCCCATCGGCGGCGGGGAAGGGTACGAAGACGCCGTCGACGTCGAGGAGTAGATAGGGCGGGCGCATGGGGCCTCCCGGAGAGCGGGGTGAGGGTCAGAGCTTGCGCGCGGTGATCAGCAGGGTGGTGGGCCAGAGACCGCGGCGGGCGTCGTGGAACTTCTGGGCCGAGGTGAGCCAGAGGCCGGCGCGGTCGAGGTGTTTCTCCCAGCGGTCGGGGTCGAAGTCCCAGCGGGCGATGGGCAGTCGGGTGCGGTCGGGAAGGGTGACGTAGTCCCGGCGGGGCCTGTCGTCGGTGGCGGGCCGCAGGCCGCAGCGCTGGGGGTGGGGGACGGAGAACGCGAGAGTGCACCCGGGTTTGAGGTGCTGGGCGATGGCCGGGAGCAGAAGCTCGGGGGCTACCAGGCCGGTGGCCCCGAAGACGGAGTAGATGGCGTCGAAGTGTTCGTCGGAGGCTTGCAGGTAGTGCAGGGCATGGCCAGCGACGAAGGTCAGGTTGTTCAGCCGGCCGTAGTGGGAACGGGCTCGGCGGACTTGAAGGCCAACCAGGTCGACGCCGGTGACATGGGCGCCGTAGCGGGTGGCGAGGTGGGCGGCGTTGTGGCCGGGGCCGCAGCCGAGTTCCAGCAGCCGCTTGCGGCGCAGGTCCGAGCCGAGAATCTCGGCGCCGGGCCCGCTGCCCGGCCGCGTTGTCCATTGCATCCGTGCGGGTACCGACAGCGGCTCGGCGGGGCTGGCCGTAGTGCGCTGGAGAGCGTGGACGTACCACGGGGAAGCCTGGGCGAGCACGTCAGACATCCAGTAGGTGGAGGACGTCGGCGAGGTGGCGGCGGACGGCCTTGAGGTAGCCGGGGTCGGTGGCCGGGTCGTTGATCCAGCGGATGGACTGTTCCATGAACCACTCGACGGCCCACATGCGGTGCCAGCCCAGTGCCCAGTTCTCGGCGGTGAGTCCGCCACGTTGGGTGAGGGCGTCGGGGGTGCCGCCAGCGGTGACGTACTGCTCCAGGAAGACGCGCAGGCGTACGGGGTCGGGGGTGTCGAGGGTGCCGTGCCAGCTGGCGAGGTCGAGCAGGCCGGGGCCGGTGAAGGCGCGTGCGAAGTCCAGCAGCCGCCAGCCGTGTTGGCCGATGTGGAGGCTGGTGGGGTGGAACTCGGAGTGCACCCAGCCGAACGGCGCCACCGTCGTACCGGCTGACCGGGCTTTGGCGGCCTGGTCGATCCGGTCGAGTGCGTCCTCGATGTCGTCCGTGTCTTGCCAGCGCTCGGCCTTGCGGAGCTGGGCGAGGTGTTCCAGGGCCCGGTTCGGCAGTGAGCGGAGGCGGACCTGGTCGAGGACGGGAAGGCCAGCAGCCGTACGGGTGCCGTGCAGGACCACGGCCGCGGCGGTGCCGTCGAGGGCGTCGGCGTCGCGGACGGCGGGGCCGAGGTCTTCCATGAGCATGCCGAGCAAGCCGTCCAAGACGGCGGAGGCGTGGACCTGCGGGACGGGGACGCCGAGCGTATGTGCCAGCCGGAGGGCCTGGTCCTCGCTGTCGAAGGGCCGCTTCGCGTACTTGAAGATCGCGGTGCTGGCGTCGGGGAAGGTCAGGCGCTCGACACCGGACATGGACCACACGCGCACCTCCTTGCGCACGGCGGTGGTCCGTCCGGCCATGGTGAGCAGGTTGTCGAGGAGTTCGGCGCTGGGGTTCGCGGTCACGTGGGGGCTCCAGAGAGATTGAAGGCGTCCGGGGCGGGCGAGAGGTGCCGGCCCGCCCCGGGGCCTGGCGTGCGGGGTGGGGCTAGGCGGCAGGGCTCACGCGGTGGGCGTAGACCTGCTCGATCCAGCCGGACTGGAAGGCCGCGAGGTCGTCGCGAAAGGCGGTCATCGACGCACCGTAGGGCGCGACGACTCCGCCGGACTGGTCCGGCACGGACTGGCAGCCGTGCACGAGTCGGCCCCCGAGGGCCGCGTGGGCCTTGATGGACTCGATACGGCGGTGCTCGTTGAACCAGCCGCCGTGGTAGACCTCGTCGAGCGTCCCGCCCATCTCGTCGTCCAGGTCGAAGACGACGGAGGTGGCGGCGGGGAAGAACCAGCACGGGCCGACGTTGGAGATGCGCCCGTCCAGCTCGACCTTGTTGAGCGCCATCAGCGTGGCTGCCTCGCGCAGCATCCGCAGGTGCTCGGCGGTGATCTGTGACAGGCCGAGGCTGGCGAGATGCTCGTCGCGGAAGAGGTAGGCGTACACCTCGTACGCGGTGGACAGGACTCGGGCGGCGTCCGAGGTAGAGGCGGCGTGGGCCTTGATGAAGTCCAGGGCGAGCTGCTCGACCGCACTCTCGGTAGTCTCCTCCACGTCCAGGAGCTGGGACTTGACCAGCTCCCAATCGGCGACGAGCCAGGTGTTGGACTCGAAGCGGAAGAAGTACTCGGCCGGGTCGATGGTGATGCGCCGACCGTCGGCCTGGATGCCGGGCAAACGGCTCCAGCGCTCGTCGAACGCCTCGGGCAGTACGACCGTGATGGCGGCCTTGGTGTCGATGGTGGTCACCGTGTCTCCGTCTCTGATCGGCCGGGTTCGGGCACAGGAATGCCCACACCCGGTGTAGGCGTACGGAACTTCGGGGGCCGCCCGGCCGAAGGGGAACCTGGTCACGGTGTCGGACCGGGGCCGGGCGGCTGATGTTCAGTGAACCCTCCGTCACGCACAGTGGGTACGGTGAGAGGCAGTTGAAGCGGTATACGCGGTTTACAGCTCCTGAGCGGAGGCAATCGTGGCAGCAGCGCCGAGAGGTCCCAACTCCCGCCTGCGTGACGTCATCGAGGCGATCGGCTGCACCTACGAGGCTCTGGCGAAGGACGTCCGGCGTATCGCAGCCGAGAACGGCGAGCTCCTCCAGACCAACAAGTCGGCCGTCTCCCACTGGGTGAACGGCGCACGCCAGCCGACCGGACGGACAGGCCAGTACCTTGCTGAGGCGCTGTCCCGCAGGACAGGCCGCCCCATCACTCTGGTCGAGATTGGCCTTCGAGCACCCGAAACTACGGTGGCGCAGGAGCCCGATCCTGTTCTGGCCGCCACCGATCTGGGCCGTGCCGACGTCGAACGCCGCCGCTTCCTTGCCGTGGCTGCCTTCACCACGGCCGGGGTGGCCATGCCGCTCTTCTACGACCACGAGGCCACCGCCCGCATGCTGCGGGCCCGCACCGGCCGCTCCCTGGTCGGGATGGAGGACGTGGACGTCGTAGGGCAGATCACTGCGGCTTTCAGCGCGGCTGATGAACGCCTCGGTGGCGGCCACGGCCTGACCACGGTCACGGCCTACCTCGCCGACACCGCCGCTCCCATGCTCCGCGGCCGATTCGCGAATGAAGCGCTACGGCAAGCGGCATTCGGTGCCGTCGCCGAACTCGCGTACCTCGCCGGGTGGAAGCACCACGACCTCGGCCAGGAAGGGGCCGCCCAGCGCTATTACCAGGTCGGCTACCAACTCGCCTGCGAAGCCGACCCACGCGGCCACGCCGCCTGGATGATGCGCGCCCTCGCCCATCAGTCCCTCAGCCTCAAACAGCCCCACCACTGCGTCGACCTTGTCGAAGGCGCCCTCACCCGCGGCCTGGGCCACGTCGATGGCCAGACCGAGGCGCTACTGCACATCACCCACGCCCGTGCCTACGCTGCGGTCGGCGCGAAGCCCGCAGCGGCCCGCGCTCTGCTCGCCGCCGAAGACGCCCTCCTACGCGACGATGGACCCCAGCCCAGCTACTCCCGCGTCAGCGGCCCGGCCGCCGGCACCGTCGCCAGCCACACCGCCCGCACTCTGACCGACCTCGCCGACCACGTCGGTACCGAGCAACAGCACCGCGATGCCCTGGTGCGCTGGGACCCCGAGAAATACAAGCGCGTCCACGCCCTCACGCACGCCGATCTCGGCGACAGCCTCGCCGCCCAGGCCCGCGCCGACGAGGCCGTAGCCGCTTGGTCAGAGGCCCTGACCTTGATGGAGGGCATGACCTCGGACCGCACCCGAAAGGCCATCACCTCGCTACCTCGCTCCGCTCCACCCTCTCCATCTATCAGCGCCGCAAAGTGCCCGGAGCCGCCGAACTCACCCGCCGCGCACGCGAAGCGCTGGCCTAAGCTGCCACCATCCGGCCGACGAAGGGACACCAGCCGTGGCTCAGCGGACCACCGACGACCAGCCAAAAGCCCTGCCGCCCGCCCTCGAATCCATGACCCTGCTGGTCGCCGCCGTCATCGTCCACGACAAGACCACCAACCGCGTCGTCCTCCTTCAGCGCAGCCAGAACGCCAAGTTCGCACAGGGCATGTGGGACCTCCCCGTCGGCAAGAGCGAACCCGGCGAGCCCATCACGGAGACCGCCGTACGCGAGCTGTACGAGGAGACCGGCCTGACCGTGAAGCCGGAATCCCTGAAGGTCGCCCACATCATCCACAGCGCCTGGGGCGTGGAGGCTCCCAACGGCTTCCTCACCGTCGTCTTCACCGCCCACGAATGGACCGGCGAACCCGACAATCGCGAACCACGCAAACACTCCCAGGTCTGCTGGGTCGATGCCGACGCCATCCCCGCGGAGTTCGTGGACACCACCGCCAGTGCCCTTCACCGGTACCTCGTCGGCGACCCGGGGGTCTCCCTCGACGGCTGGTGACAGGGGCGCCCACGCGATTCGGCCGATCGCCAGAGCGGGCCTCTCCCACTCTTCGACGTGATGTACCTGACCACAGTCATGCTCCTGCTGCGCCAAGCGTAAGAGCCCTACCTTGAAACGGGGCTTTTCAGACACCTTCTCGCCAGAATGCACGCGTTGCAGACAAGTTCTGGAAAGCGTTCGCAAGGGCAGCGAGCCATCCGATATACACATGCCGGTTCAGACTTGTAGCGATCGGACCAGAGGATGGGTGTGTCGAGCTCAGCCAAGCGGGGAGGCGCTGCAGCACTTACCGTCGTTGTAGCTGCTGCAAGCGGGGTCGCAACCAACGCTGCAACGAGCAGGCCCACTTGGGGCTGGTGCATAGCACTCGTTGTGCTCGTGATCGTGGGGGCCGGACTTCAGCTATATCTGACCTTGCGACCGAATCAAGATGGACACGTGCCCGTAGCAGCACAGGGTGCCGGATCGGTGGCGATCGGTGGGTCATCGCGGGGTGAGAAGATAAAAACCCGGTCGAGCGGTACTGCATCGCCCACGAGTACACCGAGTAGCGGAGTCATTGCCCAGGGCCCAGGATCGGTTGCCATCGGGCGAGACAATGAATCCTCTATCGAAACTGAGGCGTAAAGAGCACAGGGGCAGTGACAGATGCGCACCTCAAAGACCATAGCGAGTGCTTCAGGAGCCGTAGCTGTCGGCAATGACAATAACGGCCACATCTTTACCGGCCCAGTAACCTTTCAGAAGGAGGGCGGCCACAGTAGCGCATGGAATTCACCTCATTCCCTGCCGCCTGAAATTCCCGACTTCACAGGTCGGAACCGAGAGATCTCCGAGATTGAAATCGGGATTGCCTGGAAATAGACGAGAACCAGCGAGCTCTTTTCCACGCTGAAGAGGCTCTTCGAATCGGAGATGGCGTTGCATCTCCCTATCTTCGGGGCGCTTCATGCCTTGCAGCAATGATCATTTGTGATGATCTGGGCCGACCCGAACTCGTCGCAAAGCACCTAACCGAGTTACGGACAATTGCCGATAAGTACCCCGAGATGGTCTCGCATCTCCGGAAAGAATACGAGGGCGAAGGGTGGAACGTACCCGGCGATTCGATTGGCAATGGAGCCGGAGGGTAGAACCTTCGGAATGAGTCCAAGGCGCGTCTGTCTCAAAAACGGTCTACACGGTCACTGGGATGACCCCCAGATCAGACCTGCCCCCTTTTGTTGGTGAGATGCCTCAGCACGGAGGTCTTCCCTGCTCCCGGCTCGCCCAGCACGACCATCGCGCCAGCCGTCGCGATCACGGAAGGAAGGGCCAGCGCACCCTCACGCAGCCGCTCCACCTCGGTGACCACATGGTCATCCCCAGTGCGAAACGCCTCGGTGACTCGCGGAATCGAATCCTCCGCTGTGGCATGCGCGCCGCGGATTCTGCACACACGAGGCACATGAAAACCGAACACATCTCCCGCCATGGCCCAATTCTGTCAGCGCCCACTGACAGCAAGCGCTCGACGGGCAGACGCAGATCACCGTGCGCCAACTGTCCCGTGTGCTCAGTCCGCACATAGTCCGCAAGACACCCGCTCAAGGCCGACACACCCCATCGCCACCAATGGCAAAAAGACCAGGTCAGCGACCCGCAGGAGACATCCCCGCAGGTCACCAACCTGGCCCATTACTAGGAGACCAAGAAGGCCTGATCCTCGGCCGCGTTGTCTCCCGACCGCACCCGGTCCGCCGGTCGCCGAACATGGCGTCCGTGACGGTCCGGGTGCGGTCGTTTCCGGCCGTGCCGCTCACCGCGCTCCGGGAAGCCGCTCACTCCCGGTGCGGGCGCCGGGGGCGGGCCAGGCCCAGGTCGTACGCGAGGATCGTGGCCTGGACCCGGTCGCGCAGGTCCAACTTGCCGAGCAGGGCGTTGACGTGGGACTTCACCGTGCCGGTGGTCACGCCGAGGGTCTCGGCGATCTCCGCGTTGGTGTGGCCCGCCGCCACCAGGGTCAGCACCTCGCGTTCGCGGGGCGTGAGCGAGGTGAGGAGTTCCGGGTCCGGGGCGGGGGCCGTGTCCGCGAAGGCGTCGATCAGGCGGCGGGTGACGGTGGGCGCGAGCATGGCCTCACCCGAGGCCACGACCCGGATGCCGGCGAGGAGTTCCTCCGGCAGCGCGTCCTTCAGGAGGAAGCCGGAGGCCCCGGCGCGCAGGGCGTCGTGGACGTAGGCGTCCTGGTCGAAGGTGGTCAGGACGAGGACACGCGGGGCCGCCGCCCCCGCGTCCGCGGTGAGCAGGCGGGTCGCCGTCAGGCCGTCCATGCCCGGCATGCGGATGTCCATCAGGACGACGTCCGGGGAGAGTTCGCGGGCCAGCCGCACGGCCTGGGCGCCGTCCCGCGCCTCCGCCACCACGTGCAGGTCCGGTTCCGCGTCGACGATCGCCGCGAATCCGGCGCGGACCACGGCCTGGTCGTCGACGACCATCACTCGGACGGCTCCGGCGTCCGCGTTCTCGGTGGTGATGGGGGTACCTCCTTCTCCGGGCTCTCGGGTGTCGTCCGGACACCGGCCGTCGTCGGATGCCGACGCGGCCCGCGTACGTTACCCGGGTCCGTCACCTCTCTCAGCGCCGCCAGCAGGTCCCGCATGGACGACAGGCCCGCCCTCGCCTCGTCCGCCACGCCCTTGAGGTCGCCCGCCTCCGCCCGCGCCACCACCTCGCCCGCGTGCCGTCCGACCTCGCCGCGCAGTTCCACGGCGATGCGGCGGCGCTCCTCGTACGCCTCGAAGACCGCGGCGCGGACCGTCTCGGTGAGCGCGTGGTCCTCGATCGCCCTGATGCGTTCGCGCCGGGCACGGACCACCGCCCCGACGGTCCAGGGCACCGCCAAGGGGAACAGGAACAGCACCCCGAGCGCGCACGCCATGAAGACGACCGCGCCGAAGCCGCCGTCCTGGTCGAGGTCCGCCATGCCGTCGGCCGCCGCCAGGGCGAGTGACGACAGGGACAGCCCGGCCGCTCCCACCGCCATGGCCGGCCAGGTGACGCGCGCCGGCCCCGCGAAGGCGCCCACGGCGTGCACGGCCACGCACTGCGCCACTGCCCCGCCCACCGCCAGGCAGAGCGCCACCGCGGGCGACACGATCCCGAAGGCGACCCCGAGCGGCGCGAGCCAGGCCGTGGCGAGGACCGCGCAGAGCACCGCCCAGGGCGCCCGGCGCCGCCACAGCAGCGGCAGCGCGTGGAGGAGGGCGGGCCCGCAGGCCAGGGCGGTGTCGCCGGGGCTCTCCGCGAGGACGGCGAAGACCGGGAGCGAGGCGACGGCGAGCACGGTCGCCCCATCGGCCGGATCCAGGCCGCGCAGGGCCCGGTGGCGTGAGGCGTGGCGGCGCAGCGGGGCCGTGGTGCGCGGCAGCCGTGCGCGCACCGACCAGCCGGGGCCGTCGGCGCGCGGCCCCGCCTCCAGGGTGCCGTCCAGCGCGGCGGCGCGCTCCCGCATGCCCGCGGTGCCCCGGCCCGCCCGAGCCGCTGCCGGGCCCCGGAGGAGGACGCGTCGGGCGGCGTCGGGCCCGCCGCCCCGTCGTCCTCGACCCAGAGGTCGACCGCGCCGTCCCGTTCGAAGACGCCGATCCGTACGCGTACGGCGGCCCCGGGGGCGTAGCGCAGGGCGTTGGTGAGGGCCTCGCGGACGATGCCGAAGGCCGCGTCCGCGACCGGGCCGGTCAGGGCCGCGAGGTCCGGCGCCACGTCCACGGCGGGGCGCAGGCCCAGGCGGGCGAAGCCGTCGGCCAGTTCACCGACGCGCTCCTCGATGCCGCTCTCCTCGTCGGCGGCGCGGGTGCGCATCATCGCGACCAGGCGGTGCAGCGCCTCCAGCGTCTCGCGTCCGCTGTCCGCCGCGAATTCGAGGGCCTGCCCCGTCAGTTCCGGTCGGCGGTCACCGAGCCGCAGCGCCGCGTCCGCGGTGACGACGACGGAGGTGAGGTGGTGGGCGCTGACGTCGTGCAGTTCGCGGGCCAGGCGCAGGCGTTCGGTCCCGGCGGCCCGGTTCCGTTCGGCTTCCGCCCGCGCCAGGTCCCGTGCGGCGGCCCGGCGTCCGGCGAGCCAGCGGCGGCGGCTGCGGCCGAGCCCCACGACGGTCAGGAAGAGCGCGCAGTTCACAAGGGTCTCGCCGCCGACCTCGACCACGGAGTCGAACAGCATCGCCGCGCGGACCGCTTCCGCGACGACGAGGACGGCCCCGACCAGGGCGGCCGTCCGCACAGGTCGGCGCACCACGACCGAGTACAGGGCCACCAGCACGGCCACCGAGTGCAGCAGTGTCGCGTCCTCGGGCAGGAACGACCCGCCCACCAGGCCCGCCTCCACGACCAGCGCGGCGGCCACCGGACGACTCCGGCGCACGCCGAGCCCCGCGGTGATCACGACCGCGACGATCAGCGCCGCCGTGAGCTGCGCGGCGCCGGTCTGGTCCCCGTCCCGCAGCGCGCGCCCCGGCCAGTAGGCCAGCTGCTGGATCGCCAGCAAGGCGGGCAGCAGCCAGTTACGTATCCCCTCCACCGTGACGTATCCCCTCCATATGGGCTCCGATGATACGGAGGGGCGGTACCTCTCTATCCCAGGGTGGAGAGCGCGATCCTGCCGACGGCCGACGTCGTGGCGCGGCTCGGCTGGAATGCTGGGGCACATGACCACGACGCCCTCCCCGGCCGGGCCTCCGCACGATCCGTACGCACCGCCCCCGCCACCGCCACCGCACGCGCCGTCCCCCGCCGCCCCTCCGTACGCATCCGGTCCGTACGCCCAGTTCACCCCGTACGGCGCGCCCACCCCGTACGCCCACCACCCGCACCACCCCCGCCACCCGCACCCCGTGGACACCCCGCCACCGCTCCCCTACCACCGCCTCGCCCTGATCAGCGGCCGGCACCGCTGGTGGCGGCCCCTGGCGGGCACGGGCCTCGTGCTGGCCGGTGGTGTCGCCGTGATGCTGCTCGTGCTGCTCGGCGCCGAGGTGACGGGCGCGCTGCTCGACCGGCCGGTGGACGCGGACGGATTCCGGGTGTGGGGCGGCGTCGCGGAGACCGGCCTCGCCCTGCTCTCCCTCGCGCTGCTGCTCCCCGTGGTGCTGCTCGCCGCCCGCTGGGCCCAGCGGCGTCCGGCCGGGACGGTGTCGTCGGTCGCCGGGCGGCTCCGGTGGGCCTGGCTCGGGCGGTGCACGGCGATGGGACTGCCCCTGGTCGCGGGGGCGTTCGGGGTGATGATGCTGCTGCCCGTCCCGGCGGGCGACGGCGCGGACGACATGCGGTGGGTCGGGCTCCCCGACTTCCTGCTCGGCCTCGCGATGGTGTGCGTACTCGTGCCGTTCCAGGCGGCGGCCGAGGAGTACGTGTTCCGGGGCTGGCTGACGCAGGCGGTCGGCGCCTGGCTCCGCTCCCCGTGGCCGGCGATCCTGCCCCAGGCGGCGCTGTTCGCGGCGGCCCACGGCTGGGGCACGCCGTGGGGGTTCGCGGACCTGGTGGTGTTCGGTCTGGTCGCGGGCGTACTGACGGTGCGTACGGGCGGCCTTGAGGCGGCCATCGCGCTGCACGTGCTCAACAACCTGCTGGCCATGGGGTTTTCGGCCGCCGTCGTCGGGGCGCTCGCCTCCGACGAGACGGCCGCCGACATGGACTGGATGTCGGTCTGCGTCGACGTCGTGATGCTCTGCGGGTACGCGGCGCTCGTGCTGTGGGCGGCGGGCCGCCGCGGGATCCAGGCGGTCGGTACGGGCGCGCAGGCCCGCCGGTGAGTGCCCCGGAGCTGAGGGAAGAGCGCGAGACGGCGAAGGCCCCGGCCCCTGCCCCGCGGCGCTCGCTGGTCCGGCGCGGCGTCCGTGACGTCTTCCAGGGTTACGCCCTGTGGCTGCTCTACCGGTGGCTCGTCCATGGCATGGACGAGGTCTCTCCCGGCATGCGCGAGCTGCTGGCGCTGTTCGTCGTGGTCGCGCTGTGGGTGTGCGTGGCCGGATTCCTGCGGGGCCGTGCGGACCGCCAGGCCCGGCGGACGGCCGTGATCGCGGCGGCCCTGGCGGTAGGGGCGTTCGTGACGGTCGTCGCGGCGCGGCCGGCGCCCATCGCCCTCGCCGAACTGCCGACGCCCGCCGCGAGCGCCCTGATGCTCGCGCTCGCCGGGGGCCTCGGGCTGTGGGTGCGGTACGCGGAGCCGTGCGGGCGGTCTTGATCGCCGGTGCCCGGCGGGTGAGGCTTGGCGGGGGCGCCGGGTCCCCGCCGGGAATTGCGAGGAGCCGCCCATGGGCAGCGGTTGGGCGGCCGGGCTGCTCATCGGCACCATCGTCCTGGCGGGCTCGTCCGTGCAGCGCCTCACCGGCATGGGCTTCGCCCTGGTCACGGTCCCCGCCCTGACGCTGCTGCTGGGCCCCGCGCAGGGCGTCGTCCTCGCCAACTGCGCGGCCGGTGCCATCAGCGCGGTGGGGCTCGTCGGCGGCTGGCGCCAGGTGCGGCCCGCGGTGATGCTCCCGCTGGTCGGCGCGGCGATGTGCACCGTGCCCGCCGGGTCCTGGGTGGCCGCGCGGCTACCGGAGCCGGTGCTGATGACCGGCGTGGGGGCGCTGGTGTGCTCGGCGGTGCTGCTGGTGCTGCGGGGCGCCCGGGTGCCCGCCCTGCACGGGGCCAAGGGGGCGGTCGCGGCGGGGGCCGCGGGCGGGTTCATGAACGCCTCCGCCGGGGTGGGCGGCCCGCCGATGTCCCTGTACGCGGTGAACGCGGGCTGGTCGATGCGGGAGTTCGTCCCGAACGCCCTCTTCTACGGAGTGGCCGTGAACGCCGTCTCCGTACTGTCCAACGGCCTGCCCCACCTGAGTACGCCCGTCTGGTCACTGGCAGGGGCGGGGCTCGCGGCGGGTGCGCTGATCGGCGGGGCCCTCACGGACCGGGTGCCGGAACAGCGGGCCCGCACGTTCGTGCTGCTGCTCGCGCTCGCCGGGGGCGCGGTGACCCTCGCCAAGGGGCTGTGGGGTACGGCGACGTGAAGCCGCCGCGCATTACACGGCGCCGTGCGGCCGATCAGCCGTAGGGCGGCCGGGTTAATCACTTGCCGCGTGCGGCGGCCCCCTGCTGCACTTGCGGGAGCCGGCGAGAGACCGGCGCAGTCGACGAAGGAGCAGCAGATGCGGCGTTCGTGCATGTCCCGACCGGAAGGAAGTCACCTCTCTTCAAAGGACATGACGGTACGTGCATTCACCTGCTCCGCACACCTTGAACCTGGGCATCCTCGCCCACATCGACGCCGGTAAGACCAGCCTGACCGAGCGGCTCCTGCACGCCGCCGGGGTCATCGACGAGATCGGCCGCGTCGACGACGGAAACACGCAGACCGACTCACTCGCCCTGGAGCGACAGCGCGGCATCACGATCAAGTCCGCGGTCGTCTCCTTCACCATTGAGGCCCCGCAGGGCGCCGGTGAGGGCGTCACGGTCAACCTGATCGACACCCCCGGCCACCCGGACTTCATCGCCGAGGTGGAGCGGGTCCTGAGCGTGCTCGACGGCGCCGTGCTCGTGATCTCCGCGGTGGAGGGCGTCCAGGCGCAGACCCGCGTCCTGCTGCGCACCCTGCGGCGGCTGCGCATCCCCACCCTGATCTTCGTGAACAAGGCGGACCGCGCCGGCGCCCGGTACGACGGCGTCCTGACGCACATCGCCGAGCGGCTCACCCCCGACATCGTGCCGATGGGCACGGTCACGGGCATCGGCACACGTGAGGCCCGCTTCACCCCCTTCACCAGGGGTGGCGCCGAGGGCAGGGGCTTCACCACCCGGCTGACCGAACTGCTCGCCGGGCACGACGACACGCTGCTCACGGCCTACGTGGACGACGCCTCGTCCCTCTCGTACGACCGCCTGCGCGGTGAGCTGGCCCGGCAGACCGGGCAGGCCCTGGTGCACCCCGTCTTCTTCGGCTCGGCGGCGACGGGCGTGGGGATCGCCGAACTGACGGAAGGGATCCGGGAGTTGCTGCCGTCGGCCGCCGGGGGCGCCGAAGGTCCCCTCTCCGGGAGGGTCTTCAAGGTCGAGCGCGGGAGCGCCGGGGAGAAGATCGCGTACGTACGCGTGTTCTCGGGCACGGTCCGCACGCGTGAGCGTGTCGACATCACGGGCGTCACCGGCAGCACCGACGGCGCGGCGGGCGAGGGGGCCGACGGCCGCCGCGAAGGCAAGGTCACCGCCGTCAGCGTCTTCGACCAGGGCACGGACGTGCGCCGCGCGGAGGTCCGCGCGGGGCGGATCGGCAAGCTGTGGGGGCTCGGCGACGTCCGGATCGGCGACGTGATCGGCGTACCGCCCAAGGGGTCAGGACCCGGCGACCGGTTCTTCGCGCCGCCCACCCTGGAGACGGTCGTCGCCCCGCTGCGCCCCGCCGACCGGGGCGCCCTGCACGT
Source organism: Streptomyces sp. 135 (assembly GCF_020026305.1). Lineage (NCBI taxonomy): Bacteria > Bacillati > Actinomycetota > Actinomycetes > Kitasatosporales > Streptomycetaceae > Streptomyces > Streptomyces sp. 135. Next base: position 5,675,246 of record NZ_CP075691.1, on the reverse strand, counting down.
CGCGCTCACGCAGCTCGCCGAGCAGGACCCGCTGATCGACCTGCGGCAGGACGCCGTCCGGCAGGAGGTGTCGGTGTCGCTCTACGGAGAGGTGCAGAAGGAGGTCATCCAGGCGACGCTGGCCGAGGAGTTCGGCCTCGACGTCTCCTTCCGCGAGACGACGACCATCTGCGTGGAGCGGGTCATCGGCACGGGCGAGGCGTTCGAGGTGGGCGAGAAGGAGCCCAATCCGTTCCTCGCCACGGTCGGGCTGCGCGTCGGGCCCGCGCCGGTGGGCGCGGGGGTGACGTTCCGGCTCGGCGTCGAGCTCGGTTCGATGCCGTACGCGTTCTTCCGGGCCGTCGAGGAGACCGTCCGGGAGACGCTGCACCAGGGCCTGTACGGCTGGCGCGTCCCCGACTGCACGGTCACGATGACGCGCGCCGGTTACTGGCCGCGCCAGAGCCACGCGCACGGCACCTTCGACAAGAGCATGTCGAGCACCGCCGGTGACTTCCGGAACCTGACGCCGCTGGTCCTGATGGACGCGCTGCGCGAGGCGGGTACGGCGGTGCACGAGCCGATGCACCGCTTCCGGCTCGACGTGCCCGCCGACACGGTCGGGGCGGTGCTGCCCGCCCTGGCCCGGCTGCGGGCGGTCCCCCACACCCAGGCGGCGAGCGGGGCCTCGTACCGCCTGGAAGGGGACATCCCGGCGCAGCGGGTGCACGCGCTGGAGCAGCTGCTGCCCGGACTCACGCGCGGCGAGGGCGAGTTGGAGTCCGCCTTCGACCACTACGAGCCGGTGCGCGGCCCGGCCCCGGTGCGCGAGCGGACCGACCACGATCCGCTCCACCGCAAGGAGTACCTGCTGCGGGTGGTGCGCAGGACGTCCGCCTGAGGGGCCGGCGGGTCACTCCCCGAGCGGCGGCAGCGGCGGGAGCCGCAGCTTCCGCAGCCGCTCGGGGTCGGCGATGATGTTGATCTCCACGATCTTGCCGTCCACGACGCTGAAGGAACCGAGGGAGAACACCTCGCCGCCCGGGGCCGCGACCAGGCCCGGCAGGCCGTTGACGAGCACCACGTGCTGGTGCACGGCGAGCCGCGCGAACATCGCCGCCTGCGCGGCCACCGTCGCCGCGCCCCGCACCAGCTTCGACAGGCCCGAGGACAGCTCGCCGGTGTCCGATCGCAACACGACGTCCGGGTCGAGGAGTTCGAGCAGCGCGTCGAAGTCGCCCGCCTTCGTGGCGGCCGTCCAGGCCTCGACGACCTCGCGCTGCTTGGCGACGTCCGTCTCCTGGGCCGGCGCCGAGCCCTGCACGCGGCGGCGGGCCCGGCTGGCCAGCTGCCGGGTCGCGGCGGGCGTGCGCTCCACGATGACCGCGATCTCGTCGAACGGCACGGCGAACATGTCGTGCAGCACGAACGCGAGCCGCTCGGCGGGCGCGAGCGTGTCCAGCACCACGAGCAGCGCGAGGCCCACCGAGTCGGCGCGCAGCACCTCCTGCTCGGGGTCGACGACGTCCGCGCGGCTGACGACCGGGTCCGGCACGTGCGTCTCCAGGGAGACGTCCAGGGACTCCTCGCGCCGTGACTGCCGCGAGCGCAGCAGGTCCAAGCAGACCCGGCCGACGACGGTCGTCAGCCAGCCGCCGAGGTTGCGCACCTCGCCCGCGCCTCCGGGCCCCGACGCCGCGGCCGCCTGGGTACGGCTGAGCCGGAACCACGCCTCCTGGACCGCGTCCTCGGACTCGCTCAGCGAACCGAGCATGCGGTACGCGACCGCGTTCAGCCGGGGCCGGTGCTCCTCGAAACGCGCGGCCAGGTCGGCCTCGGCCGATGCGTTGACGTCCACTGCACATTCTCCCGTTCCCCGCACCCACGTGATGCCTGGGGAGAACAGTAATGAACGCCCGCGCCGCGCCCCTGTCCGAGGCGGTCCTTCTCGCTACCGGAGCTGTCACAGAAGCGGCGCCAACACCGCGCGCAGATCGGCCGGTTCGCGGTAGAGCAGGCCGGTCATGCCCAGCGCCTCGGCCGCCGCGACGTTCTCCTGGCGGTCGTCCACGAACAGGCAGCGGCCCGGGGCCGCCCCGGCCCGCTCCGCCGCCACCTCGTAGATGCGGCGGCCGGGCTTGGTGACGCCGAGGTCGGCGCTGCTGACCACGGCGTCGAAGACACCGGACGGGCCGGTGAGGCCGAGCAGCGCCAGGTCGTCGGCGAGCCATGGCGTCGCGTTCGTCACCAGCAGGACCGGGAGCCCGGCCGCGCGGACCTGCCGGAGGAGTGCGACCACCGCGTCGTCCGCCCGGAACTCGGTCTCCGCCAGCGTCGTCCCGAGTGCGCGCCCCCGCTCCCACGGCACCCGGTCGGCGAGGCCGCGGGCGATGGAGTCGATCCACTGCTCCTTGGTGATCTCGCCGCGCATGAGCGGCAGGTCGGTCGCGGGCGCGAAGGCTATCGCGGCGGTGCTGCCCCGCGGCAGCCCTGACTCGGCCTCCAGCTGCTCCAGCTCCGCCATGTCGTAGAAGCGGATCACGCCGTCGAGGTCACTCAGTACGGCGTCGAACACCTGGCCGGAGATCGTCATCGCATGTGTCTACCACGTCTGTCACGTCTGTCACGCGGGCTCTCGGTGCCCGTGTCAGTGCCGTCAGCGGCCGTGTCAGGGGTGTGACAGGGGGCTGACAGGGCCGGTGGCGAAGGTAGCGGCATGAAGAGTTCAGCCATTGCAGTCACAGGGCTCCGCAAGGCGTACGGGGACAAGGCCGTGCTCGACGGCATCGACTTCGAGGTCGCCTCGGGATCGGTCTTCTCCCTGCTCGGTCCGAACGGCGCGGGCAAGACGACCACGGTCAACATCCTGACGACGCTGATGCACGCCGGCGCCGGGACAGCCCGCGTCGCCGGGTATGACGTGGCGTCCCGGACCAAGGAGGTGCGGTCCGTCATCGGCGTGACCGGCCAGTTCGCCGCGGTGGACGATCTGCTGTCGGGGCGGGAGAACCTGCGCATGATGGCGGACCTGAAGCGCGTGCGCTCCGCCGGCCAGGTGGTCTCGCAGCTGCTCGATCGCTTCGACCTGGAGGAGTCGGCCGACAAGCTGGCCGCCACGTACTCCGGCGGCATGCGCCGGAAGCTGGACCTGGCGATGACGCTGGTCGGCAAGCCGCGGATCCTCTTCCTCGACGAGCCGACGACGGGCCTCGACCCGCGCAGCCGGCGCACGATGTGGGGGATCGTCCGCGAGCTGGTCGCCGAGGGCACCACCATCTTCCTCACCACCCAGTATCTGGAGGAAGCCGACCAGCTCGCCGACCGGATAGCAGTGCTCAACGAAGGCCGTCTGGTCGCCCAGGGCACCCCCGAGGAGCTGAAGCGCCAGATCCCCGGCACCCACGTCCGGCTCCGCTTCGCCGACCTCCACGGACTCGACGCGGCGGCGCGGGTCCTCGCCTCCTCCACGCGGGACGACGAGGAGCTGACCCTGCGGGTGCCCAGCGACGGTGCGTCGAGGTCGCTGCGGGCCCTGCTCGACCGGCTCGACGAGCACGCGGTCGACGCCGCGGAGTTCTCCGTGCACACGCCCGACCTCGACGACGTATTCCTCGCCCTCACCGAGCACACCACCAAGGAGACGATCACCCGATGAGCGCCGTCGCGACCACCCTGACCGATTCGGCGATCATGCTGCGCCGCAACCTGAAGCACACCCTGCGCAACCCCACCACGGTGTTCAACGCGATCCTGTTCCCGATCGTGATGATGCTCCTGTTCGTCAAGGTCTTCGGCGGCGCGTTCGACGTCGGCGGCGCCGCCTACATCGACTACGCGACGCCCGGCCTGCTCGTGATGGCCATCAGCTACGGCCTCGGGGCCACCTCGGCGGCCGTGAACTCCGACATGTCGAAGGGCATCATCAACCGGCTCAAGACCATGGACGTCTCCCGAGGCGCCGTGCTGAACGGGCACGTCGTCGTCACCACGGTGCGCTGCCTGGTGGGCTGCGCGGCCATCATCGGGGTGGCCTTCGCGATGGGGTTCGACCCGGCCGCGAGCGCCCTCGACTGGCTCGGCGCCATCGGTCTGATCCTGCTGCTCAGCTTCGCCACCGCCTGGCTCACCGTCGCCCTGGGGCTCGCCGCGAAGACCCCGGAGACGGCCGGGCTCGGCACCGTACCGCTGATCATGCTGCCGTTCCTGAGCAGCGCCTTCGTACCCGCGGACACGATGGGGACCGGGGTGCGGCAGTTCGTGGAGTACCAGCCCTTCACGCCCATCATCGAGACGCTGCGGGGGCTGCTGCTGGGCGGCCTGTCCAGGGGCGACGCGCTCGCCGCCGTCGCCTGGTGCGTCGGGATCGCCGCCCTCGGGTACGTGTGGTCGGTCGCCACGTTCAAGAAGCGGGCGTGACCCCGGCCGGCTCGCCTCCGCGTTCAGGAAGCGAGCGTGACCTGGACCAGCTCGGACCAGTCGGCCTCCGCTCCCTCCCGGGCCACCTCGGCGAACCGCGCGTCGCCGAGGTGGTGCCGCACGGCCCGCTCGATGCGGGCCACGTCCGGATGGGACTGGTCCGGCAGCCCCCGTACGCCCGCGCTCGCCGCCAGCAGCCGCGCGGCCTGCTCGTGCTCGTCGCGGCGCAGCGCCAGGTCCGCTACTCCTACGAGCACTTGCGCGATCCCGAGGGCATGCCCGGCCTCGGCCGCCGCCTCGCACGCCGCCGCGCGGTGCGCCCGGGCCTCCGCGAGGTCGTCGGTGAGGTAGCCGAGCATGTCGTGCCGGGCCGCGCGGATCTGCGCCCACCCCGCTTCCTCGTCCAACAGGGTGGTCGCCACGCCGATCTGCCTGCGGGCCTCCTCGGTGTTGCCGGCCCACCGCGCGAGACCCGCCTTCGCGAACGCCAGCTCGGCCAGCGCGTCCGGCCAGCTGACGCGCTCCGCGTACCGCTCCGCCTCGGCGAGGGCCACCGCGCACGCGTCCTTGTCCCCGAGCAGCCAGTGCAGCTGCGCCTGCCGCGCCCGCATCTGGATGAGGTCCTCGGTGGCACCCACCTCGGTGACGGCCGTGATCGCCTCCTCCAGGTACGCGCACGCGGCGGCCAACTCACCGCGCACCACGAACCGCTCCGCCATCTCCGTCAGGGCGAACGAAATGCCGAACCGCTCGCCGAGCACCTGGAACTCGGCGAGCGCCCCCTCCAGGTACGCGTCGGCGGCAGCGGCTTCCGCCCCGCCCAGGCCGAGATGGACCCGCATCTTGCCCAGGTGCAGCCGGGCCAGCGCGCGCACCCAGGGGTCCTCGTCGTCGAGCAGCGGTTCGAACGCCGTCAGGGCCGCCTCGGGCCCGTCCAGCAGCCGGACCATCGCCGTGATGAGCCCCATCAGCGGGTTGCGGCCCTTGCCGCGCCGGCCGAACCGGTCCGCCTCCCGGATCCACTTCTCCGCCTGCTGCTCGTCGGCCCGCCCGGAGCTGACGAACAGTACGACCAGCGCGTACGCCATGGCCCGCGCCTCGTCGGTCACCTCGCCGGGAACCCTCGTCGCCGCGGTGATCAGCTCGATGCCCTCGGCCCTGCGCCCGCTGAGCCACCAGTACCAGCCCGCGCCGCCCGCGAGCCGCATCGCCTCCTGCGCCTCGCCCGCCGCGAGGGCGCCGCGCATCGCCGCGCTGATGTTGTCGTGCTCGGCCTCCAGCCTGGCCAGCCAGTCGAGCTGCTCGGCGCGGCGCAGGTGCGGCTCCGCGGCTTCGGTGAGTTCCGTGAAGTAGGCCAGATGTGCGCGGCGCACCAGATCGGCTTCCCCCGCCTCCGCCAGCCGGTGCGCGGCGTACTCCTTGATCGTGCCCATCATGCGGTAGCGCGGGGTGCCGTCGTCGTCGGCACGCAGCAGGGACTTCTCGGTCAGGGCGGTGAGCAGTTCGAGCACCTGCTCCTGCTCGATGGCGTCGGTGGTGTCCGTGACAGCGGTTACGTCGGTGGCGTCGGTGACGTGGCCCGCGCAGACCCGCTCGGCCGCTTCCAGGCTCGCCCCGCCGGAGAACACCGAGAGCCTGCGCAGGACCATCCGCTCGGCGTCGCTGAGCAGTTCCCAGCTCCAGTCGACTGCCGCGCGCAGCGTCTTGTGGCGCGGCAGCGCGGTGCGGCTGCCGCCGGTCAGCAGCCGGAACCGGTCGTCGAGCCGGGTGGCGAGCTGGTCGACGGACATGGTGCGCAGCCGCGCCGCGGCCAGTTCGATCGCCAGCGGCATCCCGTCCAGGGCGCGGCAGACACGCGCCATCGTCGCCAGCGTGTGGGCGTCGCCCGGGAGGTCCCGGCGCACCGCCGTGGCCCGGTCCCGCAGCAGCTGGACGGCGGGCGAGGACTCGATCGTGCCCGGGTCCGCGTCGCCGCCGGGCAGGGCCAGCGGCTCGACCGGCCACAGCGCCTCCCCGGTGATGCCGAGCGGCTCCCGGCTCGTCGCGAGGATCCGCAGCCGCCGGCACTCCCCGAGCACCCGGTGGGCGAAGACGGCCGCGGACTCGATCACGTGCTCGCAGTTGTCCAGGATCAGCAGCGTCTCGCGCTCGCGGATGGCGGCGATGAGCCGGTCCGTCGGCTCGGCGTTCGGGGTCCCGCCGAGCAGGGTCTCCCGCAGGCCGAGCCCGGCGAGCGCCGCGTGCGCGACGTCGTCGTCGGCTCCTATGCCGGCGAGCTCCACCAGCCAGGCCCCGTCCGGCAGTTCGCCGAGCAGCGTGCGCGCGGTCTCCGTGGCGAGCCTGGTCTTGCCCGAGCCGCCCGGCCCGGTCACGGTGGTGAGCCGGTGCTCGGCGACGAGCCCGCGGACCGCGGCGACATCGGCGTCCTTGCCGACGAAGGTGGTCAGCTCGGCGCGGAGGTTGGAGCCGCGGTTCGTCTCCCGCCGCCCCAGCTCGCCGCGCAGCAGCGCGACGTGGAGCGCGGCCAGCTCCGGCGAGGGGTCGACGCCCAGCGCCTCGGCCAGGGCCTCCTTCGCCCGCTCGTACACCAGCAGCGCCTCGCTGTCGCGGCCGGCGGCGACGAGAGCGCGCATCAGCGCGGCGGCGAGCCGTTCCCGCATGGGGTGCGCGGCCACGAGGTCGGTCAGCTCCGTGACCACCTCGGCGCCGCGCCCGACGGTGATCTCCGCGTCGAACCGCTCCTCGGTGGCGGTCAGACGCAGCCCGTCGAGCCGGGTGACCGCGGCGTCGAACGCGCCGCTCTCCGGCAGCCCGACGTCCTGCATGGCCGCCCCGCGCCACAGCTCAAGGGCCTCACGCAACAGCCGCACCCGCCGGGCGGCGTCCCCCGTGCGGTCCTGGCCCGCGGTGACGAGACGTTCGAACCGCACGGCGTCGACGGCGTCGGGCTCCACCATCAGCCGGTAGCCGTCCGTCCGCCCCTCGATCGCTCCGTCCGGCAGCGCCTTCCTCAGCCGGGAGACCAGGCGCTGAAGGGCGTTCGTCGCGTCGGCGGGCGGCTGCTCCCCCCAGATCCAGTCCACCAGCGTCGCCTTGGGGACCGCGTGTCCCGGCTTGAGCGCGAGAGCGATGAGCAGCCCGCGCAGCCGCGCCCCCGGTACGTCGACCAAGTTGCCGTCGTCCGCGCGCACTTCGAATGGACCCAGCATCCTGATCTGCATCCGTTGATTTTGCCACGACGCCCGCACCGGTCCGGCGTACGCGAACCTACGGGGACCTTGGCGGACCCACGCGGACCCATGCGGCAGTCGAAGCGGTCGCGGTCATGCCCCAGAGGCGCCGCGGTCGGATCACGAAACAGGGCAGCGGTGCACACCACCACCCGGCATCCGAGCGCGACCGTCCGCCCCCGTGCGCGCGCCTCACTTCTCGCCGAGCACCTCGCGGACGGTGGCGCGCACCCGGTCCCGGTCCTCCCGCACGGCCGCGTACCCGGCCTTGTTGTCGCGCACGTCGGCGCGCTGCTTCTCGTCGCTGACGGCCCACCACACGCCGGCGGTGTTCAACTTCCTCTTGCATTCGACATCGGCGACGGCCATGCCCAACTCCCGTTTGCTGGGCGGGGCGTCGGCGTCCTTGCGCCCCGCACTCCACGCCTTGTCGCGGAAGGCCGCCACCGGGCTCTCGTACTCCTTGAAGCCCCTGCCCATGACACACCGCGACCAGTCCCGGAAAGCCCGCCGCACCCGCTCGTCCCTGGCCACGGCCTCGTCGATCTTCTGAGTGCGCCCGGAGACATACCCCCACAGGCGCTCCTGGTCCCCTACGCCTTCCATCAACCGTCGCGCCCCCTCCGCGGCACAGCCACCGTCGGGCACTTCGCGGCCCCGCACCACCTTCTCGCCGCCGTCCTCCGTGCCGAAGCCGTGCAGCACCTCGTACTCCCGCTGGGTGGGGACGCGCCCCTTCGGCTCGGCCTTCTCGTTCCAGGCCGCCGCGCGTTCGGGGTCGAAGCCGTAGCCCCACCGGCGGGCCTGACCGAGGTCGAGAATTCCGTACGGGGCGACCGATACGGCCGTCGCGATGAACTTCTCGCTCATCAGAGGGCCACGTCCGGGGTGGAGCGGAAAGTCGGCGAACCCGAAGGAACGCATGCACTGCCGCACGAGATGCGCCCGCGCCTCATCCATGCGCTTGTGATCGCGGCCACTGAACTCATGCCGGTCCAACGGCAGTTCGGGCAGATCCCGCTCACTCTTCACCCGCGGTACACCGGCCTCCCGCGCGTAACCGGGCAGGTCATCCGCTCCTGGCCCGAATCCGTGGCCGCACCCCACCAACGCCAGCCCCACCAGGGCGAGTCCACCCCACCGCGCCTTCATCGCACCCCTCCCCGGACGGCCGCGCCCGCGCCGACCGTGGGACCTTACCTCCGCCGCCCGACAGACAACGGGGTGACCGCTCACCTCATCGGGACGCACGGCTCACTGGAACGCACGGCTCACTGGGGCGTACCGCTCACTTGATGTCGTCATCAGCAGCCGACGGTGGCGCGGCTGGGTCCTCCCTCTCCTCCGAGGCGTCCCGCTCCCCAGAGTCCGATAACGCCGTGGCCCTTCTGTCGCGCCGCGACCGCAATCGCCTGCCGACGGCCCGCTCGGCCGAGGAGCGGGCGGCGTCGGCGGCGTCCACACGGGCCTCGCACTGCCCGTTGCGACATGGCCCGGGGCCCCATACGGGGACGAATACCCCGAGCACCTTGCGCCGCCGGATGACCGTACCGACCGGTTGTCCACAGGCCTCGCACACGGGCTCGTCCTGCGGGCCGGGGCCGGGTCGGAGCCCTTCGCTGCCCATACCGGACAGCGTATTCCTGATCGGCCCCACCCGGCAGTCCCAGGGCACTCCGCCTCGACCAGGGCTCCGGCCGAGGCCCTGCCTCAAGCCCCGGGGACCTCAATGCCACGGGCACCAATGTCACGGGCACCAATGTCACGGCCCAATGTCGCGGATCGAAGCCCCCGCGCCCGGCTCACCGCCCTCAGACGGCCCCGCTCGGCTCACGCCACATCGGCCACATTCGCGGGCCGTCCGGCAGGTCCAGCGGCGTCTCCGTCACGGCGAAACCAAGCCGCTCGTACAGACCCCGGCTCCGCGCGCTGCTCGCCTCCAGGTAGGCGTGCAGGCCGTCCTTGTCGCAGCGTTCGAGCACGGGGGCGATCAGCGCCGTGCCGAGCCCCTCCCCCTGCCGGTCCGGCCGCACGGCGATCATGTGGAGGTACTGGTGCGGCCGGTCGGTCGGGTGGGCCGCCTCCGTGAGCCGGCCGATCAGTTCGATCCGCTTGTTCTCCGGGTCGACGGCCTGGCGCAGCAGCGCGGGACCGTCGGCCGCCGCCTCCGCGCTCTCCGCGCCGGCCTCTGACGCCGCCCGTACGGACCACCACAGGGCCACGGCGGCGCCGTCCTCGGTGATGTCGATATGGCCCTCGCCCAGCGCGAGGTCGAAAAAGGCGTCCATCAGCGCGCCGTGCCTGCGCCGGCGGTGCTCCTCACCGGGAAAGACCCACGTGCTCACCGGGTCCCACATGAACGCCTCGTCGAGCAACCGGATCACATGGGCCCGATCTCCCTCCCCGGCCCTACGGATCGCCACGCCCACAGCCCCGCCCGCCCCCTCACCGCTCGCCACGACTGACGGCGGAGCATCAGGCACACACCCAACTCCGCGTCCTCACCCGCCGGTTGCAGCCTAAGCGATCGCCCCCCTGCTACCCGCGGAAGGCTCCCGGGACCCCACTGATCACTACGGCCCCGGGACCCTCCCGCCATCACCTCACCTCACGTCACTTCACCCCTATGCGGCCTCCCTTCCCGCCGGGCACACCTGCCCGCGCACTTCACCCCGCGTACGCCCTCCCCCATGCGGCCCCCACCGCGTAAGCCCTCACCCTCAATGCGTACGCCGCGTCACGAACTCGGCCAGCGCCAGCAGCCCTCCCGCCGCCTCCGGGTCGGGGACCGCCCTGGCCAGCTGGCCTATCGCCCTCGACATCCGGTCGGCCGCGTGCCCCTGCGCCCAGTCACGCCCGCCCGCACGCTCCACCGCACGGGCCGCCCGCTCCAACTCGCCTTCCCCCTCCCCCGTGTCATCGCCGGACGGAGCGCCGGGCGGAGCGCCGTACAGCTCGGCCAGTTCGGCCGCGGCCGGCGTGCCCGAGGCGAGCGCGGCGACCACCGGCAGCGATTTCTTGCGGACCGCGAGGTCGGCACCCGCGGGCTTGCCCGTGCGGCCGGGGTCGCCCCAGATGCCGATGACGTCGTCGATGAGCTGGAAGGCGAGCCCGGCCTCGCGGCCGAACCCGTCGAGCGCGTCGACCTCCTCCGGTCCCCCGCCCGCGTACAGCGCCCCGATCGCGCACGCGCAGCCCAGCAGCGCGCCGGTCTTGGCCTCGGCCATGGCCAGGCACTCGTCGAGCGTGACCTCGCCGGGACCGCGCCGCTCCAGGGCGCAGTCCGCGTGCTGCCCCGCGCAGAGCTCCACGACGCAGCGGGCGAGGCGGGCGGCCGCCGCCGGGGCCGCCGGGTGGGTGTCCTCGGCGAGCAGCCGCTGCGCCAGCGCCTGGAGGGCGTCACCGACGAGGATCGCGTCGGCGTCGCCGAACACGGTCCAGGCGGTGGGCCGGTGCCTGCGCGTGGTGTCGCGGTCCATCACGTCGTCGTGCAAGAGCGTGAAGTTGTGGATCAGCTCCACGGCCGCCGCGGCCCGCACGGCCGTGGCGGGCTCCCCGCCGAGCGCCCGCACCGCGGCGAGCACGAGCGCGGGCCTGATGGCCTTGCCCGCGTTCCCCGCGGTCGGTGTGCCGTCGGCCTGCTCCCATCCGAAGTGGTAGCGGGCGACCCTGCGCAAGGAACCTGGCAGGGAGTCGACCGCCCTGCGCAGCCCGGGATCGACGCACTCGCGCGCCGCGGCGAGGATCTCCGTGGCCTCGTGCCCGTCGCCGGGGCCGTGGGCCGGCGCCCCCGCGCCGGCCGCGTCCGCGACGCCGATCGGCGTCACACCTGCCGTCGTATCCGGCATGTCCGTCGTCGTGTCGGTCATGGCCTCACCTCGGAAGGACCGCGGACGGTGGCGACGGGCACGGTCCAGGGCTCACGTCCAGCGGCCGATCTCGACGTTCTCCAAGACACCGAGCGCGTCCGGCACCAGCACCGCGGCGGAGTAGTAGGTCGACACCAGGTAGGAGATGATCGCCTGCTCGCTGATGCCCATGAACCGCACGGACAGGCTCGGCTCGATCTCGTCCGGGATGCCGCTCTGCCGCAGGCCGACGACACCCTGCTCCTCCTCGCCCGTACGCATACAGATGATGGAGGTGGTGCGGGCCTCGGTCACCGGGATCTTGTTGCACGGGAAGATCGGCACCCCGCGCCAGGTCGGGATCCTGTTCCCGCCCATGTCGATGGTCTCGGGGACGAGTCCGCGCTTGTTCAGCTCGCGGCCGAACGCGGAGATCGCGCGCGGATGGGCGACGAAGAGCTTCGATCCCCGCCTGCGGCTGAGCAGTTCGTCCATGTCGTCGGGGCCCGGCACACCGTCGTGCGGCTGGATCCGCTGGTCGTACTCACAGTTGTTCAGGAGCCCGAACTCGCGGTTGTTGATGAGCTCGTGCTCCTGACGCTCCTTGAGCGCCTCGACGGTGAGCCGCAGCTGCTGCTCGGTCTGGTTCATCGGCTGGTTGTAGAGGTCGGCCACGCGCGTGTGGACGCGCAGCACGGTCTGGGCGACGCTCAACTCGTACTCGCGGGGCGACGATTCGTAGTCCACGAAGGTGCCCGGCAGCACCGCCTCGCCGACGTGCCCGGCGGAGAGGTCGATGGCCGCCTCGCCGTACTTGTTGGTCCGCTGGGCCGGGATGGACCGCAGCCGCTGGAGGTGAGCGCGCAGTGATTCGCTGCGCCCGGCGACCTCTTCGAGGTCCTGCCGCGGCAGAGTGAGGACGGTGCACGCCGTGACGGCACGCGCGGTGTACTCCCAGATGGCCTCGGAGTCGAGGAGCGCCTGCTCGCCGAAGTAGGCACCGTCGGCGAGCGTCCCGAGCACCGCGTCGCCGCCGTACGGGCCCGTGCCGACCTTCTCCACACGGCCGTGCGCGAGCAGGAACACCTCGTCCGCCGGGCTCCCGAAGGAGGTCAGGATGTCGCCGACGGCGAACTCCCGCTGCCGGCAGCGCCGCGCCAGCCTCGTCAGCACCTCCTGGTCGTCGAAGCCCCGCAGCACAGGCAGCTCGCCCAGCTCGGCCGGGATGACCTCCACATGGTCGCCCGTCTTCACAAAGGTCACCCGGCCGTCACCGACCGAGTAGCTCAACCGGCGGTTCACGCGGTACGTGCCACCCTGCACCTGGACCCAGGGCAGCATCCGCAGCAGCCAGCGCGAGCTGATCTCCTGCATCTGAGGTGCCGACTTGGTGGTGGTGGCCAGATTCCGCGCGGCCGATGTCCCGAGGCTCTGCTGCGGCTCCTGCGACTCTGCGCGAACCTCTTCGCCTACCGACATGTGACTGTGCCCTCCCGAGTACCTGCGTGACCCGCTGCCAGCGGTGATCTGCACGGGTCAGCCTTCCAGCACGGACCGTGGCCGCGCCATTACACGAACGAGCGGGAATGGATCATGCCGAGATGGGGCAGTAGGGCGCGTTTCCACCCGTTCGGCCTCACTCGGGTGCGCCGGGGAACTTCAAGATCCTGGCGTCCGTTGGAACCGTCGCGGGGCATCGCACCGCCCGCACCCTTCGCTTCAACCGGCAGGAGACAGCAATGGCAGGCTTCCTGGATCGCGCCAAAGAGCAGGCGCAGCGGGGCCTCACACAGGGCAAGCAGAAGCTCGACGAGGTCCAGGAGAAGCGTGCAGGCGACGCCCTCCTGAAGAAGCTCGGCGCCGCGTACTACGCGGAGCGTCGGGGCACCGGCTCCCCGCAGGCCACGCAGCAGGCACTCCAGGCCCTGGAGTCCCACATCGCGACGAACGGCGACGGCTTCCTGCACGGCAACTGACCGGATCGGCTCGCACGGTGCCCGAACAAGCCTCGGATCGCTTCCGAACAGCTGGTCCGGGCACCGCCGTTCCGGTACAAGCAGGGCGTACGAGGCGGTCCGCGACCGGCGGCCGTCGCGCCCCGCAAAGGAGGCGGTCATGGCCCCACCCATGTCCGCGGGACGCTTCCTGGACGCACTGCGAGACGAAGGTGTGACCGTCGTCGAAGTCGGCGACTGGGAGCACCACAACCGCAACCACAAGGGGCCCTGGGGCCCCGTGCACGGCGTCATGATCCACCACACCGTGACGTCGGGCAGCGAGCACACGGTCGAGCTCTGCCGCGACGGACACCCGTCGCTGCCCGGACCGCTCTGCCACGGCGTGATCACCAAGGACGGCCGCGTCCACCTCGTCGGCTACGGCCGCGCCAACCACGCGGGCATGGGCGATGACGACGTGCTGCGCGCGGTCATCGCCGAGAAGCGCCTGCCTCCGGACAACGAGACGAACACCGACGGCAACCGCCACTTCTACGGCTTCGAGTGCGAGAACCTCGGCGACGGCGAGGACCCGTGGCCCGAAGCCCAGCTGGACGCGATCGAGCGGGCCTCGGCAGCGATCTGCCGCGTGCACGGCTGGACGGAGCGCTCGGTGATCGGCCACCTGGAGTGGCAGCCGGGCAAGATCGATCCGCGCGGCTTCACGATGGACCACATGCGTGAGCGCATCGAGGAGCGCCTCAAGTAACCCGCCCCTACCGGCTCCCGCCGGGCAGCGCGCCCCGGGGGACAATGGCGGGGTGCACCCCACCCCGCCCACCGGCCTGCGCCCCCGGCTCCCGTCGCCGTTGCAGCGCATAGAGGACGACCGTTTCGGCCGTCACGGCGTGCGCCTGCTGCTCAAGCGGGACGACCTGATCCACCCGGACCTGCCGGGCAACAAGTACCGCAAACTCGTCCTGAACCTCCGCGCCGCGGCCGACGCGGGCCACCACACCCTGCTCACCTTCGGCGGCGCCTACTCCAACCATCTGCGCGCCACCGCCGCCGCGGGCCGCCTCCTCGGCCTCGCCACCGTCGGTGTCGTGCGCGGCGACGAACTGGCCGGGCGCCCCCTCAATCCGTCCCTGGCCAGGTGCGCGGCAGACGGCATGCGCCTGCACTTCGTCGACCGGTCGACGTACCGCGAGAAGGCCGAGCCGGGAACGCTGGCCGCGATCCGGCGCGAGACGGGCACCGAGGACGCGTACGTGATCCCCGAGGGCGGCAGCAACGCCCTCGCCGTCCAGGGCTGCACGGCCCTCGGCGAGGAACTGCGCGAGCACACAGACGTGGCCGCCGTGGCCTGCGGCACCGGCGGCACACTCGCGGGCCTGGCCGCCGGCCTCGGCCCGGACCGGCAGGCCCTCGGCATACCGGTCCTCAGGGGCGGCTTCCTGGGCGACGACATAAGAGCCCTCCAGCGAGAGACGTTCGGCGCACCGACCGCCAACTGGCGCCTGGACGAGCGCTTCCACTGCGGCGGCTACGCCCGCACGCCCCCCGAACTCCTCGCCTTCGCGGAGGACTTCGAGCACCGGCACGGCGAGGAAACGGGCCTCTCCGTAGAGCACCTCTACGTCGCCAAACTCCTCTACGCCCTGACGACCCTCTCCGAAGAGGGCGCCTTCCGGCCCGGCACCCGCCTGACCGCGGTGATCACCGGCACCCGCGAGGCACCGGCTCAGTCCTCGACCTCCCGGTAGGCGGCCGCCTCCTCCAGGTCCAGCTTGCGCAGCAGCGTCCGCATCATCTCGTCGTCGATGCGCCGCTCGTCCCGCATCTTCACGAACACCTCGCGCTCCGCGGCGATCGCCTCGCGCGCCAGCCGGCGATAGGTGCCGTCGGCCGACTCCCCCGTCACGGGGTTGGGCTGACCGAGCCGCTCCCACACGGAGTTGCGGCGCCGTTCCAGAACGGTGCGCAGACGGTCCTGGAGGGGCTGTGGAAGGCGGTTGCGCTCGTCCCGCATAAGTTCCTCCACCCGGGCCTCCGCGGCCTGCGAGGCGGCGTTCTGCGCCTGCGCCTCGGCGAGGGTCTGTGCCTGCGCGTCGCGGCCCGGCAGTTTCAGGACGCGGATCAGCCACGGCAGCGAGAGCCCCTGCACGACGAGCGTGCCGATGACGGTGGTGAAGGTAAGAAACAGGACAAGGTTGCGCGCGGGGAAGGGTTCACCGTCCTCCATGACGAGCGGGATCGAGAAGGCGATGGCCAGCGACACCACGCCCCGCATGCCGGCCCAGCTGACGATCAGCGGTCTGCGCCAGTCCATGTCGTCCTCGCGCTCCCTGATCCGCGCCGACAGGGCCCGTGGCAGATACGTCGCCGGATAGGACCACACGAAGCGGGCCACGACGACGAAGACGAAGACCCCGGCCGCGTACCAGGCCGCCTGGCCGACGCTGTACTCCCCGAGCCCCTTGAGCACGATCGGCAGCTGGAGACCGATGAGCGCGAAGACCGCCGACTCCAGGATGAACGCGACGACCTTCCACACCGCGGCCTCCTGCAACCGCGTCTCGAAGTCGACCTGCCAGGAGCGGTGCCCCAGGTACAGGGCGACCACGACCACGGCGAGCACTCCGGAGGCGTGCACCTGCTCAGCGGCGGCGTACGCGACGAAGGGGATCAGCAGCGACAGGGTGTTCTGCAGCATCGCCTCCTTCAGGTGGGTCCGCAGCCAGTGGATCGGGACCATCAGGAGCAGTCCCACACCGACGCCGCCGACCGCGGCCACCAGGAACTCCTCGACGCCGCCCGACCAGCTCGCGCCCTCCCCGACGGCCGCCGCGAGGGCCACCTTGTAGGCGGTGATCGCGGTCGCGTCGTTCACCAGCGACTCGCCCTGGAGGATCGTGGTGATCCGTGAGGGCAGCCCCACCCTCCGCGCGATGGCGGTCGCCGCGACCGCGTCCGGGGGCGCGATCACGGCCCCGAGCACGAGCGCGGCGGTCAGCGGCAGGTCCGGGATCAGCAGGTAAGTGAGCCAGCCGACGGCGAGCGTGGCGAACAGGACATAGCCGACCGAGAGCAGCGCGACGGGTCTGATGTTGGCGCGCAGGTCCAGATACGAGCTCTCCAGGGCGGCCGTGTGCAGCAAGGGCGGCAGGATCAGCGGCAGCACGATGTGCGGGTCGAGGTGGTAGTCCGGCACTCCGGGCAGGTACGAGGCGACGAGCCCCGCCCCGACCAGGAGCAGCGGCGCCGGGACCGGGGTCCTGCGCGCCGCCCCCGCCACCACGGCGCTGGCCGCGATCAGTGCCACCAGGGGCAGTACGTCCATCGGCAGACCCCTCCGTCTTCCACGTTCGCGTCGTAACCTGGCAATCATGAACGAGTGCCCGCACGTCGCGGCGCTGCCGCACCCCGAGGTGGCCCCGCTCAGCGAGACGTGCCTCGAGTGCCTGGCGGCCGGCAGCCACCCCGTCCAGCTGCGGCTGTGCCTGGAGTGCGGCCATGTGGGCTGCTGCGACTCCTCGCCGTTCCAGCACGCGACGGCGCACTTCAAAGAGACCTCACACGCAGTGATGAGGACCTTCGAGCCGGGCGAGAGCTGGCGATGGTGCTTCGTGGACGGTTCGATCGTCTGACGCCTGGGTACGTCAACCCGACGCCTGTTCTTTCCAATTGGGCCTGTGAGACCCCTAGCCACTGTGCGTACTCATATGCTTACTATGAGTGACAGCAACGGGGCAGGGTCTCCGGGACACGGAGCTGCGGAGCGCGGTAGCGTCACCGCAGAACCACGTGGCGCGTTACCCGTGTGACGCAGTCCGGACCGCCGCTGGACGGCGGTTCTGGAGCCCCGAAAATGCTTGTACCACCTTGGAGGTGAGGGTGTCCCAGATCGCAGGCGAGCCCGGAAATCAGGACTTCGTGGAGGTCCGCCTTCCGGCTGCGGGTGCCTACCTGTCGGTGCTGCGGACGGCCACGGCCGGTCTCGCGGCGCGTTTGGACTTCACTCTCGACGAAATCGAGGACCTCCGCATCGCGGTCGACGAGGCCTGCGCGATCCTGCTCCAGCAGGCCGTGCCGGGCTCCGTGCTCAGCTGCGTCTTCCGACTGGTCGACGACTCGCTGGAAGTGACGGTCTCGGCGCCCACGACCGACGGCCGGGCCCCGGAGCGGGACACCTTCGCCTGGACTGTGCTGTCGGCCCTCGCGGGCCAGGTGGACTCCACGGTCGCCGAGGACAACACCGTCTCGATCAGCCTCTACAAGAAGCGCGGCGCGGGACCCGGGCCGGCGTGAGGAACGGGGACGGGCCGGTGCGGGACGAAGAGCGCGGCACACAGAGTCTGCCCGCCGACGGCAGGGAGGGGGTGCGCCGAATGGCCACCGGGATCCCCGAACAGCAGGCCAAACCGCACCCGGAGGACCCCGGACAGCCGGGTCCGCTGACGGTGCCCGATGTGTCGGAGCAGGCAGAGCCGACCGCCAAGGAAGAGCTCGAGCAGCTCTCCGGCCGGGGCGGCGGGCGACGGGCGGGAAACATGAGCGAGCACGAGCACAGCCGGCACCATCCCCAGGACCGCAGCGGCGCACGCGCGATGTTCATCGAGCTGCGCGGCCTGGACAACGGCAGCCCGGAGTACGCGGAGCTGCGCAACCAGCTGGTCCGCATGCACCTGCCGCTCGTCGAGCACCTGGCGCGCCGCTTCCGCAACCGCGGCGAGCCGCTCGACGACCTCACCCAGGTCGCCACGATCGGCCTGATCAAGTCCGTGGACCGGTTCGACCCGGAGCGCGGCGTGGAGTTCTCCACGTACGCGACCCCCACGGTCGTCGGTGAGATCAAGCGGCACTTCCGAGACAAGGGATGGGCGGTCCGCGTCCCGCGGCGCCTACAGGAACTGCGCCTGTCGCTGACGACGGCCACGGCCGAGCTGTCGCAGCTGCACGGCCGCTCCCCGACGGTCCACGAGCTCGCCGAGAAGCTGGCCATCTCCGAAGAGGAGGTCCTGGAGGGCCTGGAGTCGGCCAACGCCTACTCCACGCTCTCCCTGGACGTCCCCGACACGGACGACGAGTCCCCGGCCGTCGCCGACACCCTGGGCGCCGAGGACGAGGCCCTGGAGGGCGTCGAGTACCGCGAATCCCTCAAGCCACTCCTGGAAGACCTGCCGCCGCGCGAGAAGCGCATCCTGCTCCTGCGCTTCTTCGGCAACATGACGCAGTCGCAGATCGCGCAGGAGGTCGGCATCTCCCAGATGCACGTCTCACGCCTGCTCGCCCGCACGCTGGCCCAGCTGCGGGAGAAGCTCCTGGTGGAGGAGTAGCAGGAGCGGGAGTAGCGGTTACTTCTGATCTTGTACGTTGCCGGGGCCCCGGATGCCGAGGGCCTCGGTCGTCGTGGGGTTGACCAGGAGCACCAGCGACGTGACCGCCACGATCGCGAGGACGATCCCTCCCGGGATCGCCGCGCTGTCGGCCTGGAGCAGCTGCCAGGCGACCGGCAGCGCCATGATCTGCGTGATGATCGCGGGGCCGCGGCTCCAGCGGCGCAGCTTCATCAGGCCGCTCGCGGCAAGCAGCGGGAGCAGCGCGAGAACGATCAGAGTGATGCCGCCGGTCTCCGCCTGGCGCGGATTGTCCGGTGAGCCCGCGAGGCCCATCACGAGCATGTAGGCGCCCCCGGCGAGCAGGGCGAGGCCCTCGAGCGCGGTCAGGGCGGCAGCGGCGGTCAACCGCGCGGGACGCGGACCCGACGCGGCCGGTTCCAGGGCTTCGGGGGTGGATTTCCGCTCAGTGCTCACCCCAGCAGGGTAGCTGCGCGTAGCCGGGCCCCGGCACCTCGGTCTAGGCCAGGTAAAGAGCGCTAGGTAGTCTGCTGGGCATGCGTGCACTCCTCGTGGTCAACCCGGCGGCAACCACCACCAGTGCGCGTACGCGTGACGTACTGGTCCACGCCCTGGCGAGCGAGATGAAGCTCGAAGCGGTCACCACCGAGTACCGCGGGCACGCCAGAGACCTGGGCCGGCAGGCCGCGGAGAGCAAGGACATAGAGCTGGTCGTCGCCCTCGGCGGCGACGGCACGGTCAACGAAGTCGTGAACGGCCTGCTGCACCACGGCCCCGACCCGGACCGCCTCCCCCGCCTCGCCGTCGTCCCCGGCGGCTCCACCAACGTCTTCGCGCGCGCCCTGGGGCTGCCGAACGACGCCGTGGAGGCCACCGGCGCCCTGCTCGACGCCCTGCGCGAGGGCAGCGAGCGTACGGTCGGCCTCGGCATCGCGGGGGGCACACCGGGCACGGAGGACGAGGCCGTGCCCTCGCGCTGGTTCACGTTCTGCGCCGGCCTCGGCTTCGACGGCGGCGTGGTCGGCAGAGTCGAACAGCAGCGCGAGCTGGGCAGGCGCTCGACACACGCCCTCTATGTGCGCCAGGTGCTCCGCCAGTTCCTCGACGAGCCCCACCGGCGGCACGGGATGATCACGGTGGAGCGGCCCGGGGAGGACCCGGTGACGGACCTGGTGATGTCCATAGTCTGTAACACCTCGCCGTACTCCTACCTGGGCAATCGCCCGCTGTACGCGTCCCCGCGGGCCTCCTTCGACACGGGTCTGGACGTGCTCGGCCTGAAGAAGCTCTCCACGGCCGCGGTGGCGCGGTACGGCACGCAGCTCCTGATGTCGACGCCGGAGCGCGGACCTCACGGTAAGCACGCGGTCACGCTCCACGACCTCACCGACTTCACCTTGCATTCCAAGGTGCCGCTCCCCCTCCAGATGGACGGTGACCACCTGGGACTGCGCACGAGCGTGACGTTCACAGGCGTTCGCCGTGCACTGCGTGTGATTGTGTGAGTGGAAGGGCCCAAAGTCCTTTCACTCGAACGTTTAGGCCAGGGTCCACCCCATGGAAGTACGGCTGTGACCCAGCCGACACTGAGGAATCAAAAAAAACTTTCCGGAAGGGGTTGTATCCGCCGCCGAGGTTTGCGAATCTCTACATGGCGATCGGGACGGCCCGCAACATCGGCCCCAACAGAGAGCCAGAACCCCTCCTCCACCACAGGTCCACACCAGGCGACTGGGCGTCGGCCCTTCCCGTGCGGAGGGATTCGTGAAAGCGTTCACATTCACAAGCAACCTGCATGTAATACCAAGGAGAGGTAGCAGCCATGGACTGGCGTCACAACGCCGTTTGCCGCGAGGAAGACCCCGAGCTCTTCTTCCCCATCGGCAACACCGGTCCTGCGCTGCTGCAGATCGAGGAAGCCAAGGCCGTCTGCCGTCGCTGCCCCGTCATGGAGCAGTGCCTGCAGTGGGCGCTCGAGTCCGGCCAGGACTCCGGCGTCTGGGGTGGCCTCAGCGAGGACGAGCGCCGCGCAATGAAGCGCCGCGCCGCTCGCAACCGTGCACGCCAGGCCAGCGCCTGACGCCCACGCCCCCCACGAGCCCAAGCTTGGCGGCGCGTACAGCGAGTACGCATCTCCCGCCCCCGAGCCGCAGCCGCGCAGTACCCCCGATGCGCATCGCAACGTGAGCAGTGAGCCCCGGACCACAGAGGTCCGGGGCTCACTGCTGTGTGCGGCGGCGGTTCACCGCCGCGTGCGGCGACCGTCGTAGCCGTGTGTGACCTTCGCCGCTACCCGTCCGCGCCGCTACTTGTCCGCGCTGACCGGGACGTCGAGGATCACCCGGGTGCCGCGCTCCGGGGCGGGGACCATGTCGAAGGTGCCGCCCAGCTCCCCCTCCACCAGGGTGCGCACGATCTGCAGACCGAGATTGCCGGAGCGGTGCGGGTCGAAGCCCTCGGGCAGGCCGACGCCGTCGTCCTGGACGGTGATCAGCAGCCGCGCGTCCTTGCTCGTGCCGCCGCGCACCGCGGAGACCTCGACGGTGCCGGTGTCCCCTTCACGGAAGCCGTGCTCCAGGGCGTTCTGCAAAATCTCCGTAAGGACCATCGAGAGCGGGGTCGCCACCTCCGCGTCGAGGATGCCGAAGCGCCCGGTGCGCCGGCCCGTGACCTTGCCGGGCGAGATCTCGGCGACCATCGCGAGGACCCGGTCGGCGATCTCGTCGAACTCCACGCGCTCGTCCAGGTTCTGCGAGAGCGTCTCGTGGACGATGGCGATGGAACCCACCCGGCGCACGGCTTCCTCCAGCGCCTCCCGGCCCTTGGCGGAGTCGATGCGGCGGGCTTGCAGGCGCAGCAGCGCGGCGACCGTCTGGAGGTTGTTCTTCACCCGGTGGTGGATCTCCCGGATGGTCGCGTCCTTGGTGATCAACTCCCGCTCGCGGCGGCGGAGTTCCGTGACGTCGCGCAGGAGTACGAGCGAACCGATGCGCGGCCCCTTGGGTTTGAGGGGGATCGCGCGCAACTGGATCACGCCGTCGCCGCCCTCGATCTCGAACTCACGCGGCGCCCAGCCGCTGGCGACCTTGGCCAGGGCCTCGTCCACCGGGCCGCGGGACGGGGCGAGTTCGGCCGTGGCCCTGCCCAGGTGATGGCCCACCAGATCGGACGCGAGACCCAGACGGTGGTACGCGGAGAGCGCGTTCGGCGACGCGTACTGCACGATGCCGTCGGCGTCGAGCCGCAGCAGACCGTCCCCCACGCGCGGGGAGGCGTCCATGTCGACCTGCTGCCCCGGGAACGGGAAGGACCCGGCGGCGATCATCTGTGCGAGGTCCGACGCCGACTGGAGGTAGGTCAGCTCAAGCCGCGAAGGGGTGCGCACCGTCAGCAGATTGGTGTTGCGGGCGATCACACCGAGGACTCGTCCCTCCCTGCGTACGGGAATGGACTCGACGCGCACCGGGACCTCCTCGCGCCACTCCGGGTCGCCCTCGCGCACGATGCGGCCCTCGTCCAGGGCGGCGTCCAGGAGCGGGCGCCGGCCGCGCGGGACGAGGTGGCCGACCATGTCGTCCTGGTAGGAGGTGGGGCCGGTGTTCGGCCGCATCTGCGCCACGGAGACATAGCGGGTGCCGTCGCGTGTGGGGACCCACAGCACGAGGTCGGCGAAGGAGAGGTCGGAGAGCAGCTGCCACTCCGAGACCAGCAGATGCAGCCACTCGAGGTCGGAGTCGCCGAGGGCGGTGTGCTGGCGTACGAGGTCGTTCATGGAGGGCACGTGTGCGAGCGTACCTGCCGCGTGCGGCGGGCCCCGCCGGGGAGATTCCCGACGAGCCGCGGCGCCAGGGCGGGACCCTCAACCCGCCCACGGCACCGCAGCCCTTCAGGTGCATCGGCCGCCAGAATGTGCGGTACTGGCCGGCCGATCGTGAGGATCCGACGCGGTCAGGGCAGAGAGCGCCGGGTCCTCGGTCCGCTCTCCTGTGCGGGAAGAGCGGAGGCTTTACCCACGCATTGTGGACTAGACCATTCTGTCATGTCTATGCGTCGGCAGATCTTTGTTCGGGCCTGGCCGTCAGACTCCATTGTGCGCCCGCGGGGGCCGCGGCCACGCCGTCATCGCGAGATCCGCCACCGCTTCGAGGTCGTGCCGGGTGGCGCCGTCCCTGGCCTGCTGGGACATGCCCTGGAGGACCGCCGCCGTGTAGCGCGCGAGGGCGGCGGGGTCGGTGTCCTCGGGCAGCTCGCCCGCCGCGACGGCCGCGCGGATGCGGGACTCGATGTCCGCCACGTTGGCGTTCCGGCGCTCGCGCAGGGACTCTTCGACCTCGGGTGTCGTGCAGTTGGTGGCCGCCGAGATGACCAGGCAGCCGGGCGGGTGGGCCGGATCGGTGTACTCGGCGGCGGCTTCGCGCAGCATCCGCTCGACGGCGCCGCGCACGGTGGGCTCCTCCGCGAAGGCGCGCCCGCCGAAGGCGCCGTGCGTGACGCCGTACCGCACGACGACCTCGTCGAAGAGGGTCCGCTTGTCGCCGAACGCGGCGTACAGGCTGGGCGCCCCGATGCCCATGACGCGCGTCAGGTCGGAGACGGAGGTCGCTTCGTACCCGTGCTCCCAGAAGGTGCGGACCGCCTGCTCCAGGGCTGTCTCACGGTCGAAGGAGCGGGGGCGTCCGCGCTGTTTCGTCGCCATGGGTGAATTGTATAGCGGGCACTAGAGAATCGGTCGGGAGTCGGGTACGGTTTCTTTCTGTAGCGACCACTAGAGAAAGAGGGGGCGCCTGACATGGCTGCATCCACGGGCAGGCTCGCGGGAAAGACGGCGCTGGTCACGGGCGGAAGCCGGGGCATCGGGCGGGGCATCGCCGAGCGGCTCGGGCGGGACGGGGCGCGGGTGGCCGTGCACTACGGCAGCAACGAGACCGCCGCGAAGGAGACGGTGGACGTGATCGAGGCGGCGGGCGGCTCCGCCTTCGCGGTCGGCGCGGAGCTGGGCGTCGCGGGGGACGCCGAGGCGCTGTGGTCCCGGTTCGACGCGCACGCGGAGGGGCTGGACATCCTGGTGAACAACGCCGGGATCGGCACCTCCCGCCCCTTCGCCGAGACGGACGAGGCGGAGTACGACCGCTTGTTCGCCGTGAACGCGAAGGCGCCGTACTTCATCACGCAGCTCGGTGCGGAGCGGCTGCGGGACGGCGGCCGGGTCGTCAACATCTCGTCCGGCCTCTCACGCGCCGCGATGATGCCGGAGATCATGACGTACGCGATGACGAAGGGCGCCCTGGACGTCTTCACCCGGAACCTGTCGAAGGTGCTCGGCCCCCGCGGGATCACGGTGAACTCGGTGGCGCCCGGGATCATCGACACGGACGTCAACGCGGCCTGGCTCCGGGGCGAGGAGAACCGCGCCGCGTGGGAGAGCTCCGCGCGGCTGTCGGCGCTCGGCCGCGTCGGCGCCACGTCGGACGTCGCCGATGTGGTGGCCTTCCTCGCCTCGGACGACGGCAGGTGGATCACCGGACAGTGGATAGACGCGACCGGCGGTTCGCTCCCGTAACCGGCCACGACGGCTCCGGGGTGCGGCGCGGCGGCCACGGGCGGTGCACCGTGCGGCGCGGCGGCCACGGACAGGTGCACCGTGCGGCGTCCCGTCAGTGGGTCTCGGTCACCTTCGCGAGGGCCCGCGGAGCGTCGGGGTCCTGGCCGCGGGCGATCGTGACCTCGTACGCGAGGAGCTGGAGGGGGATGATCTCCAGGATCGGCTGGACTTCTTCGGGGACGCCGTCCGTGGGGAGTGCGAAGCCGGCGGAGGCCTGTTCGACCTGGGCCTTCGGGCCGATGACCACCAGGTCGGCGCCCCGGCCGCGCAGCCGGTCGAGGACGGGCCTCAGTGCCTCGCCGCCCCGGCCGTCCGGCACCACCGCGATCACCGGCGAGATGTTGTCGACCATCGCGAGGGGGCCGTGCAGCAGATCGGCGCCGGAGTAGGCGAGGGCCGGGATGTAGCTGGTCTCCATCAGTTTCAGGGCCGCCTCCTTCGCGGTCGGGTAGCCGTAGCCACGGGAGGTGATCACCATGCGTCCGGCGAAGCGGTAGCGCGCGGCCAGGGCCTTGACCTCGGCCTGGCGGGCGAGGAGGTCGCCGGCCAGTGCGGGCAGCGAGGCGGCGGCCGCGCCGTCCGAGCCGCCCAGCCGCTCGACGAACAGATAGAGGGCGAGCAGCGACGCGGTGTACGTCTTCGTGGCCGGGAGCGCCCTCTCCGGTCCCGCGAGGATGTCGATGTGGTGCTCGGAGACGGCGGCCAGGGGCGAGTCGGGGTTGTTGGTCACCGCCAGGGTGATCGCGCCCGCCTCTCGGGCAGCCTGGGTGGAGGCCACCAGGTCGGGCGAGCCGCCGGACTGGCTGACGGTGACGGCGAGGACGTCGCGCAGGTCGGGCTTGGCGCCGTACGCCGTGATGGTGGACATGGAGGCGAGGCCGCAGGGCATGCCGAGGCGGATTTCCAGGAGGTACTTCGCGTAGAGCGCGGCGTGGTCGGAGGTGCCGCGT
Organism: Streptomyces sp. 135; assembly: GCF_020026305.1. NCBI lineage: Bacteria > Bacillati > Actinomycetota > Actinomycetes > Kitasatosporales > Streptomycetaceae > Streptomyces > Streptomyces sp. 135. The sequence continues at coordinate 5,649,924 of NZ_CP075691.1, read as the reverse complement.
GCGGTCAGCAGGACGAAGCGGGGCCCGCGCTCGGCCACCCGCCGGGCGATCTCGTGGATCGTCGGGGCGCCCGTGTCGAGGATGCGGCGCAGGACCTCGGGCTGTTCGGCCATCTCCCGGGCCATGATCCGCCCGGGCCGCTCGCTCTGCGGGTCCTGCGCGTCCTGCGGAGTCATGGCGGTCATGCCTCCTACTTTCCCTGCTGTCGGGGCACGGCGCCTCTGCGGGCGGGGCGGGTTTGCCCGGTGGGCGTCGGGCGGGCGCCGGGGGGAGCATGGACGGCGGGAAACGACTGGTCCGGTGGCGGGGCTCTGCTAGATTGGTCTATACCACGGTCCCTTGAGTTCCCTCTCCAGATCGGCAGGCCCAGCGTGGAAGTTGTCATCGTCCCGGACGCCAAGGCAGGCGGCGAGCTCATCGCGGAGGCCATGGCCGCCCTGGTGCGCCGTAAGCCTGACGCCCTGCTCGGTGTCGCCACCGGATCCACCCCGCTGCCCATCTACGAAGCGCTGGCCGCCAAGGTCGCCGCCGGTGCCGTGGATGCCTCGCGGGCGCGGATCTGCCAGCTCGACGAGTACGTGGGGCTGCCGGTCGGGCACCCGGAGTCGTACCGCTCCGTGGTGCTCCGCGAGGTCGTCGAGCCGCTCGGGCTGAGCGAGGCGGCGTTCATGGGCCCGGACGGGAGCGCCGAGGACGTCCAGGCGGCGTGCGAGGCGTATGACAAGGCGCTCGCCGAAGCGGGCGGGGTCGATCTCCAACTGCTGGGGATCGGGACCGACGGGCACATCGGGTTCAACGAGCCCTGCTCCTCGCTCGCGTCGCGTACGCGCATCAAGACGCTGACCGAGCAGACGCGGGTGGACAACGCGCGCTTCTTCGACGGGGACATCGAGCAGGTCCCGCACCACGTCATCACCCAGGGGATCGGCACGATCCTGGAGGCGCGGCACCTCGTGCTGCTCGCCACGGGTGAGGGGAAGGCGGACGCGGTGGCCGCGACGGTGGAGGGGCCGGTCGCCTCGGTCGTCCCCGCGTCGGCCCTGCAACTGCACCCGCACGCCACGGTCGTGGTGGACGAGGCCGCCGCGTCCAAGCTGAAGCTCGCCGACTACTTCCGGCACACCTACGCCAACAAGCCGGGGTGGCAGGGGCTGTAGTTCATGACGCATGTCGAAGGGGCGCCCCCGGCCGGGGGCGCCCCTTCGACATGCGGTCGGCGGGGTCAGGCGCCGGTGATGACCTCCGCCGCCGCCTCGCCGCAGACCCGCGCCGCGCCGCGCGTCGCGATGTGGAGGGCGCCGACCGGGGCGGACTGCGGGACGCCCATCTCCACCACCACGGTGTCCGGGCGGGACGCCACCAGCGTCTCCAGGGCCGAGGACATCCACGCGTGGCGGTGCGCGTCGCGGACCACCGCCACGATGCGGCGCTCCCCCGCCGCCGCGAGGGCCCGCGCCCCCGCGCCGTCGCCGGAGAAGCTGCCCGAGGCCGTGCCGGGGAGGCGGCGTTCGAGCTCGGCGGTGACGCCCCACGGGGTCTCGTCGCCGACCGCGATGTTCGGGAGCGGCGTGAAGGTGGCGACGTAGGGCGCCTCGGTGACCGGGGCCGTGTAGGTCTCGCCGCGCGTGACCGTCAGCGCGCGGCGGGCCGCGATCAGGCCGATTCCGGTGTCGGGCACGCCCCCCGAACGCTCGGCCGCGCCCGACACCGAAGTCCAGGCGGCAAGGGCCCGCACGCGGTCCGCCGCGTCGGCAAGCCGCTCCTCGGGCAGTTCGCCCGAGCGCACCGCCGCGACGAAGGCGTCCCGCAGCCGCAGCACCGTGCCCTCGTCGGAGGGCCCGCCGCCCACGCAGATCGCGTCGGCGCCCGCGGCTACGGCGAGGACGCAGCCGCGCTCGAAGCCGTACCGGCCCGCGATGGCCTGCATGTCCATGCCGTCCGTGACGATCAGGCCCTCGTAACCGAACTCGCCGCGCAGCAGGTCGGTGAGGATGCGGCGGGAGACCGTCCCCGGGTTCTCCGGGTCCAGGGCGGGGGCGAGGATGTGGGCGCTCATGACGGCCCGCGTGCCGGCGGCGAGCGCGGCGCGGAACGGCGCGAGGTCGCGGGAGTTCAGCACGTCCCGGTCCACGTCGATCACCGGCACGGAGTGGTGCGAGTCGACCGCGGTGTCGCCGTGCCCCGGGAAGTGTTTGGTGGAGGCGGCGACGCCGGAGGACTGGAGGCCCTCGACGTAGGCGGCGGTGTGCCGGGCGACCAGCCGCGGGTCGGCGCCGAAGGAGCGTACGCCGATGACGGGGTTGTCGGGGTTGGCGTTGACGTCCGCCGACGGCGCCCAGTTGAAGTTGATGCCGCAGGCCGCGAGGCGGCGGCCGAGGTCGGCGGCCACCTCACGGGTCAGCGTCGTGTCGTCGACGGCGCCGAGGGCGTGGTTGCCGGGGTAGGAGGAGCCGGTGCGCACCTCCAGGCGGGTGACGTCGCCGCTCTCCTCGTCGATGGCGACCAGGAGGTCATCGCGCTCGGCCCGCAGCTGGGCGGTGAGGGCGGCCACCTGCTCGGCGGTCTCGACGTTGCGGCCGAACAGGCCGACCGAGGCGAGGCCCTCGCCGATCCTGCGGCGCAGCCAGTCCGGCGCGGTGGTGCCGTCGAAGCCGGGCTGGAGGACGGCCAGGGCGTTGCGGGTGAGGGTGTCACCGGCGGGCGTCGTGAGTGTCGTCATCAGGCGTTATCCCTTCACTGCGCCGTCGGTCAGGCCGCTGACGGCCCTGCGCTGCAGGAAGACGAAGAGGATCAGGATCGGGAGGGCGAAGAGGGAGGCCGCGGCCATGGTGGCGCCCCAGTCGTCGCCGAAGGCGGTCTGGAAGCTGGAGAGCCACACCGGCAGCGTCTTGGCGTCCGCTTCCTTGTTGAGCACGAGGACCAGGGGGAACTCGTTCCAGGCGGTGATGAAGCCGAAGAGCGAGGTCGCCATGAGGCCCGGCGCGAGCAGCGGCAGGATCACCCGGCGGAAGGCCTGCATGCGGGTACAGCCGTCGACCATCGCGGACTCCTCCAGCTCCTTGGGCACGGCGGCGACGAAGCCGCGCAGCGTCAGGAGGGTGAAGGGCAGGATCATCACCATGTAGAAGAGGGTGAGCGGGATCAGGCTGTTCAGCATGTCCGCGTCGCGCACGATCATGTAGATGGCGATGACCATGACTTCCCAGGGCGCCATCTGGGCGAGCATGAAGCCGATGATGAAGCCGCGCCGCCCCTTGAAGCGCATCCGGGCGAGTGCGAACGCCGCGGTGACGCCGATGATGAGCGAGAAGACGACCGCGCAGACCGTGACGGTGATGGAGTTGCCGACCATGGTCCAGAAGTGGTCGGCGGCCATGGCCGTCCTGAAGTGCTCGAACGTGGCGTCGGTCGGGAACCAGACCGGGTCCTCGCTGATGATGTCGCCGGTCGGCTTGAAGGCCGTCGCGAACATCCAGTAGACGGGGAAGGTGAAGAGCAGGAAGAGAACGACGGCGGTCAGATTGGGCCAGATCCGGCCCAGCGGCGAGCGCTTCACAGCTCGTCCTCCTCTTGCTTGAGCACGATCCGCAGGTAGTACGAGGTGATGGCCAGCAGGATGACGATGGTGAGCATCGCGATCGCGGCGCCCATGCCGAAGTGCTGGTTGCCCATGCCCTCGATGTAGGCGTAGACGGGCAGGATCTCGGTGAGCCGGTCCGGGCCGCCCTCGTTGAGGGTGAAGACCTGGACGAACGCCTTGAAGACCCAGATGATCTCCAGGAACGTCGTGGCGTAGAGGAAGGGCCGCAGGTACGGCATGGTCACCGAGGTGAACTGCTTCCAGGCGCCCGCGCCGTCCAGCGAGGCGGCCTCGTACAGCTCCTTGGGGATGGTCGTCGTGGCGGCGTAGAGGTTGATCGCCACGAAGGGGATCGACTGCCAGACGATCAGGAGCAGCACCACGAAGAAGGTCGAGTACTGCGTGGCCAGCCAGTCGTGGTCGGCCATCGACTCGAAGCCGACCTTGGCGAGTACCCAGTTGATGACGCCGAAACGCTGTGCGAACAGCCACTGGTAGACGGTGGTCGACGCGACGACGGGCATCGCCCAGGCGAGGACGAGCCCGACGAGGAGCAGCGTGCGCATCTTCCGGCCGAGCCGGGCGAGCAGCAGACCGACCAGCGTGCCGAGGATCATGATCAGCACGACGTTGGCGGCGGTGAAGGCCACCGAGCGGCCGGTGACCCGCCAGAAGTCCTCGCCGGTGAGGACCTCCTTGTAGTTGTCGAATCCGTTCCACTCCGTGAGGTGCAGAATGAACTGCCTCATGTTGAGGTTCTGGAACGAGAGGATCCCGTTGTTGACCAGCGGCCAGCCGAGCAGCAGCAGGGTGGCGACGATCGCGGGGGCCAGGAGCAGATAGGGCGTCAGGCCGGCGAGACGCCCTGTGGTCGCGCGCGGGCCACGTGGTCGTGGTCCGCCGTCAGGTGTCTGCACCTCCGTCGGGCCGGAGGGCGGCCGTTCGGTCTTCTGCACGGTCATGCTCGCCATCTCTTTCGTGGGCATCGCGGCGGTACGCAGAGGTGTGCCGGGGGCGGCGAGGGCGTGTCACCCGCCGCCCCCGGCAAGAGGAGCGTCCTTACTGCTTCTGCGACAGGCGCTTGTTCAGCTCGCCCTCGACCTGCTCGGCGGCGGCGGCCGGCGACTTACCGTTGAGCACCGCGGTCATGTAGTTCTTGATCGGGTTCGGCGGGTTCTCGACCGCGCCCCACTCCGGGATCAGCGGGGTGATGCCGCCGCCGGGGGTGGCCGGGGTCATGGCCTTGGCGGCCGGGTTGCCCTTGAGGGCGGACTCCAGCGACTCCTTGTTCGGGATGACGCCGCCTTCCTTGGCGAACTGACCCTCGAACTTGTCGGACAGCGCGATCTTCAGGAACTCCTTGGCCAGCTCCTGCTTCTTGCTGGTCGCGGCGACGGCGAGGTTGGAGCCGCCGAGGAAGACGCCCTCGGGCTTGTCGGCCGTGGCGCCCGGGATCGTGAAGTAGCCGATGTCCTTCGCGATCTTCTTGTCCGTCTTGATCGCGAGGTCCGCCTCCCACGGCATGCCGATGAACGTGGCGGTCTTGCCCTTGCCGAAGACCTCGCCCTGCTGCGGGGTGGCCTCGTCCTTGTTCTTGGGGGCCTTGGAGAGCTTCTGGAACTCCTGGTACGTCTCCATGGCCTTGGCGACCTTGGGGTCGGCCAGGTTGGAGACGTACTTGTCGCCGTCCTTCTTGACCAGCTCGGCGCCCTCGCCGATGGTCAGGCCGACGAAGTGGTACCAGAACTGGCCCGGCATGTAGATCGGCTCGGCGTCGGTCTTCGCGCCGATCTGCTTGAGGTCCTTGAGGAACTCTTCGCGGGTCTTGGGGGTGTCCTTGATGCCGGCTTCGGCCCAGATCTTCTTGTTGTAGATCACGACGCGGTTGAGGACGAACCACGGGGCGGCGTACTGCTTGCCGTCGATGACCGAGGCCTTGTTCATCGACTCGGTCCAGTCGGCGCCGATCGACTCCTTGAGGTCACCCAGCTCGGCGAGGCCGCCCGTCTTGGCGTACGCGGCGGTCTGGGTGTTGCCGATCTCGAAGACGTCCGGCGGGTTCTCCTCGGAGAGGGCCGTGGTCAGCTTCTGCTGAATGCCGTTCCACTGCTGGACCTCGAACTTCAGCTTCGCGCCGGTCTTCTTCTCAAAGGCCGCCGTGACATCCTTCTGCCACTTGTCCGGTGTCGAACCGTCCATCGCCCAGAGCGTCAGCGTCTCGCCCTTGAAGCCGTCGGCCCCGCCGGACTTCTTGTCCCCGTCGTCACTGCCGCACGCCGCGACCGAGACCAACATGCCCGCGACACCGATGGCCGCTATGAGCTTGCGCTTCACGTCACCCTCCTCAAGGGATGCCAGTCAACCCCCCACCCGCAGCGACCTGATGGACCGAGATCTGCCCGTGGGACTGGAACCTGGTCTTTAATGGTGTAGACCAGTACGGGGAGCTTGGCCTAGACCTTTAGGGGTGTCAAGGGTGTATAAGAAGGGCTGTCGCGTCCGTTATCGGACCGACACCTGAGCGAGTAAGACTTGCTCGGCCCGTACCGTGCCACGATGTGAGCCGCGACAGACGGAGGAGCCGGTGACGGCAGCAGCACAGGAGCCGGGAAGGGTGGCCATGGGCACCGAAGCGGGCAGTACTGGGACCGACGGGGGCACGTCTTCGGAGGCCCCCAGCGTCGGCCGCACCGCGCGCGTGCCCAAGTACTACCGCCTGAAGCGGCACTTGCTCGACATGACGGAGACGCTGCCGCCCGGCACCCCCGTCCCCCCGGAGCGTACGCTCGCCGCCGAGTTCGACACCTCCCGCACCACGGTCCGCCAGGCCTTGCAGGAGCTGGTCGTCGAGGGCCGCCTGGAGCGGATCCAGGGCAAGGGCACCTTCGTCGCCAAGCCGAAGGTGTCGCAGGCCCTCCAACTCACCTCGTACACCGAGGACATGCGGGCGCAGGGCCTCGAGCCCACCTCGCAGCTCCTGGACGTCGGCTACATCACCGCCGACGACACCCTCGCCGGACTGCTCGACATCGGCGCGGGCGGCCGCGTCCTGCGCATCGAGCGGCTGCGCCTGGCCAACGGCGAGGCCATGGCCATCGAGACCACGCACCTGTCGGCGAAGCGCTTCCCGGCGCTGCGCCGCTCCCTGGTCAAGTACACCTCCCTCTACACGGCCCTCGCCGAGGTGTACGACGTACGTCTCGCCGAGGCCGAGGAGACCATCGAGACGTCGCTGGCCACCCCGCGCGAGGCGGGCCTGCTCGGCACCGACGTCGGCCTGCCGATGCTGCTGCTGTCCCGGCACTCGCTGGACGCCGCGGGCCGGCCGGTGGAGTGGGTGCGCTCGGTCTACCGCGGCGACCGCTACAAGTTCGTGGCCCGCCTCAAGCGCCCCACGGACTGACCCGCGCACCGGGGGTCTGGCGCGGATCACCTCACTGCTCTACGTTCCTCCCGTCATCGCATGAACGTCTTCGCACGATGAACGTCATCGCATGGTGAACGGGAGGACGACCCGGTGCGCAGAGCAGAACCCCGATCCATCGTCGTCTGGACCCTCGTCGCGCTGGTCGGCGCCGCGGGCTGGACCGTCCTGGCGCTCGCGCGCGACGAGGAGGTGTCGGCCGCCTGGATGGTGGCGGCGGCCCTCGGCTCGTACGCCATCGCGTACCGCTTCTACTCCAAGTTCATCGCGTACAAGGTCCTGAAGGTCGACCGGACCCGCGCGACGCCCGCCGAGCGGCTCGACAACGGCATCGACTTCCATCCGACCGACCGGCGCGTGCTGCTCGGCCACCACTTCGCGGCGATCGCGGGCGCGGGGCCGCTGGTGGGGCCCGTCCTCGCCGCCCAGATGGGGTATCTGCCGGGCACCATCTGGATCGTCGTCGGCGTGATCTTCGCGGGCGCCGTGCAGGACATGGTCGTGCTGTTCTTCTCGACGCGGCGGGACGGCAAGTCGCTCGGGCAGATGGCGCGGGACGAGATCGGGCCGTTCGGCGGGGCCGCCGCGCTGCTCGCCGCGTTCGCCATCATGATCATCCTGCTCGGGGTGCTCGCGCTCGTCATCGTCAACGCGCTCGCCGAGTCGCCGTGGGGCACCTTCTCCATCGCGATGACCATCCCGATCGCCCTGCTCATGGGTTTCTACCTGCGGGTGCTGCGCCCGGGGCGGGTCAGCGAGGTCTCCCTCATCGGCATCGCGCTGCTGCTTGTCGCGCTGGTCGCCGGGCGCTGGGTCGCCGAGTCCTCGCTCGCGGACACCTTCACGCTCGCGCCCTCGACGCTGGTCATCTGGCTGGTCGCGTACGGCTTCATCGCCTCGATCCTGCCGGTGTGGATGCTGCTCGCGCCGCGCGACTACCTCTCCACGTTCATGAAGATCGGCACCATCCTGCTGCTCGCGCTCGGCGTCGTCATCGCCCTGCCGACGCTGAAGATGGACCCGGTGACCGACTTCGCCTCGCGCGGCGACGGGCCCGTCTTCGCCGGCTCGCTCTTCCCCTTCGTCTTCATCACCATCGCCTGCGGGGCCCTGTCCGGCTTCCACGCGCTGATCTCCTCGGGCACGACGCCGAAGATGATCCAGAAGGAGACGCAGGTCCGGATGATCGGGTACGGCTCCATGCTGATGGAGTCGGCCGTCGCGATCATGGCGCTCGTCGCGGCCTCGATCATCGACCCCGGCCTGTACTTCGCGATGAACGCGCCGGCGGGTGTCGTCGGCGACACCGTCCAGGAGGCGTCGAAGGCCGTCGCGAACTTCGGGTACAGCATCTCCCCCGCCGATCTGGCACAGGCCGCCAAGAACGTGGAGGAGTCCTCGCTGCTCTCGCGCACGGGCGGGGCGCCCACGCTCGCGGTCGGCGTCTCGGAGATCTTCTCGCAGGTCACGGGCGGCTCGATGCGGGCCTTCTGGTACCACTTCGCGATCATGTTCGAGGCGCTGTTCATCCTGACCGCGCTCGACGCGGGCACGCGCGTGGGCCGCTTCATGCTCCAGGACATGCTCGGGAACGTCTACAAGCCGTTCAAGAGGGTGAGCTGGAAGCCGGGCCTGGTGCTGACCAGTGCCGCCGTCACCGGGCTGTGGGGGTACTTCCTGTGGGTCGGCGTCCACGAGCCGCTCGGCGGGATCAACCAGCTCTTCCCGATCTTCGGCATCGCCAACCAGCTCCTCGCCGCCGTCGCCCTCACCGTCTGCACGACGCTGCTCGTGAAGTCCGGGCGCCTCAAGTGGGCCTGGATCACGGCGGTCCCGCTCGCCTGGGACGCCACGGTGACGCTCACCGCGAGCTGGCAGAAGGTGTTCTCCGGGGATCCGCGCGTCGGCTTCTTCACGCAGCGCTCGATCTACCAGGACGCCATCGACGACGGCAAGGTCCTGCCGCCCGCCAAGACCATGGACGACATGCACACCGTCGTCACCAACTCCACGGTGGACGGAGTGCTTTCGGCGGCGCTCGCGCTGCTCATCGTCATCGTGATCGCCGACGCCGCGCGGGTCTGCCTCAAGCACCTCCGCGACCCCGAGGCCTCCCGGTTGAGCGAAGCTCCGTACGTGGAGTCGAAGTTGACGGCCCCGGCCGGACTCTTCCCGACCGCCGAGGAGAAGCGGGAAGCGCAGCGGGACGAGAAGCGGGAGCCGGTGCGGTGACCTGGCTGCTGCGCGGGGTGCGCTGGATGCGGTGGTACGTCCGTGAGCTGACCGACGAGTCGGCGTACGAGCGGTACGTGGCGCACGTACGCAAGGACCATCCGGCCGCAACCGTCCCCAGTCGCCGCGCCTTTGAGCGGATGCGGACGGACCGCCAGGAGTCGGACCCCCGCCAGGGGTTCCGCTGCTGCTGAGCAGGCACGTCGGGCACTTCGAGTCCCGTCCGTTATTCGGACAGGGGTTCCATACCGCGAGACTCTCGCTTAGATTTCCCGCACGTTAAGCATGGGATAAGTGAGGGAACGGAGCCGCGATATGTCAGATGCGCCTGAAGTGAACAGACCGGTGGTCACGCCGGTCCGCGTGGTCGTCGCCGTCTGCCTTGTCGCGCCGTTCGTGGCGATGCTCTGGGTGAGTTCCTACGCCAGGATCGAACCGACCCTCATAGGCATCCCGTTCTTCTACTGGTACCAGATGCTGTGGGTCGTCATCTCCACGGTGCTCACGATGATCGCGTACAAGCTGTGGCAGCGTGACCAGCGCGCCCGCAAGGAAGGTGCGCGGTCATGAACGGCGGAGTCAACGGCGTCGCGCTCGCCGTCTTCATCTTCTTCTTCATAGCGGTCACGGTCATGGGCTTCCTGGCCGCCCGCTGGCGCAAGGCCGAGAACGACCAGAGCCTCGACGAATGGGGCCTCGGCGGCCGGTCGTTCGGCACCTGGGTCACCTGGTTCCTGCTCGGCGGTGACCTCTACACCGCGTACACCTTCGTGGCCGTCCCGGCGGCGATCTACGCGGCGGGCGCGGCCGGGTTCTTCGCGGTGCCCTACACCATCCTCGTCTACCCGCTGATCTTCACCTTCCTGCCGCGCCTGTGGTCGGTCTCGCACAAGCACGGCTATGTGACCACCTCGGACTTCGTGCGCGGGCGCTTCGGGTCGAAGGGGCTCTCGCTGGCCGTCGCGGTCACCGGCATCCTCGCCACGATGCCCTACATCGCGCTCCAACTCGTCGGCATCCAGGCCGTCCTCGACGTCATGGGCGTCGGCGGTGGCCCGGACACCAACTGGTTCATCAAGGACCTGCCGCTCCTGATCGCCTTCGCGGTGCTCGCCGCGTACACCTACTCGTCGGGGCTGCGCGCGCCCGCACTGATCGCGTTCGTGAAGGACGGGCTGATCTACCTCGTCATCGTCGTCGCGATCATCTACATCCCGATCAAACTGGGCGGCTTCGACGACATCTTCGCCAAGGCCGGTGACGCCTTCGCGCAGACCAACCCGACGACCGACAAGCCGCGCGGCGCGCTCGCGCCCGCCGAGGCCGGGCAGTGGACGTACGCCACGCTCGCGCTCGGCTCGGCCCTCGCGCTGTTCATGTACCCGCACTCGATCACGGCGACGCTCTCCTCCAAGAGCCGCGACGTGATCCGCCGCAACACCACCATCCTGCCGCTGTACTCACTGATGCTCGGCCTGCTGGCACTGCTCGGCTTCATGGCGATCGCGGCGGGCATCAAGGTGGACAACGGCCAGTTGGCCATCCCGCAGCTCTTCGAGACCATGTTCCCGGACTGGTTCACGGGCGTGGCCTTCGCGGCCATCGGCATCGGCGCGCTGGTCCCGGCGGCCATCATGTCGATCGCGGCCGCGAACCTCTTCACCCGCAACATCTACAAGGACTTCCTCAAGCCCGACGCGACGCCCGCGCAAGAGACCAAGGTCTCCAAGCTGGTCTCACTGCTGGTGAAGGTCGGCGCGCTCGCCTTCGTCCTCACCATGGACAAGACCGTCGCGATCAACTTCCAGCTGCTCGGCGGCATCTGGATCCTCCAGACGATGCCCGCGCTGGTCGGCGGCCTGTTCACCCGGTGGTTCCACCGCTGGGCGCTCCTCGCCGGCTGGGCGGTCGGCATGGTCTACGGCACGCTGGCGGCGTACGGCGTCGCGTCGCCGACGCAGAAGCACTTCGGCGGCTCCTCCGACACGATCCCCGGCATCGGCGAGATCGGCTACATCGGCCTCACCGCGTTCGTCCTGAACGTCATCGTCACCGTGGCCCTCACCTTCGTCCTGAAGGCGTTGAAGGCCCCGGACGGCATCGACGAGACCTCGCCCGGTGACTACACCGCGGACGCGGGCGACCCGGGTGTCATCCAGGAACTGCCCAAGGCCACCGCGGGCGCCGGGCACTGAGCCCATACCTACCCGCATCGACAGGGCCGCCGGAAATCCGGCGGCCTTTGTCGTACCCGTGTTGCACACTGCGCCTCATGGATACGACGACCATCACGATCAGGCAGGCCCGCCCCGAGGAGTACGAGGCGCTGGGCGCCCTCACCGCGCAGGCCTATCTCGACGACGGACACCTGGACTTCGGGGCGGAGGACCCCTATCTGGACGTGCTGCGCGACGTGGCGGCGCGCGCGGCCGCGGCGGAGGTCCTGGTGGCGGAGGCGGACGGGACCGTACTCGGCTGCGTCACCTACGTCCCCTCCGGCGGGCCCATGGCCGACATAGCGCGCGAGAGCGAGGCGGAGATCCGCATGCTGGCCGTCTCCTCCGAGGCGCGCGGCCGGGGCGCCGGCGAGACGCTCGTACGGGAGTGCGTGCGGCGCGCCAAGGAGGCGGGCCGCACCGGGCTCGTCCTGTCCACGCAGACGTCGATGCACGCCGCCCACCGGCTGTACGGGCGCCTCGGCTTCGTACGGACGCCCGAGCGCGACTGGCGGCCGATCGAGACCGTGCCGCTGCTCGCCTACGCGTTGACTCTCTGAGCCCACCCGACTCCCCCTGCGCACCGACACAAGATGTGGGGCCGCCTCAGGAACCCGACACAAGATGTATGCTCGTGCTCGCTGTCGCCGCAGGGGAATCCGGTGCAAGTCCGGAACTGTCCCGCAACGGTGCATGTGTACGCATTTTGCGTACGCGGAGTCCGAGGACCTGCCGACAGTGCACCCGTGCCGTCCGGCCCGGGTGCCGACCGTCCGGGCCTCGTGGAGTGGGCCGGTGGACGCGGTACGCCGCCCTGCCCGGGTGCGCCCGTGTGTGCCCGCCCCCCTCCTCCTGGCCCAGAGCCGAGCGAGGGAGTGCTCCACGTGACCATCGCGCCTGCCGAACCTGCGTCAGCGCCGTCGAGGCCGACCACCGAGGGTGCCGAGGGAACCGACGGGCCAGGGGCCGCGCTGCTGCGCACCCTGACCGATCTCACCGCCGACCTTCCCGACGCCGACCCCGGCCGGGTCGCCGCCGCCGCGCTGCGCGGCCGCTCCGCCAGGGCCGACGCCTCGGAGCTGCGGGAGCTCGCGACCGAGGCGGCCGCGGGGCTCATCGCCGAGGACCCGGCGTACTCGAAGCTGGCGGCCCGGCTCCTGTCGATCGGCATCCGCGAGGAGGCGGCGACGCAGGGCGTGCGCTCCTTCACCGACTCCGTGGCGGTCGGCCACCGCGAGGGCCTGATCGCCGACCGCACGGCCCAGTTCGTGACGGCGCACGCGGCCCGGCTCGACGCGCTGGTGGACACCGCGCTCGCCGACGGCGCCGACTTCCGCTTCGAGTACTTCGGCCTGCGCACCCTGCACAGCCGCTATCTGCTGCGCCATCCGATCACCCGGCAGGTCATCGAGACCCCGCAGCACTTCATGCTGCGCGTCGCGAGCGGCCTGGCCAAGGACGAGGGCGCCGCGGCCGTGGACGAGGTCGCCGCGCTGTACGGCCTGATGAGCCGCCTGGACTACCTGCCGTCCTCGCCGACGCTCTTCAACTCCGGCACCCGCCACCCGCAGATGTCCTCCTGCTACCTCCTCGACTCCCCGCTCGACGAGCTGGACTCGATCTACGACCGCTACCACCAGGTCGCGCGGCTCTCCAAGCACGCGGGCGGCATCGGACTCTCGTACTCCCGCATCCGTTCCCGGGGTTCGCTGATCCGCGGCACGAACGGGCACTCGAACGGCATCGTGCCGTTCCTGAAGACCCTGGACGCCTCGGTCGCCGCCGTGAACCAGGGCGGCCGGCGCAAGGGCGCGGCCGCGGTCTACCTGGAGACGTGGCACTCCGACATCGAGGAGTTCCTCGAACTGCGCGACAACACCGGTGAGGACGCGCGCCGCACGCACAACCTCAACCTCGCGCACTGGATCCCGGACGAGTTCATGCGCCGGGTCGCCGCCGACCAGGACTGGTCGCTGTTCTCCCCGGCCGACGTGCCCGAGCTCGTCGACCTGTGGGGCGAGGAGTTCGACGCCGCCTACCGCGGGGCCGAGGCCGCCGGGCTCGCGAAGAAGACCATCCCGGCCCGGGACCTGTACGGCCGCATGATGCGCACCCTCGCGCAGACCGGCAACGGCTGGATGACGTTCAAGGACGCCGCCAACCGCACCGCCAACCAGACGGCGGAGCCCGGCCACACCGTGCACTCCTCGAACCTCTGCACCGAGATCCTGGAGGTGACGGACGACGGCGAGACGGCGGTCTGCAACCTCGGCTCGGTGAACCTCGGCGCCTTCGTGGAGGACGGCGACCTCGCCTGGGACCGGCTCGACGAGACCGTCCGCACCGCCGTCACCTTCCTGGACCGCGTCGTCGACATCAACTTCTACCCGACCGAGCAGGCCGGGCGCTCCAACGCCAAGTGGCGCCCGGTCGGCCTCGGCGCGATGGGCCTCCAGGACGTCTTCTTCCAGCTGAAGCTGCCGTTCGACTCCCCCGAGGCGCGCGCCCTGTCCACCCGGATCGCCGAGCGGATCATGCTCGCCGCGTACGAGGCGTCGGCCGACCTCGCCGAGCGCGAGGGCCCGCTGCCCGCCTGGGAGAAGACCCGCACCGCGCGCGGCGTGCTGCACCCCGACCACTACGGCGTCGAGCTGACCTGGCCGGAGCGGTGGGCGGCCCTGCGCGCCCGTATCGCCACGACCGGCATGCGCAATTCGCTCCTGCTCGCCATCGCGCCGACCGCCACCATCGCGTCCATCGCGGGCGTGTACGAGTGCATCGAGCCGCAGGTCTCCAACCTCTTCAAGCGCGAGACGCTGTCCGGCTGGTGGACGTGAAGCGGCTCGGCCTGGACGCGAGGCGCTGCGCGAGGCCAACGGCTCGGTGCAGGGCTTCGGCTGGATCCCCGAGGACGTCCGCGCGCTCTACCGCACGGCCTGGGAGATCCCGCAGCGCGGCCTGATCGACATGGCCGCCGCGCGCACCCCGTTCCTCGACCAGGCGCAGTCCCTGAACCTGTTCCTGGAGACGCCGACCATCAGCAAGCTCTCCTCGATGTACGCGTACGCCTGGCAGCAGGGCCTGAAGACGACGTACTACCTGCGCTCGCGCCCCGCCACGCGCATCGCCCGCGCGGCCGGTGGCTCGAACGCCACCGCCGCCCCCGTACCCGCGCAGGTCACGGCCGAAGAGGCCGTCGCCTGCTCCCTGGAAAACCCCGAGTCCTGCGAGGCCTGCCAGTAATGTCCATTGCCAAGAACCTTCTCGACCCGGGCTTCGAGCTGACCCTGCGCCCCATGCGCTACCCGGACTTCTACGAGCGCTACCGGGACGCGATCAAGAACACCTGGACGGTGGAGGAGGTCGACCTCCACTCGGACGTCGCCGACCTGGCGAAGATGACGCCCGAGGAGCAGCACCTGATCGGCCGCCTCGTCGCGTTCTTCGCGACCGGTGACTCGATCGTCTCCAACAATCTGGTGCTGACGCTCTACAAGCACATCAACTCCCCCGAAGCGCGGCTCTACTTGAGCCGTCAGCTCTTCGAGGAGGCCGTGCACGTCCAGTTCTACCTGACGCTGCTCGACACCTATCTGCCCGACCCCGAGGACCGGGCGGCCGCGTTCGACGCGGTGGAGGAGATCCCCTCCATCCGGGAGAAGGCGCAGTTCTGCTTCAAGTGGATGGACTCGGTCGAGAAGCTGGACCGGCTGGAGACGCAGGCCGACCGCCGCCGCTTCCTGCTCAACCTGATCTGCTTCGCCGCGTGCATCGAGGGGCTCTTCTTCTACGGTGCCTTCGCGTACGTCTACTGGTTCCGCAGCCGAGGTCTGCTGCACGGCCTGGCCACCGGCACCAACTGGGTCTTCCGCGACGAGACGATGCACATGAGTTTCGCCTTCGACGTGGTGGACACGGTCCGCAAGGAGGAGCCCGAGCTCTTCGACGACGCGCTCCAGACGCAGGTCACGGACATGCTGAAGGAGGCCGTCGAGGCGGAGCTGCAGTTCGCGCGCGACCTGTGCGGGGACGGTCTGCCGGGCATGAACACCGACTCGATGCGCGCGTACCTGGAGTGCGTCGCCGACCAGCGCCTCCAGCGGCTCGGCTTCGCGCCGGTCTACGGCTCGTCGAACCCGTTCTCCTTCATGGAGCTCCAGGGCGTGCAGGAGCTGACCAACTTCTTCGAGCGGCGGCCGTCGGCGTACCAGGTCGCGGTCGAGGGCTCGGTCTCCTTCGACGACGAGTTCTGAGAGGACCAGTACCGAGAACGTGTGTGTCCGCCCCGCCACGGGGGGCGGGGCGGACACACCTGCGCGCTCAGCGCGGCCGAACCCGCAGGACCAGCCGCTTCGGATGCAGGGTGATGCCGACGCGGGTGCCGGTGTCGGTCTCCGGGACCCGCTCCAGGCGCCACTTCGGGGCCACCGTGCCGAGGATCAGGGCCAGTTCGGCCATGCTGAAGTGATCGCCGGGGCACTTACGGTTGCCGACACCGAACGGCATCATGGCGAACTCCGGGATCTCCCCCGCGCGTTCGGGCAGCCACCGGTCCGGGTCGAACTCCAGGTGCCGCTCGAAGGAACGCGGGTCGCGCTGCATCGCGTAGACGCTGTAGACGATGTCCGCGTCGGCCGGAATGCGATAGCCGCCCAGTTCGGTCTCGGCCACCGACCGGCGCGTGAATATCCAGGCGGCAGGCCGTATCCGCATGGCCTCGGTGATGACATTGCGGGTGTGCGGCAGGTCGTCCAGGTCGGCGAATGTGATCGCGCGACCCCTGGCCACGGAATTTACTTCTTCAATCAACTTCCTTTCCTGCTCGGGGTGTTCGGTGAGCAGATGGAACGTCCACGCCAGCGTCGACGCGACATTCTCCGCACCGGCCACGACGAGGGAAACCACGTGGTCGTGGATCTCCTGGTCGGCCAGTGGCCGCCCGGATTCGTCCGTGGCACTCAGCAATTCCGCGAGCAGGTCCTGCGGCCCGCCGGGCCCGGCGGCCGCCCGGCGCTCCGCGACGATCTCGTCGACTAGCGCGTGCAGGTCGGCGAGCGCGTTCTCGAAGCGCCGGTTGGCGGGCGTCGGCACGCGGTGGAGCGGCCCGACCGAGAGCACCATCCGGCGGTAGAGGCCTTCGAAGACGGTGTGCAGCGAGTCGGCGACGCGGTCCGCCTTGTCGCCGATCGAGTCGACCTCCAGGAGGGAGCGCGAGACGATGCGCACGGCCGTGCGGAACATCTCCGCGCTCACGTCGACCGTCTCGCCGGGCCGCCAGCGGGCCGCCGTGGCGCGCGCCTCCTCCTCCATCACCCTGGCGTAGTCGGCGATCCGCTCGGGGCGGAACGCGGGCTGCATCATCCGCCGCTGGCGCCGGTGCAGCCGGCCGTTGCTGGTCGCCACGCCCTTGCCGAGGAGGACTTCGAGGGTGTCCCAGAGCGGCCCGCCGACGATGTACTCGGGGCTCTTCAGCAGGGCGCCGACCAGCTCCGGATCGCAGACCGCGTACGCCGTCCTCGGGCCCAGCCTGATCCTGACGAGATCCCCGTGGTCGCGCAGCGCGGCGAGGAAGCCGAGCGGGTCGCGCACGAGGTTCCAGGCGTGGCCGAGCAGAGGTGCGCCGCCCGCCACGAGCGGCGGGGTGCGCAGCGGGTCCGGCCCGGAGGCCGCCGGTACGGTTGTCGTGGACTCGACGCTCATTCCTCACCCACCAGTTCCTTTTCCGCCAGGGCGTCTTCCGTGACATACGGGGGCATGGACCGGTCGTCCCAGCTGTCCACCCGATAACGACCGGATTCGTGGTGGAACCAGTACACGGAAGAGAACCAGTTCCGCATGTTGAAGACGCAGGATTCCAATGCTTCCGCGAGTTCTTTTCCGCGCGTGCTCCCGCCGGCCAATCTACGGGCGAAAAGCAGTACTTCTTCCTCGGCCCGGATAAAATCCGTGACACATTGCGTGACCCGCCGGTGAACTTCGCGCACCGCCTCTTCGAGCGTCAGTCCCTCGTGGTGAATGAGGCTGATCCCGAGATTGTGCAGTTCATCTCCCGCCAGTTCTTTGGGAAGTGAGCACAGGTCGTTGTACCAGGCCGAGAAATCCTGGGTGGCCAGCGCCGCCCGCCGGTACGCGGGGTGCTCGCGTACGCCGTGCGGCAGTTCGCGTCCCGCGGTGGGTTCGAGCAGGTCGATCCAGGCCCAGTGCGCGAACGTGAGGCGGCGCAGCTCGACGTATGCCTCGACGGTGGGCACCGTGCCACCGCGGCGGTTGTGGAACTCCTGGTCGTAGGCGTCGATCACGGGGTGGAAGTGCCGGGCGAACCTGGCGTTCCAGCTGGGGCCCAGGAAGGAGTACAGGCGGCGGACGCAGTCCGCGAAGCCCGCGACCAGCGGGTCCGAGTGGTGCAGATACTGCCGGGGGGCGTCGAGCGCGCCGTGCAGGCCTCGGCACAGCCGCCACCACTGCTCCGCCCGGCCGTGCACCGAGTCGCGGTCGTGCCGGTCGTCCCATGCGAAGAACCAGCTGCTGAGATCGGCTATCGCGGTGAGCAACTCGTCCGGCGCGCCGATGTAGTAGCCGGCCACCAGATCGGTGTAGCAGAGGCTGTCCGCGTAGCGCTCGACCTTGTCCGGCGGCATGAGCCGCATTTCGCGCAACCAGTTCCTGGACTTCTCCTGAAGCTTTGGCCAATACGGGTGCAGACGCCGAGGAAACGCGGCCTCGACCATCGGAACGGCGAACGCCGGTGGGACCGATACCTTCCGCGTGCGTGGCTGTGTCTGAGAAGTGCTTCCGGAATATGCAGGCACGGACAAACCCCTTTCAGCCGCCTGGGTGGCACACACCCCTCCCGCACGTGCCGGGCGCGCGCCGTCGTGTATCCCCCGCGCTTTCCATTCAGCACCACAACTGACCGTTCAGGGAACAGTTTTGCGCCATTCACTACCCACCGGTGCCGAGAACCTCCCCGTACGTGACTGATTATGGATCTTCGACAGCCGGTTCTGCTCGCACTGGAGAGCGGCTCATGCCAACGGCCCCTGGTCAGGGGGGTTCCCGACCAGGGGCCGCTCGTGTCACGTGGCTCCCGCGCCGCTCAGGCGTCGCGCACGTCAGTCATTGGGTACCACGGGGTAGCGCGGCGTGCCCTCTGCCATCTGGCGCAGCGCGTCCTTGCGCTCCCTCTTGGAGAGGCGGTCGATGTACAGGTAGCCGTACAGGTGGTCCGTCTCGTGCTGGAGGCAGCGGGCGAAGTAGCCGGTGCCGCGCACCTTGATGGGGTTGCCCTTCTCGTCCTGGCCGGTGACCTCGGCGTAGTCCGGGCGGGCCAGCGGGGCGTAGGCGGTGGGCACGGAGAGGCAGCCCTCGCCCGAGTCGTCGAGGCGGCGCCGCTCGGCGGGCAGCTCGGTCAGGACCGGGTTGCAGACCACACCGACGTGGCGCACGCCCTCGTCGTCCATGCAGTCGTAGACGAAGACCTTCAGGTCGACGCCGACCTGGTTGGCTGCCACGCCCACGCCCTGCGCGACGCGCTGGGTCGCGAACATGTCGTCGATCAGCCTGGCGAGGTCGTCGTCGAAGGCCGTGACGTCTTTGCACTCCTTGTGCAGGACCGGATTGCCGACGACCGTGATCGGCCGCGACGTGCCGCGCTCGCGGTAGGCCGTCTCGCGCTCCTCGCAGTCCTCCGTGTCGATGACGAAGCCCTCGTCGTCGACGGGGAGCACCCCGCCCGAGGCCTGCTGCTCAGTGTCCTGCGCCATGTCCGCCGTAAGCCTTCCGTGAAACCCTCAAGAGTTGTGCCGGTACAGCCTACGGCGAAGTCCCGGCCCGCCTCTTCGGGTCAGCAGACCTCTTCGAGATCCCGCCAGTCGCGCGAGTCGGGGCTGTCCGCCACCCAGCTGTCCAGGAGGCCGCGCACCAGGGCGGCGGGCGCCGCGATGCCGCACTCCCGCTCCGGTACCCAGACCGCGCCGGGGCTGCGGTGGCCGAGCGGCCCCGGGTGGCCCGGCTCGCTGTGGTCGTGCGGGTCCAGGTGCTCGCCGTCGCCCTCGTCGCTCGGCATCCGGGACTCCGAGCACATGCGGCACAGCAGCCGTACGGAGGACGACCAGTCCTCGGCGGCGAAGCCCGCGTCGGCCGCGAGCTGCTCCAGGGCGTCCCGGTCGTCCTCGGTGGCCGCCTCCAGGAGGACCACCCAGGTCGGCACGGGTGAGGGCGCCCAGAGCTCGATCTCGTCGAAGACGGGGTACGAGTGTCCTGCCGCCGTCGTCCGCTCGCCGTGCGGGACGCCGTCGTGCAGCACGACCTCGCCCCAGCGCCGCCCGGAGGAGGGCAGCGGGATGGACAGCACCTCGATGCGCGCGGGGTCCAGCCTGCGGCCCCACACCACCTCGGCCTCGCCCTCCGGGGAGAGCCGCACGGCCGCGCTGCCGAGCTCCATGCCCGAGGGCTCGCCGGACGCGGCCACCCCGCCGGGCACCCGCAGGCCGTACGCCTGCCAGGCGCGGCGGGCCAGCGGCCAGTCCTGGAGCGCGGTCGCCGCGATGCCGACGTTCCACCAGTCCGGGGCACCCGCGGAGCGGTCCAGGAGTGCGACGGCGCGCAGCCCCGCGGCCCGCGCCTGCTCCCAGTCGTGCCGGAACTTGTGCAGCAGCGCGAGGTTGAACCAGGACTCGGACAGCCACGGTTCGAGGTCCGCCGCGCGTGTGAGCAGCGCTCCCGCGTCCTCGTACCGACCGTCGCCGATCAGCGTGAAGGCGCGGTCGGTCGCCTGCCGCCATGAGGCGGAGGGCCGGTGCCGTCCCTTGCCGAAGATCCTCACGATTCCCGCCTGATTCCCGCCTGTCACGATTTGTCGGAAGTCCCGTCCGCGAGGGCGCGGCGTCGGGTCGAACGCCCCCGCGCACCCTCTTCTTCCTCTTCTTCGCATCCAACCACGTACGGTCGGACGGCCGCTCATTACCCATGGGTTACCCAGCCGGGGGTGAGCTAAGGCCGCCCCTCGACACCACCCTCGCCAGGGACTCCACGACCTCCGGCTGATAGTCGTGGCCGGTGGCCAGCCGCAGCCTCTCCAAGGCGTTGAGCGGGCCGCCGAGCGCCCCCGAGGGTCCTTCTCCCCGCGCCATCTCGTCGTACGCGTTCGCGGTGCGCACAATTCGCGCGGTGAGCGGCTGATCGCGGTAGGGGTCGGCCTGACACTCCACGACCACGGCGACCGCGGAGTCCACTCCCGTCTGCCGTACGACGGCACCGCCGAGCAGGGCTATCCGGCGCTGCTGCGCCTCGGGCAGGGCGGCCGTGGCGCCCTCGGGCACGGGATCGACGAGGGAGAGCTGGCCGATGTCGTGCATCAGCGCCGCGTACTCCAGGACGGTCAGGTCCGGCCCCGTCAGCCCGAGGTCGCGCCCGACGGCCCGGCTGAGCCCGGCGACGCGGTGGGCGTGGCCCTGCGGGGTGTAGCCGGCGATCTCCGTGGCCCTGGCCAGCGACGCGATGGTCTGGCGGTAGGTGGCCCGCACCGCCGCGTAGCGCCGGAAGGAGAGCTGGGTGAGCAGCAGCGGAAGGCTGAAGACGGGCAGCGCCCAGAGCCCCGCCACGGCCACGGCGAGCGCCATCACGGCCCCCGTGGCGCAGACGGCCGAACCGATGCCGAGCATGGCCCGCAGTTCGTCGCGGAGCAGCGGCCCGAACGGCCAGCGGGTGCGGGCGTGCGCCATCGCGGCGGCGAGGACGGCGTCGCAGAGCGCGGTGAGGACGAGCACGGCGACGATGACGAGCGCGAACCAGGGGCCGTGGCCGACCCACTCCTCCAGCCTGCCCGCGTTGTAGAGGGGCTGGAAGCAGGCGGCGGCGAACGCGACGGTCAGCACGCGCCGCGCCATGTGGTCGAGGGTGGGCCCCCGGCCGAGCGCCACGTGTGGCACGGCTCCCACGAGGGCGGCCGCGACGACCACGGCGATCACCTGGAGCACCCCGTGGTGCGTGGCCTGGCCCGCGTTCTGCCCGAGCAGCGCGTAGGCCAGGGCTCCGGCGGCCCCGAGCGGCGCGGGCTCCCGGTCGCCGCCGCTGCCCCACCGGGCCAGTTCCCCGAGTCCGATGAGCACCCCGAAGGCGAGGGCGACCCGCCCTTCCGCGACGCCGTGCCACAGGGTCCAGCCCAGAGAGGCGAGGGCGAGCAGGCCGGCCAGGCCGTGGGCCGCCGTGGTGGGCAGGCGTTCCGCACGGCTGGGCGGGTGCGCGCCGCCGGGGCGGTCACCGGGCGGTAGCCCGCGCGCCGCAGGTGCGGCCGCGCGCGCAGGCGGTACGTTTCCGCCCTGGTCGGCGCCGTGCTCCGGGCCTCGGCGCGGGACGTCCGAGGTGACCTCGGGGTGCCATCCGTCCCGGTCCAGGGCGCGTGTCAGCGCGGCGACCATGGCGGGGTCGAACTGCGCCCCCGCGCACCGGGCCAGCTCCTCCAGGGCGGCGGGCACCGGCCGGGCCCGCCGGTAGGACCGCGTGGACGTCATCGCGTCGAAGGCGTCGGCGACGGCCACCACCCGGGCGCACTCGGGGATCTGCCGTCCGGCGAGCCCGTAGGGGTAACCACTGCCGTCGATCCGCTCGTGGTGGTGGAGGATCGCCGCCCGTGCCTCGCCGAGGAACCCGATGCCGCGCACCATCTCGTGTCCGTACTCGGGGTGGAGCTCGATGACGCGCCGCTCCTCCTGGGTCAGGGGGCCGTCCTTCCGCAGCAGGCGGGTGGGGACGCCGAGTTTGCCGACGTCGTGCAGGATGCCCGCGAACCGCAGGACCTCGACGCGCTCGTCGTCCATGCCCAGCTCGCGCGCGATCATCACCGAGGCGCGCCCGACCCGCTCGCTGTGGCCGCGGGTGTACTTGTCCTTGAGGTCGACGGCCTGGACGAGCGCCCGGATGGTGGCCTGGTGGGCGGCGCGCTCGCGGTGGTACTGCGCGAAGACCCAGCAGGAGACGCCCATCGGCAGCAGCACGAGCAGCGCGGCCGGGGGTCCGTAGGGGCTGGTCCACAGGATCGCCATCATCAGCCCGGCCAGGCCGTGCACCGCCACGGGTGCGAGCGAGCGCGCGAAGAGCCCCCGCCACGCGCTCCGCAGGGGAACCCGCTCGGCCATCGCGAGGACCCCTCCGTCCAGCACGGTGAGCACGGCGCAGAAGGCCACCACGGCGGCTCCCGCGGGCCCGAGGACGTAAGGGAAGTCGGGGCCGGCACCGGCGGCGGGCCCGCCGAGCGCCCCGTACACCCGCGCCGCCGTCCAGGAGGCCACGGCGAGCTGGGCGGCGCGCCAGAGGCGGCGTACCCGGCGGGGCGCCGGTCGACGCGGGCGAGCAGCGCGCCCGGCACGGCGACGAGGGCGGCGGCCGCGGGCGGCAGCAGGAAGACCCCGGCGAGCAGCACGGGAAGAAGGTGCCGAGGCCGCGCGTGCGGCCGTGGGGCAGGGCGGCCCGCTCGCACCCGGCGCAGAGCACCGCGAGGAGCGCGACGGCCGGCCAGGGGGTGCGTGAGCTCAGCGCGGGCGCGGCACAGGCGGCGCCGCCCAGAGCGACGCAGAGGATGTAAAGGCGGGCCCGCGCCGGCACCGACCGCATGGAGTTCTCCTCCCCGTTCCAGCTCGCAAGACCCAGGTCCGGAGACTAGGGCGGCGGCTCGGCGGTCAGTACCCGACGGCGGCGAATTAGCACATTCGAGTGACAGGAGGGAGGAACGGGGCCAGAAAGAAGAGCAGGCCGCCATCATGCGCGACCTGCTCCCGCTCTCAACTGCCGGGCACCACCAGGGGGTTCACGCCTCCGAGGGCGTCACACCCGGCGCGGCGTCCTGCGTGACGTCCTGGTCGGGCACCGACTGCCCGGAGCGGATGAGGTCGATGCGTCCCATGACCTTGGCCCGCAGGTCGGTGGGCACGTCGTCCTGACCGCAGCAGCGCTTCACCAGCTTCTTCACGGCCTGTTCCAGGCCGTACTTCTCCAGGCACGGCGAGCACTCCTCGAAGTGCGTCTCGAACTTGGTGCAGTCGCTGTCCGGCATCTCGTGGTCCAGGAACTCATAGAGGTGGTCCAGGACTTCACTGCAGTCAGTCTCGTGCGGCTCTCCGCAGCTCATGAGCCCGAGCCTTTCGTTCCGTTCGACTCCCCGGCACCCGCCGGGACGAGCCCGCGCTCACGGGCGTAGTCCTCCAGCATGCCGCGCAGTTGGCGGCGGCCCCGGTGCAGCCGGGACATCACCGTACCGATGGGTGTCCCCATAATGTCCGCGATCTCCTTGTAGGCAAAGCCCTCGACATCGGCCAGATAGACGGCGATGCGGAATTCCTCGGGGATCGCCTGGAGCGCCTGCTTCACGTCCGAGTCGGGCAGGTGGTCCAGCGCCTGCGACTCGGCGGAGCGCAGACCGGTGGACATGTGCGACTCGGCGCGCGCGAGCTGCCAGTCCTCGATCTCCTCGGCGGCACTGCGCTGGGGCTCGCGCTGCTTCTTGCGGTAGGAGTTGATGAACGTGTTCGTGAGGATCCGGTACAGCCACGCCTTGAGGTTGGTGCCCTCGCGGAACTGGTGGAACGACGCGTACGCCTTCGCGTAGGTCTCCTGGACCAGGTCCTCCGCGTCCGCCGGGTTGCGCGTCATGCGCAGCGCCGCCGAGTACATCTGGTCGAGGAACGTCAGCGCGTCCCGCTCGAAGCGGGCCGTGCGCTCCGCGGCCGTCTCAGAACCCTCTTCCGGGCGCTCCGCCTGGCCGTGCTCGGTCCCTGCGTCGGTCCCAGTGACCGGACCCACCTCCTCCAACGACGTGGCGAGGCCGAATGCAGCCCCACTCGAATCGGAGGATAGACGACGATCCACTCCGCGCGCCGCCCGAATAGTCGCGGTTTTGGGTGCGCTCAAGACCGTCCACTCCAGGTCAGAGGCGCTGGAGCGGTTCGGGCAGATGGTCGAACCCATGCGGCGGACTCCCTCTCGTACGAACACGTCTGCGACGGTGTGCACCGTCTGTTCGCGACAACAGGGGTCACGCGCCCAACATTCCCGCCCACCGTGTGACGCCGTCCGTGATGACCGTCATGGCCTCGTCCTGGGACAGTTCCGCCTTCTTCGGCACCTTGAAACCGTGATCGCCGAAGGGCACTTCGACCAGTTCGTACGTCCCCTCGGGGAACTCGGCGGGCCTTCCGAAGGGGTCGTTGCCGCCCTGTACGACGAGGGTCGGCACCCCGGCGCCGAGCAGCTCGTCGGCGCGGGACTTCTCGGGCCTGCCCGGCGGGTGCAGGGGGAAGGAGAGTGCGAGGACGGCTGCCGCGCCCAGCTCGGTCGCCGTGCGGCAGGCCACGCGCGCGCCCGCGCTGCGGCCTCCGGAGATCACCGGGAGCCCCTTCTTCTCCAGCGCGGGCCAGATGCCCCGCCAGCCGACGTCCAGTGTCTTCGGCGCGGGCGCCAGCTTCTTGCCCGCGACCCGCCAGGGTTGCTCGACGAGGGCGACGCTCACGCCGTGCGCGGGCAGCGTGGCGGCGAGGGCCTGGAGGTCAGGGGCCTCGATGCCGCCGCCCGCGCCATGGCTGACGGCCAGCAGGTGGCGCGCCTTCCTCTTCGCGGGGTGCCAGGTGATGCGCGCCGTACCGGCGTCGGTCTCCACTGTCTCGGTCTGCGGCGTGTGTGTCTCGTGCGTCACGCCCGTTTCATACGTCACGTCAGAAGAGTGTGCCCTCTTCGGGGCCGTCCAGCTCCTTGAGCAGCTCCGGGCCGTTGTTGCGTACGTTGCTGACGGCCGTCGACACGGGGTACGCCCGCATCAGCCCGGCCGGGGGCGGCTCCAGGAGTGCGCGCAGGTCCTCGACGTCCGTGCGGGACGGGTCGAGCCAGGCGTCCCAGCGGTCGGGGGTGAGCATCAGCGGCATCCGGGGGTGGATGTCGGCGAGCGCGCGCGGTCCCTCGGCGGGTGCGACGGCGAGCGGGGCGGTCTCGGCCTCGGTGGTGATCACCGTGCAGGTCACCCACCAGGCGAGGGGGTGCTCGTCGGGCAGGGTCTTGTCCCGCCAGAACTCGTAGAGGCCCGCCATGGCGAAGACGGAGCCGTCGGCCGGCGTCACGAAGTACGGCTGCTTGCGGGGCCGCTTCTTCTTGCCCTCGACCTCCAGCTGCCGTTCCTCGGGCGCGGTCACCCACTCGTAATAGCCGTCGGCGGGCAGGACACAGCGGCGCGAGGCGAAGGCGCGGCGGTAGGAGGGCTTCTCGTGCACGGTCTCGGCACGGGCGTTGATCATCCGGGCGCCGCCCTCGGGCGTCTTGGACCAGGACGGCACGAGGCCCCACTTGAGGGTGCGCAGCTGGCGAACCGGAACCGGGTCCTCGGCGTCTTTCAGGGGACGGTCGAGGATCGCGTGGACCTCTTTGGTGGGCGCCACGTTGAAATCCGGGGCGAGGGCCTCTTCCGGCTCCCACTTCTCGATCCCGAAGACCTCCGCGAGGTCCCCGGGTCCACGACTGGATGCATACCGTCCGCACATACGTGCCAGACTGCCACGACCCCGTCCCCCAGAGGAGCCAGTCCCGACAATGGAAAGCACCGCCACCGCCAGTCCGGCCGATCTCTGGGACCGCGTCTTCGGCACGCAGCCCGCGCCCGAGCAGTGGCTGGTGATCGCGGCCGGCGTCGTCGCGCTCGCCGTCGTCGTCCCGCACGGCGTGTGGCGCCTGGCCCGCAACGCCATCACCATCGCCCACGAGGGCGGCCACGGCCTGGTCGCGCTGCTCACCGGGCGCCGCCTCGACGGCATACGCCTGCACTCCGACACCTCGGGCCTGACCGTCTCACGCGGCAGGCCCACCGGGCCCGGCATGATCCTGACCGCGGCGGCCGGCTACACCGCGCCCCCGCTGCTCGGCCTCGGCGGCGCGGCCCTGCTCTCCTCGGGGCGCATCACGGCCCTGCTGTGGATCGCCACCGCGCTGCTCGTCGCGATGCTGGTCATGATCCGCAACGCGTACGGCGCCCTGACGGTCCTGCTGACCGGGGGCACCTTCCTCCTGGTGTCCTGGCTGGCGGAGACCGACGTGCAGGCGGCTTTCGCGTACGCGGTGGTGTGGTTCCTGCTCCTGGGCGGTGTTCGCCCCGCCTTCGAGCTCCAGGCCAAGCGCCGGCACGGGGGCGCGGGCGACTCGGACGCCGACCAGCTCTCGCGGCTCACCCACGTCCCCGCCGGGCTGTGGCTCTTCCTCTTCCACGCCGTGTCGCTCTGCTCCCTGATGGGCGGGGCACGCTGGCTCCTCGCCGTCTGAGCGGGGTCCGCGGCAGCCACTAAAGTGAGGGCATGACCGAAACCCCGGCGCACACCGCCCTCTGGCCCGCCCCGCACGCAAGCGGAGCCGTCACCGCGACGGTCCACGTCCCCGGTTCGAAGTCGGTCACCAACCGCGCGCTCGTCCTCGCCTCCCTCGCCGCCGAGCCGGGCTGGCTGCGCCGCCCGCTGCGCTCCCGCGACACGCTGCTGATGGCGGGCGCCCTGCGCGCGATGGGCGTCGGCATCGAGGAGACGGTGTCGTCCAGCTCCTCCGTCGCTGGCGGCACCGGCGAGGCCTGGCGCGTGATCCCCTCGGGTCTGCACGGCCCGGCCACAGTCGACGTCGGCAACGCCGGCACGGTCATGCGCTTCCTGCCCCCGGTCGCCGCCCTCGCCGACGGCCCGATCCGCTTCGACGGCGATCCCCGTTCGTATGAGCGCCCCCTGACCGGTGTGATCGACGCCCTGCGCGTGCTCGGCGCCCGCATCGACGACACGACGCTCGGCAGCCCGGGGGCGCTGCCGCTCACCGTGCACGGCGCCGGGGCCCTGGACGGCGGACCGGTCGAGATCGACGCCTCGTCCTCCTCCCAGTTCGTGAGCGCTTTGCTGCTGTCGGGCCCGCGCTTCAACCAGGGCGTGGAGGTCCGGCACGTGGGCGGCCCGCTGCCCTCCATGCCGCACATCCGGATGACGGTCGACATGCTGCGCTCGGCCGGGGCGCAGGTGGACACCCCCGAGGCGGGCGGTGAGCCCAACGTCTGGCGGGTCACCCCCGGCGCGCTGCTCGGCCGTGACCTGACCGTCGAGCCCGACCTCTCCAACGCCCAGCCGTTCCTCGCCGCGGCCCTGGTCACCGGCGGCACGGTCACCATCCCCGACTGGCCCGCGTACACCACGCAGCCCGGCGACGCGCTCCGCGAGATCTTCACGCAGATGGGCGGCTCCTGCGAGCTGACCGAGCAGGGCCTGGTCTTCACCGGCTCCGGCTCGATCCACGGCCTCGACGTGGACCTGAGCGAGGTCGGCGAGCTGACCCCCGGCATCGCGGCGGTCGCGGCCCTCGCCGACTCCCCCTCGACGCTGCGCGGCGTCGCGCACCTGCGGCTGCACGAGACGGACCGCCTTGCCGCGCTCACCAAGGAGATCAACGAACTCGGCGGCGACGTCACCGAGACCGCCGACGGCCTGCACATCCGCCCGCGCCCGCTGCACGGCGGTGTCTTCCACACCTACGACGACCACCGCATGGCGACCGCGGGCGCGATCATCGGCCTCGCGGTGGCCGGCGTACAGATCGAGAACGTCGCGACGACGGCGAAGACCCTCCCGGACTTCCCCGAACTCTGGACCGGGATGCTCGGGAACTGACGGGCGGAACGAGAACATGCGCCGCTACGGCAAGAACCCCGACGAGGACGACATCCGCGTCCGCCCCAACCGCAAGGGCAACCGCCCCCGTACCCACATCAGGCCCAAGCACGAGGACGCCGCCGAGGGCATGGTCCTCACCGTCGACCGCGGGCGGCTGACCGTCCTGGTCGACGACCGGATCGTGATGGCCATGAAGGCCCGTGAACTGGGCCGCAAGGCCGCCGTGGTGGGCGACAGGGTCGCGGTGGTCGGGGACCTGTCCGGCAAGAAGGACACCCTCGCCCGCATCGTGCGGATCGGCGAGCGCACCTCCGTCCTGCGGCGCACCGCCGACGACGACGACCCCTACGAGCGGGTGGTCGTCGCCAACGCCGACCAGCTCGCCATCGTCACCGCCCTCGCCGACCCGGAGCCGCGCCCGCGGCTGATCGACCGGTGCGTCGTGGCGGCGTACGACGGCGGCCTGGAACCGATCCTCGTGCTGACCAAGTCGGACCTGGCGTCGGCCGACAAGCTCCTGGAGACGTACGCCACCCTCGACATCCCCTACGTGGTCACCAGCCGCGAGGAGTTCACCGACGGCGCGGAGCTGGCGCGGGTGCACGAGCTGCTCGACGGCAAGGTCACCGCCTTCGTCGGGCACTCCGGGGTGGGCAAGACGACGCTGGTGAACGCGCTGGTCCCCGAGGAGCGGCGCCGCACCACGGGGCACGTCAACGCGGTCACGGGGCGCGGCAGGCACACCACCACCTCCGCGCTGGCGCTGCCGCTGGCGGATGTGGGCGGCTGGGTGATCGACACTCCGGGCGTGCGGTCGTTCGGCCTCAACCACGTCGATCCTTCGCGCGTCATCCTCGCCTTCCCCGACCTGGAGCCGGGGACGGCGGACTGCCCGCGCGGCTGCAGTCACGACGAGAAGGACTGCGCGCTGGACGCCTGGGTCGCCGACGGGCACGCGGACCCGCAGCGCCTGTACTCCCTGCGCCGGCTGCTGGCCACGCGCGAGCGGCGCGAGGACGACTGACCGCCCCTTGCTCGCGTGACCTCCCCGTTGTTTGCGCCCCCCGCGACGCAGGTAAATGCATAATCGCACCAAGCCGGAGTGAGCGGGGCGAAGCGGTCGCGGAACGTGGACGAGTGCGGGAGGCAGGGACACATGGCGTGGCTGCTGGTCATCGTGGCGGGGATTCTTGAAACCGGCTTCGCGGTCTGTCTGAAGCTCTCGCACGGCTTCACCCGGCTCTGGCCGACGATCGCGTTCGCCTGTTTCGCGCTCGGCAGCTTCGGTCTGCTCACCCTGGCGCTGAAGAAGCTGGACGTCGGGCCCGCGTACGCGGTCTGGACCGGGATCGGCGCGGCGGGCACCGCGATCTACGGCATGATCTTCCTCGGTGACCTGGTCTCCACGCTCAAGATCGTCTCGATCTCGTTCGTGATCATCGGCGTGGTGGGGCTCCAGCTGTCCGGCTCCGCGCACTGAGCACCACCGCCGCCGCGCGCCTATCTGCCCGCCACCCAGCGCCCTATGGCCCCCCGGACCAGCTCCGCGGGGTCGTCGTCGTCCCGGGCGGGCGCGACGACGTACGACAGGGCGAGGCGGACGGCGCTCTCGCAGGCGAGGGCCAGCTCCGGGTCCCGCCCCCGGCCCCGGCCGCCGAGCGCGGCCACCGCCCGGTCCCGCACCATCCCGAGCAGCTCCGCCGACGAGGGCACCCCGGCGTCCGCGCGGCGCTGCGCGGGCACCGACGACGGGGCCCCGGGGGCCCTGCTCGGCGTGGGCAGCCGCTCGCTCCAGCAGCCGGTGAGCGCGGCCCGTACGAGGGCGTTGCCGCGCGCCGCGCCCACCGTCCAGGCGGCCACGGCGGCCAGCCGCTCGGCCGGTTCGCGCTCCTCGGCGAGCGCGCGTTCGACTCCGTGCAGATAGCCGTCGGTCTCGCGGCGCAACAGGGCGCGGGCGAGGCCTTCCTTGCTGCCGAACTCGTTGTAGAGGGTCTGCCGGGACACCCCGGCGACGGCCGCGACGTCGACCATGCGCACACCCGGCCAGGGGCGCCGGGCGAGCGCCGTGTAGGCCGCGTCCAGTAAGGATTCCCGTGCTGCGGGCATCGTCGCCTCCCCGGGCCGATGCGGCTTTCGGTTGCCAGAGTTGACGCGCTCGGAGGCACTGTCAATAGCTCCGGCGTGAGCCCGCGCACCCCAGTGCGATATGGCGCTGTGGCTCGGGTGGATCGAGATCGATACTGTTCACCCATGCCCGACTACCACGATGATCTGCGTCTCGCCCATGTCCTCGCGGACGCCGCCGACGCCCAGACCATGGACCGGTTCAAGGCCCTCGACCTCAAGGTCGAGACCAAGCCGGACATGACGCCGGTGAGCGAGGCCGACAAGGCGGCCGAGGAGCTGATCCGCTCCCAGCTCCAGCGCGCGCGGCCGCGGGACGCGATCCTCGGCGAGGAGTACGGCGTCGAGGGCACGGGGCCGCGCCGCTGGGTGATCGACCCGATCGACGGCACCAAGAACTACGTACGCGGTGTTCCGGTCTGGGCCACGCTCATCTCTCTGATGGAGGCGGTCGAGGGGGGCTACCAGCCGGTGGTCGGCGTCGTCTCCGCGCCCGCGCTCGGCCGCCGCTGGTGGGCGGCGAAGGGCGGCGGTGCCTACACGGGGCGCAGCCTGACCTCGGCGACCCGGCTGCATGTGTCGAAGGTCTCCCGGCTCGCGGACGCGTCGCTGGCGTACTCCTCGCTCTCGGGCTGGGAGGAGCAGGGCCGCCTGGACGGCTTCATGGACCTGACCCGCGCGGTCTGGCGCACCCGTGGCTACGGCGACTTCTGGCCGTACATGATGGTGGCCGAGGGCGCGGTCGACATCTGCGCGGAGCCCGAGCTCTCGCTCTGGGACATGGCGGCGCCCGCGATCGTGGTCACGGAGGCGGGCGGCAGCTTCACCGGCCTCGACGGCAGGCCCGGCCCGCACAGCGGGAACGCGGCGGCGTCGAACGGCCTGCTCCACGACGAGCTGCTCGGCTACCTCAACCAGCGTTACTGATCCCGAACCGACCGCGCACGCCCCCTTGTTGGCCGCCGCTGCGGCTGCGACATTGAGAGTCCCCCCACTTGTGAACTTGTGAAATAGTTCTCCAAGTCGGTGGCGGAGGCAATCCTTCGCCCACCGGGAGGTCACCGTTTCACCAAGGAGGTGGCTCACGCCCATGCTCGTCCGCGACGCCATGAGCACGGTGGTCCTGACCATCGGCCCCACCCATACCCTGCGCCAGGCGGCCAGGCTGATGTCCGAGCGCCGCATCGGCGCCGCCGTCGTCCTCGACCCCGACACCTGCGGGCTCGGGATCCTGACCGAGCGCGACGTCCTCAACTCCCTGGGCCGCGGCCAGAGTCCGGACACCGAGATCGCAGGCACCCACACCACGACCGACGTCGTCTTCGCCACCCCGGCGTGGACCCTGGAGGACGCGGCGGACGCCATGGCGCACGGCGGCTTCCGGCACCTGATCGTGATGGACGGGGGCGAGCCCACGGGCATCGTCTCGGTCCGCGACATCATCCGCTGCTGGGCACCGGTCCGGCGTGCGGCGGCACAGGAGCTGGCGGTCTGAGGGGGCCGGGAAACGGCGGCGGGCCGGACCCCCGGGGGAATCCGGCCCGCCGTCACTCTTCGGCAAGAGGCACTGGTCAGCCGCGCAGGGCCTGGACCGCGGCCTCCAGCCGCTTGCCGAAGTCACCGTCCGCCTGGCGGAAGTTGTTGATCGCGCGCTCGGCGATCTCATCGCGCGAGACCTTGGCGATGAAGCCCGACAGGTTCTCGATCAGGCGGTTCTTCTCGTCCTCGGACATCAGGCGGTAGAGGTTGCCCGCCTGCACGAAGTCGTTGTCCTCGGCGTGCCGCGGCGTCTCGTGGTTGCCGGTGCCGCCCGTGACGGGGACGGACTGCCACAGCGGCCGGTCCGTCTGGAACGGGCCGCCGAAGCTGTTCGGCTCGTAGTTCTTCGCGCCCTTGTGGCGGCCGTCGTACAGGAAGCCGTCGCGGGAGTGGGTGCGCGCCTCGGTGGCGTGCGGGCGGTTCACCGGCAGGTGGTCGGCGTTGATGCCGACGCGGTAGCGGTGGGCGTCGCCGTACGCGAAGAGGCGGCCCTGGAGCATCTTGTCCGGGGAGGGACCGATGCCCGGCACGAAGTGGGCGGGACTGAAGATGGCCTGCTCGACCTCCGCGAAGACGTTCTCCGGGTTGCGGTTGAGCTCCAGCTTGCCGATCTCGATGACCGGGTAGTCCGCGTGCGGCCACACCTTGGTGAGGTCGAACGGGTTGAAGCGGTACGTCGCCGCCTCGGCCGCCGGCATGACCTGCACGCCCACGGTCCAGGTCGGGTACTCGCCCCGCTCGATGGCCTCGCGCAGGTCGCGCTGGTGGGAGTCGGGGTCCTCACCGGCGAGCTTGTTGGCCTCGGCCTGGGTGAGGTTCTTGATGCCCTGGTCGGTCTTGAAGTGGTACTTGACCCAGAAGACCTCGCCGGCCTCGTTGTTCCACTGGTAGGTGTGCGAGCCGAAGCCGTCCATGTGGCGGTACGACGCGGGGATGCCGCGGTCACCGAAGAGCCAGGTCACCTGATGGGTGCTCTCCGGGCTGAGCCCCCAGAAGTCCCAGACGTTGTCCGCCTCCTGCGAGCCCGTGTAGGGGTCCCGCTTCTGGGTGTGGATGAAGTCGGGGAACTTGATGGCGTCCCGGATGAAGAAGACCGGGGTGTTGTTGCCGACGAGGTCGTAGTTGCCCTCTTCGGTGTAGAACTTCAGCGCCCAGCCGCGCGGGTCGCGCACCGCGTCGGCCGCGCCGAGGTTGCCCGCCACGGTGGAGAACCGCAGGAACGTCTCGGTCTGCTTGCCGACCTCGGAGAGGAAGTTCGCCCGCGTCCACTGCGAGACGTCACGGGTGAGCGTGAAGGTGCCGTAGGCCCCCGCGCCGCGTGCGTGCACGACGCGCTCCGGGATCCGCTCGCGGTTGAAGTGGGCGAGCTTCTCCAGCAGCAGCTGATCCTGCACCAGGACCGGCCCGCCGACGCCCGCGGTCTCACTGTTCTGGTTGTCGGCTACCGGCGCGCCGGCCTCCGTGGTGAGCGGTCCCTGCGTCACGTGCGCCTCCTGCGTATTCAAAACCTGCGGGTCCTGTCCCTTGGCCAATGCCATACCTGATCCTACAATGGACACTGTCTAAGTCAAGCAATCATCCAAAGTCACACCCGTTCGGGACTGGCTCCCCTGCCTGTTAGGCTGGTTTTCATGAGTGACCTGTTGGAACGACTGCGCGGACGCGGCTGGCGCATGACCGCACAGCGGCGCGTCGTGGCCGAGGTCCTCAACGGGGACCACGTCCACCTCACGGCGGACGAGGTGCACGCCCGCGCCGCGGACAAGCTGCCCGAGATCTCCCGGGCGACCGTCTACAACACCCTGGGCGAGCTGGTGAGCCTCGGCGAGATCCTCGAAGTCTCGACGGACCGCCGCGCGAAGCGGTACGACCCGAACGCCCACCGCCCCCACCACCACCTGGTCTGCGCCCGCTGCGGCGCGATCCGTGACGTGCACCCCACGGGCAACCCCCTGACCAGCCTCCCCGACTCCGAGCGCTTCGGCTTCACGGTCGAGGGCGTCGAGGTCACCTACCGCGGCGTCTGCCCTAGCTGCGCGGCGGCCTAGCGCTTTTGCGTACGCCCCCGAAGGGCCCGGCACCGAAAGGCGCCGGGCCCTTCGGCGTGCGGCTCCACGGTGGCCGATCCCGGCCGGGACCTTCCGGAAACTGACGGTGCGTCATATGGTCGGCGGCGCCCGGACCATCCGCCCGCACTCCGCGAGGAGGCCCCGTTGAGCCCCGTGGGAGACCCGCACCCCAAACTGGAAGCACACGCACTGACCAGGACCTTCGGCCGCGCCGCCAAGGCGGTGCACGCGCTCGGACCCGTGGACCTGAAGATCGCCCCCGGCGAGTTCACCTGCGTGGTGGGCCCCTCCGGCTGCGGCAAATCGACCCTCCTGCGCATCGCCGCCGGCATCCTGCGCCCCAGCGGCGGCAAGCTGACCATCCGCACCAAGGCACAGCACCCGGCGGCGATGATCTTCCAGGACTACGGCATCTACGACTGGAAGACCGTCCAGGCCAACGTCAGATTCGGCCTGGACATCCAACGCGTCCCCCACGAAGAGGCCGACGCCAGAGCCACGCACTGGCTGAGCCGCATGGGCCTCGCCGACTTCGCGGACGCCTACCCGGCCGCCCTCTCCGGCGGCATGCGCCAACGCGTCGCCATCGCCCGCGCCCTGGCCGTGGAGCCCGAGATCCTGCTGATGGACGAGCCGTTCGCGGCGCTCGACGCCCAGCTGCGCACGATCCTCCAGGACGAGCTCCTCGCCCTCACCCAGGCCACCCGCACGACCACCCTCTTCATCACGCACAGCCTCGAAGAGGCGATCGTCCTCGGCGACCGCGTCCTGGTGATGTCGGCCCGGCCCGGCCGCGTCATCGCCGAGCGCCGCCCGCCGTTCCCCCGTCCCCGAACCGGCGAGGTCCGCGCGACCGGCGAGTTCACCGCGCTGAAGAGCGAGTTGTGGCAACTGCTGCGGGACGAGGTCGGCACGGAGGCGGCGGCATGAGCCGCCTCACCGGCGACCGCACCGGCAAGACCTCACGAGTCGAGCGGGAAGAGCGGGAAGGGCGCGACGAGCGGGACGAGCGGGACGAGGAAGGCGTACTGGTCAGAAGGCCGGGCCCGCACGAACTGCGCCCCGTGCGCACCCACCGCAGACGACGCGCCCTCGAACTCGCGCTCGCCGTCGGCGTACCGCTCGCCCTGGTCCTGCTCTGGCAGCTCGCGGCCGTCAGCGGCTGGATCGACGACCGCGTCTACCCCGCGCCCCAGACGATCATCGAGGACGGCTGGCGGCGCGCGGCGGACGGCGACCTGTGGCCGGACGTGTGGGCGACACTCAAGCGCGTACTCGCCGGGTACGCCGTCGGCACGGTCGCGGGCTATGCGCTCGGCCTGCTGATGGGCTCCCTCTCCCTGGTGCGCGCCGCCCTCGAACCGACGCTGGACGCTTTGTACGTCGTACCGAAGCTCGCGCTCCTGCCCGTCTTCCTGAACATGTTCGGCCTCGGCGAGGGGCCGCAGATCGCCCTGGTGGCGACCACCGTCTTCTTCTTCGTCTGGATCTCGACGATGGCGGCGGTCCTCGCCGTGCCGTCCGGGCACCGTGACGCGGGCCGCGTCTTCGGCGCCTCGCCGTGGCAGATGTTCCGCCACGTCCTGCTGCCCGCGTCGCTCCCCGCGGTGCTGGTCGGCGCCCGGATCGCCGCCGGGGTCGCGGTCCTGGTGATCGTCGCCTCGGAGCAGATCGCGGCGGCCGACGGCCTCGGCCACCTCATCTTCGACTCCCGCGCGCTCTTCCAGAACGACGTGATGTTCGTCGGCATCGTCTGTGTCGCCGTGCTCGGCGTGGTCTTCTCCGAGCTGGTGCGCGTCGTGGGCCGGTTGCTCACGCCCTGGGCCCCGCGCGACCGGGGCCGGAGCCAGTCATGACAACGACGTCCGTACGTCGGTACGTCTGTACGTCCGTATGTCCATGGGGATCTGCGCCCGGGACGAGTACCGGAGGCACCATGCGCCCTCGCACCACCGCGCTCACGCTGCTCCTCACCGGCGCCCTGCTCGCCGCGTCGGCCTGCGCGAAGGAGGACGACACGGGAGCGTCCGCCCCTGCGAAGCCCCGCACCGTCACCCCGGTCTCCGGCTGCGGCAAGGGCAGCTGGACCGACCCCGCCGACCTGGCGCCCGACCGCGAGCCCGCACGCTGCGCCCCGGGCACACCCGCGCCCAAGCCGCTGCCCGAGGAGCGCCGCCTCACGATCGCGACCGGCACGCTGAGCGCCGAGTACGTCGCGCCGCTCCAGATGGCGGTGGACAAGGGCGAGTTCGAGAAGGAGGGCCTGGACGTCGAGCTGAAGGTCCTGCCCACGCCCGACGCGCTCCCCCTCCTCGCCAAGGGCGACCTCGACGCCCAGTGGGCGGCCCCCGAGGCCGCCGTGATGAACGGCATCACCAGCGGCTTCGACATCAAGTGGACGGCCGGCAACTTCTCCCCCGACCCCCGTTCCAAGAGCGGGCTGTGGGTGAAGCTCAAAAAGGGCGAGAGCGCCGCCCACGTCCCGATGGCGGGCCGCAAGATGGGCACGATGATCGGCAAGGGGTCCGTCATCGCGTACCCCATGAACAAGGCCCTGAAGAAGCACGGCGGCGGCCTGGACGAGATCCGGTTCCAGCAACTGGGCTCGGCGGACGTCCTCACCGCCCTCCGGCAGGGCGGCACCGACTCGGCCTGGCTGCTCGACCCGGTGTGGCGCAAGGTCGACGGCGACAAGCGGTACGCGTTCCTCGGCGGCCAGCCCCAGGGCGAACCGCTGGGCGGCCTCCTCTTCGGGCCGAACCTCCTCAAGAAGGACCCGGACGCGGGCGTCGCCCTGCTGCGCGCGTACATCAGGACGGTGAACACGTACTTCGCCGGCGACTACAAGGCCGACAAGGCCTTCGCCGGGGAGCTGGCCGAGCTGCTCAAGACGGACGAGGATGTCCTGCTCGCCACGCCGTCCCTGCGCATGGACTGGGAGATCCGCGCGGGCACGACGGACCGCCTCCAGGACGCCTACCGCGCGGAGGGCGTCTCCGAGGGCGACAAGGTCCCGGAGGAGCAGGTGGTCGACCGCGAGCTGTACGAGGAGGCGGTCGGCCATCAGTGAGGGCGCATGCCGAAGGCCCGGAGTCCATTCGGACTCCGGGCCTTCGGTTTCAGTAGCGGGGACAGGATTTGAACCTGCGACCTCTGGGTTATGAGCCCAGCGAGCTACCGAGCTGCTCCACCCCGCGTCGGTGAACCCAACAGTACGTCAGGGCCACGACCAGCGCAAATCCGTTCCGCGACGGGCCCGCGGGCCGGAGGTTCCGCGTCACCGGCGGGGCAGCTAGGCGGAAAACCCTGCTACAGCCGTTCAGCGACAGGCCCACGGGCCGGAGGTTCCGGGGCTCTCGCGGGGCAGCTACGCGGAATGCCGCAGCCCTTCCGCCACAGGCCCCTAGGCCGGAGATTCCGCAACGCCGACGGGGCAGCCAGGCGGAAAACTCC
This sequence comes from Streptomyces sp. 135, assembly GCF_020026305.1. Classification (NCBI taxonomy): domain Bacteria; kingdom Bacillati; phylum Actinomycetota; class Actinomycetes; order Kitasatosporales; family Streptomycetaceae; genus Streptomyces; species Streptomyces sp. 135. The sequence continues at coordinate 5,612,620 of NZ_CP075691.1, read as the reverse complement.
CGCCGCAACCCTTCCGCCACAGGCCCCCTGCCCAGAGACTCCGCAACGCCGACGGGGCAACTACGCGGAAAGCTCCTGCCGCAGCGCCTCGCGCAGGCGTCCCGCCCGCTCGGAGACCTCCGCGGGTCCGAGGTCGACCGCTCGCGACGCCCACCGCTGGCCCTGCGCCAGCTGCCCGCGCCGGGCGTAGAGGAGGGCGAGCCGCAGGGCCGCCCTGCCGTGTCCCGCGTCGGCGGCCCGCGTCCACCAGAGCGCGGCCTCGGGCTCGCTCCCCTCGCGGGCGAGCAGCAGCCCGAGGTTGAACGCGCCGTTGCGGCTGCCGGCCTCGGCGGCCTTGCGGTACCACCGCGCGGCCTCGACGACGTCGCCCCGCCCGGCGGCCAGCATGCCCACGCGGACCTGGGCCCGGCGGTGGCCCTGCTCGGCCGCCCGCTCGTACCACTCCTCGCACTCGGTCTTCTCCGCCGCGGGCTCGCCGAGGGCGGGCGGCGCCGCCGCGGGCGCCGCGCGTCCAGCAGCGTCCCGAGCCGGTACGCCGCTTCCGCGCTGCCGCCCCCGGCCGCGCACCGCAGATGCCGCTCGGCCTCCTGCTCGTCGCCCTCGCGCAGTCGCGCGGTGCCGACCTGGAGGGCCGCGTCGGTGTGCCCGTCGGCCGCCGCGCGCTCGTACCAGCGCAGGGCGGAGGCCTCGTCGCCCCTGCTCGCGTACAGGATGCCGAGGTTGAACGCCGCGTCGACGCTGCCCGCCTCCGCGGCCTTGGAGAACCACGGCTCGGCCCCGGCCGCGTCCCCGCCCTGGAGCAGCAGCACGGCGAGCGCGTTGGCGGCCTCGCGGTGCCCGGCGTACGCGGCGCGGCGGTACCACTGGTCGGCCTGCGCGGTGCGGCCCTGCTCGGCGCAGAGCAGCCCGAGGTTGTACGCGCCGTTCACATCGCCCGCGTCCATGGCGGCGCGGTACCACCGCTCGGCGGTCTGCGTCTCCCCGCGCTCGGCGTGCAGCGCGCCCAGCGCGTTCGCGGCGTTGCCGTCGCCGTCCTGCGCGGCCTTGAGCCACCACACGGCGGCGCTCTCCTCGTCCCCCGCGTCCCGCAGCAGGAACCCGAGGGCGCAGGCCGCCCGGGGCTCACCGTCCTTGGCGGAGTTGAGGTACCAGCGCCCGGCCTCCTTCAGCTCGCCGCGGTGCTCCAGGATCGCGCCGAGGTGCAGCGCGGCCCGCCGGTGCCCGCGCGCGGCGGCCTGGCGGTACCACTGCTCGGCCTCGCGGGGTGCGCACGTCCTCCCCGCGGCGCGCGCGGCACGGCGGACCGGCAGGGCTCGCCGCACTCCGCGGGCTCACCGCGCTCCGCGGCGGCCCTGCGGTCGAGCGCACGGGCCAGGCGGTACGCGGCCTCGCGGTGGCCGCGCTCGGCGGCGACCCGCATCCAGCGCTCGGCGCCGACGTCACCGCGGTGCTCCAGGAGGTCGGCGAGCGCGTACGCCCCGAGGGTGTGGCCCTGCTCGGCGGACTGGCGCAGCCAGTACTCGGCGGCGGGCTCGTCGCCGCGCTCGCGGTGGTAGCGGCCGAGCGCGTGCGCGGCCGCGGCGGAACCGGCGACGGCGGCGACCCGCCACCAGCCGGCCGCCTCGTCCGCGTATCCGCGCTGGTGAAGGAGGACGCCGAGGTTGTTGGCGGCGGCGCGGTCACCCTCGGCGGTCGCCGCGCGCAGCAGGGATTCGGCTCCGTCGAGGTCACCGCGGCGCAGCAGAAGGCTTCCCAGGACGCTCATCGCGTCGACATCCCCGGCCTCGGCGGCCAGCCGATGGCGCATCTCTTCGGCGGCCGTCCCGGGATCTTCCTCCCGGTCGACCGCCTGCACAAACCGCCCTGTATCCAACAGAGTTGCCTTGTCCCCCATAACGTCCATCGTCGCACCACCTGCAACCTGGGTATACCTGATATACCGCAGCCAGTGAGGTCACTTCAGCGTTTTGTCGACATGCCCACAGAGAGATAAGTGAAACACAGATCCCCCAACTCTCCCCCGTCACCGCGCCGTTCACATGACTTGGCATAGGACACCCGCACAAGACGGCATCGGCCCACGGCACACGACGAAGGCCCGGATCCATAAGGATCCGGGCCTTCACCTTGCAGTAGCGGGGACAGGATTTGAACCTGCGACCTCTGGGTTATGAGCCCAGCGAGCTACCGAGCTGCTCCACCCCGCGCCGTTGTGTTCAAACCGTACCACGGCGCGGGGTGCCCCTCTGACCAGCTGCTCAGCCGCCGCTGCCCGCTTCCTGATCGCCGCCCTTGTCGGCGCCGTCGTCAGCGTTCTTGTCAGCGGCCTTGTCGGTCTTGCCACCGTCGCCGTCGCCGGCCTTGTCAGCGCTCTTGTCGGCGCCCTTGTCGGCAGCCTTGTCGGCGTTCTTGTCGGCGTTCTTGTCGGCGTTCTTCTCCGCCGCCTTGGCCGACGCCTCCTCGGCCCGCTCCAGTGCTTCCTGGAGGCGGTCCTGAGCCTCGCCGTACTTCTTCCAGTCGCCTTCCTTCATGGCCTTCTCGCCGTCCTCGAACGCCTTCTGGGCGTCATCGAGGGCGGCCTGGACCGTCGGGTCGTTCGTCCTGGGCGGCTTGGTCGGCTCGTCCGTGTCCGCGTCCCCGTCCTGGTCCTGGGCCGGCGGCTTCGTGCCGCCCGCCGCGCCGAAGACCTGATCGAGGCCCTCGCCCAGGGAGTCCGCGAAGACGGTCTCCGTGCCGTACGACACGGCGACCTTCTTCAGCAGCGGATACGCCGACTTGCGGCCCTGTACGTAGACGGGCTCGACGTAGAGGAAGCCGTCGTCCAGTGGCACGGTCAGCAGATTGCCGTAGAGGACGTCGGAATCGGCGCCCTTCATGTCCCGGACGAAGTTACCGACCTCCGTCATGGAGTTCAGCTTGTTCTGCACCTGTTCAGGGCCGTCGACGTCGCCGGTCACTCTCAGCAGCTTCATCTGGCCGTAGTTCTTGCTCCTGGCGTCGGCGTCGACCGTCATGAAGGCCCGCAGGTTGGGCCGCTCACTGGGGGTGAACGTCGTCGTCAGCGCGAACTGCTGCTGGTCCTGGCCCGGCGCCTTCAAGGACAGGTAGTACGGCGGGACCGCGCTGTCGTCCTTCTTCGTCGGGTCGTTCGGCACCTGCCAGGCGTCACTCGCGTTGTAGAACTGGCCGGGATCCGTGACGTGGTAGAGCGTCAGGAGCTCACGCTGCACCTTGAACATGTCCTGCGGGTAGCGCAGGTGGTCGTTGAGCGCCGCCGGGATCTCGCTCTTGTCCTTGACGGTGCCCGGGAACGCCTTCTTCCAGGTCTTGAGGACCGGGTCCTTCTCGTCCCAGGTGTAGAGCTTGACGTCGCCGGTGTACGCGTCGACGGTCGCCTTCACCGAGTTCCGGATGTAGTTGACCTGGTTCTGCTGGGCGATCACCGTGCGCTGGCTGTCCGCCTGCGACAAGGAGTCCGCCGTGGTGTCACCGAGCGTGGTGCGCGAGGCGTACGGATAGCCGTTGGTGGTCGTGTAGGCGTCGACCACCCACTGGATGCGGCCGTCGACCACCGTCGGGTAGACGTCGCCGTCGATCGTCAGCCAGGGGGCAACCGCTTCGACGCGCTCCTTGGGGGTGCGGTTGTAGAGGATCCGCGAGCCCTCGCCGATCGCCCCGGAGTACAGGATCTGCGGCTCCCCGAAGGACACCGCGTACGCGGCCCGGTTGATCGGGTTGGAGAGGTTGACCCCGCTGTCGCCCTTGTAGCTGTACGTCTTCTGACCGCCGCCGTCCTCCTCGTAGTCGAGCTCCTTCTGGGGCCCGCCCACGATCGAGTACTGCGTCGTCTTCTCGCCGTAGTAGATCCGCTGCTCGTACTCGCCGAGGTTGCCCTTGGTCGGCAGGCCGGACTCGGTGAACGCCGGGGCACCCTTGGAGCCCTTCTTGGTCTCCGTGCCCTTGGCGGCGACGACGCCATAGCCGTGCGTGTACGCGAAGTGGTCGTTGATCCAGTTCCGCTTGTCGAGCTTGTTCACGTTCAGCTCGCGCAGGCCGACGATGGTGTCCTGGCCGTTGTAGCGGTCCACGTCCAGCGTCGTCGGGAACTGGTAGTAACTGCGCTCCTGCTCCAGCTGCTGGAACGTCGGCGAGACGATGTTCGGGTCGTTCAGCCGGTAGTTGGCCGCCGTGTCGGCGTCCTCGCGCTTCTTCTGGCGGTCCTCGTCGACCTTGCCCGCACCCCGGTAGTCCTCGGGCTTCACACCGCTGATGCCGTAGGCGTCGCGGGTGGCCTCGATGTTCTTCTCGATGTAGGGCGCTTCCTTGGCCTGCTCGTTCGGCTGGACCTGGAACTTCTGGACGATCGCGGGGTAGAGCCCGCCGATGAGGATCGCCGAGAGGACCATCAGGCCGAAGCCGATGACCGGCAGCTGCCAGGTACGCCGCCACAGCGTCGCGAAGAAGAGCAGGGCACAGATGACGGCGATGCAGAAGAGGATCGTCTTCGCCGGCAGGTAGGCGTTGGCGTCGACGTACCGCAGACCGGTCCAGTTGCCCGTCGCCTTGAAGTCACTGGACTTCACCGCGAGGCCGTACCGGTCGAGCCAGTACGCGATGGCCTTGAGCGAGACGAAGACGCCGAGCAGCACCGAGAGGTGGCCGGTCGCCGCCGCGGTCGCGCGCGCGCCGGGGCTGGTGATCCGCAGCCCGCCGTACAGGTAGTGCGTCAGGGCGGCGGCCACCAGGGAGAGCACCGCCGCCGCGAAGCCGAAGCCCAGCAGGAAGCGGTACCAGGGCAGGTCGAACGCGAAGAACGACACGTCCATGTGGAACTGCGGGTCCTTCTGGCCGAAGGGCACGCCGTTGACCCACATGAGCCAGGTGCGCCACTGTCCCGCCGCGGAGGCGCCCGCGATCAGTCCCACCAGCGCGGTGATCCCGATCAGCAGCCACTTCTTGTAGGGGGCGATGCCCATGCGGTACCGGTCGAGGCTCTGCTGCTCCATCGACATGGCGCTGAGCGGCGGGCGCAGCCGGTGCGCCAGCCAGATGTTCACGCCGACCGCGGCCGCCATGAGGAGGCCGAAGACGAAGAACAAGCCGATCTTGGTCCACAGGGTCGTCTTGAAGACCGATGAGTAATTGACCGAGCGGTACCACAACCAGTCCGTCCAGAACCCGGAGAACATGACGAAGGCCATGGCCAGCACGGCCAACACGCCCAACGTCATGAGCAGGGTCCGGACGCGACGGGAGGGTCGGCCCACTCTGATCCGTGGCCCCGTCGGGCCTCCGCCGCGGTCCGGCATCTGGAAAGCCAAGGTGCGCACCTCGAAGTTCGCTGTCGATACGTCAGGCCCCCGAGATCGTGGAGCCACACCTATGCAACTTACTCACGCTTTACTCGGTTCCCGATTCTCGGGACTAACGAGGCAGGATTGTGACCATGTCCAACACTCCCATGGCAGCGAGCCCCCTCACCCGGGCCGTGCTCGAGATCGATGAGTACGTGTCCGGCCTGGGCTGGGACCGGCCCGCCCGCCTCTTCGCGCTCGTCGACACGGCGCGACTGCGCACCCAAGAACCCGGCCTCGCCTCCCAGCTCGGCCTTGACGACGGCGTGGAACACGCCGGTCTCACCCCCATCGAGCAGGAGGAGATCCCCGCGGACAAGCCGCTGGACGAGTTCCTCGGCACCATCGCCTGGCCGGACGCCGTGACGGGCTGCGCCCTCACGGTGGAGCGCCTGATGCTGCCGCCGTCCGCCGAGACGTCCGTACCCGAGGGCCTCAGCGAGGCCCAGCTGGCGCAGTGGGTGGCGAAGCACCCCGACCGCCAGGAGGTCCGCATGACCGTGGCGGTGCTCCGTGACGGCGCGCGCGAGTCGGCGCTGCGGCTGCGCGAGAAGGACTCGCCGACCGAGGTCCTCACGGGCTCCGACCTGGTGCCCGGCCTCGCGGACGCGCTGGCGGCGACCTTCGCGTAGCACCCGCTCTCGTACGTAGGCGGGTGGGGCGGGCCTCCGGGCTCCCCCGCCCGCGTACGGCTGCCCGCGTGCGGCTGCCTGGTCCCGTGGGTCGAGCCGCTACTTCGCGGCGCAGCTCGGCAGGGCGTCGGTGTCGCCCTTGCGGATCTTCTCCAGGGACTTCACCGCGTCGTCGATGGTGTCGACCTTGACCAGGGTGAGGCCGTCCGGGACGTCGCTCGCGGCCGCCGCGCAGTTGGCCTTCGGCGTCAGGAAGTACTCGGCGCCCTTCTCGCGCGCGCCGACGGTCTTCATTTCGATGCCGCCGATCGGGCCGACCTTGCCCTTCTCGTCGATGGTGCCGGTGCCGGCCACGAAATTGCCGCCGGTGAGGTCCTTCGGGGTCAGCTTGTCGACGATACCGAGGGCGAACATCAGTCCGGCGCTGGGGCCGCCCACGTCGGCCAGCTTGATGTCGATCGTGAACGGGAAGGTGTGGTCGGTGCCCGCCTTGATCCCGACGATCGCCCGGTCGCCGTCCTCCGCCTTCTTCGTCGTGATCTTGATCTCCTCGGTCCTCGTCGGCTCCTTGCCCGACTTCTCGGCGGCGGCCGCTTCCTTGACCGGGACGATCGTGAACGTGACGCTGTCGCCGGGCTTGCGCTCGGTGACGAGTTCGGCGACGTCCGTCATCTCCTTGACGGGCTTCCCGTCGACCTTCTTGATGACGTCGCCCGCGTGCAGCTTGCCCTCGGCCGGGTCGCCCTTGATGACGGTGGAGACGATGACCTGGGACTCCACCGGGAGCTTGAGCTCCCTGAGCGCCGCCACCTTGGCGCTCTCCTGGGACTGACTGAACTCCTCGGCGTTCTCCTGCGTGGACTGCTGCTCGGTCTTGCCGTCCGGGTAGAGCGTGTCGTGCGGCACCACGATGTTGTCGTGGGCCAGCCAGCCGTAGACGGCCTCCGCGAGGTTCATGTTGTAGTCGGCGCTGGTCACCCTGACCGTCGTCATGTTGAGGTTGCCGGTCGTGGGATACGTCTTGTGGCCGGAGATCTGCAGCACCGGCTCGCCGTCGTGATCACCGAGAGTGTTCACCGTGGGGCCCGGGGACATCTCCGAGTAGGGCACTTTGATGAGCACTCCGGCGCAGAGCAGCGCGATCAGCATCAGGGTGGAGGCGAGCATCGTCGCAGTGCGGCGTGGCATGGAACGACAGTACGGGACGGGCCTGTCGACGCACCTGTGGGGCCGGTCCGTACGGGGACATCACGTACCGGAGCGGGACTTCTCCATCGCCTCGCGGAAGGCGGCGTAGCCGTTCAGTTCCGTGTGGTCGCCGGTCCTGCCGGACTTGCGGTTACGGGCGGCCCAGCCGCCCCACAGTCCCGCCCCGACGGCCGCCAGAAGCGGAATCAGCAACCAGGCAAGTGATGCCATGTCGAACTCCCGACCCCATGAGCGACCCCAACTGACTGATCAGCAGATTAATCAGCCACATGGTCAACGCTCACAGCAGGGGTCGAGTTACGCAACTGGAGCCGCACGGGTCATCGCCGGGTACGACGCCGGTCCTGCCCCTCGGCCGCTCTCAACAGGCGCCGACCCACTCCTCCTTGCCGTCGGAGAACCGCTGGTGCTTCCAGATCGGCACTTCGTGCTTGAGGTCGTCGATCAGCTTGCGGCAGGCGGCGAAGGCCTCGCCACGGTGCGGACAGGAGACCGCCACGACCACCGCGAGGTCGCCGACCGCGAGATCACCCACGCGGTGCACGGCGGCCAGGGCGCGCACCGGGAACTCGGCGACGACCTTCTCGGCCACACGGCGCATCTCGGCCTCGGCCGTGGGATGCGTCGAATAGCCCAGCTCGTCGACGTCCGCGCCGCCGTCGTGGTTGCGCACGGTCCCCACGAAGAGCGCCGTGCCGCCCGCCGCGTCGTCGCCGACGGCACGGAAGACCTCGTCCAGGGAGAGCGGGGTGTCGCGGATCGCGAGGAGGCGGATCGGGTCCTGTGCGCCCTGCTCGCCGGGGTGGTCCATCGTGGTGCTAGCCATGCGGCCATGGTGCCGCACGGCAAGCCCCACACGGAATAGGACGTCCCTACAGCGGTCCTACAACCGAACAGGCATTGCACACGGCGCCACTCGCTGTGGGCAGGCGTTCCGCAGGGCGGAACGGGTGGGCACAGCGCCAACCGCCGGGTGCGGTGCAGCGAGGCGGTCCCGCCAAGGACCCGCGGGGCGCCGACAGCAAGGGCGGCACCCTCCAAGGCACCCGGAACCGCTCAGATCCGCCGCCGCGCCTTCCGCGCCCTGCGCACGACAGCCGCCGCCCCGAGCAGAGCCACCGTCGCCCCCGCGGCCCCCGCAGCCGTCGCATCCTTGCGTCCAAGGCGCCGCCCGGCCACGGTCCGCCGCCCGGACACCTCTTCGAGCAGCTCCGCGAGGACCTCCTCGTTGGTCCACTGCGGCCGCCACCCGGCATCGTGCAAGCGGCTGACGCTGACCACCCAGGGGTACATCGTGTAGGCGAGGTCACCGGCCGGGGACGGCGTGAGCCCGATGCGGTGCAGCCGGGCCGCCGCACCGAGCGCCACGGTCGAGGGCAGCTCCATCCGGCGGATCCCGCTGAGCTCCTCGACCTCCTCCTGCTCCAGCCAGCCGTCGCAGCCGACGGCGAGCTCTCCGTCGACCTTCTCCAGGACGGCGTACTCCAGGGCACTGCACAGATCCTCGACGTGACAGAACTGCCAGGCAGGCCGGGAGCCCGCCACGACGAGCAGGCGAGGCGACTCGAAGTAGCGCGTCAGGGCCGTGTCGGTACCGCCCACCAGGGTCGCCGGCCGTACGACGGTGACGTTGAGCCCGGGGTGCGCGCGGGGCGCCCGGCGTGCGAGCCGCTCGACCTCCAGAAGGTCACCGACCCCCGTTGCCTCCGCGGTCGCCCGCAACTCGGCGTCTTCGGAGAGGGGCAGTTCGTTCTCGGGCAGCGCTCCGTAGACCATCGCCGAGGTGCACAGGACGACGCGGTGGACGCCTGCGGCGGCGGCAGCGGTCAGGACGGTCTGGGTGCCACGTACGTTGTACGCGGTGCGGGCCGCGCCATCGGTCTCCAGGTCGAGATCGAGCGCCAGGTGCACGACGACGTCCGCGCCCCGCAGCTTCTCGGCGATCGCCGGGTCCCGCACGTCCAGGATGTGCCACTGGACCTGCGAGCACTCGCCTCGGCGCTCGTCGATGGCGATGACCTGCTTGATCTCCTCCGAGGCGGCAAGGCGCTCGGTCAGCAGCGCACCCACGCCGGAGGCGGCGCCGGTGACGGCTACTACGGGCCCACGGGCGGGCGCCGGGGTTGACGGGTTTCGCGCTGCGCGAACCTGTGGATCTGGGGAACTCACCGGGCGTCTCCAGCGGTTGTCTTCAGTACGTACGCGAATGACGCGTACGTACCAGGTGGCATCCATCCTGCCGCAGGCCATCAGTCGGCGAAGCACCGAGGCCCGAACCCGTCACGGTGTCTACGCTGGGTGGTGTTGTAGGGCAGCCGCCGCCGGAACGATACCGGCGGCCTGACGAGCCGAGGAATCCCGTGAGTGACACCCCATTCGGATTCGGCCTTCCGCCGGAGGAGCCGGAAGACGGCGACGAGGGCAAGAAGAAGGAATCCCCCGGACAGGGCCAGGGCGGGGGCCAGGGTGCCGGCGGCCCCGGAAACCCGTTCGGTTTCGGGTTCCCCGGCGCGGGCGGCCCGGGCGGCGGGGACAACCCGTTCGCCGCCATGTTCGGCTCCATGAACCCGAACGACCTGGGGGCCGCCTTCCAGCAGCTCGGCCAGATGCTCTCGTACGAGGGCGGCCCGGTGAACTGGGACATGGCCAAGGACATCGCCCGCCAGACCGTCGCCCAGGGCACGGCGGACGGCACCAAGGACGCCAGCGTCGGCCCCGCCGAGCGCTCCGCCGTCGAGGAGGCCGTGCGCCTGGCCGACCTGTGGCTTGACGACGCGACGTCACTGCCGTCCGGGTCCGGCACGGCCGTGGCGTGGAGCCGCGCCGAGTGGGTCGAGGCGACCCTGCCGGTGTGGAAGGAGCTCGTCGACCCGGTGGCCGAGCGGGTGGGCCTCGCCATGGGCGACGTCCTGCCCGAGGAGATGCAGGCCATGGCCGGCCCGCTGATCGGCATGATGCGCTCCATGGGCGGCGCCATGTTCGGCCAGCAGATCGGGCAGGCCGTCGGTGTGCTCGCCGGTGAGGTCGTCGGCTCCACCGACATCGGTCTGCCGCTCGGCCCCTCCGGGAAGGCCGCGCTGCTCCCGGTGAACATCGAGACGTTCGGCAAGGACCTCGGCGTCGACAAGGACGAGGTGCGGCTCTACCTCGCGCTGCGCGAGGCCGCCCACCAGCGGCTCTTCTCCCACGTCCCGTGGCTGCGCTCGCATCTGTTCGGCGCCGTCGAGGGGTACGCCCGGGGGATCAAGGTCGACACGGCCAAGCTGGAGGACGTCGTCGGCCAGCTCGACCCGCAGAACCCCGAGCAGTTGCAGGAAGCCCTCCAGCAGGGCATGTTCCAGCCGGAGGACAGCCCGGCCCAGAAGGCCGCCCTGGCGCGCCTGGAGACCGCTCTGGCGCTCGTCGAGGGCTGGGTGGACGCCGTGGTGCACGCCGCGGCCAAGCCCCGCCTGTCGTCCGCCGACGCCCTCCGGGAGACGCTGCGCCGCCGCCGTGCCTCGGGCGGCCCAGCGGAGCAGACGTTCGCCACGCTGATCGGCCTGGAGCTGCGCCCGCGCCGCCTGCGGGACGCCTCGCGCCTGTGGGCCTCGCTCACCGACGCGCGCGGTGTCGACGGCCGCGACGGCCTGTGGGAGCACCCGGACATGCTGCCGACGGCGTCCGACCTGGACGACCCGGACGGCTTCGTCCACCGCGAGCAGATGGACTTCTCCGAGCTGGACAAGATGCTCGGCGAGGCGGCGGGCGGCGGCTCCTCCACGAAGCCGGACCTCACGAAGGACCAGGGCGACGACGAGTCCCCCGAGGACGGCGGTAAGTGAGCCTTCACGACGACGCCGTCCTCGTGCTCAAGGCGTACGAGGGGCGGGCCGACCAGGCCGAGCTGCGCCAGACGTATCTGGACCACCTGTCCGCGCACGGCGAGGACGGCATGTGGAAGGCCTGCACCGCGGGCCATGTGACGGCGAGCGCCCTGGTGGTCGACCCGTCCCGCGGGCGGGTCCTGCTCACCCTGCACAAGAAGCTGCGGATGTGGCTTCAGATGGGCGGCCACTGCGAGCCTGCGGACACGTCGCTGGCCGTGGCCGCGTTGCGCGAGGCCACGGAGGAGTCCGGTGTGCCGGGCCTGACGCTGCTCCCGGGCGGCCCCGTACGCCTGGACCAGCACCCGATTCCGGGGCCCTGTACGCAGCATCTGGACGTGCAGTACGCGGCGATGGCCCCGGCCGACGCCGTGGAGGCGATCAGCGACGAGTCCCTGGACCTGCGCTGGTTCGCGTACGACGAGGTGGCGGACGTGGCCGACGAGTCGGTCGTACGCCTGATGGAGGCGACGAGGGCACGTCTGTAAGAAGGCGCCCCGAAGGGACGCGGGGAACTGCGCGACCAGCCACAGCCGGCCCGCAGTTCCCCGCGTTCTGAAGTCCTCCGGAGCGCTCAGCTCCAGACGTTGCCCTGGTTCTGCCCACGGGCACCCTGCTGTCCCACGCCGAACTGCGCCCCGGCGCCCCGCCCTATGACCGCGTTCTGCGGCGGCAGCAGCTCGCTCGGCTGGACGAGCGCGTAGCCCTGTCCCATGAAGCTGAGCTCCCAGCCCTCGCCGGTGTTGCCGCGGCGCCGCCAGACGCCCGAGGAGTGGGTCTGGGCCTGCATCTGCACGCGCAGCCCGTTGGACCAGGCGACGATGGCGTCCGCGTCCGCATTGACGTACCGGTCGGGCGTGACCTGGAGCATCAGCGGCTGACCGGACGTCATCAGGGCGACCTTGCCCCGCCCGGAGATGTTGAGCTGGTACTTGCCCGAGCCGGAGATGCCGTACTGGCTGTCCACGGCGATGACCTGGTGAGTCAGCGACGAGTCCATCGCGAGGACATAGCTGCTGTCCACGGTCAGACCGTCCTGGTCGACGTCCACGACGTGGACGTACTGGGCGAGGTTCGCCAAGTAGACGGTGCCCTGGCCGTGGCAGCGCATCAGGTCCAGGCCCTCACCGGTCTGCGCGCGGGCGCGCTGGTTGCCCTGGCTCTGGTACTCGGCGTCGAACTCGATCAGCCCCTGGTAGGCGACCATGGCGCCCTTGCGGGCCAGGACGTCGTCGTGCCCCTCAAGGGCGACCCGCAGCAGCTGCGGGTTCTGGACGGAGTAACGCTCCTGGGTCTGCTGTTCTGCGTGCGCGAAAAGTGGGCTCTGCATGGTGTTGCTCCCCCTCAGCCCCGTGCTCGGAGACGGTCGGTGCTGTCCTCACTGGGCTGTACGACGACGATGCCCTCTCCGGAGAAGCCCATCTGATAGGCCTCGCCGCTGCCGCGCCCGATGAGGGAGCCGGCCTTGAAGCTGCGCTTGCCCTTCACCTTGAGGTTCGGGGACCAGGCGATCAGGGCGTCCGGGTCGACGTACGTCTCGTCCTCGCCGCGACCGCAGTCGACGACGATGGGAGTGCCGCGGGAGGTCAGGGCGACCCACCCCTGGCCGGAGATCGTGATGTTCCACAGGCCCTGGCCGGCGAACTTGGCCATGCCCTTGACCCGCTCGACACCCCACTGGAGGGACGTGTCGAAGGCGAGCAGATTGGTGCCGTTCACCGAGAGGGACTCACCCGCCAGGTTGATGACGACGACGTCCGCTCCGTAGTCGGCGAGGTAGAGCAGGCCGTCTCCGGAGCACTTCATCAACGGTGCGCCCTCGCCGGTCATCCACTCGCGCGCGACCTGGCGGACGGCGGGCGGGTTCGGCTCGTACTGCACGAACCCTTCGTAGGCGACCATCGAGCCCACGCGCGCGAGAAGGTCGTTGCCGGTCTGCATGGCGACCTTGACCATGTGGTGGCCGTGGTTCTCCATGCGGGCGGCGACGGGTGCGGGAGCGAAGCCCGCGAGCTGCTGATTCATGTGCTGATTCATGACGGGCTCCCTCAGACCTCGTACGGCTGGACGACGATGAAATTGCCGGGCGCGCCACGGAACTGGAGGTTCACGCTCTCTCCCGTGGAGCCCGCGTACGCGTTGCTGCGCATCCTGACCTGGCTGGAAACGATCGCCTGCGCGGCGGCCGACCAGGCGACCACGGCATGGCAGTCGGCGAACGTCGTCGGCGTGACCGGCAGCACCACGGGCACGCCGTGGGTCTTCACGATGACCGTGCCGTTGCCCTGGAACTGCATGACGAACAGCGCGCCGCCGGGGATGCCGTGGCCCTCGATCCTGCGCACCTCGTGCTGGAGGGACTCGTCGAAGGCGAGGACGTTCTCCGCGGAGACGCAGATCGCGTCGCCCTGGAGTTCGATGGGGTGCAGGTGCGTGCCCTCCTCGGCGAGGAAGACCTGACCGCGGCCGGAGCAGCGCATCAGCTGCATCTCCTGGCCGGTGGCATTGCCGACGATGCGGCCGGCGAAGCCCGCGCCCTTGTAGCTGAACTCGACCTTGCCCTGGTAGAGCACCATCGAGCCCTGGCGGGCCAGGATCGGCTGGTCGGCCACGCCCAGGTCGACGCGGACCAGCTTCTCGTTCTGCTGCGTCCAGCGCTGGCCGGTGGGGGCCTCGCGGTACTTCTGGAGAGCGGCGGCGACACCGGCGCCCTGGGGCATGCCGCCGTGCGGGGCGGGGGCCTGGCCGGGGAACTGGCCGCCCGGCGGCTGCTGGCCGTAACCAGGCGGCATCGGAGCCTGCGGCTGCTGGCCGTAGCCCGGCGGCATCGGGGCCTGGGGATGCTGGGCGTAGCCCGGCGGCAGGGGCGCGGTCTGGCCGGGGGCCTGCTGGCCGGGCACCTGACCGTACTGCGGCTGCTGCGGGGGCTGCTGACCGGGCCGGCCGTACGGCGCGGGGACCGGCGGGGGCGGCATCGTGCCGCCGGGCGGCTGGTTCACCGGCGCCACGATGGTCTGCGCTGCGTGCGCCGGCTCGGCCGGGGCGGGCGCCGGGGCGGGTGGCGCCCTGTGGCGGCGCGAAGCTCTGCGCGGGGCGGGCGCGGGTGCCTGGGGCTGCGCGGCAGCCGCCGGGGCGCCGAACGCGGGCGGGGCCGCGGCCTGCGCCGGGGCGCGAACGAGGGCGCCGCGGCCTGCGGCTGCGCGGGGGCGGGCTCCTCCTCGGCGACCTCGCCGCCGAAGTTCCTCAGCAGGGCGTCGAGTCCGCCGTCGAAGCCCTGGCCGATCGCGGCGAACCGCCAGACGTCCTTCAGGTAGAAGTCGCCCAGCATGACGGCGCGCTCCGTGGAGAACTCCGCGCCGGTGAAGGCGTAACGCGCCACTTCCTCGCCGCCCGCGACGATGCGGATGTATCCGGAGGCGACCTGCGACATCTGCCCGGCGCCGTCGATCGTCGCCGTGAACGAGAGCCGCTGGATCTGCGGCGGTATGCGGTCGAGCGTGACGCGGAAGGACTCGGTGTCGCCCGCCTGCGCGCCCAGGAGCTGGATCGACTCCTCGGGAGACTTCGGCTGGTTGAAGAAGATGAAGTAACGGTCGTCCGACAGTCGCTCGCTCGCGTCGAGGCCGAAGCAGCTGATGTCGAAGGTCAGCCCGGGTGCCGAGATCTGTACGCCTACGTACAGATCCGTCCCCGCGGTGAGGTCACTGATCTTGGCCTTGTGGCCGCGCTGGAATTCCCTGGCCATACGTAACGACCGTCCCCCATCCCGAATGTGAATGCGTCGCGCCAGGCTAACCGCAAAGTCTGACAGCGGACGAAGCCGGTACGGACCCGCTACACAACCGTCGGACGCGGCGGACGTTCACTCCTCGCGGGCGGCCGGCAGCTGCGGCAGCCGGCCGGCGGCGACCACACCTTCGAGGTAGCCCCTGGCCCGCTCCGTACGCGGATAGGCCTCCAGCAGGCGCCAGAAACGCGGCCCGTGCCCGGGGACCAGGAGGTGGGCGAGCTCGTGGACGAGGACGTAGTCCACGACGTACTCGGGCATGCCCTGCAGCCGGTGCGAAAGGCGGATACTGCCCTCCGACGGCGTGCAGGATCCCCAGCGGGTGTTCTGGTTCGTGACCCAGCGAACGGAGGCGGGCCTCGCGCGGCCGTCGAAGTACTGGTCGGAGAGCTGCCTGGCCCGCTCGCAGAGCTCCGCGTCACCGAGGAGCCGCTTGCTCTCCTGCGCCGCGAGCTTGTCGAGCATCACGTTGACCCAGCGCTGCTCCTCCGCCTCGGACATGCGGGCGGGGATGAGGACGACCGTGCGGTCGCCCTCGCGGTACGCCGAGACCGTTCTGCGCCGGCGGGCGCTGCGTCTGACCTCGACCGCGCTGGGGCCCGCGCCGGACGGCGGCGGACTGGGCGTGCTGCGCTGTGGAGTTCCGGCGCGACGCGCTGAGGTCTCCCCAGCGACGCGAGAGGACGGGTCGGCGGGCACGCCCCGACGTTACCCGCTGGGCGTGGGGGAAGTCCCGCCTCCGGGACGGTTCGGCGGCGATCCGCCGCCCGGTCGTTCGACGCATACGACCGATTGGTTCGACCAGTACGACTGATCGTCACGACCCGTACGACTAATTAGTACGACAAGCACTCCGTGCCTGTGGACAACGCGACGCGGACAAGTGGCGGGGCGGGCATTCTGGCAGTCGATCGGCGCGGCGGACGGGACCGCGCCGGGCTGACGACGGGGGACCACCATGCATCCGACCTTGAAGCCCGCGCTGCGGCGCGGCTGGCGGGACCTGAGCACCGTGCAGTTCGGGGTCGCGCCCGCGCACGCCATGGCGCTCGGCCCGATGGACACCGCGACCGGCAGTTTCCTCTCCCTGTTGGACGGCACCCGGGGCTTGCCGCTCCTGCGCGAGGAGGCCCGGCGGATGGGTCTGCCGGACGGTCACGTGGACAGGCTCCTTGGCGAGCTGTCGCGGGCCGGCCTGCTCGACGACGCGACGGGCGGCGGCCCCGCGGCCGACGCCCTGCGCAAGCGGAGCGGAGCCATGGACCGGCTGCGGTCCGACCTGGCCTCGGTGTCGCTTCTCACCTCGGAGCCGGGTGAGGCGATCGAGAGGCTGGCGGCGCGCCGGGCCATGCGCGTCCGCGTCCAGGGAGCGGGGCGAGTGGGCGCCGTCGTGGCCTCGGTCCTGGCGGGGGCCGGGGTAGGGCGGGTCGAGGTGCTGGACGGCGGGCAGGTGGAGCCTTGGGACGTCGCGCCCGGCGGGCTGCCTGCGGAGGCGATCGGGGAGCGCCGGGACACGACCGCGCGCCGGCTGGTGCGGCAGTCGGCGCCGGACCGGCCCCCGCGCACGGACCGCGCCGCGTCGCCCGGGCCACCGTCAGCTGGGCCGTCGCTCTGGCAGGCCCCGACGGCCGAGGACCGGGCCGGGCTGTCGCTCGTGGTCATCGCCCCGCGTGAAGGCCTGGACGCGTACGCCCCCGACCCCGTCCACGCCGAGGACCTCCTCGCGGCCGGCATCCCTCATCTCTACGCCGGGGTGATCGAAGGTACGGGCGTGGTCGGCCCTTTGGTCCTGCCCGGCTCGACCGCCTGCGCGGGCTGCCTCTTCCGGCAGCGCGCGGACCGCGATCCCACCTGGGCCCGGATGCTGGCGCAGTGGCGATCGGGGCGTTCGCGGCACGTGCCCGCGTGCGACCTCGCCCTGTCGACCTCGGTCGCCGGGCTGGTCGCGGGGCATGCGCTCGCCTTCCTGGACGGGGCGTCCACTGCTGCCACAGGAGTCCGCTGGGAGGCGTCCGTACCGGGATTCGACTGGCACGCGCGTCCGGTTTGGCCGCATCCCGCATGCCCGTGCGGGGCGGGCGCGGACGTTAAGGGGGATCGGCTCACCACAGAGAAGGAGCGGCACGCAACAATGGCCGGGTAACCGCCTGAGAAGGCGTGGCTGTCTGGGACTTGGAGGGGCGCATGTCTGATCTTCCCCGGAAGGCGGTCACCCGAACCGCCAAACTGGCCGCGCTGCCACTCGGCTTCGCGGGACGCGCGACCTGGGGACTCGGGAAGCGGATCGGGGGCAAGTCGGCGGAGATCGTCGGGCGCGAGTTGCAACAGCGCACGGCGGAGCAGCTGTTCAAGGTTCTCGGCGAGCTCAAGGGCGGCGCCATGAAGTTCGGGCAGGCTCTGTCCGTCTTCGAGTCGGCGCTGCCTGAGGAGGTCGCCGGGCCCTATCGCGCGGCGCTCACGAAGTTGCAGGAGGCAGCGCCACCGATGCCGACGAGCACCGTGCACTCGGTGCTCGTGGAGCGGCTCGGTGAGGACTGGCGCGACCTGTTCCTGGAGTTCGAGGACAAGCCCGCTGCCGCCGCGTCGATCGGCCAGGTGCACCGGGCGGTCTGGGCGGACGGACGCGAAGTCGCGGTCAAGGTGCAGTATCCGGGAGCGGGCGAGGCGCTGCTGTCCGACCTGACCCAACTCAGCCGGTTTGCCCGTCTTCTGGGGCCGCTGATTCCCGGGATGGACATCAAGCCGCTCATCGCGGAGTTGCGCGACCGGGTGTCGGAAGAGCTCGACTACGGCCTGGAGGCGCAGGCGCAGCAGGCGCACGCGTCGGAGTTCGCCGACGACCCCGACGTGGTGGTGCCCGAGGTGGTGCACCAGGGCGAGCAGGTCCTGGTCACGGAGTGGATCGACGGCACCCCGCTGTCGGAGGTGATCGCCGACGGCACTCAGGAGCAGCGCGACCGGGCGGGCCAGCTGCTGGCCCGCTTCCTCTTCTCCGGCCCGGCACGCACGGGACTCCTGCACGCCGATCCGCACCCGGGCAACTTCCGTCTGCTGCCCGATGAGAAGGGTGGCTGGCGCCTCGGGGTCCTGGACTTCGGCACGGTGGACCGGCTGCCGGGTGGCCTGCCCACGACCATCGGTGAATCGCTGCGGATGACGCTGGACGGCGAGGCCGACGCGGTGTACGACATGTTGTGCGAGGAAGGCTTCGTCAAGAAGACCGTCGACCTCGAACCTGACGCGGTGCTCGACTACCTCCTGCCGATCATCGAGCCGATGCTGGTGGAAGAGTTCACGTTCACCCGCGGCTGGATGCGCAGCCAGGCGGCCCGGGTGGCCGACCCCCGCTCCCCCGCCTACCAGTTGGGCAAGCGGCTGAACCTCCCGCCGTCGTATCTCCTGATACACCGTGTGACGCTGAGCACGATCGGGGTGCTGTGCCAGCTGAACGCCACGGTGCGGATGCGGGCCGAGCTGGAGGAGTGGCTGCCCGGTTTCGTCATCGAGGAGGGCGAGGCCGTGGCTGGCGCCTGAGACCGAGCCCTGAAGCCTGACGCATCGAAGGCATCGGAGGCATCGGCACTGGACGCCTCAGGCTTCTCGGGGGCTACGGCTACGGCTACCACCAGTCGATGTCGAGGCGGCCCTCGATGGCTCTGATGTTCTCCCGCGCGCAAGCTTCGCAGTAGTAGCGGCGGACGCCGTTCTCCACGGAGCAGGTCCAGGTCGGCGGTGTGCCTTCGGCGACCGTGCCGCAGCGGGCGCACACCCGGTTCTCCGCGGCGGTGTGCTGAGGCTTCTGCTCGTCCACCCGGCGACCATATCGCCGGGCGGAAGGGCTCGCGGAGCACAACGCACCACGGGGCCGGTCCGTTCGGACCGGCCCCGCTCTTGCTGCCTCTTACTGCATGACCGCCATGGCGAGCGCGCGCCGGGCACGCCGCGAGGCGCGCTCCGCGCGGCGCTGCATGCGGCGGGCCGCCATCAGGCGATCGGCCGGGCGTTGCGCCTCGGCTTCGCGCAGTCGTTCGTGCATATGCGCACGAGCCATGGCTTCTGGGATGAGTTGCATCTCTCGGGTCCTGTTCTGGCGCGAGGTGTGCGCGCCGGCGGTGGTGAAGTCTCGGGTCGCGGAGCCTGTGGGCTCGCGGGTGGCTGCCTTCATCGGGGCCTGCTTCTTGGGGTCGTGCGTCAGGGGGCGGTCGATGGTTCCGGCGGTGCTCATGCGACGACCGGGTTCTTGCGCGGGCGGCCACGGGGCCGCTTGCGGGCAACGACCACGCCCTGGACGAACAGCTCGCCGCCCCAGACGCCCCACGGCTCACGCCGCTCCTTGGCGCCGGCGAGGCAGGCCTCCATCAGGGGGCAGGTACGGCAGAGGGACTTCGCGTACTCGACGTCGGCCGGGGACTCGGCGAAGAAGACCTCGGGGTCGTAGGCGCGGCAGGGGACGGGTACGCCGAGGTTCTCGATGGCGTCGTCGAGCGCGGTGAGCGCGGTGAGGGGAGTCAAGGTCGGGTCCTCCGTGGGAGTGGGCGGGGAGATCACCTGTGAAGGCGGTACGGACGGGGCGTGCGCTTCGAGTTGCACGGTGGTGTTTTCCTCGTCTGGTCGTGCCGGCCTGGGTCGGCCGGTTGGCGGCTGGTACCGGGTCTTGCTCTTGGCCCTTCGCTCTGTCTCCCTGTTTCGGGGAAAACAGAAGGGCCGCGGATCCCGGGTGGGGTTCCGCGGCCCTGAAGGCGCCTGTCTGATCGAGATCAGACTGGATCACTCCAGGGTTCGAGCCCACGGAAGGCCCACATCGTGTGGTGCTGCGTCGTCTGCTTCCGGAATCCGGCACCGGCCGCCGCAAAGGCATAGGCCTGGGCCTGCGCCTCCGCTACTGCTGCTTCCGGTGCCTTGGTCGGTCGCTCATTGCCCTCATTGGCCTCACGAATGGAGAGACCGGCGAGAGGCAGGGAGGAGGACAGCGGAAGAACGGCGGGGATGCCGCCGGACAGACCGGTGCCCTGGTTCGAGAAGCCGAGCAGGCAGGAAGCGACGACCGAGCGATCGGTCATTTTGGCGGTGCTGATGAAGCTCTCGTTGATGCTGATCACTGGAATTCGCCTCCTCTCGGCGTCTAGGGGATCGACCGGAACCGATCCTGCGGACTGACAAGTACAGCACGGCCCAGGGCTTCGGAGAAGCCGCTGTTCCGTGCTTAAGAACCTATGGGTCTTCCTTGCGCATGCGCAAACTATTTTTTCGACGAGTTTGAATCATTCTTCCTCGGCGCCCCTTACACGCTCCTGACCTGCGCAGATGGCAAGCACCTCGGCGCCGAAGCGGTGAAACTTGCGGACGCCGACGCCCGGGATCCGCGCCAGCTCGCCCTCGTCGTCGGGCACGGCCTCCGCGATGGCGATCAAGGTCTTGTCCGTGAAAACGCAGTACGCGGGTTGTCCCAGCTGCCTCGCCTGGTCCGACCGCCACTCCCGCAACCGCTCGTAGAGTCCTTCGTCCATGTCGGACGGGCAGTCCTCGCACCGCATGAGCTTCATCTCGCCGGCGTCGGTGAGAGTCCGGCCGCAGACGCGGCAGCGGGCCGGGGTGCGGCTCTTGCGCTGGCGGCGGCCGACCGCCGGGCCGCCGTACTCACCGGCGCTGCCGCGCTCGACACCGCCGGGACCGCCGCCCGCGGCCCGGCCCGCCGCGCCCGCTCCGGAGCCCGGGCGCAGACCGTCCAGGAAGCGGCTGGGGCGGCGGTTCGGACGCCCGCCCGGCGAGCGGGACAGGGCCCAGGAGAGCGAGAGGTGGACGCGGGCGCGGGTCACTCCCACATAGAGGAGACGGCGCTCCTCCTCGATCTGCTCATCGGTCTTGGCGTAGGTGATCGGCATCATGCCCTCGGCCAGACCGACCAGGAACACGGCATCCCACTCCAGTCCCTTGGCCGCGTGCAGGGAGGCCAGGGTGACGCCTTCGACGGTGGGGGCGTGCTGGGCGTTGGCCCGCTCGTCGAGCTCGGCCACGAGGTCGGCGAGCGTCGCCTCCGGCTTGGCCCGCACGAAGTCCTCGGCGAGGCGCACCAGCGCGGCCAGGGATTCCCAGCGGTCACGGGCCGCGCCGGAACCCGCCGGGGGCTGCGAGGTCCAGCCCTTGGTCGAGAGCACGGCCCGCACCTGGGAGGGCAGGTCGACCACGTCGTCCAGGAGCGCGTCGTTGCCGCCGAAGCGGGCGGCGCCGCGCAGGGCCGCGCCCGCTTCCCGGACCTCGGTGCGCTCGAAGAACCGCTCGGCGCCGCGCAGCTGGTAGGGCACGCCCGCGTCGGCGAGCGCCTGTTCATAGATCTCCGACTGGGAGTTCGTCCGGAAGAGGACGGCGATCTCGCTGGCGGGGACGCCGTCGGCGAGCAGGGCGCGGATGCGGCGGGCCGCGCCTTCGGCTTCGGCCGGTTCGTCCGCGTACTCCGTATAGACCGGCTCCGTTCCGGGGTCGCGCTGGGAGATCAGTTCCAGCCGGTGGTCGGCGGCGCGGCCGCGGGCCTGGGAAAGGAGGCCGTTGGCCAGGTGGACGACCTGGGGCGTGGAGCGGTAGTCGCGGACCAGTTTGACGACCGTCGCCCCCGGGTGGCGGGTGCGGAAGTTCAGCAGGTGGTCCGGGGTCGCGCCGGTGAAGGAGTAGATCGTCTGGCTGGCGTCGCCGACGACGCAGAGGCTGTCGCGGTCGCCGAGCCACAGCTCCAGGAGGCGCTGCTGGAGGGGGCTCACGTCCTGGTACTCGTCGACCACGAAGTGCTGGTACTGGGCGCGGACCTGCTCGGCGATGTCATGCCGGTCCTGGAGGATGCCGACGGCGAGGAGCAGGACGTCCTCGAAGTCGATGACCGCGCGGTCACGCTTGAGGTCCTCGTACGCCGCGTAGAGCTGGGCGATCTCGGCGGGGTCGCGCGGGACGTCGCGGCCGGACTTGGCGGCTGCCGCGGCGTAGTCCGAGGGGACGGTCTGGGTGACCTTGGACCACTCGATCTCGCTGGTCAGGTCCCGCAGCTCATTGCGGTCCAGGCGGATGCGGCAGGCGGCGGCCGCGTCCGCGACGAGCTTGATCTTGCGGTCGACGATCCTGGGCAGGGACCCACCGACTGCTTTCGGCCAGAAGAACTGGAGCTGACGCAGGGCCGCGGAGTGGAACGTGCGGGCCTGGACGCCGGAGGCGCCGAGCTGGCGCAGGCGGCCGCGCATCTCGCCCGCGGCGCGGTTGGTGAACGTGACGGCCAGCACGCTGGCGGGCTGGAGGATTCCGGCACGCACCCCATAGGCGATCCGGTGGGTGATCGCCCGTGTCTTGCCGGTGCCGGCGCCCGCGAGGACGCACACCGGCCCGTGCAGGGCGGTGGCCACCTCGCGCTGCTCGGGGTCGAGCCCGGCGAGCACCGCGTCGGCAGAGTCCGGGATCTGCGGGAAGAGGGTGGAGCGCGTTGCTGATGTCACCCCGCCATGCTGTCAGGTCGCCAGGGGCGGATGAGCCGGTTGTCCACAGGGGAGCCTCGGCAGTCGTATTAATGCGGGAATGGGGGCCGGGTCTCGTACGTTCGATTCATTGCGATGATGACGGACCCCCGCGTCATCGCGATGACGCACCCCGAGCGACGAAGGAGCACAAGAGACATGCCGGGCACTGTGACGATGTACAGCACCACGTGGTGCGGCTACTGCCGCCGCCTCAAGGGCCAGATGGACCGCGAGGGCATCGCGTACACCGAGATCAACATCGAGCAGGACCCGGACTCGGCGGCCTTCGTCGAGAAGGCGAACGGCGGAAACCAGACGGTTCCCACCGTTCTCTTCCCGGACGGTTCGACGCTCACGAACCCTTCGCTGGCGCAGGTCAAGCAGAAGCTTGGTGCCTGAGCGACTCAGCCCACGGTCCCCGGCTTCGGCAGGGGCTTGCCGTACCAGAGTTCGATCAGCCGGGCCGCAATCGAGATGCCGTAGGGAGGCAGGACCTCCCCGGACTCGAATGCGGCCCGCAGCTCTTCCCGGGAGAACCAGCGGGCCTCGTGAATCTCCTCACCGTCGACGTTGATCTCCGAAGAGATCGCGTCGGCCATGAAGCCCAGCATCAGGCTGGAGGGGAACGGCCAGGGCTGGCTCGCGACGTACTCTACGTCGCCGACCGTGACGCCCGCCTCCTCGAAGACCTCGCGGCGCACCGACTGCTCGATGGACTCCCCCGGCTCGACGAAGCCGGCGAGGGTCGAGAAGCGCCCCTCGGGCCAGTGCACCTGCCGGCCGAGGAGGATGCGGTCCTCGCTGTCCCGGACCGCCATGATCACGGCGGGGTCCGTGCGCGGGTAGTGCTCGGCGCCGCACGCCTGGCAGCGGCGGATGTGGCCCGCCGCGGCGATGACGGTGCGCTCGCCGCAGCGCGAGCAGAAGCGGTGCAGACGCTGCCAGTTCTCCAGGGCGACTGCGTGCACCATCAGGCCCGCGTCCCGGGGCGAGAGCAGCAGGCCCGCCTCGCGCAGTCCCGCGGGGCGCGCCGACTGGTCCATGCGGCCCGGCAGCGTGTCCTTCTGGAGCGCGAAGTAGCTGACGCCGTCGTCGTCCGTGCCCAGGAAGTAGCGGTGCTCCTCGGTGAGCGGCGCCTCGAAGGCCGGGGTCATCAGCAGCTCGGTGCGGCCCTCGGGGGTCTCGTCGATGAGCACCTGACCGCCGGACACCACGAAGACCCGGGTCGTCGGGTGGCTCCAGGCGGCGGCGAGCCACGCCTCGTCCATGCGGTGGTGCGCCGCGCGGTCGATGCCGCTCGGCGCGGTCAGCGAGACGGGGCGGTCTGCGGTGCGGTCGGTCCAGGTGGTCACAGGTGCTTCCAACTCCCCCGATGGAATGGGTGGTTCAGTTCGGCAGGGCGTGCGGCGGGACGGGCTCGGCGTTGCGGGGACGGTCAGCGGGCACGGGCGTCGCGCCAGTTCTCCGCGAGGTCGCCCCACAGGTAGGCGGTCGTCTCGACGCCCTTGAGGAGCAGGTCGATCTCGACCTTCTCGTTCGGCGCGTGCCACCCGTCGGACGGGACGGAGATGCCGAGGAAGAGCACGGGTGCGGCGAGGACGTCCTGGAGGTCGGCGGCCGGCCCCGAGCCGCCCTCGCGCGTGAAGAGGATCGGCTGCTCGAAGGCGCGGCCCATCGCGCGGACCACGGACTGGAGGGCCGGGTGGTCCAGCGGGGTCAGGCACGGGCGGGTGCCGGGGCTGAAGGTGACGGTGTGCCGGATCCCGGCGGGCACGGTGGCCGCCACCCAGGCGCGCACGGCCTCCTCCAGCCGGTCCGGGTCCTGGCCCGCGACCAGCCGGAAGGAGAGCTTCACGAGGGCGGACGACGGGATGATCGTCTTGCTGCCCGCTCCCTGGTAGCCGCCGCCGATGCCGTTGACCTCGGCCGTGGGGCGGGCCCAGATGCGCTCCAGGGTGGTGTACCCGGCCTCTCCGTGGGCGCCGTGCGACTTGGCCGTACGCAGCCAGCGCTCCTCGTCGAAGGGCAGCTCGGCGAAGAGCGCGCGCTCCGCGTCGGTGAGTTCCGTGATGCCTTCGTAGAAGCCGGGGATCGCCACGCGCGCGTGCTCGTCGTGGAGGGCGGCGACCAGGCGGGCGACCTCGGTGGCGGGGTTGGGCACGGCGCCGCCGAAGGAGCCGGAGTGGATGTCCTGGTCGGGGCCGTGCAGCTCGATCTCGCACTCGGCGAGGCCGCGCATGCCGGTGCAGACGGTCGGGGTGTCCTCCGACCACATGCCGGTGTCGGAGACGATCACCGCGTCGGCGGCGATGCGGTCCTTGTGGGCCTCGACGAGCTCCCGGAAGTGCGGGGAGCCGGACTCCTCCTCGCCCTCGACGAGCAGCTTCAGATTCACGGCCGGGGTGGTGCGGCCCGTCGCGGCCAGGTGGGCGCGGACACCGAGGGTGTGGAAGAAGACCTGGCCCTTGTCGTCGGCTGCCCCGCGCGCGTGGAGGCGGTTTCCCTGGACGACGGGCTCGAAGGGGTCGGTGTGCCAGCCGTCCTCGCGGGCCGCGGGCTGGACGTCGTGGTGGCCGTAGACGAGCACGGTGGGCACCTGCGGGTCGTCCGAGGGCCACTCGGCGAAGACGGCGGGCGCCCCCGCGGTCTCCCAGACCTCCGCCGTCGGGAAGCCGGTCTCCTTGAGGCGAGCGGCGAGCCACTCGGCGCTGCGGCGCACGTCCCCGGCGTGGTCGGGCTGGGCCGACACGGACGGGATGCGCAGCCACTCGGCGAGGTCGTCGAGGAAGGCGGCACGGTGGTTCTCGATGTACGTGCGGACGGCGCTGTCCGGTGTCTCGCTCATGGTCACGAGCCTAGCCGCCATCCGGGGTGGGCTCGTGAGGCGGTTCGCCGCCCGGGACACCGGCCGGTTCTTCGAGCAGCAGCCGCTCGAGATCGGCGCGGCCCGGGAGGTTCCTGGGGCGGGCGACCTCCCCGCTGCGCACGTACAGGAAGGCGGCTCTCACCGACTCCGGCGGGACGCCCTGCTGCTCGGCCCAGGCGAGGCGGTAGACGGCCAACTGGAGGGGATCGGCGGTGCGGGTGCGGCTGGTCTTCCAGTCGACGATCTCGTACGTCGCGTCGTCGCCGTCCCCTTCTTTGTAGACGGCGTCGATGCGGCCCCGGATCACCCGGTTGGCGATGACGAACTGGAAGGGCACCTCGACGCGGTGGGGCGTGCGCCGGGCGTACTCGGTGCGCTCGAAGGCTTCCTTGAGTGCTTCCAGGTCCCGCTCGTCGGCGATCTCCGCCTCGCCGGGGCCGCCGCCCGGCAGGTCCTCGGGGGCGAGCACCGGCAGCGTGAGTTCTTCGAAGCGGGACTCGACCCAGGCGTGGAAGCGGGTGCCGCGACGGGCCGCGGGCTGCGGCGGGCGGGGCATGGGCCGGGCGAGCTCCTTGGCGAAGCCGTCGGGGTCGGCGGCCAGGTGCATCAGCTCGGACGCGGTGAGCGAGGGCGGTACGGGGATGTCCCTGACGGCCTCGCGGGCGCGCAGGAGCTCGCCGGTGAGCGCGTCGAGGTCACGGTCCCAGGAGGCGAGGGTGCGGGCCTCTTCCGGGGTGAGGCGGGTACGCGTGACCCGGCCGCCGTCCTGACCGTCGCCGTGGTCGGGGTCGGCCGGGTGCGGGCGGGCCTGCGAGGGCTGGGCGGGGAGCGGCACGCGCGCGTGGGCGGTGCCCCGTGGCTCCGGGGTCACCGGGTCTTCCGGGGCGCCGGCGGGGTGCGGGATCGTCGGGCGTTCCGTCGGCAGGGAGTCCCACTCGGCCAGGTCCAGATCGGCGTCCGGGTCGGCGAAAGCGGCGTCGGGGAGATCGCCGTCCGGGAATCCGGCGTCTCCGTAGGGCGCTTCCTCGTCCCGCGCCTCGTCGTCCTCCGGAGGGGGCGGCCACTCCGGGTCGTCGGCCGGGGGGACGTCGTCGTACGCCGAAGGGTGCGCCGCCTCGTGGGAGTGGGCGGTCTCCGGGTCCCCGGTCAGGCGCTCCAGGTGGTCGAGGACGGTGCGGGCGGCGGCGCGGCGACGGGCCAGGGAGGCGTCGTCCAGCGGGAGCGGCCACGCCTGCTCGGTGCCCGCCTCGCTCAGGGCGGGGTTCTCCTCGTCCTCGGCCGGTTCGTCCGCCCACGCCTCGATCTCGCCGTGGCCCGCCGCGCAGTGGTCGTGCAGGGCCCACAGGAAGTCCGAGGGGCCGCGCGGCTTCTTCTGGGAGGGGCCCCACCAGTGGCCGGAGCCCAGGAGCAGGGAGCGGGGGCGGGTGAAGGTCACGTAGCCGAGGCGGAGCTCCTCGGTGCGCTGGTGGTCCTTCATGGCTTCGTGGAAGGCCTTCATGCCCTTGGCGTCCCACGCGTCGATGTCGGGCAGGGTGGCCGCGTCGCCGCGCAGTTCGTGCGGGACGACCTTGGCCTGGGCGGTCCACTTCTCGCGGCCCTGCGCGCTCGGGAAGGTGCCGTTGACCAGCCCGGGGACGGCGACGACGTCCCACTCCAGGCCCTTGGACTTGTGGGCGGTGAGCACCTTGACGGTGTTCTCGCCGCCGGGCAGGGCGTTGTCGAGGCCCTTCTCGTACTGCGCGGCGGTGCGCAGGAAGCCGAGGAAGGCCAGCAGCGTCGCGCCGTTGTCGTTCGCGGCGAAGGAGGCGGCGACGTCCAGGAAGTTCGAGAGGGTCTCGCGGCGGCGGGCCGCCAGGGCGCCGGGCGACGCGGAGAGCTCCACCTCCAGGCCGGTGACCGCGAGCACGCGGTGCAGTACGTCCATCAGCGGGTCGGACAGCGAACGGCGCAGGTCGCGCAGTTCGGCGGCGAGCCGGGCGAAGCGCACCCTGGCGTCCGCCGAGAAGGGCAGGCCGTCGTCCCCCGAGGCGTCGCCCGGGTCGAGGGGCGACTCCAGGAACGTGTCGAGGGCGTCCGCGAGGGATATCACCTCGGCCGGGTCGACCCCTTCGACGGCTTCGGCGAGGCGGCGGTCCGGGTCGTCGGGGGCGGTGTGCCCGGGCCGGACGAGCAGGCGGGCCCGGCGACCCAAGAGAGCGAGGTCGCGGGCGCCGATCCGCCAGCGCGGTCCCGTGAGCAGCCGCACCAGCGAGGCGTTCGCCCCCGGGTCCTGGAGGACCTCGCAGACGGCGACGAGGTCGGCGACCTCCGGGAGGTGGAGGAGCCCGGAGAGGCCGACGACCTCCACGGGGATGTCGCGGGCGACGAGCGCGCCCTGGATCTCGGCGAAGTCCGTGGCCGTGCGGCACAGGACTGCGATCTCGCCGGGCGCCTTGCCGGTGCGCACGAGGTGGGCGATCGAGTCGCCCAGCCAGTCGATCTCCTCGGCGTGCGTGCGCAGCAGGGCGCAGCGGACCATGCCGTCGCGCTCGGCGCCCGGCGCGGGGCGCAGGGCCTCCACGCCCGCGTGCATCGCGCGCAGGGGCTCCGCGAGGCCGTTGGCGAGGTCCAGGAGGCGGCCCCCGCTGCGGCGGTTCTCGCTGAGCGCGTGGCGCCTGGCGGGGCGCCCGTCGGCGTACGCGAAGTGCTCCGGGAAGTCGTCGAGGTTGGCCACCGAGGCGCCACGCCAGCCGTAGATCGCCTGGCAGGGGTCGCCGACCGCGGTCACCGGGTGGCCCGTGCCGCCGCCGAAGAGGCCGGACAGGAGGATGCGCTGCGCCACCGACGTGTCCTGGTACTCGTCGAGGAGCACGACGCGGAACTCGTCCCGGAGGATCTCGCCGACCTCCGCGCGGGTGCGGGCGAGCGTCGCGGACAGGGCGATCTGGTCGCCGAAGTCGAGGAGGTCACGGGAGCGCTTGGCCGCGCGGTACCGCTCGACGAGCTCGGCCAGCTCCAGCCGGGCCGCCGCCGTCTCCGGAACCTTGCGCAGGTCGGCGTTGGTGAGCTTCGCGCCGTCCAGGGCGCGCAGCAGCTCGGTGTCGTACGCGCGGAGCCTGTCGGGGCGTACGAGGTGCTCGGCGAGCTCGCTGTCGAGGGCGAGGAGGTCACTGACGAGGTCGGGGAAGGACCGGGTCAGCGCGGGATAGGGCCCGGGGGCCTCGCGCAGCACGCGCGCGGCAAGCTGGAAGCGGGTGGCGTCGGCGAGGAGGCGGGAGGTCGGCTCCAGGCCGATGCGCAGGCCGTGGTCGGTCAGGAGGCGGCCCGCGAAGGCGTGGTACGTGGAGATGACCGGCTCACCCGGAGGGTTGTCCGGGTCGACGGCTTCGGGGTCGGTGACGCCCGCCTTGATCAAGGCTTGGCGCACGCGCTCGGCGAGCTCACCCGCCGCCTTGTTGGTGAACGTCAGGCCGAGGACCTGCTCGGGGGCGACCTGGCCGGTGCCGACCAGCCAGACCACGCGCGCCGCCATCACCGTCGTCTTGCCGGAGCCGGCTCCGGCGACGATCACCTGCGGGGCAGGCGGCGCGGTGATGCAGGCCGTCTGCTCCGGAGTGAACGGGATCCCGAGGAGCTCCTTGAGCTGCTCGGGGTCGGTGATACGAGGTGGCACGTCAGAGAGGCTAGCGGTGGCCACTGACAACCGGGGCGGGTGCGGTTGTCCGTGGCCACCGCTGCCTCAGGGGAAGCCTGGGATCAGGAGCCCGAGGCCAGCTTCTCCGGGTCGACGACCTCACTGGCCGGCGGGGCCTTGACGTCGACGGTCTTGCCGTAGTCGCTGAACGTCACGGTGCCGGGGCCGTCGCTGCCCTTGTTCACGACCTTCAGGAAGTACGGCTTGCCCTCCATCGCGACGTAGAAGGTGGTGGTCTCGCCGTCCTTCGTGCGGGTCAGGACGGCCGCCTTCGCGCCGCCGACCTCGGCGTCGTCCTTGCGCTTCAGCTTCTTGAGGTTCTTGTTGCTGAACATGTCGTCCGGGTTGCAGATGGCCTTGCCGCCCTTGTTGGGCTGCTTCACCCAGCGGCCCTTGAGGAGCTCGGCCGTGGAGCCACCGCCCTGGGCCTCCCAGAACTTGTCGTCCCCCTTGGAGTACGAGAACTCGCCGGCGGACAGGAACTCGGCCTTCCCCATCTTGGCCGAGCCCATCGTGCCCTTGCAGTCGCCGGACTTGGCGACCGAGAACTCGATGTCGCTCACCTCGCCCTTCTGCTTCATCTGGCCCTTCATCCGGTAGGACCCGGCGTCCTTGGAGGCCTTGGAGGCCTTCTCGGCGATCTTGTCGGCGCTCATGCCGTCGAAGGGGTCCTTGTTGCCGTCGCTGCTGCAGCCCGTTACGCCGATGACGGCGGCGGCACAGGCAACGGCCACTGCCAGGAGCTTCCGGTTGGCTGCCATATACGCGTACTCCTCAAAAAGGTGCGCCACGGTCGGCGCACAGCAAGTTCTTACCGTGACTTTAATTCGGCCATGCGGGTGCTGTGACCCCCGGGGCTACTCCACGACGTGCCGGCCCTCCGGGCGAGCGCTGCACGAGGCGCGGAAGGCGCAGTGCGTGCAGTGCTGTCCGGTGGTCGGGGTGAAGCGTTCGTCGAGCACCTTGCCCGCGGCTGTCGCGAGGAGGTCGCCGATCCACTCCCCGGAAAGGGGCTCCTGGGCCTGCACCTTGGGTAGGGCGTCACCGCCGTTCTTCTTGGCCGCGCCCTGACGCAGTTGCACCAGTTCGGCACCGCCCGGCTCGGGACGCACCCCTCCGAAGGCCTCGTCCGCGGCGCCCTCGCGGACCGCGAGCTGGTAGACGGCGAGCTGCGGGTGGCGGGCGACCTCCGCGGTGCTCGGGGCCTGCTTGCCGGTCTTGAAGTCCACTACGTAGGCGCGGCCTTCCGTGTCCTGTTCGACGCGGTCCATCGAACCTCGTACGCGTACTTCGTAGGGGCCCGCTTCGAGCGTCACGTCGAAGCCGTGTTCACTCGCGACGGGGGTGCGGCTGCCGCGGGCGCCGTTGGAGTCGACGTGCCACTGGAGGAAGCGTTCGAGCGCCACGCGCGCGTGCTCCTTCTCCTGAGCCGACTTCCACGGGGCGTCGAAGGCGAGGGCATCCCACACCGAGTCGAGGCGTGCCATGAGGACGTCCAGGTCGGCGGGTGTGCGCCCGGAGGCGACCTCGTCGGCCAGGACGTGCACCACGTTGCCGAAGCCCTGGGCGGCGGTCGCGGGGGCGTCCGCCTTCACCTCCCTGCCCAGGAACCATTGCAGGGAGCAGGTGTTGGCGAGCTGGTCGAGGGCGCTTCCGGAGAGCACGACGGGCTTGTCGCGGTCCCTCAGGGGCACCTCGCTCGCCGTCGGCTCGTACATGCCCCACCAGCGGTACGGGTGCGCGGACGGCACGAGCGGGCGGCCGTCCCCGTCGTTGAGCGCGGCGAGGCGGGCCAGCCGCTGGGCCGCCGCCTCGCGCAGGGTCTCCGAGACGCGCGGGTCGACGGTGGTGGCGCGCAGCTCGGCGACGAGCGCCGCGACGGACAGGGGGCGGCGCGGGCGGCCCGTCACGTCCTTGGGCTCGACGCCGAGTTCTGTGAGGAAGCGGGAGGGCTGGTCTCCGTCGTCCGCGGGCGCCTTCACCGCGGTCACGACGAGGCGTTCACGCGCGCGCGTGGTGGCCACGTAGAACAACCGGCGTTCTTCGGAGAGGAGCGCTCCGGGGGTGAGCGGTTCGGCGAGGCCGTCGCGGCCGATGCGATCGGCCTCCAGGAGGGAACCCCTGCGGCGCAGATCGGGCCAGAGGCCTTCCTGGACGCCCGCGACCACGACGAGGCGCCACTCGAGGCCCTTGGCGCGATGCGCCGTCATCAGGCGCACGGCGTCGGGACGTGCCGCGCGGCGCGTGAGCGTGTCGGCGGCGATGTCCTGCGCCTCGGTCTCCTCGAGGAAGTTGAGGGCGCCGCGGCCGCCCGTACGCTCCTCCGCGCGGGCCGCGGCGGCGAACAGGGCGCACACCGCGTCGAGGTCGCGGTCGGCGTTGCGTCCCGCCGCGCCACCGCGCCGCGCCGCGCGCTCCAGGCGCCAGGCCACGGCGTGCCGTCCCACAGCTCCCACAGCGCCTCCTCGGCCGTGCCACCGCCCGCGAGGCGCTCACGGGCCTTGCGGAGCAGCGCGCCGAGCCGCTGTGCGCCCCTGGCGTACGTCGGGTCGTGCGCCACGAGCCGCTCCGGCTCGGCGAGGGCGCGGGCCAGCAGCTCGTCGGATGGCGGCGGCAGGTGGTTTCCCGCCGCGCGCTCCTCCTCACGCAGGGCGCGGCCGAGGCGGCGCAGATCGGCGGCGTCCATCCCGGCCAGGGGCGAGGTCAGCAGGGTCAGCGCGGTCTCGGTGCCGAGCCAGGAGGGGGCGGTGCGGGCGACCGCGGCCGCGCCCTCTTCGGAGGCCGCTCCCTCTTCGGAGGCCGCTCCCTCGTCGGAGGCCGCTCCCTCGTCGGAGGCCGCTCCCTCCTCGGGTCCCGGGGCCGCTTCGGAGTCCGGAGCCGACTCCGAGATCACCGCCATGGCCACCACCCGCAGCGCCGTCAGGAGCGGCGTCACCGCCGGCTCATGGCGCAGCGCGATGTCGTCGCCGTCGATCTCCAGGGGGACGCCCGCCGCGCTGAGGCTGCGGCGGACCGCGGGGATCGTGCGGGCGCCGGCGCGGACCAGGACCGCCATGTCGCCCCAGGGCACCCCGTCCTCCAGGTGCGCGCGGCGCAGGATGTCCGCGATGTTGTCCAGCTCGGTGCCGGCCGTCGGGTACGTGTACACCTCGACCCGGCCGCCGTCCCTGACCGGCGTCAGCTCGCGGTGGGCCCGCACCCTCTCCGCGGGCAGCCTGGTCAGCGGCATGCGCCGGGTGAGCAGCCGGGTGGCGGCGAGCAGCTGCGCGCCGGACCTGCGGGACGTCGTCAGGACCTCGACCGGCGCCGGGGTGCCGTCCGCGCGCGGGAAGTCGTACGGGAACTCAAGGATGCCGTTCACGTCGGCGCCCCGGAAGGTGTAGATCGACTGATCGGGGTCTCCGAAGGCGACGAGTGTCCGGCCGCCTCCGGCCAGCGCGTGCAGCAGCCGTACCTGCGCCGGGTCGGTGTCCTGGTACTCGTCCACGAAGACGGCGTCGTACTGCGCGCCCAGGGCGCGCGCCACCTCGGGGCGGCGCGCGAGCAGGACCGCGCGGTGCACCAGTTCCGCGTAGTCGAGGACTCCTTGCAGGTCGAGTACGTCCAGGTACTCGGCGAGGAAGGCCGCGGCCGCCCCCCAGTCCGGGCGGCCGCTGCGGCGGGCGAAGGCGTCGAGGGCGGCCGGGCCGAGGCCCAGCTCGCGGCTGCGGGCGAGCACCGCGCGCACCTCGTCGGCGAAGCCGCGGGTGGTGAGGCAGGCCCGCAGTTCGTCCGGCCAGCGGACGTGCCCGCGGCCTTCCTTCGCGAGGTCGATCTGGCCCGCGAGCAGCTCACGTACGGCCACGTCCTGCTCAGGACCCGACAGGAGCCGCAGCGGCTCGACGAACAGGTCGGCGTCCTGGTGGGCCCTGACGAGGGCGTAGCAGAAGGAGTGGAACGTCGTGGCCTGCGGGGCGCGCGCCGCCCCTATGCGCAGCGCCATGCGGTCGCGCAGCTCGACCGCGGCCTTGCGGCTGAAGGTGAGGACCAGCAGCCGCGCGGGGTCCGCGCCGCGGGCGACGCGTTCGGCGACGGCCTCCACGAGGGTGGTCGTCTTGCCGGTGCCGGGACCCGCCAGAACGAGGAGCGGGCCGCCCTTGTGGTCAACCACCGCGCGCTGACCTGCGTCCAAGCGAAGGGGCTCCAACGGGGCCGGCGGCGTACGCACCAGTCGGTAGGCACCCGGAGTCCCCTGTCGTACCTGGTGGTGCGACGGGTGCCGAACGTGCCGGGCAGAAGAGGGGGAACTCACGTGGGTCGCCGGTCCTGGTGGGTGTGCTGGTCGAGAAGTGGCCGCGCGGGAGCCGCGGGGTGATGGGGATGTGTGCTGTCGACGCTACGCCAGTGGGCGAGGTGGACGCGTGGCTTCCCCCGTACGGGCCACCGGTCCCCCGTCGGGCCGCCGGATGCCGGAAGCTGTCAGGTGTGAGCCTCCGGAGCCTGCGGGCGGGCGTCTCCCGCGGCGTCGCCTCCCGCGCCGCCGTCCCACCGCGCCCGCCGCATGTCGAGCTTCGGCACGTGGCCCTGGGCGGCGCGCGAAGCCTGGCGCAAGGGGGTGCCCTCCTCGCGGTACCGCTCCAGGGCCCGCAGTTCGTGGCCCGGCAGCAGGACACCGTCCGAGCGGACGACACGCCACCACGGGACAGCGCCTCCGTAGAGGGCCATGACCCGGCCCACCTGGCGCGGGCCGCCCTCCTCCAGCCACTCGGCGACGTCCCCGTACGTCATCACGCGCCCCGGGGGGATCAGTTCCGCGACTTCCAGGACCCGCTCCGCGTACTCGGGGTACTCCGACGGCGACGCGTCGCCCGCGGCCTCGGTCGGCGCCCGTCGCTCTCGCCTCTCCTCGCTCATCCGGACCATCCTGCCGTACGCCACCGACACCGTGACAGGCCCGCCACAGAGCGTCCCGCCGGGCGGCCGGCGCGGCACAAAGTGTCGTTTCGTGACCACTTCGCATCCTTGCGTTGCCCCCTGCTGCCCCCCTGTAGCGATCCGGCATGCCACCATCGTGCGGGCGGTGACTGGTGATACGAGATCAAGAAGAGACGACGGAGCAGCAGGGCGTGCATCCCGATGACAAGGCGGGCAGCTCTGCTTCCGAGTCGCACCTGGACGCCGGTGAGCCTGCCCTGAACACCGAGAACGACGGCGACAGCGACGACTGCGCCGAGGGCAGCGGAGCCCACACCGACCAGCTCGAGCGGGACGAACCGCTCCTCTCCGCGCGCGTGCACCGACCTTCCGACCTCATGCGGCTGCTCGTCGGCATCCTCGCGATCGTCGTGCTCCTCGCGATCGCCGCCTTCGCGCACGGCACGACGTCCGGGCTCGAACAGGACATCGACAAGGGCACGGACCAAGCGCCCGACCTGCTGATCAAGGTGGCTGGCCTGGTCGCCAGCATCGGGGTGCTCCTCGTCCCGGTCGCCTTCGCGATCGAACGACTGATCAAACGGGACGGCCTGCGCATCGCCGACGGCGTCCTCGCGGCCGTCCTCGCGCACGGTGTGACGCTGGCCACCGATCTGTGGGTCGCCAAGGGCGCCCCCGACTCCATCCAGGACGCGCTGACCAAGCCGTCCCCCGCGGACCTGCACGCGTTCACCGATCCGGTGCACGGCTACCTCGCGCCCGTCATCGCGTACATGACGGCCGTCGGCATGTCCCGCAGACCGCGCTGGCGCCTGGTCCTCTTCGTGGTGCTGCTGCTCGACGCGTTCACGATGCTGGTCACCGGCTACACGACGCCGTTCTCGATCCTCCTGACGGTGCTCATCGGCTGGGCCGTGGCGTACGGAACGCTCTATGCCGTCGGCTCGCCGAACGTACGGCCCACCGGGCAGACGCTCCTGGCGGGCCTGCGGCACGTCGGTTTCCGCCCCGTGAGCGCCTCCCGCGAGGAGTCCCCGGACAGCGAGCACGGCGACCGCGGACGCCGCTATTTCGTCACTCTGGAGGACGGTCCACCTCTGGACGTCACGGTCATCGACCGCGAGCAGCAGGCGCAGGGCTTCTTCTACCGCGTCTGGCGCCGGCTGACGCTGCGCGGCATCACGCAGCGGCGCAGCCTCCAGTCACTGCGTCAGGCCCTGGAGCAGGAGGCCCTCCTCGCGTACGCGGCGATCGCCGCCGGGGCCAACGCGCCCAAGCTGATCGCCACCTCCGAGCTCGGTCCCGACGCGGTGATGCTCGTCTACGAGCACACCGGCGGCCGCTCCCTGGACTCCCTGCCGGACGACGCCATCACCGACGAGCTGCTGCGCGACACCTGGCGGCAGGTGCGGGCGCTCCAGTCCCGGCGGATCGCGCACCGCAGGCTCGCGGGCGACGCCGTCCTGGTGGATCGTTCCGGCACGGTGATCCTCACGGACCTGCGCGGCGGCGAGATCGCCGCGGGCGACCTGGTCCTGCGGATGGACATCGCCCAGCTCCTGACCGCGCTCGGACTGCGCGTGGGCGCCGAGCGCGCGGTCGCCTGCGCCGTCGAGATCCTCGGCCCGGACGCGGTGGCCGACTGTCTGCCGCTGCTCCAGCCGATCGCCCTCACCCGGTCCACCCGCGGCACGCTGCGCAAGCTGGCCCGGGAACGGTCGCAGCGCGAGCGCGAGGCGGTCCTGGAGGCCTCCCGCAGGTCCAGGCAGGCCGTACGCGCGGAGGTGCCCGAGGAGCCCCGTACGGACAAGCAGGCCCAGAAGCAGGAGAAGCAGGCCGCCAAGCAGGAGCGGCAGGCCGAGAAGCAGGCCATAGACGAGGCTCTGGAGCAGGCGCGCGAGGAGGATCTGCTCACCCAGATCCGCCACCAGGTGCTGCTGATCCGCCCGACGGCGCCGGTCGAGCCGGCGCAGCTGGAGCGGATCAGGCCTCGCACGCTGATCAGTTTCATCGCCGGTGCCATCGGCGCGTACTTCCTGCTGTCGCAGCTCACGCACGTCGAGTTCGGCACGCTCTTCCAGGAGGCCGAGTGGGGCTGGGTGGCCGCCGCCGTCGGGTTCTCGGCGCTGAGCTACTTCGCCGCGGCGATGAGCCTGCTGGGCTTCGTACCGGAACGGGTGCCGTTCCTGCGGGCGGTGGCGGCGCAGGTCGCCGGGTCGTTCGTGAAGATCGTGGCGCCCGCCGCGGTCGGCGGTGTCGCGCTGAACACGCGGTTCCTCCAGCGGTCCGGGGTGCGCTCCGGGCTCGCGGTGGCGAGCGTCGGGGCCTCACAGCTCTTCGGGCTCGGCTCGCACATCCTGCTGCTGCTCGTCTTCGGCTATCTGACGGGGACGGAGAAGACTCCGTCGTTCACGCCTTCCCGCACGGTCATCGCCGGTCTCCTGTCGGTCGCGGTGCTCGTCCTCGTGGTCACGGCGATTCCGTTCCTGCGGAAATTCGTCGTCACGCGCGTGCGGTCGCTTTTCGCGGGTGTCGTGCCGCGCATGCTGGACGTGTTGCAGCGGCCGCAGAAGCTGCTCACCGGCATCGGCGGCATGCTGCTGCTGACGCTCATGTTCGTGCTCTGCCTGGACGCTTCGGTACGAGCCTTCGGCAATGAGGAGATGGCGACGCTGAGCCTCGCCAGCGTCGCGGTGGTCTTCCTCGCGGGCAACGCGCTGGGCTCGGCGGCGCCGACGCCGGGCGGCGTGGGCGCGGTCGAGGCGACGCTGACCTTCGGCCTGATCGCGGTCGGCGTCCCGAAGGACGTGGCGGCGCCCGCGGTGCTGCTCTACCGGCTGCTGACACTGTGGCTTCCGGTGCTCCCTGGGTGGCTGTTCTTCAACCACCTCACAAGGAAGGGGCTGCTCTAGCGCTCCGCCGGGGTCCTTTGGGGTCGCGGAGGGCTGGGGCCGCCCCCAAACCTCACCCGCACGGCCCGCGCCCCGAGCGTCCCGTCAGGACCCGCCGCAGGATGGGCACATGCCCTCACAGTCCCAGCCACGCGCCGCCGCCCTGGCCGCCGCCACCCTGCTCCTGTCCGCCACGCTCACGGCGTGCGGCGGCAGCGACTCCAAGGACTCCAAGGACGACGGCCTGCCGGGTCAGAAGCTGAGCTGGAAGGACTGCCCCGCGCCCGCCGACTCCCAGGGCGGCGGCGAGGCCCCCTCACCGCTGCCCGGCGGCGCCGGATGGCAGTGCGCCACCATGAAGGCGCCACTCGACTGGGCGAAGCCGAAGGGCGACACGATCGACATCGCGTTGATCAGGGCGGCCGCGAGCGGCGACAAGGGGGAACGCATCGGGTCCCTCGTCTTCAACTTCGGCGGACCCGGCGGCTCCGGCGTCACCACGCTGCCCGCCTTCGGCCCGGAGTACGCCAAGCTGCGCACCCGCTACGACCTGGTGAGCTTCGACCCGCGCGGGGTCGGCCGTAGCGCCGGCATCGAGTGCGAGGACGCCGAGCAGCTGGACGCGTACTTCCAGGAGGACTCGACGCCCGACGACGACGCCGAGACGAAGAAGCTGCTCGACAACGTCAAGGCGTTCAACGACGCCTGCGAGAAGAACTCCGGCAGGACGCTCCCGCACGTCCGCACCACCGACGCGGCCCGCGACATGGACCTGATGCGCCAGGTCCTCGGCGACGACAAGCTGCACTACTTCGGCATCTCGTACGGCACCGAACTCGGCGGCGTCTACGCACACTTGTTCCCCGAGCGAGTGGGCCGAGCCGTCTTCGACGCCGTCGTCGACCCCACCCAGACCGCCGAGCAGGGCTCGCTCGGCCAGGCCGAGGGCTTCCAGCTCGCGCTCGACAACTTCGCCAAGGACTGCACCTCCCAGGTCGCGGACTGCCCCGTCGGCGACACCGAGCAGGACGTCAAGGACAGGATCGCGAAGCTTCTCAAGGACCTGGACGCCAAGCCGATCTCCGGCATCCCGCCGCGCCGGCTGACCCAGACCGCGGCCACCAACGGCATCGCGCAGTCCCTCTACTCCAAGGACTTCTGGCCGTACCTCACCCAGGGCCTCGAAGAGGCCTACGACGGTGACGGCAAGATCCTCATGCTGCTCTCCGACTCGATGAACGGGCGCAACGAGGACGGCGAGTACAGCAACATCCAGGCCGCCAACGTCGCCATCAACTGCGCCGACGACAGAGCGCGTTACTCCCGGCAGCACGTCGAGGAGAGGCTGCCCGCCTTCCGCAAGGCCTCGCCGCTGTTCGGCGAGTACCTGGCGTGGGGCATGCTCGGCTGCACCGACTGGGCGGTCGAGGGTCAGGCCGACCACCCGGACGTCAGCGCCGAGGGCGCGCCGCCCATCGTCGTCATCGGCAACACCGGTGACCCGGCCACTCCGTACGAGGGGGCGCGCAAGATGGCGCGGGCGCTCGGCGAGGGCGTCGGCGTCGAGCTGACGTACAAGGGCCAGGGGCACGGAGCCTACGACAGCAAGAACACCTGCGTGCGCGACGCGGTGGACGGCTACCTCCTCGACGGCAAGGTCCCGAAGTCGGGCACGGTCTGCTCCTGACCCCGCCACAGCCCGTCCACGTCACTGTCAGTGGCCCCGCCTACTATGGGCTGGACTGTCTTCCAAGGGGGGAAGCGCCTTCATGCAGCGTTACGTACGATCCGCGGCACTGGCCGCCGCAGGGGTTCTGGTGGCCGGCCTGGCCGTCGGCTGTGGCGGTTCGTCCGACGACGGCAAGAGTGGCGGGAAGGACGGCAAGGGGGACGAGAAGGGCGGCGGCCAGGGCCTCGCCTCCCAGAAGCTGGACTGGGACCGCTGCGACGCCCCCGAGGGCGGCACCGCGCCGGGCTCCGAATGGCAGTGCGCCACCCTCAAGGTCCCGTTGGACTACGCGAAGCCGGGCGGCGAGACCATCGACCTCGCCCTGATCCGCGCCAGGACCACCGGCAAGGGCGACCGCATCGGCTCCCTCGTCTTCAACTTCGGCGGACCCGGCGGCTCCGGCGTCTCGAGCCTGCCCTCCTTCGCCGACATGTACGACTCGCTGCGTGAGCGGTACGACCTGGTCAGCTTCGACCCGCGGGGGGTCGGTGCCAGCGAGGGCGTGCGCTGCCGCGACGACAAGGCCACCCAGGCCGCCGAGGAGAAGGTCGACCTCACGCCGGACACCCCGGCCGAGGAGAAGGCGTACTTCAAGGACGCGGCGGACTTCGGCGCCGGCTGTGCACGCGGCGCGAAGAAGCTCATCGGTCATATCTCGACCGCCGACGCCGCCCGCGACATGGACCTGATGCGCCAGGTCCTCGGCGACGACAAGCTGCACTACATGGGCATCTCGTACGGCACCGAACTCGGCGGTACGTACGCCCACCTGTTCCCCAAGCGCGTCGGCCGCCTCGCCATGGACGCGGTCGTCGACCCCAGTGCGGACTCGGTCGGCCACGCGGAGAACCAGGCGCGGGGCTTCCAACGCGCCCTCGACAACTACTTCAAGTCCCGCGGCCAGGACCCGAAGGCGGGCACCAAGAAGATCGCGAAGCTGTTCGAGCGCCTGGACGCCGAGCCGATGCGCACCTCGGGCGACCGGAAGCTGACGGAGTCCCTGGCGAGTACGGGGGTCCTGGTCACCCTGTACAGCAAGGAGACCTGGCCCATGCTGACCAGCGCCCTCGCTGACGCCGAGAAGGGCGACGGCACGGCACTGCTCCGGCTCGCCGACGCCTACAACGAACGCGACCCCTCCGGGCGTTACAGCACGCAGAGCCACTCGCAGCGGGCTATCTCCTGCCTGGACACCAAGGCGCGCTCCACTCCGGAGGAGGCCAAGAAGCGCCTGGACCGGTTCCGGGAGATATCACCGGTCTTCGGGGGCTTCCTGGGCTGGGACACGGCGGGCTGGTGCTACGACTGGCCGGTGGCCGGACAGCACGACTCCCCCGAGGTCAGCGCGCCGGGCGCCGCCCCGATCCTGGTCATCGGCAACACCGGCGACCCCGCCACGCCCTACGAGGGCGCCCGCAAGATGGCCGACGAGCTCGGCAAGGGCGTCGGTGTCCACCTGACCTGGAAGGGCGAGGGCCACGGCGCGTACGGCAACGGCAGCGACTGCGTGGACGACACGGTCGACGGTTACCTGCTGAAGGGCGAGGTGCCAAAGGACGGCAAGGTCTGCGAGTCCTGACCAGCGCCTGACCCGCACATGGCAGTGGCCCCGCAGCATCGCTGCGGGGCCACTGCTCAGGCGCTACGCCTAGTAGACCGGCTTCTCGGGCTCGATCTGGTGGACCCAGCCGATCACGCCGCCGCCGACGTGGACCGCGTCGGAGAAGCCCGCGGACTTCAGGACGGCGAGGACTTCCGCACTGCGGACACCCGTCTTGCAGTGCAAGACGATCTTCTTGTCCTGCGGGAGGCTCTCCAGGGCGGTGCCCATGAGGAACTCGTTCTTCGGGATCAGCTTGGCGCCGGGGATCGAGACGATCTCGTACTCGTTGATCTCGCGGACGTCGATGATCTCGATGTTCTCGCCGTCGTCAATCCACTCCTTGAGCTGCTTGGGAGTGATCGTCGAACCGGCCGCCGCCTCCTGGGCCTCCTCGGACACGACGCCGCAGAAGGCCTCGTAGTCGATGAGCTCGGTGACGGTGGGGTTCTCGCCGCAGACCGCGCAGTCGGGGTCCTTGCGGACCTTGACCTGGCGGTACTGCATCTCCAGGGCGTCGTAGATCATCAGGCGGCCGACCAGCGGCTCGCCCGTGCCCGTGAGGACCTTGATCGCCTCGGTGACCTGGATGGAGCCGATGGACGCGCACAGCACGCCGAGGACGCCGCCCTCGGCGCAGGAGGGGACCATGCCGGGCGGCGGGGGCTCCGGGTAGAGGCAGCGGTAGCAGGGGCCGTGCTCGGACCAGAAGACGGAGGCCTGGCCGTCGAAGCGGTAGATCGAAC
Source organism: Streptomyces sp. 135 (assembly GCF_020026305.1). NCBI lineage: Bacteria > Bacillati > Actinomycetota > Actinomycetes > Kitasatosporales > Streptomycetaceae > Streptomyces > Streptomyces sp. 135. The sequence goes on along the minus strand of NZ_CP075691.1, from coordinate 5,571,863 downwards.
CCCAGACGTACGGCTTGTTCAGGAGCACGCACGCGTCGTTGACCAGGTAGCGCGTCGCGAAGTTGTCCGTGCCGTCGACGATCAGGTCGTACTGGCTGAAGATGTCCATCACGTTGTCGGCCTCGAGCCGCTCTTCGTGGAGGATCACGTTCACGTACGGGTTGATGCCGAGGACCGAGTCCTTCGCGGACTCCGCCTTGGAGCGGCCGATGTCCGCCTGGCTGTGGATGATCTGCCGCTGGAGGTTGGACTCGTCGACCTCGTCGAACTCGACGATGCCGAGCGTGCCGACACCGGCCGCGGCGAGGTACATCAGCGCCGGGGACCCGAGGCCTCCGGCGCCCACACAGAGCACCTTGGCGTTCTTCAGCCGCTTCTGCCCGTCCATCCCGACATCCGGGATGATCAGGTGGCGGGAGTACCGGCGGACCTCGTCGACGGTGAGCTCAGATGCGGGCTCGACCAGGGGTGGCAGCGACACGGGGACTCCGTTGGTCGGTTCCTACGTACGGTTGTTCTCCGCGTAACACTGCCACGCCCTTCTTCATTCCGAGACACCTGTTCCGACCCGCGAGACGATGTCGTCCCAGTAGCCGGGCATGGCCTCCCAGGGGCCGCCAGCGCCGCCCCCGTCGACGTGGTCGGTGAAGTAGATCGTCGAGGCTCCCTGCCAGCGGGCGATGCGCAGCGCCTCGTCCAGATGTCCGCGCGGCATGCCGTGCACGAAGTGGCAGAAGCGCTCGGGCGGGTGGTCGGCGGTCCACTCGGCCACCTGCGACCAGCGGTAATCGCTCCACGGGCCCGCGAAGGTCACCAACTGGTCGCCCGTTTCCGCGTATCCGGGATGCGGGTGCGTCCCGTGGCCGAGCACGATGTGCGCGTCGTCGACGAGGGCGCGCAGGGTGGTGACGGTCCTGCGCACCTCCGGGAGCGCCGTCCGCCCGGCCGGGCAGCGGTCCAGGGAGAAACCGTCGACGAGGTACCAGTCGAGGTAGCGGTGCGCGTCGGAGATCAGCTCTCCGAAGGGCCGGGCGCCGTACATCGTGTCGAGGTGGCCGAGGACGCGGATGCCCGCGTTCCGCAGGCGGCCCGCCGCCTCCAGGCAGTGCGGGTCGGGCCGCTCGCCCGGACCGTTCGCGACATTCAGGACAACCCACTTCAAAGGGGTGCCGGGTCGGGTCAGTTCGGCCCATTCGACGGGGGCGACGAGGGGGTGGGCGAAGCCCGGGATACCGAAGCCGATGCGTACGTCCGTGCTGGCGGCGCCCCGTGTGGACCTGGTCAGATGCGGCATGCGGCCTCCATCCAGATGTCGGCGAGCGACTCCTCGAGGTTGATGCGGGGCCGCCAGCCGAGCCGGTCGCGTGCGGTGCGCACATCGGCCTGCTGCCAGCTGCCGCAGCCGTCGGGGTAGGGGTACGCGGCCGGCATGCCGTGTTCCGAATCGGCGCGGGGATGGCCGAGGGCCGCCCGCATGGGCACCTGGTCGAGTTCGTGCAGGGCGCCGCCGTACCCGGCGACGCGGGCGAGCACGGCGGCCGCGTCCCGCAGGCGTACGGCACGGCCCGAGCCGATGTTGACGACGCCCTGGGCGGCGGAGAGCGAGGCGGCGTGGACGGCCCGCGCGACGTCGCGTACGTCGATGAAGTCCCGCTGCACGCCGAGTCCGCCGAGTTTGAGCTCACCGTCCCCCGCCTGCATCGCGCGCCGCATGGCCTCCGCGAGGCGGCCGAGCGGTGAGCCGGCGGGGGTGCCGGGCCCGGCGGGCGAGAACACCCGCAGGACGACGGCGTCGAGCCCGGAGCCGAGCACCAGTTCCGTGGCGGCCAGTTTGCTGACGCCGTAGGGGCCGCCGGGGCGCGGCACGGCGTCCTCCGCGGTGGAGGAGCCGGGCTGGCTCGGCCCGTACTCGGCGCCGCAGCCGAGCTGGACGAGCCGCGCCCCGCACCCGCTGCGGCGCAGGGCCTCGCAGACGGTGGCGACGGCGACGGTGTTGTGCCGGGTCAGCTCGCGGGCGCCGCCCCGGGTGGCACCGGCGCAGTTGATGACGACGCCCGGGTGCACGGCGTTCAGGAAGCGGGTGAGCGCGCCGGGACTGCCGCTGGCGAGGTCGAACCGTACGTCCGAGTCGTCGCCGCGGCCGAGCGCGGTGAGCTGCACCGCGGGGTCGGCGAGCAGCCGGTCTGCTACGAACCGGCCGAGGTATCCATTGGCTCCGATCAGCAGCACCCTCATCGGGCGCCTCCTGGAGTGGCCGCTCGGGGGCGGAGACGGCTGCGGGTGGTCATCTGGTGTTCTCCTTCGAGATATCGCCGTGGGTCACGGGATCTGGCCCGCGGTGTCGGCCCCGCGGGAGAGTGGTCTGGCGGGCCTGTGGCGATCGGATCATGGCCTGTCGCCGGGACCGGGGTGGGGGTGCGGCGGGGCCTTGGCGTGGGGGGCGCTTTCCGAGGGGGGTGGGGTGCGCCCGGCGTGGGGCGGGGTGCTGCCCGCGGGGGCCGGGGTGCCGTCAGGCTGGAGCAGGGCGCCGGCTTGGGGTGGGGCGCTACTGAGGTGGAGCGAGTCACCGCCGCCCCGGGCCAAGGCACCTCCGGCCCCGCACGAGGCCCCGCCGACATAACCCAAGTCACCGCCCGCGTGGGCCGAGGCCAGTGGCAGGGTTCTGGTCGCGTGGATCAGGAGGGCTAGGGCGGCTGTCCCGCACGCCGCGGTGGGGACGGCGCCCGGGCCCCAGGTGTCGACCGCCGCCGTCACGGGTGCCGCCGCCGCGTCGCAGCCCGGCAGGCGTCCCGCGAACACCAGGGCCAGGGAAGCCATTTCGCAGGCACCCGCGGCACCGAGCAGCAGGGCGGGCGCGCGCGTGAAACCGTGGACGCCGAGCAGCCGGGCGAGCAGCAGCAGCGCGCCGAGCGCCCCGGCCCCGGCGAGGGCCGAAGGGTCGCCAGGAGCCGCGCCGAGCACCGCGTCCGTCGCCGCGAGCAAGGCCCCGAGCGCGGCGAGGAACAGCGCGACGACGCCGAGCAGCAAGGGCCTTGCCGAGGCGGTGAATTCGTCGAGCCTCCGGCTGGCCCGCAGTCGCCGACCTGCCCGTACGGCGAAGAGGCGGGCGCACCAGGCCGCGGGCGCGACGGCAAGGGCGAGGCCGAGGAGCGTGACGGTGGCGGGTTGCCAGAGCTCGCCCGCCTCGTCGGGTCCGCCCGAGACGGCGCCCGTCAGCAGTGCGTCGCCGAGCAGTGCGTACGTGAGGAGCCAGCACACCCACGCGCGCATGGCGGGCGTCAGGGGGGCGACGGTACGCAGCGGCCCGTTCCGCAGGGCGGTCCGCAGCGCCAGGGCCACGGCGAGCGCTCCGCCGAGCACGACCGCGAGCCGCGCGCCCCGGTGGTCGCGCCGAGCCCGGCCACGGCCGCCGCGCACACGGCGCCGGGCAGCAGCGCGAACAGGGCCCATCCGGCGCGTACGTCAACTCCCGGGCGGGGCACGCCCCTGATCCGTGCCGCGGTGCCGGGCCGCAGCCACCCACCGCTGTCGTCGTCGCCGCGCGGCACGCGCGCGTACATCTCCTCGGCGAGGGCGAACACGTCCCGGTGCCGATAGCGCACGGCGGCCCGATCGGTCACGCCATGCGCCTCAAGTCCCGCCGCGATCTCCAATGGATCAACGGCCCGCTCACACAGCGCACGGTGCTGGTGCATCAGGGCCTTCACCGGGTCGGCGGCGCCACTTCGCGGAGCCGTGAGGATCCCCCCGGCGTCCGGCAGGCCCGAGGCCCCCGGCACCTCCACCACACCCGCGGCCTCAGAAGCCGCCGCACCGCCCTCCTGCCGCGTCATACGCCGACCCCCTTCAACTGCACCCGCACGTCCGCCTCCTGGGCGGCCCAGCTGGGCACCCCCGCGCTCTCCGCGCCGGACGACGTCGGACCCGCCGCCCACCGCCCCGGCACGGACGCCTCAGCCGGGTTCGCGAACGGCACCGGCCCGCCCGCCTCGTCCAGCGCGTCGCGCCGCACCGGACAGTGCGAGACGATCTCCAGGTAAATGCCGCGAAATGCCGCGACGTTCTGCTCGACGGTGAAGAGTTCGAGGGCTCGCGCCCGCGCCGCCGCGCCCAGGCGTGCGCGCCGCTCGGGGTCGCGCAGCAGCGCCACGCACGCCTCCGCGAGCGCCCGCGGATTGCGCGGCGGTACGACGAGTCCCGTGCCGCCGATGACCTCCACCACCGCGCCGACGTCCGTCGAGACGGTCGCCCGCCCGCAGAACATGGCCTCGACCAGGCTGATCGGAAAGCCCTCGATGACACTGGAGAGCACCACCACCGCGCCCACGGCGTACGCGTCGGCGAGCTCGGGCACCTCGGGTCCGCCGACCTCCTCGAAGGAGACGGGGTTGTCGCCGACGGAGTGCGCCCCCGCCGCCTCGTCCGGAAAGAGCTGCGCGGCGAGCGCCCGGCACTGGGCGAAGTAGTCCTCGGCCCCGCGCCCTTCCGCCGAGGTCCCGACGATCAGCAGGCGTGCCCTCGGCTGTTCCTTGCGCACCTCGGCGAAGGCGTGGAGCAGTGAGATCAGGTCCTTGGCGGGCTCGACGCGACCCACCCACAGCAGCGTGTCCGGCCCGGCGGCGGAGTGGGCGGAAGCGGAGGAAGAGGCGGAAGAGGCGGAAGAGGCGGAAGCGGAGCCGACGGAGTCTCCGTAGCCCCTCTCGCCGATCTCCGCGAAACGCCCGGCATCCATGCCGGGATGGACCGTGCGCAGCTTGCCCCGCTCGGCGCCGCAGCGCTCCTGCCAGCGGCGGGCGTGGGCGTTGCCGGGGGTGATCAGCGCGGCCTGGTGGTACACCTCGGCGGCGAGGAGGCCGTGGAAGGAGGCGAGCAGCGCCCGCGCCGGCGCGCTCAGCCCCATGTCGCCCGCGGCGAGGTGGTGCGCGCGCAGGTGCACGCCGTACTCGGTCAGGAGGAGCGGTACTCCCGCGAAGTGCTTGGCGAGCAGCCCGGACAGCGCCGCGGGCCCGCCGGAGGTGGCGTGGCACAGGTCGGCCGCGCCGAGCCCGTCGTCGTCGTACCAGTCGAGGGAGAGCGGGCGCAGCGCCCGCTCCATCAGGCCCGCGGCGACGAGCAGGTCGGAGACTCGCGCACCGCGGGCGGCCCGCAGCGCGCCAGGCGCGCGGCAGGCGCTCTCCAGGGTGCGTGCGGCGACCTCGGAGCGCAGCGCGCCGACCAGGCGGCCCTCGTCGCGGGCGAGTTCGGCGAGCCCGTACAGCGCGTTGGCGAAACGGTCCGCCACCACCTCGGAGTGGTCCTCCGGGGCGGCGTCCGCACTCTCCGGGAGTCCCACCGCGCCGCATCCAGGCGCGCCACCGGCCCCGGCGGAGCCCCGCCGGCAGACCACATCGGCCAACTCCGCGAAACACTCCGCGAACCGCCGCCGAGCCTTGCGCCCGCGCCAACGCCAACGCCCTGAGTCTTCTGCGGTGCCCGCATTCCACAGGGGAGCCGTGCGCACCCGCGCGACATGGGGCGGGAGTTCGAGCTGCCCGAGGGCCTCCTGCCGCTCGTCACGGCTGAGCGCGTAGACGTCGAACTCATGCTGCTCGAGCCCGCGCACGAGCCGGTCGCACCAGAGTCGGCCCTCACCACTCACATACGGATAGCCACCCTCCGTAAGCAGTGCAACGCGCACGAGTGCACCCCCGATCTCCCGTTTGGGGAGCCGCCGTTGGGTCGGCGGCTCGCAGCGGGACGAACGTATGCGGTCATGCCGGTGGCGCGACGGACGGTTGTCCATCGCGCCACCAAAAGGGGTGAACGGTCGTAACTTTCCCGTGCCAGTGGCGTTCCGTTGCGCTACGGCGTCCCGAGCACCCTCTTCCGCTACGGAGAGTCAGGCCACGGAGAGTCAGCCACGGGGCGTCAGACCGCGGCCAGCTCCCCGCGCGCCGTCCGCCGCCGCGCGGCCGCCTCCGGATCGAGCGACGGCACCGCCGCCAGCAGTTGCCGCGTGTACGGGTCCCGCGGCGAGCCGTAGACCTCGCCCACGCTTCCGTACTCGACGATCCGCCCCCGTCTCATCACCGCGACCCGGTCGCTGACTTGGCGTACGACCGCCAGATCGTGCGCGATGAAGACGAGCGCGAGGCCCAGCTCCCGCTGCAACTCGGCAAGGAGGGCGACCACTTGGGCCTGTGTCGTCACGTCGAGCGCGGACACGGGTTCGTCGCACACGATGATCCGCGGCTCGGCGGCCAGGGCGCGGGCGATACCGACGCGCTGCCGCTGTCCGCCGCTGAACTCGTGCGGATAGCGGCCGTAGTGCGCCGGTTCGAGCCCCACGCGCTCCAGGAGCTCGCGCGCACGCCCCCGTACGAAGGTGTCGCTCTCGCCCCGCGCGCGCAGCGGGTCGGCGATGGACTCGCCGATGGAGCGCCGCGGGTTGAGGGAGGAGACGGGGTCCTGGAAGACCATCTGCACCTTGGGGTCCACCCGGCCGCCGGGCCGCTCGGCGCCCTCGTGCAGCAACCGTCCCGCGCTCGGCTCCAGCAGGCCCACGAGCATGCGCCCCAGTGTGGTCTTGCCGCTGCCGCTCTCGCCCACGACGCCGAGGGTCTCCCCGGGCCGGACGCCCAGCGAGACGTCGTCGACGGCGGTGACGGCGCGCTTCCCGCGCCCGAACTCCCGTCGCAGCCCGACGGCTTCGAGCACGAACTCATCCTCGCCCCCGCCCACATCCCTGGATGGCGTCAGAAGCGGCGCGTCGACCCTCGGCACGGCGCCCAGGAGCTCGCGCGTGTACGCCTCCCTCGGCGCCGCGAGGACGTCCCGCACCGCGCCCCGCTCCACCGCGCGCCCGCCCCGCATGACCAGGACCTCGTCGGCGCTCTCCGCCGCGACGCCCACGTCATGGGTGACCAGGAGCAGCCCCATGCCGGTCTCGTCCCGCAGCGTGTGCAGCAGGTCGAGGATCTGGGCCTGGACGGTGACGTCGAGCGCGGTGGTCGGCTCGTCGGCGATCAGGAGCGCGGGTTCGCACGCCAGGGCCATGGCGATGAGCGTGCGCTGACGCATGCCGCCGCTGAACTCGTGCGGGCGCGAGCGCGAGCGGCGTGCGGCGTCGGGAATGCCGACCCGGCCGAGCACGTCCACGGCACGCGCGCGTGCCGCACGCCGGGACGCCCCGGTGTGCACGCGGTACACCTCGGCGATCTGGTCGCCCACGGCGTAGTACGGATCGAGGGAGGAGAGCGGGTCCTGGAAGACCATCGCGGCCTTCCCGCCGCGCAGCCGCCGCAGCTCGGCCTCGGACGCCTCTTGTACGTCGATGCCGTCGACCCGCACGGCACCGGTGACGCGCGCCCCCGTGCCCCGGTGGAGCCCGAGGAGCGCCGACGCCACGGTCGACTTGCCGGACCCCGACTCGCCGACGAGAGCGAGGGCGCCGCCCGCCTCCAGGGCGAAGGAGAGCCCGTCGACCGCATGTACCCCGGAGGCGAACTCCACGCTCAGATCACGCACTTCGACGAGACTCACGACAGCACCACCCTCCGGTCGGCCACCGCGTACAGCACGTCCGCGACGGCGTTGGCGAACACCACGAAGAAGCCGGTGACCAGGACCATCCCGACCACCACCGGCAGGTCGACGGCCTTGACCGCGTGCACGAGTTCACGCCCGATCCCGGGGAGGCCGAACAGCGTCTCGGTGAGCACGGCACCGCCGAACATCGATCCGACGTCGTTGGCGGTCAGCGCGATGACCGGCGCCACGGCGCCCCGCAGCGCGTGCCTGCCGATGATCGACCGCTCCCCCACGCCGTACGCGCGAAAGGTCCGCACGTGGTCGTCGGCGAGGGTCTCCAGCATCGAGGAGCGGGTCAGCCGCGCGTACTTGGCGGCCTCGATCAGCGCGAGCGACAGCCAGGGCAGCAGCAGATTCCACGCCCACTGCGTCGGGTCGTCGCCGAGGGCCACGTACTGCGGGAACGGCAGCCACTGGAGCCGGCCGCAGACGAGGATCATCAGCAGCAGGCCGATCACGAAGACCGGCGTGGCGGTGCCCGCGAGGGTGAGGGCGGTCAGGACGCGCTCGCTGACCCGGCCGCGCCGCCAGGCGGAGAGCACGCCGGTGCCCACGCCGAGGACCAGCCACATCACCATCGCGCCGAGCGCCAGCGACGCCGTGACCGGCAGCTTCGTCACGATCAGCGCGGTGACCTGCTGGTCGCTCTGGTACGAGATGCCGAGGCACGGCACGCCGCAGTGCTCGGTGCCCGTGCCGGTCGAGTAGTCATGGCCGACGAAGAGGCCCTGGAGGAACTCCCAGTAGCGTACGTACAGCGGGTCGTCGAGGCGCAGCTGCTCGGCGACCTGCTGGACCTGGGCGGGTGAGCAGCGTGGGCCGCAGGTGATCTGGGCGACGTCGCCGGGGGCGGCGTAGAACACCCCGTAGATGATCACGGAGAGGGCGAGGAGAGTGACGAGGGCGCCGGTGAGGCGCCGCAGCAGGAAGCCGGCAAGCCGCGTGAACGCCGTCATGAGTGGGCCTCCCGCCCGTGCCCGCTCCCGGTCCCGATCCGCAGCCGGGAGGCGGCCCGCGGGTCGAGCGCCGTGCGCACCCCGTCGCCGAGGACGGTGAGCGCGAGCACGGTCACGAACAGCGCGCCCGCCGGGTAGAGCAGGTACTGCGGCGCCGCCTGGTACCAGACGTCCGCGGAGGTGAGCATCTGCCCCCACGAGGCGGTCGGCGGCTTCACGCCGACGCCGAGGAAGGAGAGCGCGGCCTCGACCGTGATGTTCGCGGGGAACAGCAGCGCGGCGTACGTGATGACGGGCGCGGCGAGCGCGGGCAGTAGCTCGCGCCGGGCGATCCGCACGGAACCCCAGCCGCTGAGGCGCGCCGCGGCGACGTGGTCGAGTTCCTTGAGCGTGACCGTCTGCGCGCGGACGATCTTGGCCAGGTAGCCCCAGGCGACGAGCCCGATGACCAGGGCCACGAGCACCGGCCGCGGGAACCCGCTCGGCACGACCGCCATCAGCGCGAGCGCCAGGACCATCAGCGGCAGGGCCACGATGGCGTCGGTGGCGCGGCTGAGCACCTGGTCCAGCCAGCGGTTGCCGAACCCGGCCGCGATGCCGACGGCCACCCCGATGAACACCTGGACGACGGTCGCCGCGAGCGCGACGCCGAGCGAGACCCGCGCCCCGTACACGAGGCGCGCGAACAGGTCGCGCCCCGTCTGCGGTTCGACGCCGAGCCAGTGCTCGCCGCTGATCCCGCCGAACGGCCCGACCGGCACGCCACCGCGCGCCGAGTCGATCAGTTCGGGGTGGTACGTGGTGGGGTCCTGTCCCTCCAGGGCCGTGAGCAGCGGCGCGGCGAGCGCCACGAGGGCGAGCAGCGCGACGACGCCCGCCGCGACGAGGACGGCGGGCTGCCGGCGCAGCCGCCGCCAGAAAGGCGTCACGACGACTTCACCGCGACCTGGGAGACGTCGAGGACGCCGGTCCAGTCGCTGATGACGACGTTCCGGACGTCCTTGCCGTACAGCCGCTTGTAGACCGGGTGGAAGAGCGGCACGGTCAGCGCCTTCTCGCCGATCTTCTTGTCGAGTGCGCCCCAGCGCTTCGCGGCGGCGTCAAGGTCCGTCAGCTTGTTGATCTCGTCGATCTCGTCATTGACGGAACGGTCGTCCAGGAAGCCGGTGTTGAAGTTGGCGCCGTCCTTCACGATCTGCCGCCCGTCGAAGATCGGGGCGAGGAAGGGGCCGCCGGAGGGCCAGTCGGCGCCCCAGTGGGAGAGGAAGAGGCCGGGCTCGTCCTGGGCGCTGTGGATCTTGTCGGAGTAGTCGTTCTCCTCCAGGCCCGCCAGCTTGACGGTGATGCCGGCCTTCTTCAGGGCGTCCTGGATCGCGGTCGCGATCTCGGGGCTCGTCTCGAAGTCCTTGGCGTTGGAGTGCGTGAGCGTGATGGTCAGCCCGTCCTCGTGACCGGCCTCCTTCAGCAGCTCCTTCGCTTTCTTGGGGTTGCCGTTCGGGCCCGCCGGGAAGTGGTCGTACTTCGTGTATCCGAAGGATTTCTGGTTCGGCAGGTAGGTGGTGGCGGGCTCGGCGAGCGAGGAGCCGCCCGCGGCGTTGACCACCGAGGAGCGGTCCACGGCGTACGAGATGGCCTGCCGCACCTTGGGATCGTCGAAGGGCTTCACCTTCGGGTTGAAGGCGAGGTAGTTCGTGTATCCGAAGTGGCCGGTGCCGACGTGCGAGGCCAGTTCCTTGTCGCCGGTGACCTTGGCGAGCTCGGCGGGGCCGAGGTTGGTGTCGGTGGTGACGGCGGCGGCGTCGGCGCCCCGGCTCGCGGAGAGCCGCTGGTTGACGACGGACGAGTCGAGGCCGGAGCGTACGTCGATGACGTCCGGGTAGGCCTTCCGCTCCGGGTCGGTCTTCGCCGACCAGTGGGGGTTGCGCTCCAGGCGCAGCCGCTCGCCGTCGTTCTCGTTCCTGACGACCTTGTAGGGCCCGGACGAGACCGGGTGCTCCTCGTACTTCGTGCCCTTGTCCTTGCTCCTGGGGACGGGGGCGAACTGCGTCTGGGTGGCCAGGAAGGGGAACTCGCCCTCGGGCTTGTTCAGACGGAAGACGATGGTGCGCTCGTCCGGCGTCTCGATCGACTCGAGTCCCTTGCCGCTCTTGTCCTTGTAGGGGCCCTGGTACGTGTCCCCGCCGATCAGCCAGTCCCTCAGGTAGGGCGCCCCTCCGCTGAGTTCGGGGGCGAAGGAACGCTCGATGCCGTACTTCACGTCCGCCGAGGTGATCGGCGAACCGTCCTCGTACTTGAGCCCCTTCTTCAGGGTGTACGTCCACACCGTGGCGTTCTTGCTCGGCTTGCCCAGGTCGGTGGCGAGGTCCGGCACGACCTCGGCGCCCTTGGCACCGTCCTCGCGGTTGCGGGTGGTCAGCGTGCGGAAGACGAGGCTCGGCACGTTGCCGCCGCCGGAGGTGTAGAGCCGCGCGGGGTCGAAGTCGGTCTGCGGGTCGCGGTTGAGGACGGTGAGCGTGCCGCCCTTCGCCGGCTCGCCGTCACCGTCGCTCCCGGCGCCGCCGCCCTTCGGTCCCGCGCAGGCGGCGACGCCCGAGGCCAGGACCAGGCTGACGGATGCCGCTGCCACGCGGCGGGCTATGACGGACGCTTGACGCATCGGGGAGAACCTCTCGGGGAACACCGCGAAAACGCGGCGGATCAGCGGAAATGGAGCAGAGCTGACCCCGGGGAGGGTGCGGGGAGGAAAACGGCACAGAGCTGTGGGACGGAGCCGGCACAACGGAGCCGTGGAAAGAGCGACGCACTCGCCGGGGCGGGCGTCAGCAACAGTGGATGTCGGCCACGCAGAGCGCGGTCACGCCGAGCAGCGCCAGCTCGATGGCGGCGCTCGAAGGGGCGTGACGGTTCGACATGCGCAGAAATATGAACGAACTTCCGGCGGATGTCAAAGCGACTCCCTCGCCGGACGCCGGTCCCGGGCTCACCGGCCGCGGCTCAACCCTCGGGGTACGCCCAGGGGTTGGCCTTGCACTTGATCCCGTCGTGATTCAGGAACTTGGTCTGCTGCTGCATGACCGGCGCGAGGCCGCCGTCCTCCGTGCAGTCCGTGTGGTTGAAGCCGAGCCGGTGCCCGACCTCGTGATTGATCAGCATCTGGCGGTACGGGAAAATGGCGCTGCCGTACTTCTTCTTGACGGCGTCGCCGTAGGTCTTGGCGCCCTGCGCCCATCGGAAGGCATTGATCATTACGCGTTCCGTCGCCGCGGAATCGCACGAGACATTGTCCTGGGTCGTGTCGAGACCGGATTTCGCGCACCATTCCGCGGTCGTCCCGGGGCTCGCGAGCGTGATGACGAAATGGGGTTTTCCCGACGAGATCCGCTGGAAGGCGCGACCTCCGTCGTGGGCCCAACTCCGGTCGTCGTTCAGGGTTTTGTGCACGGCCTGCGCGAAGAGTGTGCCGTCCAGACCGAGCCCCTTCTCGACATCGACGCGATAGCGGTAGAGCTGTCCCTTTCCGGGCGCCTTGTCGAATCCGGGAACCACCTCGAAATCACCGGAGCCCTTGAGGTCGGCGTCCAGCGGGTATTTCTTGCCCATCTTCTGCTCGTACGTCACCGGAGCCGCTTCCGGGCCCTTGACGGGCTCCTTGGGCGGCGGCCGTTCGTCGGAGCGCGAGGCGGGGTCCTCGGTGTCGCGCGCGCCACCGCCGGGGGCGGCCTGGGGGCGGACATCGGAGTCGTCGGCGCCGTCGGCGACCTGGCCCGCCACGACGATCGCGAGCACGGCGGTCACGGCGGCGGCCGCGATGCCGGTGAAGATGCGGACCCGCCCGCCCTTCCTGGCACCGGCGGAGCCGACGCCGCCGCCACCGTCGCTGTCACTGCCGCCGCCGTCACTGGCGCCGTCACTGGCGCCGGCGTCGGCGGAGAAGTCATCGGCCCCACCGTCGGCCCGGTGCGCGGGACTCTCGGTCCATTCGGTGACGGAGGCGTACGGGTCGTGGGGCGGCGGTGGCGCGCCCGGCCCCGCCCCCTCAGGGGCACCCTCGGGAAAGGCTTCCACGTAGTCCTGGCGGGGCCCTTGCCGCCCCCGCCGGGCGCGCGACGGCCGCGGCAACCCGCTCTGCCCGGCTCCGGCACCCGGCTCCGCGCCGCCACCGGAGGCATCGCCCCAGCCGCCGCCGGGCTCCCGCTGCTCGGGATGCCCACCGCGGACTTCCGGAGCAGCGGGGGAAAGCGGCGACTGCGGGGGCGCCTCATGCACGGGCGTGCCGTGCGCGGGCGGCGCCCCGTCACCCCCGGGCGCCCGCCTGCGACGACCCGTCCCCGGGCCGGGCTGCGCGCCGGACTGCGGGCGGGCACCGGCGTCGGCGCCCTGTGGCTGCGCAGTACCCGTGGTGCTCTTGTTGTCAGGTGTGGCTGCCGGGCCGCGGCGGCTGTGTCGTCCCACGCGTCGCCTCAGCTCCCCGAACCCGTACGGGCGTCACGGGGGCCTGCCTCGGCGTCAGGGGAACGAACCCTCCGAGCACCCCCCGTCCCGCTCGACTCCCCCGCATCCAGGAGCAGTTCGCGGAAAGCGGTGGCCACGCTCCGCGGATCCTCCATCATCGCCACGTGCCCCACCTCGGTCAGCGTGAGCAGCCGCGAGTCACGGAACGCCGCGGCCGCCTTACGTGCCATGCGGTACGAGACGAGGAGGTCCCGCGCGCCGTACACCAGCAGGGTGGGCGCGAGCACCCGCTCGGCCTGCCGCCACAGCCCGTGCTGCCCGCCCAGCGTGTACGCGTCCACGACCCCGCGCGCCGAGCGCGCCATCGCGTCCCAGAAGTAGGGGAGCTGAAGCCGGCGCTCCATCTCGCGGACCGCCGCGCTGAAACCTTCCGGCGTGACCTTGGCCGGATCGCCGTAACAGAGCCCCATGACTCCGCGGACCCGCTGCTCGGCGGTCCAGTCCCTGGTGAGCCGCGTGAACAGCCCGGCGACTCCGGGCACCGCGAGCAGCCCGGTCGGCACCGCCGTGCGCTGCACGCGCAGCTCGGGCAGCGCGGGCGAGACCAGCGTCAGCGTGCGTACGAGATCGGGCCGCACCGCGGCGACGCGCGTGGTGATGGCGCCGCCCAGCGAGTTGCCGACGAGGTGGACGGGGCCACGGTTGCGGGCGTCGAGGTAGCGGATGACCGCGCGGGCGTGCCCGGTGATCGAGTAGTTCCCGTCGTCCGGCGGCGGGGAGTCACCGAACCCCGGCAGGTCGATGGCCTCGCAGTCGACGACGTCCTCGACCAGTGGCATCAGGGCCGACCAGTTCTGCGAGGAGCCGCCGAGCCCGTGCACGAACAGGGCGGGCGGGAGCCCGGGGCGGACCGGGGGCCGTGAGCGCACGGTCAGGGTGAGCCCCGGCAGGCCGACCGAGCCGAGCCGCTCACCCTCCGCGACCGCGACGGCACCGGGCTTGGGCGCGGCGGTGGCGGCCAGCAGATTCGGCAGCTCGGTCGAAGACATGCGGCAATGTTACGAGACGATCACGCGCTGACTCACGTGTTCGCCGTCACAGGTCGCGCACGGATCGCGTAGCGCCACATCCGGGCGTCTCCTACGCTCATAGAAAGCGGGCGAAGAGGGCACTCGCATTCACGAAGGGCCGCCAGTACCGCAAGGGAAGAGAGAGCCACACATGAGTGTCGACCCGACCGATCCCGAGACCTTCGAGCCGGAAGACGACGCGAGCACGGCCGAGGCGGATCTGGAGACCCCGGAGGCGGACGCCGCCGAGCAGCAGGCCGATCTCGCCCCGAGCAGGGACGACTCACTGAAGGACGCCGATCCGAACGCCGCCAATGTGGCGGACCTCGCCGAACAGGCCCGCGTGGTCGATCTCGACGAGGACGACTACCGCTGAGCCGTCCCCCAAGAACGGCGGCCGACACGGCCTGACCGTGTTTGCCCCGCTACGCACCGCCGCGAAGCCCTTCCACGGCGGTCCAGTCCGTGAAATTCTGCGCCCGCACCGCACACATCACTGTTACCGAAAAGTACGATGGCGGCGCGGCGCTCACCGCACATCGGACGATTTGGGAGGCGGCGTGACAGCCATCGAGCAGACAGAGGCGGCACGCCCGCGGGGCACTCGCCTGCCGCGTCGTGCCCGGCGCAATCAACTTCTCGGCGCGGCCCAGGAAGTTTTCGTCGCACAGGGGTACCACGCGGCCGCGATGGACGACATCGCCGAGCGCGCCGGGGTCAGCAAGCCGGTGCTCTACCAGCACTTCCCCGGCAAGCTCGACCTCTATCTGGCCCTGCTCGACCAGCACTGCGAGTCGCTGCTCCAGTCGGTGCGCACGGCCCTCGCATCCACCACGGACAACAAGCTGCGCGTCGCGGCGACGATGGACGCCTACTTCGCGTACGTCGAGAACGAGGGCGGCGCCTTCCGGCTGGTCTTCGAGTCGGATCTGACGAACGAGGCAGCGGTCCGCGAGCGCGTGGACCGCGTCACCCTCCAGTGCGCGGAGGCGATCTGCGAGGTCATCGCCGAGGACACCGGCTTGCCGCGCGACGAGGCGATGCTACTGGCCGTGGGCCTCGGCGGATACTCGCAGGTGGTCGCCCGGTACTGGCTGGCCAGCGGCAGCACGGTCCCGCGCGACAAGGCGGTGGAACTGCTCACCTCGCTCGCCTGGCGCGGCATCGCGGGCTTCCCGCTGCACGGCACCGAGGGCCACTGACGCCGCACCCCGGCTACCGCCTCTTTGTTCCCGCTCCGTGTTCGCTACCGGCGTGCACGGCAGCGGCCGTCCACATCCCCTCACCGGGCTAATGTGTGCTGGGTACGGCGCGGACGGCCGCGCACAGACTGACCGTCGGAGGGACAAAGCCGTGGAGGTCAAGATCGGCGTGCAGTACGCGCCCCGCGAGATCGTGCTGGAGAGCGGCCAGAGCGCCGAGGAAATCGAGCACGCGGTGTCCGAGGCGCTGACCGGCAAGTCGCCGCTGCTGAGCCTCGTGGACGACCACGGCCGCAAGGTCCTGGTTCCGGCCGACCGCCTCGCGTACGTGGAGCTCGGCGAGCCCACCGCGCGCAAGGTGGGCTTCAGCGCCCTGTAGGACGCGCATACGAGTACGAGTACGGCCCGGCGGTTCTCTCGACCGCCGGGCCGTACTCATGCGTTGCCGTACGCGCGTGTTGCCGTACGCGCGTGTTGCCGTACGCGGTGGCGGTGGAGCCCTCCGGATCATGGAGGGTTGCGTTCCGGCCGCCAGGGGTAGACCGGCTACGACCGATTTGCACCTGGCCGCGAAGGAGGGCACCACCGTGATTCTGGAAGCACTCGGCTCCACCTTGCTGGGCCTCGCGCTGGCCTGGGCCGCGGCCCACCGGCTGGCGCACCGGCTGCCCGCGCGCAGCCTGGTCCTGTCGACGGGCCCCGCCGGCGCCCTCATCGGCGCCTTCATCACCCACATGGCACTCGGCCCCGGCCACGCCCCCGCGGTCATGCTGGGAGCGGTGGCCGTCTCTGCGGCCCTGCTCTCCCTGCTGCTCCGCCCGACCCGAGCCGGAATGCACCGCTCAGCGACGGCGTGACAGGGGCGCGGGGAACCGCGCGCTCAGCCCACGACCACCCGCGTCCGGCAACGGACTCTCAGGCGGCCAGCCCCAGCGCGGCCATCCGCTTGGTGTGCGCCTCCGTGATCCGCGAGAACATCCGCCCCACCTCGGCGAGGTCGAACCCGTCGGCCACGCCCCCGACCAGCATGGTCGACAGGGCGTCCCGGTCCGCGACCACCCGCTGCGACTGCGAGAGCGCCTCACCCATCAGCCGCCGCGCCCACAGGGCGAGCCGCCCGCCGACCCGCGGGTCCGCCTCGATCGCGGCGCGCACCTTCTCCACGGCGAAACTGGCGTGCCCGGTGTCGTCGAGGACGGCGAGGACGAGTTCGCGCGTGTCGGCGTCGAGGCGGGCCGCCACCTCGCGGTAGAAGTCACTGGCGATCGAGTCACCGACGTACGCCTTGACGAGACCCTCCAGCCAGTCGGACGGCGCGGTCTGCCGGTGGAAACCGTCGAGCGCCGCCACGAAGGGCTCCATGGCCTCGGTCGGCTCCGCGCCGATCGCCGACAGCCGGTCCCGCAACTGCTCGAAATGGTGGAACTCCGCCGACGCCATCTTCGCCAGCTCCGCCTTGTCGCCGAGGGTCGGCGCCAGCTTCGCGTCCTCCGCGAGCCTCTCGAACGCCGCGAGCTCCCCGTAGGCGAGCGCGCCGAGCAGGTCGACGACCGCCGCGCGGTAGTGGGGCTCGGCAGAAGCTTTCGCCCAGTCCTGGGCGGCGACTCCGGTGGGTTCGGCGGGCGACTCGGGGGCGGATTCGGCGGGGGTGTCAGGCGTCTCCATGAAGCGCACAATAGCCCGCCTGCCGTAAGCCGTAAGGTCCTGGTCAGTCACTGTGACGACGACCATGTGACGAATTCGCCGGACACGCATGCGAGATTCCGGGGTACAGTGGTAATGCGCCTGCCGAATATTCGACGGGCCGTACGAATGAGGATGCCCGGTCGGTGGCCCGATCGGCTCCGACCCGACAGCCCTCCGGGCGGTACGCGCAGATGCGTGCGGCACGAGGAGGGAACCTCAGCGGTAAGAGCGCTCGAGCGCAGGCAGTGGTCCCGCGCCCCCGGCCAGCCCCCCAAGCAGCCGGCGGTAGTGGCACGGTCACGACCCCCAGCGTTCGCCTCACGCCGCGTCTCACAGAAGAGGCATAGCCCTGACTACGACTTTCCGAGAGCTCGGGATTCTTCCCGAGACGGCCGAGGCACTCGAAGCCGTCGGCATCATCAATCCCTTCCCCATCCAGGAGATGACCCTCCCCGTCGCCCTCTCGGGCAAGGACGTCATCGGCCAGGCCAAGACCGGCACCGGCAAGACGCTCGGCTTTGGTCTCCCGCTCCTGGAGCGGGTGATCGTCCCCGCCGACGTCGAGGCGGGCCGCGCCGAGCCCGAGCAGCTGACCGAGGCGCCGCAGGCCCTCATCGTGGTCCCCACCCGCGAGCTCTGCCAGCAGGTGACGAACGACCTCCTGACCGCCGGCAAGGCGCGCAACGTCCGCGTCCTCGCCATATACGGCGGCCGTGCCTACGAACCGCAGGTCGAGGCCCTCAAGAAGGGCATCGACATCGTCGTCGGCACCCCGGGGCGGCTGCTCGACCTCGCGGGCCAGCGCAAGCTCGACCTCAAGCACGTCAAGTGCCTGGTCCTCGACGAGGCCGACGAAATGCTCGACCTGGGCTTCCTGCCCGACGTCGAGAAGATCATCAACATGCTGCCGGCCAAGCGCCAGACCATGCTGTTCTCGGCGACGATGCCGGGCGCGGTCATCGGCCTCGCCCGTCGCTACATGTCGCAGCCCACGCACATCCGCGCCACCGCGCCGGACGACGAGGGCCAGACGGTCGCGAACACCGCGCAGTTCGTCTACCGCGCGCACAACATGGACAAGCCGGAGATGATCTCCCGCATCCTGCAGGCCGACGGCCGTGGGCTCGCGATGGTCTTCTGCCGCACCAAGCGCACCGCCGCCGACATCGCCGAGCAGCTGGAGAAGCGCGGTTTCGCCTCCGGCGCCGTCCACGGCGACCTCGGCCAAGGCGCGCGCGAGCAGGCCCTGCGGGCGTTCCGCAACGGCAAGGTGGACGTGCTCGTCTGCACCGACGTCGCCGCCCGCGGCATCGACGTCGAGGGCGTCACGCACGTCATCAACTACCAGTCGCCCGAGGACGAGAAGACGTACCTCCACCGCATCGGCCGCACCGGCCGCGCGGGCGCCAAGGGCATCGCGATCACGCTGGTCGACTGGGACGACATCCCGCGCTGGCAGCTGATCAACAAGGCGCTGGACCTGGGCTTCAACGACCCGGTCGAGACGTACTCCAGCTCCCCGCACCTGTACGAGGAGCTGAACATCCCGGCGGGCACCAAGGGTGTGCTGCCGCGTGCCGAGCGGACCCGTGCGGGTCTGGGCGCGGAGGAGATCGAGGACCTCGGCGAGACCGGCGGGCGCGGCCGTGGCGGCCGCGGCGGCCGTTCGCAGGACCGCGACCGTGATCGCGGCCGTGACCGGGATCGTGACCGGGACCGGGACCGTGACCGGGATCGTTCCGGTTCCGCCTCGGGCCCCGGCTCCGCGTCGGCCGATCAGGAGCGCCCCGCGCGTACGCCGCGACGCCGTCGCCGCACGCGTGCCGGGTCCCCCCTGGACACCGCGGCGTCGGCGGCCACGGCCACCGCTCCGGTGGTCGAGGAGTCCGCTCCGGCAGCCGCCGAGCCGACGGAGCCGCGCACCCGCGCCGCCGCCGCCGGACGCGCGGTGGCGCCGCCGCCGAAGCGGTGACCGCCGCCGAGACGACGGTCACGGAGCCGAAGGCCCCCGTCACCGAGCCCGCCGAGGCCCCGGTCGCGGAGAAGCCGAAGCGCCGGACGCGCAAGGCCGCCGAGCCGGTGACCGAAGCCGAGGTCAAGGTTGACGCCGAGGCCCCGGTCGCGGAGAAGCCGAAGCGCCGCACCCGCAAGGCCGCCGAGCCCGTCGCCGAAGCTGCCGCGCCGGCCGTGGCAGCGGAGCCCGTGGCCGACGCCGAGGCGCCGGTGGCGGAGAAGCCGAAGCGCCGCACCCGCAAGGCCGCCGAGCCCGTCGCCGAAGCCGAAGCCCCCGCTACGGAGAAGCCGAAGCGCCGTACCCGTAAGGCCGCCGAACCGGTGACCGAGGCCGCCGCCGAGGCCCCGGCCGAGGAGAAGCCGAAGCGCCGGACGCGCAAGGCCGCCGAGCCCGTGGCCGAGGCCGAAGCCCCCGCTGCGGAGAAGCCGAAGCGCCGTACCCGTAAGGCTGCCGAGCCCGTGGCAGATGCCGAGGCCGCGGCTGCCGAGAAGCCCAAGCGCCGGACGCGCAAGGCCGCCGAACCGGTGACCGAAGCCGCCGCCGAGGCCCCGGCCGAGGAGAAGCCCAAGCGCCGGACGCGCAAGGCCGCCGAACCGGTCGTCGAGGCCGAGATCCCCGCGCAGTCGACGGAGGAGCCGAAGCCGCGTCGCCGTGCGCGCAAGGCGGCCGCCGTCCCGGCTGCGGACGTGGCCGAGGCGCCGGTCGCGGCCCCGCGCCGTCGCACGCGCAAGAAGGCCGAGGCCGCGGAGATCACGGAGAGCTGAGCCTCCGCCCTCCCGCACCACCGAAGGCCCGCCCCGCACCAGGGGCGGGCCTTCGCGCGTATCCGCCCCCGGCCGCGAAGCCGCGGAGTACGGCGGCCAGGATGCCGGGCGCGAGGTGACACACACCGCCAGAGCCCGTCACCCAGCGGCGGAAACGGCCGCCACGACCCGGGGCCCCGCCGGACCGGGCCCGAACACCCGCCCAGGGCCCCGGGGCCAGAACCCGTTAGCCTCGCCCCATGAGCAGGCCTCCCACCTTCACGCCACCCCCGTGCACGACCGCACGCGTCCTGCACACCGCCCGCGGCGACTTCGCCGTCCTCGACGCGCTCCCGCCCGAGGGCACCCGGGTCAACGGGACCGCCCTCCTGCTCCCCGGCTTCACCGGCAGCAAGGAGGACTTCATCGCCCTCCTGGAACCCCTGGCCACCGCCGGCTACCGCGCCGTCGCCGTGGACGGCAGGGGCCAGTACGAGTCACCGGGCCCGGACGACCAATCGGCGTACGCCCAGGCGGAGTTGGCCCGCGACGTGCTGGCACAGACGGCGGCCCTGGCGGAGCCGGCGCCGCCCCATCTCCTCGGCCACTCCCTCGGCGGCCAGATCGCCCGCGCCGCCGTGCTCCTCGACCCCGGCGCCTTCGCCTCGCTCACGCTGATGTCCTCGGGCCCCGCCGCGATCACCCCCACCCAGCAGGCCCGCGCCAAGATGCTGGCGGACGCCCTCGCGGTGCTCACGATGGAGGAGGTGTGGCAGGCCATGCAGGCCATGGAGCCGCCGCCCCCGGAGGACACGGACACCGGCGGCGCCCGGGCGGCCGGCGGCGACGACAGCGCGGCCCTGCGCGCCCGCTGGCTGCGCCACAACCCCGCCCAGCTGATCGCGACCGGCAGGCAGCTCTCCACGGAGCCGGACCGCGTGGCCGAACTCGCCGCCACCGCACTGCCCAAGCACGTGGTCTCCGGCGAACGCGACGACACCTGGCCCGTGCCGCTCCTGGACGACATGGCACGCCGCCTGCGCGCCCACCGCACGGTGATCACCGGCGCCGAGCACTCCCCCAACACGGACCGCCCCGAGGAGACGGCCGCGGCCGTGACCGGCTTCTGGGACGGCCTCGGCCGACGCGAGGACGACTGAGAACCAGAACCAGTCTCAGTACTGCGTCCGCAGGTGGTCCCAGAACCCGTCCCGCAGCGCCCTGCGCAGATCGGACTGCCCCCGCAGCGAGTACTGGAGCATCCGCTCCGCCTCCACCAGCAGCTCCTGGTCCACGGACCCGGGCAGGTACGGATGCCCGGGCAGGAGGCCCACCAGCGCCTCCCGCCCCCGCGCCGCCAGCCACTTCGCGGCGATCTGCGCGCCGACGAAGCGGACGTCCTCACGGGTGGGGCGCTGCGCGTCGGGCCCCGCCTCGTACGTCGTCGTGGCGGCACGCCGGGACACGTACGGCTTGCAGAAGTCGAGGTCGAACGTCCGCTGGCTGTCGACCTCCCACAGCAGCGGCTCCGCCTGGTTGCGGCCGTCGGGTGCCTCGATGCCCCACAGGTGCACCCGCGCGCCGTACCCCTGGGCCGCCTCGACCGCCGAGACCAGGTCCTCGTCGCCGCCGATGAGGGCCGCGTCGCTGATGGCGCGGTGCCGGGCCAGGGACTCCAGGTCGCTGCGGATAAGGGAGTCGACGCCCTTCTGCTGGTTGTTGGCGTTCAGGTTGCCGAGCCTGACCTTGACGTCGGGCAGCTCGGCGATCGACTGCTGCTCGGTGGTGTGGATGCGGCGCCTGGCCCCGTCGTACCAGTAGACGCGCAGCAGCCGGCTGTCCGCGAAGATCGTGCGGGCCTTGTCGATGAGCGCCTCGATGAGGCCCTCGGCGTCGAGGTCGAAGGACCGCCGGTCCTCGGTGCCCGCGGCGAGCCGGCCCGCGGCCGCGTACAGGTATCCGGCGTCGACGAAGATCGCGTGCGTGGACGGGGTCTTCGCCACCTCCGCGAGCACGCGTTCGAGCAGCCCGTTGGCGCGCTCCAGCTGGGCGCTGAGGTGCGCCGCGGCACCGTGGTCGGCTGCGCTGTGTTCGACGTTGTTCATAGGGAACCCAGTCTCCCGCTGGTCACACAGCGAACACAACCGGTGTCGCTACCCACGGGTAATTAGGTACTCGAAAAATTTCCTTAGCGTAGGGAATGTTTGCACGGGGCAACTCGTTGTACCCATCAGGAACGCGGGCACAGGAAGCACGCAACCGACACTTCATGGCCGGGAAACAGCCTGGCCATCTCCAGTAGTTCTCCTTCAGGAGGATGACCAGACGAAGGGAGAAGCCTCATGCGCTTCGAAATCATGCGACTCGATGACGTCGATGGCAACGCCGTGGACAGCACCGTCGTGGACGCCGCCTCCGTCAATCGGATCGTGCAGCAGGCCGCAGCGATAGGCCAGCGCATCTACATCCGACCGGCCGAGTCCTCGGCCTCGTAACGCAGACGACACAGGGCCCCGTACGAAAGCCGTACGGGGCCCTTCGTGCGTCCGTGTCCGTCCGCGGCGGGACGGACACGGACCGGGAGCTCAGCTCCCGTTGATCACCTGCGTGACGCCGTTGATGATCTGCTGGACCGCGATCGCGGACAGCATCATGCCCGCGAGCCTCGTCACGAGCACCACGCCGCCGTCCTTGATGACGCGGATGATCAGCAGCGAGTACCGCATGACCAGCCACAGCACCACGTGCATCGCCACGATCGCTGACCAGACGGAGACCTGCGTACCGACGCTGTCGGCGTCCTGGACGGCGAGGATCACCGAGACGATCGCGCCGGGCCCGGCGAGCAGCGGCATGCCGAGCGGGACCAGCGCGACGTTGACGTCCTTGGTCTGCTTCGGCTCGTCCGTCTTGCCGGTGAGCAGGTCGAGCGCGATGAGCAGCAGCAGAAGGCCGCCCGCGATCATCAGCGCCGGAACGGACACATGCAGGTAGTCGAGGATCTGATGGCCGACGAGGCCGAAGACGGAGATGACGCCGAAGGCGACGCAGACGGCCTGGAAGGCCATCCGCTGCTGCACCTTGGCGGGCCGGCCGGCGGTCAGGCCGAGGAAGATCGGGGTGATCCCTGGAGGGTCCATGATCACGAAGAGCGTGAGGAAGAGGGAGCCGAAGACGGCGACGTCGAACACAGTGATGGCCTTGCGGAGAGTCGTACGAAGGAGCCGCACCGGATGCCGCCGGGCGCAGGGCATGGCGGCCACCGGCCCGGAACAGCGGAACAGTGGAGCGAGGGGGAGGGTGAGGGTGAGAGCGAGGGAGGCAGTGCGCGCGGACGCGGGAGCGTTACGCCGCCGGGGTTCCGCCCGCCCCGGGCACGGGGAACGCCCCGGTGGCCCGGCGGGTGATCTCGCCGTAGATCTCGGGGTCGGTGGTGAACTCACCGAGCAGACAAGTCTTGCGGGTGCCGTGGTAGTCGCTGGAGCCGGTGACCAGCAGGCCGAGGTCCGCGGCGAGGCCGTGCAGCCGGGCGCGCGTCTCCGGCGCGTGATCCATGTGGTCCGCCTCGATGCCGTCGAGGCCCGCCGCGGCGAGTTCGGCCATCGCGCTCTCGGGCACCACCTGGCCGCGCTTGGCGGCGGCGGGGTGCGCGAAGACGGTGACGCCGCCGGCCGCCTTCACCAGGCGGATCGCGTCGAAGGGGTCGAGCTCGTGCTTCTCGGCGTACGCGCGGCCGCCGTCGGCGAGCCACTCGGGCGTGAAGGCGTCGGAGACGGTGGGCACGACGCCCAGCTCGACGAGCGCCTCGGCGATGTGCGGGCGGCCGACCGAGCCGTCGCCCGCGATCCGGGCGACCTGCTCCCAGGTCACGTCCACGCCGAGCGCCCGGAGCTTGCCGATCATGGCCTTCGCGCGCGGCACCCGGTCGTCGCGCACCAGTTCGCGCTCGCGGGCGAGCTCCGGCTCCTCGGGGTCGAAGAGGTACGCCAGCATGTGCAGCCCCACGCCGTCGAGGCGGCAGGAGAGTTCGGCGCCCGTGACGAGGGTCAGGCCCGAGGGGAGCGCGGCGATCGCTTCGGCGTATCCGCGGGTGGTGTCGTGGTCGGTCAGCGCGACGACGTCGAGACCGGCGGCCGAGGCGTTCCGCACCAGCTCGGCCGGGGTGTCCGTGCCGTCGGATGCGGTGGAGTGAGTGTGCAGATCGATGCGCACGGCGCTGACTCCAGGGCTCTGACGGGCGGACGGCGGGGACGCTCAAGGATAACGGGAATCGAACGCTCCCCCGGCCGCCCCGGACGAGGCATCGCTCACGGCGTGAGCAGCCGCGGCGACAGCGCCCCGCACGGCACCAGGTCCACCTCGGCGCCCGCGTCCCGCAGGTCGGTGAGCACCAGCTCGTCGTACATCAGGAGCCCCGACTGCTCCGGCCACGCGATGGCCCACAGCCACAGGCCCCGCGCCTCGCCCGCGAAGACGGCGCGGTCGTCCGGCGTCGCCGACACGTGCCACAGCGGCGTGGGCCGCCCGGCGGCGTGGACCTTGGCGTGCGCGGGCTGGTCCACGCTCATGTAGGGGCCGGGGTCGGGGCCGTCGATGCCCGCGTACCGCGCGCCGAGGCCGACACCCAGCTCTTCGGCGACCAGGACCAGTTCGCCGACGCCGCCGAGCGGGGCGGGGCCCGAACAGGCCACGGCGGTCGCGCGACCGCCGCTCCTGTCGTCACCCGCGCACGCCACACCGGTGAACAGCCAGCCGACCGGCAGGGGCCACGGCATCCACACCGGGACCTGCGCACGGTGCACGACGACCTGGAGGGCCTCGACGCTGGGCGGGATCACGGGCTGCAGCGGGTGCACGGTGCCGTCCACATCGCACTGCCAGGAGTCGGTAAAGAGACCGGGAGCCCTGACCCGGCCACCACACTTCGGGCAACTGGGTTCGCCCCTCATAGCCACCAACGGTCCTCTTCGGTCGCCGCCCCGTCAAGGACGATCACCCGTCCGGTGGCCCTGTCAGCAGGGGAATTTAGGTGTAGCTTGCACTCTTTAGCCTCTCTAACTTAATATATGTATACGTCAACGAACTCTGCGCGGCACTGAACGCGAAAGCAGTGAAGGAGCGGCTGTATGAACAGCAGGACAGGAGGCCCCGCCGAAGGGGACCCGTTCGACGCCGGAGCGGGCAGTATCCTGCGGCAACCGAAGGCGGTGTGGGCCACGGCGGGCGCCTCCGTCGTCGCCTTCATGGGCATCGGGCTCGTCGACCCGATCCTGCCCTCCATCGCCGAGGGCCTGGACGCCACCGCCGGCCAGGTCTCCCTCCTCTTCACCTCGTACTTCCTGATCACGGCCCTCGCCATGCTGGTGACCGGCTTCGTCTCCAGCCGCATCGGCGGCAAGAAGACGCTGCTCCTCGGCCTCGCGCTCGTGGTGGTCTTCGCGGGCCTGTCCGGCACCTCCGGATCGGTCGGTGAACTGGTCGGGTTCCGCGCGGGCTGGGGGCTCGGCAACGCGCTCTTCGTGTCGACCGCGCTCGCCGTCATCGTCGGCGCCGCGGCCGGGGGCAGCGCGGCCGCGATCCTGCTGTACGAATCGGCGCTCGGCCTCGGCATGGCCTGCGGGCCCCTGGTCGGCGCGCTGCTCGGCGACGCCAGCTGGCGCTACCCGTTCTTCGGCACCGCCGTGCTGATGGCGATCGGCTTCCTCTGCATCACGGCGTTCCTCAAGGAGCAGCCGAGGCCCGCGCGGAAGACGTCCCTGCTCGACCCCATCAAGGCCCTCGGCCACGGCGGGCTCGCCTCGGCGGCGGCCTCGGCCTTCTTCTACAACTACACGTTCTTCACCGTGCTGGCGTTCACGCCGTTCGTGCTGGACATGACCCCGTACAAGTCGGGCGCCGTCTTCTTCGCCTGGGGCGTGCTGCTCGCGGTCTTCTCGGTGCTCGTCGCGCCCCGGCTCCAGGAACGCTTCGGGTCCCTGAAGGTGCTCGGCGGTTCACTGGTGCTGCTCGCCGTGGACGTGCTGGTGCTCGGGTACGGCAACCACACCGCGGCCATCGTCTGCACGATCCTGTCCGGTGCCTTCATCGGCGTGAACAACACCGTCTACACCGAACTGGCCCTCGGCGTCTCCGCCGCGCCGCGACCGGTGGCCAGCGCCGGCTACAACTTCGTCCGGTGGTTCGCCGCGGCCGCCGCGCCGTTCTTCGCACCGAAGATCGAGGAGTGGAGCGACATCCACATGCCGTTCGTCGTCGCGGCCGTCACGGCGGTGCTCGGCGCGCTCGTGGTCTGGGTGCGCCGCGCCTCCCTCGCCCACGAGGCCGAGGAACTGGAGCCGAAGCACGCGACGGAGGACGGGGTCGGCGTCTTCGCCGGCTGAGGCCCGCACATGGCAGGCCCCGCACACGGCATTTCCGCCCGGTCAGTCCAAGGACACCGACCTGCGCAGCGGATCGCGCAGGTCCGTCCCGCTGGTCAGCCAGCGCTCCTGGAGGGCCGCCGCGCCGTGCACCCGCTTCCAGGCCGCCTCGTTCGGCGTCATGGGCAGCAGGGGCAGGAACCGTACGGGGTCCATGGGAGCGTCGAGATCCAGGTCCTCCACCAGGCCGCCGGACTCGGCGACCAGGACCGAGGTGAACGGCGCGGCAGGCCACAGGGGTTCGCCCACGTCCAGTGAGGCGCCCGGCGCCACGACCAGGCCCTCGACCTGAGGGGAGGCCGCCAGCACCGCGAGGGGCCGCAGCACCTTGTCCGTGTCGGCGAGACCCCCCCGTACCGAGAGGACCAGTTCGGCGCGCGGGCCCTTGACCGGGTCGGCGAGGGCCGCGGTGGGGTCGGCCATCGGCTGGGCGGACATACCGAGCGTGGCGTAGCGCACTACGTCGCCGTCCGTGAACCGCAGCACTTCGATCCGGTCGGTGCCGAGGAAGGTCACCGCCGCACGCGCGTCCGGTTCTCCGAGGCCAGTACGGAGACGGGCCTCGACCAGCGCAAGAACATCAGCCATGACGTGAGCATAGAACTCGTCAGTGATGGGCAAAGCGGGGGCTTGACACTGCGGTCGGCTGATAGTGTTGGCCGCTGGCTCAGGGCAGCACGCAGAAGCGTCGCTTTCAAGCCCTGCGGACAGACACTGACTTTGCGCCACGGGCGCAGAGGGCGCATGGGACTTCCCTTACGGGGGACCGGCCGGAGGAGGTGGGGCTGCAATGGACCGAAGTCGACCGTGCAGTACCACCCGCTCTTCCGCCCGGTGAATCACGCAGCTCCGTAGCTGCACAAGCACAGGCACGTGTCGCATGCACCGCATGCGCTGTTCGTGCCGGGTGCGACGGAAGAGCACTTCGTTTCCACCTGATCTGTCTGAGTTCCCTGATCTGTGTCAGTAGCGAAGCTGCCACCGCGACGGTGCGGTGCTCCCCGCTTTGTGGACGTGCCAAACATTCCCGCAGCAGGACGTCCCCATTCCGGGCAGTTCCACCCGTCGTAGGCGGCCTCCCCTCGAAGGAGCCTGCCCATGTCGATGATCCGCGACCTTCGTGCCGCCGTCCGCCCCTCACTGCGCAAGGACGGCACCCCCTACTCCGCCGCGGCGTCGTCATCGTCCGGGTACGCCTATGAC
The DNA here is from genome assembly GCF_020026305.1 of Streptomyces sp. 135. Lineage (NCBI taxonomy): Bacteria > Bacillati > Actinomycetota > Actinomycetes > Kitasatosporales > Streptomycetaceae > Streptomyces > Streptomyces sp. 135. The sequence goes on along the minus strand of NZ_CP075691.1, from coordinate 5,544,549 downwards.
GCGACCCGTGACGCCGCGTCCGCCGTCGTCGACTGCGCCGTCTACCGCGACGGGCGGCGCCTGGAGTGCGCCGACGCCCTCTCCCCGCACGAGGCGATGCTGGAGGTGCGCCGCCAGGGCGGCTTCGCCTGGATCGGTCTGCACGAGCCGACCGAGGCCGAATTCGCCGGTATCGCCGCCGAGTTCGGGCTGCACCCGCTCGCCGTGGAGGACGCGGTCCACGCGCACCAGCGGCCCAAGCTGGAGCGGTACGACGACACGCTGTTCACGGTCTTCAAGACCATCCACTACGTCGAGCACGAGGAACTCACCGCCACCAGCGAGGTCGTGGAGACCGGCGAGGTGATGTGCTTCACCGGCCGGGACTTCTTCATCACCGTCCGGCACGGCGGACACGGCTCGCTGCGCGCCCTGCGCCGCCGCCTCCAGGAGGACCCGGAGCTGCTCGCCAAGGGGCCCTCCGCCGTCCTGCACACCATCGCCGACCACGTCGTCGACGGCTACCTCGCGGTCGCCGACGCGATGCAGGACGACATCGACGAGGTCGAGACCGAGGTCTTCTCCGCGCCGAGCAAGGGCAAGGGGACCGCGCGCGGCGTCGACGCCGGGCGGATCTACCAGCTCAAGCGCGAGGTCCTGGAGTTCAAGCGGGCCGTCTCGCCGCTGCTGCGCCCCATGCTGCTGCTCAGTGAGCGGCCCATGCGGCTCGTCGACCCCGACATCCAGAAGTACTTCCGTGACGTCGCCGACCACCTGACACGCGTCCAGGAGCAGGTCGTCGGCTTCGACGAACTGCTCAACTCGATCCTCCAGGCCAACCTCGCGCAGGCCGCCGTCGCGCAGAACGAGGACATGCGCAAGATCACCTCGTGGGCGGCGATCATCGCCGTGCCGACGGCGGTCTGCGGGGTCTACGGCATGAACTTCGACCACATGCCCGAGCTGCACTGGCGGTTCGGGTACCCGATGGTCCTCGCCCTCATCGGCGGCGTCTGCTTCGCGATCCACCGGACGTTGAAGCGCAACGGCTGGCTGTGACGGGGCGGCCCGCCCCGGCCGTCACTCGATAGGCTGCCGCCATGACTGCTGACGCGCTGCTCGGCCCCGCCCTCGTCGAGGAGGCCACCAAGAAGTCCGGCCTCATCTGGGTGCAGGGCGAGGGCTCCCCCGCGCGGGCGCTGTGGCACGTCTGGCACGAGGGCGCCGCGTGCCTGGTCGGCGACGGGCCGGGCGAGCAGCCGCTGCCGGGGCTCGTCGACGGCGGGCTCGCCGAGGTGACCGTACGCAGCAAGGACAAGGGCGGCCGGGTCATCGCCTGGACGGCGACGGTGAGCGAGCTCGCGGCCGGTTCCGAGGAGTGGGAGGCCGCTGTCGCCGAGCTGAAGGGCAAGCGGCTGAACGCGCTCGACGCGGAGCGGATGCCGCAGCGCTGGGCCGAGGAGTGCCGGGTCGTGCGGCTCGCTCCGCTGGAGGCGACGACGGAGCTGCCCTCGGGGTCGCTCGCGGCGGCTCCGCTGCCCACGGAGGCCACCACCCGCCAGGCGGTGCCCGCGGGGCTTCCCCGGCTGCTGTTCAAGCGCAAGCGCCGCTGAGCTCAGTGCCGTTGCTCCCTGAAGCCTGCCCCTCCGGGGCTCGCTTCTTCTGAATGGCGCACGGCTTCAGAATGGCGCACGGCTTACGACGTCGGGAGCTGCTTGCCGTAGTCGACCATCTCGGACTTGTTCGGCTCCTGGAGAGGGAAGTCCTTGTTCCAGTCGGTGAGTTTGAGGGTGCCCGCGTGGCCGCCGCGGTCCAGGCGCAAGGGGTACGGCTTTCCGTCCAGGGCCACGCTCAGCGTGCCGCCCGCGCCCTCATCGCCGGTGATCTTGATGGTGCGCAGGGCGCCCGACTTCCCCCGGTCGCCCTTGGCCAGTTCGCCGTGCAGGGTGAGCATGCCCTCCAGGAGCACGTCCTTGTCCGTGAAGCCGCTCAGCTGTTCGTAGGCGGGGTCGCCCTTCGGGACCTTCACGTACTTGCCGTCGAGCTTCGCGGCAGCCGCCTCGTCCGCCTTCTGAGGCGTCCCGTCACCCTTGCCGCTACCGCTACCGCTGTTGTTGTCGTTGTCGTCGTGTGTCCAGAACCGCGAGTCGGCCTTCAGGAACAGGTCCTCGCCCACCCGCAGCAGCCGGAACGTCTGCCCCTTGGAGGTGACCGAGCCGGTGCCGCCCTCGCCCTTGAGGCGCATGTCGAGGGTGTAGGTGTGCCCCTTGCTCACCACCGTGCCGGAGAGCCGGACCGCCGAGGCCGCCTGCGCCAGCCTGCTCGACTTGTCCTGGATCTTCGGCGCCGAGAGCTTCCCGACACCGTTCGTGCCGGCGTCCGGATCCTCGGCACTGCCACACCCGGCAAGACTCGTGACCGCCGTGACCACGCCCACGCACATCGCGCTCACGAACGCTGCCCTGCGGGCGCGGCTGGCCAGGGGAAGTGCAGTCACAGGCGGCGCTGCCTCTCGTACGGACGACCTCTACGGCTACGGCAGTACGGCAGCGTACCCGGGTCGGCGCGGCGGAGCGGAGCCAGTCCGTCCGGACCCTCCGCCGGGGCGTATCCGACCGGGACGGGCTAGCCTGAAGCCCGTATTGCCGGACAGAACGGCAGGAATCAGTTCAGCACGTGGGAAGCCCGCGAGAAGGAGGCGCACGCATGGCGGCAGGCGCCCCCAAGATCTTCGTCTCCCACCTCTCCGGCATCCCCGTCTTCGATCCGAACGGCGACCAGGTGGGGCGGGTACGCGACCTGGTGACGATCCTGCGCGTCGGCCGCAGGCCGCCGCGGCTGCTCGGCCTCGTCGTCGAGCTGGCGACCCGGCGCCGCATCTTCCTGCCCATGACCCGCGTCACCGGCATCGAGTCGGGCCAGGTCATCACCACCGGCGTGCTGAACGTACGGCGCTTCGAGCAGCGGCCCACCGAGCGGCTGGTCCTCGGCGAGATGCTCGACCGCCGGGTCCACCTGGTCGAGACCGGCGAGGAGGTCACCGTCCTCGACGTGTCGGTGCGGCAGCTGCCGGCCCGCCGCGACTGGGAGATCGACCGGGTCTTCGTACGCAAGGGGAAAGGCGGCACCTTCCGGCGCAAGGGCGAGACGCTCACCGTGGACTGGACCGCCGTCGACGGGTTCTCCCTGGAGGAGCACGGGCAGGGCGCGGAGAACCTCCTGGCCACCTTCGAACAGCTGCGTCCCGCCGACCTCGCCAACGTCCTGCACCACCTGTCTCCGAAGCGGCGGGCCGAGGTGGCCGCCGCCCTTGACGACGACCGGCTCGCCGACGTCCTCGAAGAGCTGCCCGAGGACGACCAGATCGAGATCCTCGGCAAGCTCAAGGAGGAACGTGCTGCCGACGTCCTGGAGGCCATGGACCCCGACGACGCCGCCGACCTCCTCGCCGAGCTGCCCGAGGACGACAAGGAGCGCCTCCTCACCCTGATGCAGCCGGACGACGCGGCCGACGTGCGACGCCTGATGGCGTACGAGGAGCGCACGGCCGGCGGCCTGATGACGACCGAGCCGATCGTGCTGCGCCCGGACGCCACCGTCGCCGACGCCCTGGCGCGGGTGCGGCAGCAGGACCTCTCCCCCGCACTCGCCGCACAGGTGTACGTGTGCCGGCCGCCCGACGAGACGCCGACCGGCAAGTACCTCGGCACCGTGCACTTCCAGCGGCTGCTGCGCGATCCGCCGTACACGCTCGTCGGCTCGATCCTCGACGACGACCTCCAACCGCTCGCCCCGGGCGCCGCCCTGCCCACCGTCGCCGGCTTCTTCGCTGCGTACGACATGGTGGCGGCGCCCGTCGTGGACGAGGGCGGGGCGCTGCTCGGGGCGGTCACCGTCGACGACGTACTGGACCACATGCTGCCCGACGACTGGCGCGAGACGGAGTTCCACCTGGAGGAGGAGGGAGCGGACGATGGCGGCGGCTGACCGGGAGCGCGAGAACCGCGCCGAGCCCAGGAGTCCACGATTCCGCCTCGACCAGCCGCGCACCCCGCGGCCCAAACTGCTGCCCGACTACGACCCGGAGGCGTTCGGACGGCTCTCGGAGCGGATCGCGCGGTTCCTGGGCACCGGCAGGTTCATCGTCTGGATGACGGTCGTCATCATCCTGTGGGTGGTGTGGAACGTCTCGGCGCCCGCTCATCTCCGCTTCGACCAGTACCCCTTCATCTTCCTCACCCTGATGCTCTCGCTCCAGGCGTCGTACGCCGCGCCGCTGATCCTCCTCGCGCAGAACCGCCAGGACGACCGCGACCGCGTCAATCTCGAACAGGACCGCAAGCAGAACGAGCGGTCGATCGCGGACACCGAGTACCTCACCCGGGAGATCGCCTCGCTGCGCATGGGCCTCGGCGAGGTGGCCACCCGCGACTGGATCCGCTCCGAGCTCCAGGACCTGGTCAAGGAGCTGGAGGACCACCGGCACGAGCAGCGCGGCGAGAACCGCGTCGTATTCCCGTCGGAGGGGTCGCGGGGACGTGACGTAGGCGACCGCTGACGGCCCTTTCCCGGGCGGGGTTACCGCGCCGTACTATCGGGTCTATGGCTACGGAAGACGCGGTGCGTGAAGCACTGGCGACGGTGAACGACCCCGAGATCCAGCGACCCATCACCGAGTTGGGGATGGTCAAATCGGTGGACATCGGCGCCGACGGGGCGGTGGCGGTCACCGTGTACCTGACGGTCTCCGGCTGCCCGATGCGCGAGACCATCACGAAGAACGTGACGGACGCGGTCGCCGCCGTCGAGGGCGTCACGCGCGTCGACGTCACGCTCGACGTGATGAGCGACGAGCAGCGCAAGGAGCTGGCGTCCGCGCTGCGCGGCGGCACCGCCGAGCGCGAGGTCCCCTTCGCCAAGCCCGGCTCGCTGACCCGCGTCTACGCGGTCGCGTCCGGCAAGGGCGGCGTCGGCAAGTCCTCGGTGACGGTGAACCTCGCGGCCGCGATGGCGGCGGACGGCCTGAAGGTCGGCGTCGTGGACGCGGACATCTACGGCCACTCCGTGCCGCGCATGCTGGGTGCCGACGGCAAGCCCACCCAGGTCGAGAACATGATCATGCCGCCGTCCGCGCACGGCGTGAAGGTCATCTCCATCGGCATGTTCACGCCGGGCAACGCCCCGGTCGTGTGGCGCGGCCCGATGCTGCACCGCGCCCTCCAGCAGTTCCTCGCGGACGTCTTCTGGGGCGACCTCGACGTGCTGCTGCTCGACCTGCCGCCGGGCACCGGCGACATCGCGATCTCCGTGGCGCAGCTGGTCCCGAACGCCGAGATCCTCGTCGTGACGACGCCCCAGCAGGCGGCGGCGGAGGTCGCCGAGCGGGCCGGTTCCATCGCCGTGCAGACCCACCAGAAGATCGTGGGTGTCGTCGAGAACATGTCGGGGCTGCCCTGCCCGCACTGCGGCGAGATGGTCGACGTGTTCGGCACGGGCGGTGGCCAGAAGGTCGCCGAGGGCCTCACGAAGACGACGGGCGCCACGGTGCCTGTCCTCGGCTCCATCCCGATCGACGTCCGGCTGCGCGAGGGCGGCGACGAGGGCAAGCCGGTCGTCCTGACCGACCCGGAGTCCCCCGCCGGTTCGGCGCTGCGCACCATCGCGGGCAAGCTGGGCGGCCGTCAGCGCGGCCTGTCGGGCATGTCGCTGGGGATCACCCCGCGCAACAAGTTCTGAGCGTGCCCTGAAGGGGCGCGGGGAACTGCGCGACCAGCCACGGCGGACCCGCAGCCGGCCACGCGCCCGGACAGGCCCTAGGCGTACGCGCCGATGTCCTTGATCACCGAGAAGCCCAGCCCGTACGCGCTCATGCCGCGCCCGTACGCGCCCAGGTGGACGCCCTCCTCCGTGGAGCCCGCGAGGACCCAGCCGTACTCGGACTCGCGGTAGTGGAACGGCGTCGGCGTCCCGTCCACCGGCAGTGAGAGCGTCGACCAGTCGGCGCCCTCCAGGTCGTCCGCGAGGACCCACGCCGTCTCCGTCTGCTGGTCCAGCCAGTCGTCACGCAGGCTGTGGTCCATCTGGCCCGGCCAGGTGTAGGACAGCAGGCCGACGCCGGCGAGCCAGGCCGCCGAGGAGACCGAGGTGGCCTCCAGGAGGCCGGTGCCGTCCGCGCTGCGCCGCACGGGGTTGGCCGCGACGGTCACCACCACCGCGAAGCGTTCCTTGTCGCTGTTGCCGAGGCTTCCCTCGGCGCGGACCGACGGCTCGTCCCCGTGGCCGATCGACCCGTGTTCCACGGAACCGTCCGCCGTCGCGCCGACCCGCATCAGCCAGCGCGGCCCCGTGAAGGCCTCGTCGAGGCCGTACCAGGGGAAGGGCGCCAGCAGGTAGCCGTCGACCATGCGCCGGGCGGAGGGCACCGCTTGTGCGGTGCCGTCCGCGGCCGGCGCCTGCGCGCCTACGCGACTTGTCGTCTCCATGTACCCGGCCGCCTCCTCGCTCTCGTCTGCCCGGAGCGGCCCGCCCCCCTCGGGCGTCCTCACGCCGGACAACAAGGCAGGATAGCCACACCGGTCGGCGGCGGCGGTTCAGGTGATCGTCAGGTGGCGTCCGCGTCGAACGGCGGGCGGTCGGCGGAGTCGAGCTTCCCGGGCTCGGCGGACTTCTTCCGCATGTCCACGCGCGCCCCTGAAGAGGAGGTGGCAGCGGCCGGCGAAGAGGCGTCGGACGAGTCGCTGTCGCGGCCGTGCACGGCGTCCGCGACCTCGTTCATCTCCTTCTTCAGGTCGAAGCCGTTGCGGATCTCCTTGAGCCCGAGCTCGTCGTTGTCGAGCTGCTTGCGGATGAACTTCTTGGGGTTCAGGTCCTCGAACTCGAAGTCCTTGAACTCCGGGCCCAGCTCCTCACGGATGTCCGCCTTCGCGCTGTCCGAGAACTCGCGGATCTTGCGGACCGTGCGGGAGATGTCCTGGATGACCTTCGGCAGCTTGTCGGGGCCGAAGATGAGCACGGCGAGGACGACCAGCGCCACTATCTCGAGTGCGCCAATGTCATTGAACACCTAGAGCTCCTTGCGATGTCCTCAGCCCGCAACAGGTCGTCGTCCGAGGTCTGGACCGTGACCACGGTACCCGCCGCTCATGTCTGTCCGGTAGCCGCTGCGCCACAACCGGGGGCGGACATGGCCGGACCTTTGCCCAGTGGCCCGGCCGCTCCGCTCAGTCCCCGTCCGCCGAGCCGAGCACCAGGGTGACCTCACGGTCGCGGCCGCCGCGCTCGATGGTCAGGTCCAGGCGGTCCTTGGGGCGGTGGGCACGGACCTTGACGATCAGTTCGTCGCTGGAGTGCACGGGCGCGCCGTCCACCTCGGTGATGACGTCGCCGGGCTTGAGGCCCGCCTTGTCGCCGGGGCCGTTCGTGTTGACCGCGGGGCCGCCGTCCTTGCCCTTGTCGGCGATGCGGGCGCCGTCACCGGTGAAGTCGGTGTCGAGCGTGACGCCGATCACGGGGTGCGTCGCCTTGCCGAAGTTGATCAGCTCTTCGGCGACGCGCTTGCCCTGGTTGATGGGGATGGCGAAGCCGAGGCCGATGGAGCCCGCCTGGCCGCCCTTCATGTCCGAGCCGTCACCGGCCGAGCGGATGGCGCTGTTGATGCCGATGACGCGCGCCTTGGAGTCGACGAGCGGTCCGCCCGAGTTGCCCGGGTTGATGGGGGCATCCGTCTGGAGCGCGTCGACGTACGAGATATCGCTGCCGTCGCCCTTCTCGCCGCCCGCGGTGATGGGCCGCTCCTTGGCGCTGATGATCCCGGAGGTCACCGTGTTCGCCAGGTCGAAGGGGGCGCCGATGGCCACGACCGGGTCGCCGACCTGCACGTTCTCGGAGTTGCCGAGGGTCAGCGGCTTCAGGCCCCGGACGTGGGAGACCTTGACGACCGCGAGGTCGTAGCCGGAGTCGCGGCCGATGACCTCGGCCTCGGCGGTGTCACCGCCGCTGAAGGTCACCGTTATCTCGCCGCCGGTGCCTGCGGGCTCCACGACGTGGTTGTTGGTGAGGATGTGGCCCTTGCCGTCGAGGACGAACCCGGTGCCGGTGCCCTGCGCCGAGTCGCCGCTGACGTGCAGGGTCACGACGCCGGGCAGGGCCGCGGCGGCGATGCCGGCGACGCTGCCCCGGGGGCGGTCAGCGGACTCCGCGTCGGCCTGCGGGAGTTCGATCTCGTCGACGCCGTTGCGCTCCAGGTACGAGCCGAGCGCGCCGCCGATGAGGCCGGACACCAGGGCGATGAGGGCGACCCCGACGACCACGAGCCGCCTGGCCCGCTTGCGCTGCTTCTCCCTCGTCTCCGGGGGCAGCGAGCCGATCTGCTGGAGCGGTTGGTTCCAGGGGTCGTACGGCTGCCGTGGCACGCCCTGGGCCCCCTGCGGCTGCCCCGGCTGCGGGGCGCCGCCGTAGGGGCCGGGCGGCCGCACCGGGCGGGGCGGCGTGGTCCCGTGCAGCGGGCGGGGCCCTGGGTGCCGTGCGGGGCGTGCCGCTCTGGGGGCCGCCGGGAGCGTGGTGCCGTGGGCCGGGGTCGCCGCCGGGTGCTGCACCGGCGGTGCGGGCGCCCAGGGACCCGGCTCGCCGTACGGCGGGGTGCTGTACGGGTCGGGGTCATGCAGCGGGAGGGGCCGCTCGGCCTGCGCGGGCTGAGCGAGACCGGCGGGCAGCGCTGTGCCCGTGGCCGGGGTGCCCTGCACGGGGACAGCCGGGCCCGCCTCGGCCTGGGCCGGACCCTGCGGGAAAGCTTCAGTCTGCCCGGCGGCAGGCCGCCCCGTGCCCGTGGCCGGGGTGCCCTGCACGGGGACAGCCGGGCCCGCCTCGGCCTGGGCCGGACCCTGCGGGAAAGCTTCAGTCTGCCCGGCGGCAGGCCGCCCCGTGCCCGTGGCCGGGGTGCCCTGCACGGGGACAGCCGGGCCCGCCTCGGCCTGGGCCGGACCCTGCGGGAAAGCTTCAGTCTGCCCGGCGGCAGGCCGCCCCGTGCCCGTGGCCGGGGTGCCCTGCACGGGGACAGCGGGGCCCGCCTCGGCCTGGGCCGGACCCTGCGGGAAAGCTTCGGTCTGCCCGGCGGCGGGCCGCTCCGGCTCCGCGGCGGGCGGCTGATGCGTGGGCCCCGGCGATCCCTGCCGGGGCCGGCTCCACCACTTGGCCTTCGTGGGCCTGCCCTCGTCCATGCTCTCCCCACAACTGGCCCGCGGCGGACGCCGATTACATGCTCGAACCCGTGCCCGCCAAGTCCCCCCGGCAGGCACGGCCCACCGAGATTCAACCAGGTTCCCGCGCCGAAGCGCAGGGCACCGTCCCTTCGACCGCCGCGTCAGTGCACCCGCGAGGTGCCCAGCAGAGGGCCCGAACCCGGGGGCGCGGTGGCCGTGGTGGTCTCGGCGCCGGTGGTGGCGGTGGTCTCCAGCGGAACCGCACCCGTGCCGACGGGCCCCACCGCGGGCGGCCGGGCGAGGCCGGGCGCCGCAGGGGACCGGTGGTCCGGCTGCGGCGGGCGTATCAGCGGGGAGATCGTGGCGGCGCCCGCCAGCATCGGCGCGGTCAGTTCGTACACCGCGTCGTGCGAGCGGGGCGGCCGTGCGGTCCCGGGCAGCAGCGGGCCCGTCACCTCGGTCGGGGCGACCGGGCCGGAGTGGGCGCCGGGGCGCTGGCCCAGCGCCGACAGCGGATTGCCGGCGCCGCGGCGCCGGACGGAGTCGGGGGTCACGGCGACACCCGAGCCCTGGGTCCGCTGCGGCGTCACATTGCTGTTGGCCTTGGAGCCACTGGCCCGCGGGGCGACGGTATCGGCGGGGACGCCCACCGTGACACCGCCCAGCGCTATGGCGGCCAGCGACACCGCGCCCGCCGCGGCGAACGCGAAGCGCCGACCGCGCCAGAGCGAGCGGTCGCCGTCGTGCCGGGTGACGTCGTGGATGTGGAAGCCTCGCCCCGCGCCGGGCAGCACCCCGGCGTGGGCGCCGGCCGGGACATACCCCACGAAGGGCTCGGTGCTCACGCCGAAGAGGCCGGTCCGCGGCAGTCCGGCGGAACCGGTGGAGCCGGTGACGAACCCGTCCCCGTCGCCGGGATGTCGGGGGCCGTCGGGCGGCTCGGCGCCGCCCGCCGGAAGACCTTGGAGGCGGGCGAGGAAACTCTCGGAGGGCGGCGGCGGTGCCGCCTGCGCGAAGACGCTCTTCACGCGACGCTGGGCGTCCGCCTCGGTCTTGCACATCGGACACGTCGCCAGATGCGCGAGGACGCGCTCGCGCGCGTCATGGCCCAACTCACCGTCCACCAGGGCGGCGAGTCGGTCTCCCAGATGCTGCTCGGCCTCGGCCAGATGCCGCCCGGCAGGATTCGACCGTGATCCACTCACGCGGTCGCGCCCCCTCCTCCCAGCGCCAGAGCCCCCGTGACCGCGAGCGAACGACGCTCGGCGCGGGCCTCGGGAGAGCGGTGCTGGAGGGCCTTGCGCAGCTGCGAGCGGCCCCGGTGGATTCGGCTGCGGACCGTACCGAGCTTGACGCCGAGGGTGGCGGCGATCTCCTCGTACGAAAGGCCCTCGATGTCGCAGAGGACCACGGCGGCGCGGAATTCGGGCGCGAGGGTGTCGAGCGCCTGCTGGACGTCCGCGTCGAAGTGCGTGTCGTTGAACACCTGCTGCGGCGACGGCTCGCGGCTCGGCAGGCGCTCCGCCGCGTCGTCCCCGAGGGCGTCGAAGCGGATGCGCTGCTTGCGGCGCACCATGTCCAGGAAGAGGTTCGTGGTGATGCGGTGCAGCCAGCCCTCGAACGTGCCGGGGGTGTAGGTCGAGAGGGACCGGAAGACACGGACGAAGACCTCTTGGGTGAGGTCCTCGGCGTCGTGCTGATTGCCGGTCAGGCGATACGCCAGGCGGTAGACGCGGCCGCTGTGCGTGCTGACGATCTCCTCCCAGGTGGGCGGAGTCCACGCCTGCGATTCCGCGTCAGCGGCAAAGGTCGCGGTCTGAGCGGAGTCGTTGGCACGGATGCGGTCAGCGGTGTCGGTCACGGATTTCGGCTCACCCGCCAATCCGAGAAAACGCCGCAGCGCTCCTCCCCGATCCGCGGACGCAGCCGCACCTCCCCTGTCGGCTCTGGTGGTGTTGTCCAGTGGAGCCCCTACCATAACCACCTCGCCCGTTAGCTCCGGATAAGCGTTTTTACGTGAATTTGGTACAGGCTTCCGGGCAGCTGTCCTGCCGCATCGGCGCGCCCGCTTCCGGTCTTGATCCATCCGTTACCCCCGCTGGCCTCCCACCCCCTGTAAACGCCCGGTCCCATCTGCGGGTTCCCGGCCCCAACGGATACAGTCACGGCCAGGCAACCACGGGGACAGGAGAGGGCCATTACCGGCAACCGGCAGACGAGCTGGGCGTTCGCCGACGCCTTTGTCGCCGAGGACGAGGCGCTGCGCTGGGCCCGGGACCGGGCCCGGGAGGCAGGGCTGCCCTCGGTGTCGCCCGGCACCGGCGCCGCGCTGCGGATGCTCGCCGCCACGGTTGACGCGAAAGCGGTGGCCGAGATCGGCACCGGCACGGGGGTGTCGGGGATCCACCTGCTGCACGGCATGCGGCCCGACGGTGTGCTGACCACGGTCGACCCCGAGCCGGACCACCAGCAGTTCGCCCGGCAGGCCTTCCGCGCCGCCGGGTTCGCGGGCAACCGCGCGCGCTTCATCCCCGGCAGGGCCCTGGACGTCCTGCCGCGCCTCGCGGACGGCGGTTACGACCTCGTGTTCTGCGACGGCGACCGCGTGGAGTCCATGGAGTACCTCGCTGAATCGTTGCGTCTGCTGCGGCCGGGCGGCCTCGTCTGTTTCGAGGGTGCCTTCGCGGACGGCAGGACCGTGGACTCCGGGCCGCAGCCGGTCGAGGTGCTGCACCTTCGCGAGCTGCTGCGCACCGTGCGGGAGAGTCCGGAGCTGGTGCCTTCGCTGCTGCCGGTGGGGGACGGGCTGCTCTGCGCCGTCAAGCGGTAGCGCTGCGCTCGCTCGGGCGGTTCTCTGTGCTGCCCCGGTGGGGGGTGCCGGGCCCGCTTCTGTGGTGGGTCATGTGCGGGTCGGAGGGGGCTGGTCGCGCAGTTCCCCGCGCCCCTTGCAGGGGCACGGCCCCCGAACGCAATACTGCCCCGGATCGGTGTCGCGGATCCGGGGCAGTGAAAAGTGTTGGCGCTTGCGCGTCAGCCGACGACCTTCTTCAGAGCGTCGCCGAGTGCGTCGGCCTCGTCCGGAGTGAGTTCGACGACAAGTCGTCCGCCGCCTTCGAGCGGAACGCGCATGACGATGCCCCGCCCCTCCTTGGTCACCTCGAGCGGGCCGTCGCCCGTCCGCGGCTTCATGGCCGCCATGCTCGTTCCCCTTCCTGAAACCAGCTCATCGCAGCCGACAACCCAGGTGTCACCGGCATCGAACACATTGCTTCCAGGTCATTATCCCGCATGGCGGGACCCGATGACCAACATCGGTCGGCATCGCTTGCGCAACGCGCGCCCGCAAAACCACCCAATTCGCCGATGTGGCTGCGATACTTCGCCGCCCCATACGCCTCACAGACCCGAAATTCTTTGACGCAGGTCACATATCCGGCCTCATGCCGGAGCCGGATGATCTCCGTCATGCTGAGTCCACGTACTGGACCGACGGAGGGGAACCCCATGGCCGACACCGTGCTCTACGAGGTGAGCGACGGACTCGCGACGATCACGATCAACCGTCCCGAGGCGATGAACGCCATGAACACGGAGGCCAAGGTCGCCCTTCGGGAGGCCGCGCGGTCGGCCGCCGAGGACACCGCCGTGCGCGCCGTTCTGCTCACCGCGACCGGGCGCGCCTTCTGCGTCGGGCAGGACCTCAAGGAGCACATCGGCTCCCTGGCGGCGGACCGCGAGGCCGGTACCGGGCAGACCATGAGCACGGTCAGGGAGCACTACAACCCCATCGTGCGGACGCTGACGGGCATGCCGAAGCCGGTGGTGGCCGGGGTGAACGGCGTCGCCGCCGGCGCGGGCCTCGGCTTCGCGCTCGCCGCCGACTACCGCGTGGTCGCGGACACCGCGTCGTTCAACACCTCCTTCGCCGGGGTCGCCCTGACCGCCGACTCGGGCGTCTCCTGGACGCTGCCGCGCGTGATCGGCCCCGGTCGCGCCGCCGACCTGCTGCTCTTCCCGCGGAACCTGAGCGCCCAGGACGCGTACGACCTGGGGATCGCCAACAAGGTCGTCCCCGCGGCCGAGCTGGCCGCCGAGGCCGCGAAGGTGGCCCGCGCCCTGGCCGAGGGCCCGACCCTCGCCTACGCGGCGCTCAAGGAGTCACTCGCCTACGCGGCGGCCCATTCCCTGGACGAGGCGCTGGACAAGGAGGACGAGCTGCAGAGCAGGGCGGGCGCGTCGCAGGACCACACGATCGCCGTCCAGGCCTTCATCGCCAAGGAGAAGCCGAAGTACCTGGGCCGTTAGGTCGCGTAGGACGCCCGCGAGGCCTCGCGGGCCACGCAGTCCGCGAGGTGGTCGTCGACCAGGCCGCAGGCCTGCATGAGGGCGTACGCCGTGGTGGGACCGATGAAGCGGATGCCGCGCTTCTTGAGGGCCTTGGACAGGGCGATGGACTCGTCGGTGATCGCGGGCACGTCGGCGAGGACCCTCGGGGCCTCGCGGGAGGCGGGGTCCGGCGCGAACGACCAGATCAGGGCGTCCAGTTCGCCCTCGGCCCAGTCGGCGAGCACGCGCGCGTTGGCGAGGGTCGCGTCGATCTTGGCGCGGTTGCGGATGATGCCCGGGTCGGCGAGGAGCCGCGCACGGTCCTCGTCGGTGAACTCCGCGACCGCGGCGATCTTGAAGTCGGCGAAGGCCGCGCGGAAGCCCTCGCGGCGGCGCAGGATCGTGATCCAGGAGAGGCCGGACTGGAAGGCCTCCAGGCAGAGCCGTTCGTAGAGCGCGTCGTCGCCGTGGACCGGGCGGCCCCACTCGCCGTCGTGGTACGCGACGTAGTCCTCGGTGGACAGGCCCCAGGGGCAGCGCAGCGCGCCGTCCGGACCCGGGACCGCGCCGCTCTCGCTCTCGCTCTCGGTGCTCACTGGTCGTCGTCGCCCTTCTGGTCCTTCGGCTGAGCGGTGTCCTCGGCCTTGTCGTCGGCGGCCGCCTCGTGGGGGCGCGGGTCGTACCCCTCGAAGAGGGCGGGGCCCGCGACCGCCGTGGCCTGGGCGCCGGCCAGGGCCGCCTCCAGCTCGGCGATGCGGGCGTCCCGCTCGGCCAGCTCCGCGCCGACGCGGCCGAGCACGTCGTCCACCTCGCCCATGTGATAGCCGCGCAGGGCCGTCGGGAAGCGGACGGCGTCGACGTCGGCCCGGCGCAGCGGACGGTCGACGGGCAGCGGGTCGGTGAACCGCTCGGGCGGGGCATCGGGCAGGGCGGCGCTCTCACCGCCGCCGACCACGGCGAGGGTCACCGCGCCGACCACCACCACGAGGGCGATGACCAGGAACAAGAACAAGACCATGGCGTAGGCCCCCACGCTCGACTGCCCGTGCTGAAACTGTCAGGGTCCGATCGTGCCATGTGGCTGTGACAGTTAAGGTCGCAGGCGGCCGCACGCGACGAGGACCCAGGAGGGCCACAGGGGATGCTCAGGCTTGGCAGGCGCGAGTTCGACGCGCACGAGCCGGTGATCATGGCGATCGTGAACCGGACCCCGGACTCCTTCTACGACCGGGGCGCCACGTTCCGCGACGAGCCCGCGCTCGCCCGGGTGGAGCAGGCGGTGGCCGAGGGCGCCGCCATCATCGACATCGGCGGGGTCAAGGCGGGCCCCGGCGAGGAGGTCACGGCGCAGGAGGAGGCGCGCCGCACGGTCGGCTTCGTCGCCGAGGTGCGCAAGCGGTTCCCCGAGGTGGTGATCAGCGTCGACACCTGGCGGCACGACGTCGGCGAGGCGGTCTGCGAGGCCGGCGCCGATCTGCTCAACGACGCCTGGGGCGGTGTCGACCCCAAGCTCGCGGAGGTCGCCGCGCGGTACGGCGCCGGCCTGGT
Source organism: Streptomyces sp. 135 (assembly GCF_020026305.1). Taxonomy (NCBI): domain Bacteria; kingdom Bacillati; phylum Actinomycetota; class Actinomycetes; order Kitasatosporales; family Streptomycetaceae; genus Streptomyces; species Streptomyces sp. 135. The sequence continues at coordinate 5,529,499 of NZ_CP075691.1, read as the reverse complement.
GTGCACGCACGCGGGCGGCGCCGAGCCGCGGACGCGGCCGCACCGCGTCACGTACGACGACGTGCTGGCCGACATCCTGCGCGTGACGGTGGGCCTGGCCGAGCGGGCGGTCGGGCTGGGCGTCCCGCGCGAGTCCGTGCTGATCGACCCGGGGCACGACTTCGGCAAGAACACCCGGCACAGTCTCGAAGCCACCCGGCGGCTCGGCGAGATGGTGGAGACGGGCTGGCCCGTGCTGGTCTCGCTGTCCAACAAGGACTTCGTCGGCGAGACCCTGGACAAGCCGGTCAAGGAGCGGGTGATCGGCACGCTGGCGACGACGGCGGTCTCGGCGTGGCTGGGCGCGCAGGTCTACCGCGTGCACGAGATCGCGGAGACGAAGCAGGTCCTGGACATGGTGGCCGCCATCGCGGGGCACCGGCCCCCGGCGGTCGCCCGCCGGGGACTCGCCTGAACCACACCGGCGCCCCCTGAACTCCCTTGAACTCCCCCGAGGGGAAGTTACGTTCCGACTTCCTTGGTCACCAGGGAGATGGCCTCTTCCACGTCGTCCGTGACGTGGAAGAGGAGCAGGTCGGCCTCCGAGGCCTTGCCCTGGGCGATGACCGTGTTCTTCAGCCAGTCGATCAGGCCCTGCCAGTACTGCGAGCCGAACAGGACGATCGGGAAGCGCGTGACCTTGCGGGTCTGGACGAGGGTGAGCGCTTCGAAGAGCTCGTCCAGGGTGCCGAGGCCGCCGGGCAGCACCACGAAGCCCTGGGCGTACTTCACGAACATCGTCTTGCGGACGAAGAAGTAGCGGAAGTTCACGCCGATGTCGACATACGGGTTCAGGCCCTGCTCGAAGGGGAGCTCGATGCCGAGGCCGACCGAGGTGCCCTTCGCCTCGACGGCGCCTTGGTTGGCGGCCTGCATGGCGCCGGGCCCGCCGCCCGTGATGACGGCGAAGCCGGCCTCCACGAGCGCCCGGCCGATCTCGACCCCCGCCGCGTACTCCGGTGAGCCCGCGGGAGTGCGCGCCGAGCCGAAGACGCTGATCGCGGGCGGGAGTTCGGCGAGGGTGCCGAAGCCCTCGATGAACTCGGACTGGATGCGCAGGACCCGCCAGGGGTCGGTGTGCACCCACTCGGAGGGGCCTTTGGAGTCGAGGAGACGCTGATCGGTGGTGCCTGCCTGGACCTTGTCGCGGCGGCGCAGCACCGGCCCGAGCCGCTGCTCCTCGGGACGCTTCCTGGCAGCGGGGGCACCACTGTCTGGGCTGGCATTGGGGTCGGTCATCGTCTGCTCCCTCCACGCGTGCGTGCCTCACAGCGTAGATCTACGCGGGTTACGCCCGAGGGACCTCGGGATGTCCGGCCCCCAAGCCGCCCGGGAAGCCGCCTACGAGGTCAGCCAGGAGCGCAGCCGCTCCTCCGCCTCCGGGATCAGCGAGGCCTTCACACGCTCGTCGATCTTGTGGGCGAGCAGCGGGTCGCCGGGGCTGAAGTTCACCGCGGGCACGCCGAGCGCGCTGAAGCGGGAGACGTCCGTCCAGCCGAACTTGGGGCGGGCCTCGCCGCCGACGGCCGCCATGAACGCGGCGGCCGCCGGGTGGGTGAGGCCGGGGCGGGCCGGGCCGGTGTGGTCGTCGACGATGAACTCGTCGACGCCGCAGTCCGCGAAGTAGTCGCGTACGAAGGCGAGGGCTTCCTCCTCGCTGCGGTCCGGCGCATAGCGGAAGTTGACGGTGACGGTGCACTCGTCGGGGATGACGTTGGTGGCGACGCCGCCCTCGATGCGGACGGCGTTGAGGCCCTCGTGGAACTCAAGGCCCTCGACGACCGGCTTGCGCGGTTCGTACGCGGCGAGCTTCGTCAGGATCGGGGTGGCCGCGTGGATGGCGTTGGAGCCCATCCACGCGCGCGCGGAGTGCGCGCGCACCCCCTTGGTCCTCAGCAGGACCCGCAGGGTGCCCTGGCAGCCGCCCTCCACCTGGCCGTCGGTCGGCTCCAGGAGGACCGCGAAGTCGCCCGCCAGCCAGTCGGGGTGCGCCTCGGCGACGTGCCCGAGGCCGTTCAGGTGGGCGGCCACTTCCTCGTTGTCGTAGAAGACGAAGGTGAGGTCGCGGTTGGGCTCGGTCACCGTCTGGGCGATGCGCAGCTGGACGGCGACGCCCGACTTCATGTCGCAGGTGCCGCAGCCCCACAGGACGCCGTCCTCGTCCAGGCGGGAGGGCACGTTGGGAGGATTGTCCGCGATCGGCACCGTGTCGATGTGCCCGGCGAGGACGACCCGCTCCGCGCGGCCCAGATTCGTGCGGGCCACCACGTTGTTGCCGAGCCGGTCGACCGTGAGGTGCGGCAGGCCGCGCAGGGCCGCCTCGATGGCGTCGGCGAGGTCCTTCTCCGAGCCGCTCGGGGACGGGAAGTCGACGAGCCGGGCGGTCAGCTCGGTGGCGTCCAGCGTGAGGTCAAGCGCGGTCTGAGGCATGCGGAAGACCCTAACGCCAGAGAACTCCACGGGGCGCGCGGGCCTGTCGGTGGACTCCAGTACCTTGGACGCGTGCCTGAGCCCCCCACCCCTTTCCTCCGGCGCGGCCGCATCCGCCGTCTCACGGCCGCGGTCGTCGTGCTGCTCGCCGTCGTGGGTTATGTGGCGGTGCAGTACGTCTACGGGGGCAAGCCCGCCCCCCGGTGCACGGTGGTCTCGGGGGGCGACGACGGCGCGTCGTACGAATTCACCGCGGAGCAGGCGCGGAACGCCGCGACGGTCGCCGCCGTCGGCACCTCGCGCGGCATGCCCGAGCGCGCCGTGACCATCGCCCTGGCGACCGCCCTCCAGGAGTCGGGGCTGCGCAACATCCGGCACGGCGACCGGGATTCGCTCGGGCTCTTCCAGCAGCGCCCCACGCAGGGCTGGGGCGACGAGCGCCAGATCATGGACCCGGCGTACGCGTCGGCCCGTTTCTACGAGCACCTCGCCGAGGTCCCCGGCTATTCGCGCCTGCCGCTGACGGTCGCCGCGCAGCGCGTGCAGCGCAGCGGCTTTCCGCAGGCCTACGCCAAGCACGAGCCGGACGCCGTGCTGCTCGCCGCCGCGCTCACCGGCCGCGCGCCCGCCACGTTCACCTGCGAGGGCCGCCCGGGCACGGATCCCGGCGGCCCGGCGAGGTGCAGGCCGCGCTCGTGCGCGACTTCGGCCGCGAGGTGCGGCCCGACGCCGCCAGGGGCGCACGGTGACGGTCCCGGTGCCCGCCACGGCCGCCGCCGACGGCAGGGCCCCGCGGCGGGGCTGGGAGCTGGCGCACTGGGCGGTGGCGCAGGCCTCGGCGCTGCGTGTCGAGCGCGTCTCGTACGGCGGCCGGGAGTGGCGTGCCTCGGACCCGGGGGCGTGGCGCGAGGTGCGCCGGAACGGGGCCGCGGGGCCCGGCGGCGCCCTCGACGAGGTCCGAATCGTCACTGGGCAGTAGTGCGGCCGGTCACCCGATCGAGGGGCGGCGAGCACGGCACGGCGACGCGCCGCCCGGATTTCCCGCGGGTCTGCCGAGGCACCCTGAAAGGCCGTGCGGCCAAAGGGAATTAAGGTTTCGGCAGCGCTCCGGAAACACGAGCTTTTTGCCCGTTTTTATCCAGAGCCGATAATGCGACGCATTGCCAACTCTTTACGTTGGCGCACCGCAACCTTCGCGGGCTTCGAGCGGTATCCACTGTGTCCGATCGCCGGAAGCCATCCGGTGGGACGCCGGAACCGAACCGGCCGGACACCCCAACGTTCTCTCCCCGTCTGAAGGAGCATCATGTCCCTCCCCCTGACCCGCCGGATCGCCCGCGCCGCGCTGCTCAGCGCAGCAGGCGCAGCTTCCGTGGTCGGTGCGGCCGGCTCCGCGAGCGCCGTTGGCCTGCCTGCTGCCCCCGACCTGGGCGGGCTGACCGCGCTGGACGGCGCCGGCATCGGCGACACCGTCGACGGCGCCGCCCAGAAGACCACCAAGGTCGCCGGTGACACCGGCAGCAAGGCCGTGAAGAAGGGCGTCCCGACCGCGGGCAAGGTCGTCGGCAAGAGCGCCAAGACCGCGACCCCCGCCGCGCAGAAGGCCGCCGGTGACCTCGCGGCCAGCGCCGGTGAGGTGGTCGGCGAGACGGCGGGCACGGCCACCGGCGCCGGTCTGCCCACCGACGGTGTCGCCAAGGGCGGTCTGCCGACCCAGGGCCTGCCTCTCGGCTGATCACTCGCACCTCATGACGCAGGGCCCGGAGCCGATGGCTCCGGGCCCTGCGTCGTGCTCAGGGGCTCACCCCAGGCGCTCGACCGCCGCGGCCACCCGCTCGTCCGTCGCCGTCAGCGCCACGCGCACGAAGCGGTCGCCCGCCGGGCCGTAGAAGTCGCCGGGCGCCACGAGGATGCCGAGCCCGGCGAGGTGGCCGACGGTGTCCCAGCAGGACTCCTCGCGCGTCGCCCACAGATACAGGCTCGCCTCACTGTGCTCAATCTGGAAGCCGTGCTTCAGGAGGGCGTCGCGCAGGGCGGCGCGCCGGGCCGCGTACCGCTCGCGCTGCTCGCGGACGTGCTCGTCGTCCCCGAGCGCCGCGACGACGGCGGCCTGGGTCGGCGCGGAGGTCATCATGCCGCCGTGCTTGCGGATCTGCAGCAGGTCGCCGAGGACGGCCGCGTCACCGGCGATGAACGCGGCGCGGTAGCCGGCGAGGTTCGACCGCTTGGAGAGCGAGTGGACGGCGACGATCCCGTCGTACGAACCGCCGCACACGTCCGGGTGCAGCACCGAGACCGGGTCGGCCTCCCAGCCGAGCTCCAGGTAGCACTCGTCGCTGACCAGCAGCACGCCGTGCTCGCGCGCCCAGGCGACGGTGCGGGTCAGCTCCTCGGCCGTGAGGACCCGACCGGTCGGGTTGGAGGGCGAGTTCAGCCACAGGAGCTTGAGGCGGGTGGGGTCGAGGTCCGTGGGCTCGTCGTAGGCCACGTAGTCGGCACGGGCGAGCCGGGCGCCCACCTCGTACGTGGGGTAGGCGAGGCGGGGGTAGGCGACGACGTCGCCGGGGCCGAGCCCCAGCTGCGTCGGGAGCCACGCCACCAGCTCCTTGGAGCCGACGACCGGCAGCACCTCGCGGTGCGTGATGTCCTGTGCGCCAAGCCGCCGCCGGCACCAGCCGGTGATCGCGTCGCGCAGCTCGGGGGTGCCCCACACCGTCGGATAGCCCGGCGAGTCGGCGGCCCCGACGAGGGCCTTCTGGATCAGCTCGGGGACCGGGTCGACCGGCGTCCCCACGGACAGGTCGACGATGCCGCCCGGGTGCGCGGCCGCCGTGGCCTTGTAGGGCTCCAGCTTGTCCCAGGGGAAGGCGGGAAGCCGATCGGAGACTGCGGACACGTGCTCACTCCCGTGGTGCGCTTGTTCTTCGGGGGCGCCTCGCACGCTCCCGTGGAAACACCTCGGTCCCGTACGCGGGACGTGCCGTACGGGACCGGGGCGGTGCTCAGGCCGTCGTTACTGGTTCTGCGGCGGCAGTGCGGCGATGAAGGGGTGGTCGCGCTCGATCAGGCCGAGCTTGCTCGCGCCACCGGGCGAACCGAGCTCGTCGAAGAACTCGACGTTCGCCTTGTAGTAGTCCTTCCACTCCTCGGGAGTGTCGTCCTCGTAGAAGATCGCCTCGACCGGGCAGACCGGTTCACAGGCACCACAGTCGACGCATTCGTCCGGGTGGATGTACAAGGACCGGGAGCCCTCGTAAATGCAGTCGACCGGGCACTCCTCGATGCACGCCTTGTCCTTGACGTCGACACAAGGCTGCGCGATGACGTAGGTCACGCTGTCGTTCCTCCTCGATACGGGCGTTGGCGGGCCGTCCTCAGGCTCCGCTCGCCTGGCGCGCGGGAGCGCGGCGTCGTCGATGCCCGCACCTAGTATCTCCGTTCCTGGGCATGATCCGAACAGGAGGGGCGTACAGAGCTGTGGAATTCACTGCGGGCGGACGGCTTGAGGTCCGCATCACCCCTGCTGACGTGGGGAAACGGGTCTCCGTCCGGCGCCTGGGTGAGGCGGGAGAACCCGGGGGCAAGTTCACCGACACGGTCGGTGTTCTCACATCGTGGACCAATGGTGTGGTGGTCATCACACGGCGGAACGGCGAGAGCGTCCGCATCCCGGAACACTCCCTGGTCGCGGGCAAGGTCGTGCCGTCGGCACCGGCCCGCCGGCGGGGCCCCGCCGCCTCGTACGCCGAGCTGGCCCGGGTCTCCGCGCGGGCCTGGCAGCCGGTGGAGAGCGAGCGGCTCGGCGACTGGGAGCTGCGGGCCTCGTCCGGCTACATGCGCCGCCTCAACTCGGTGCTGCCGCTGGGCGACCCGGGACGGCCGCTGGACGAGGCGCTGAGTTACGTACGCCAGTGGTACGCGGCCCGCGGGCTGCCCGCCCGCATCCAGGCCGCGACCGGCGCCGAGGGCACCCAGGAGCTGCTCTGCGCCGAGCTGGCGGCGCGCGGGTGGGAGCGCGAGGTGAGCGCTGAGCTGCACATCGGCGCTCTCGCGCCGATCGCCGATCCGAATGTCGACGTGGACGTGTCGCGCGTAGACCTGTCCCGGTCCTGCGGCGAGGCGTGGCTGCGGCGCTACGGGCGGTCCGGGGACTTGGCACCTCATGTGCCCAAGGTGCTGGCGAGCGGGCCCTCGGTGTGGTTCGCTTCCGTGCCCGGGAGCGGTGACTCCATGGCCGCGATCGGGCGGTGCGTGGTGGACGGACGCTGGGCCGGGTTCATGGCGGTCGAGGTGGACCCGGAGCACCGGCGGCAGGGACTCGCCACCGCGGTGATGACCGCGCTGGCCCGTCAGGCCCTGTCCGACGGCGCGTCGGCGGCCTGGCTCCAGGTCGAGGAGGGCAACGACGGTGCGCGGGCGCTGTACGGCCGGATGGGCTTCGCGGCGCATCACGCCCATCACCACTACCGGCACGGCGGGGCCTGAGCGGGAGCGGCCCGGCGGGGTCAGCACGGCACGGCACGGAAAGCAGCCCGGCGAGGGCATGAGACACGAGGCACGTATGCACGCGGAGTCCGGCGAATGGCGGCGGCGGTTCGCCGAAGAGGCACGGTCCGAACGGCCCGGACTCGCCCTGCTGTGTCTGCTGATCGGCACGGAGGCCGACCCCTCACTGGACGAGGCGGGCATCGACGCCGCCGAGATCGAGCTGGACCGGCTCGCGGGGCTGCTGCCCTTCCGGCCCGGCGGGCCCCGCGCGTGGGCGTCGGCGATGGCCGAACTCCTCGGTGAACAGTGCGGGTTCGAAGGGACGCCGGGCGACTACCAGCGGCTTGAGTCCTCCCTGCTGCACGAGGTGCTGCGGCGCCGCAGGGGGCTGCCGATCCTGCTCTCCGTCGTGTGGATGGAGGTGGCGCGGCGGGCGGGCGCTCCCGTGTACGGGGTAGCGCTGCCGGGCCACTTCGTGGTCGGCTTCGGGCCCCGCGACGACCAGGTGCTCGCCGACCCCTTCGACGGCGGACGGCTGCTGACAGGGCAGGACGCGGAGCTGCTGGTGGCGGGAACCGCGGGCACCGGGATCCAGCCGTCGATGCTGACGCCCGCCGACCCGCTGAACATCGTGCAGCGCATCCTCAACAACATCCGCGCCTGGGCCGCCGCGCGTCCCGAGCGCTCGGAGGTCGCGCTGTGGGCCCTCGACCTCTCGCTGCTGCTGCCCGCGCACCCGGCGCGGCTGCGCTACGAACGCGCCCAACTCCTCGTCCAGCGCGGCGACTTCCTCGGCGGCGCGGCGGAGCTCGACGAGTACGCCGACGTGGTGACGGCCGTGGAGCCGACCACGGCGGACCGGGTGCGCCAGCAGGCGCGGGCGGCCCGGGCCATGCTGAACTGAGCGGCCGGGGCGGCGGTACTCGATCGGGCCGACCGGGCACGAGGGACGTATGCATCCCCGACCCCCCCAAGCCACCGAGTGGCGGCGGCTGTTCGCCGCCGAGGCCGGTGCCCCGCGGCCCGATCTCGCGCTGCTGTGCCTGCTGATCGGCGCGGAGGCCGACCCCTCCCTCGGCCGGCAGGACATCGACCGGGCCCGGCGCCTGATCGGGCGGCTCGCGGAACGGGCCGCGCACGGCCACCGGGCCCGCGGCGCCGTCGGCCCCCGCGCGTGGGCCGACGCCCTGGCCGAACTCCTCGGCGCGCAGTTCGGGTTCAGGGGCAGGCCGGGTGATTACCAGCGCCTGGAGGCCTCCCTGCTGCACCGGGTGCTGCGGCGCCGCGGCGGGCTGCCGATCCTGCTCTCCGTGCTGTGGATGGAGGTGGCGCGGCGCGCGGGCGCTCCCGTGTACGGGGTGGCGCTGCCGGGCCACTTCGTGGTCGGCTTCGGGCCCCGCGACGACCAGGTGCTCGCCGACCCCTTCGCCGGTGCGGGCGCGTCCTGACCGGCACCGACGTGGAGCTGCTCGTCGCGGCGGCCACCGGCGGGCCGCCCGCGCCCTCGATGCTGGACCCCGCGGACACCCTGGACATCGTGCGGCGCGTCCTGAACAACATCCGCGCCTGGGCCGCCGCGTGCCCCGAGCGCCGCGACGTCTCGCTCTGGGCGCTCGAACTGTCCCTGCTCCTGCCGTCGCCACCGGCCCGGCTGCGTTACGAACGGGCCCAAGTCCTCGTACAGAAGGGTGACTTCGTGACAGGTGCGCGGGAGCTCGACCGTTACGCCGACGAGGTGGCCGGGCGGGACGCGGCCACGGCCGACCGGGCGCGGCTCCAGGCGCGGGGCGCGCGGGCGCTGCTGAACTGAGCGGCCGGGCCGCGGGTCAGAGCCAGCCCTTGTCGCGGGCCGTCCTGACCGCCTCCGCGCGGTTGCGGACGGCGAGCTTCTGGATGGCCGTGGAGAGGTAGTTGCGGACCGTGCCCCGGGAGAGGTGCAGGGCGTCGGCCAGCTCGGCGTTGGTGGCCCCGCCGGCCGCGGCCCGCAGGACCTCGCGCTCGCGGTCGGTGAGAGGGTTCGCGCCCTCCGCGAGGGCCGCCGCCGCCAGCGTCGGGTCGATGACCCGCTCCCCCGCGAGGACCTTGCGCACGGCCTCGGCGAGCTGGGCGGCCGGGGCGTCCTTGACGAGGAACGCGTCGGCGCCGGACTCCATGGCGCTGCGCAGATAGCCGGGACGCCCGAAGGTGGTCAGGACCACGATCTTCGACTCGGGGCGCGCGGCACGCAGTTCGGCCGCCGCTTCGATGCCCGTGCACCCGGGCATCTCGATGTCGAGGAGCGCCACGTCCACGTCGTGGGCGCGGGCCGCCGCGAGCACCTCGTCGCCGCGGGCCACCTGGGCGACGACCTCGATGTCCGGCTCCAGGCCGAGCAGCGCCGCGAGTGCCTCGCGGACCATCGACTGGTCCTCGGCGAGGAGCACCCTGATCGTCGCGCTCCCGCCCCCTGCCACCCTGTGGCCGTCCTCGCTGGTCATGAGGGGGATCCTACGGCCGTCCCGGCCATCGGGACGCGGGCCGCCAGGCGGAAGCCGCGGCGGCCCGCCGGGCCCGTCTCCAGGGCACCGCCGACCGCTTCCACGCGCTCGGCGAGGCCCGTCAGGCCGTTACCCGCGGCCGTGCCCTGGCCGCCCACGCCGTCGTCCTCCACGGTCAGCTCAAGGAGCGGCCCGGCGAGGGTCTGGCGGGCCGTGAACGCCACCGTGCAGCGCCGGGCGCCGCTGTGCCGCACGACGTTGGTCACGGCCTCCCGCAGCGCCCAGGCGAGCGCCGCCTCGCCGTCCTCGCCGGGCAGTTCGGCCGGTGCCCGGAGCGGGAGGCCCGGCTCGATGCCCGCGGCGGTCAGCGCCGTGCGGGCGCCCGCCAGCTCGCCGGCCAGGGTGCGCCTGCGGTACCCGGAGACGGCCTCGCGGACGTCCACCAGGGCCTGGCGGCTGACCTGCTCGATGTCGGCGACCTGCTGGGCGGCCTTGTCGGGGTGGTCGGGGAGCATCCGCCCGGCGAGCTCGCTCTTGAGCGTGATCAGGGAGAGCGAGTGGCCGAGCAGGTCGTGCAGGTCCCTGGCCAGCCGCAGCCGCTCCTCGTTGGCGGCGAGCTGGGCGACGGTGGCCCGTGCCTGGCGGAGCTGGATCGCCGTACGGACCAACTGGCGTACGCCGCTCATCGCGAAGCCGATGAGGACGTTGAGCACCACGAGGTTGCCGAGGAGGTCCTGGAGGCTGTCGGTGCGCAGACCCACCCCGATCAGCACGGCGGTGACCGCCGGGATGATCCAGGCCGCCTGGCGCGGCGGCAGCACCGCGCCCGCGGACACGGAGACGTAGACGAACAGGCCCAGCCAGCTGGTGCCGAAGCTGAACGCGAGGATCACCGCCAGGGCGAACTGCGCCGCGAACCAGCCGTGCACCCTGCCCCAGTCGAGCACCTTGGAGGTGTACCGGAAGACGAGCGAGAGGTAGCAGACCACGAAGACCGTCAGGCCCAGCCAGCCGAGCACCGTGGCCGCGGCGGTGCGCTCCGCTGTCAGGAGGTCCCGCACGGGGCTCGCCAGGAAGACCAGCCAGATGCCGATCCACAGCGCCTTGCCGAGGATCTGGCGGCGGTCCCGGACGGGCTGCCCGAAGGTGTACAGCGGGTGGGACCCTTCGCCGCCTCCCATGTCGTACGCGTCCGTGGCGCGGTGGTGGTGGCTCACGCCTTCAGTGTGTCCTTCCGGTACAGCCATGCCGCGCCGCCCGCGAAGAGGATGAAGTAGACGGCGAGCAGGGTGACGTCCTTCGCGTGCGGGGCGTCGCCCAGTTCGATCGCCTGCCCGAGGGCAGCGTACGCGTGGGTGGGCAGCCAGGACGCGACGTCCCGCAGCCACTGCGGGAAGGTCGTCGTCGGCATCCACAGGCCGCCGAGGAGCGAGAGCCCGAAGTAGACGATCATCGTGATCGGGCGGACCGCGTCGCCGGAGGCGAGGTAGCCGATGGCCACACCGAGCGCCGCGAAGCAGAGGCTGCCCGCCCAGATCGCGCCGGTCAGCGCCAGCCACTGCCAGGCCGCGAAGCGGACGTCCTTGAAGGCGGCGGCGACGGCGAACACCACGACGATGGACGGCAGGCTGACCACGGCCGCGCTCGCCGTCTTCGCCAGCACGTAGCCGCGGCCGGGCAGCGTCGTCAGGCGCAGCTGCCGCACCCAGCCGCTCTCCCGCTCCTTGGCGATGCGCTCGCTGTTGCCCATCAGGACGGCGGTGAGGGCGCCGAAGGACGCCATCGACACCATCACGTACGCGGGTACGGACAGCCCCGAGCCGGGGACCTCGTCGGAGCCGCCCTGGCTGCCCGCGATGATCAGGAACAGCATCGCGGGATAGAGGACGGAGAAGAACAGGAACTTGCGGTTGCGCAGGGCGCGGGTGATCTCCAGCCGGACCAGGGCCCATGACGTCAAGGTGGTCAGCATGCCGACTTGGCCTCCTCGGTCGCGGTGATCGCCACGAAGGCCTGCTCGAGGCCGAGCCCGGCGACTTCGAGGTTGCGGGGGTAGATGCCGAGCCCGTACAGCGCGTGCACGGTCGCGTCGGCGTCGGTGGACTGGAGGCGGACCGTGCGCCCGGCGACGTCGAGCGACGTCAGGAACGGCAGCTTCCCGAGGCGCGCGGCCAGTTCGGCGCCGATCTCCGCGAGGTCGAAGGAGACCTTTCGGGCGCCCGCCTTCGCCTTGATCTCGGCGGCGGTGCCGTCGGCGAGGAGGCGGCCGCGGTGCAGGACCAGGACGCGGTCGGCGATCGCGTCGGCCTCCTCCAGGTAGTGCGTGGCGAAGAGGACCGCGCGGCCCTGGTCGGCCTGGTCCCGCATGGTGGCCCAGAACGCCTGGCGGGCGGTGACGTCCATGCCGGTGGTCGGCTCGTCCAGGACGATGAGGTCGTTCGCGCCGGCCGTGGCGAGCGCGAAGCGCACCCGCTGCTCCTGGCCGCCGGAGAGCTTGTCGACCTTGCGGTCGGCGATCTGTGTGATGCCCGCGTGGGCGAGCACGTCGTTCACGCGGTGGCGCCTCGGGTGCAGGGCGCAGGCGAGCTCGACCATCTCGCGCACGGTGACCTCGCCCATCAGGCCGCCGCTCTGGAGCATGGCGCCGACCCGGCCCTCGGTGATCGCCTCGCGCGGGGACGTCCCGAAGACGCGGACGGTGCCGCTGTCCGGGCGGCGCAGGCCGAGCAGCAGGTCGAGGGCGGAGGACTTGCCCGCGCCGTTGGGGCCGAGGAGCGCCACCGTCTCGCCGGGGCGCAGGTCGAGCGTGAGGCCGTCCACGGCGCGGACGTCGCCGTAGGACTTGGTCACCCGCTCGAAGCTGACCGCGCTGGTGGCGGTGGGTGGGAGTGTGGTCGTCGTCATGCCGACCATCGTCACAAAAGCGCAGGTGGGGGCGGCAGTGCCGGGAGTGATGTCTCCGGGATGACAGATGTCATGCCGGAGGCCGGACGGTTCGCCCGGTCACCCGGGCGGGCCGTCCGGCCTCCTGACGACGAGTCGGCGTACGCCGGTCAGCCGGCGTTCGTCTCGATCACACCGATGCGCTCCGCGGGCGTCTTGCCGAGCAGCGCCTTGTTCATGGCGCCGGCCACGTCCGTGGGCTGGACCGGCGTCTTCTCGCCGTTGCCGCGCTGGATCAGGATGCCGTCGAAGACGTTGCCGTACAGCTTCTTGAGTTCTTCGAGGTCGAAGTGCGGCTGGAGGGTGCCGCTGTCGGTGGGCCTCGCCTCAAGGATCTTCGGCAGGGACTTCGCCGGGCCGAACGGGATCGACCGGCCGCCCGCCTTGATCGTGACGTTGGCGGACATCGCCGGCTTCGCGAACCGGGTCATGAACTTGTCGACCTCGGCCTTGGAGACCGTCGGCTTGCGGGTGGTGACCGGGACCTGGACGGCGCCCGCGCTGCCCGTCTCGACCTGCTTCTGGTACGCCTGCGCGACCGCGGTCGTCGAGGCGTCGGCGTCGATGCCCTTGCCGACCTTGCCGTAGACGGGGACGGCCTTGCCGGGCAGGAACTTGACCGTGCCGTCCTGCGCCGAGCCCGAGCCGCCCGCGGCGCGCTCCAGGGCGGCCGCCAGCTTCTCCTCGTCGACGGGCACGACCGGGTCGACGACGCGCTGGTTGCCGAAGAGCGAACCGATCACGGAGACGGGGTTGTAGTCGCTGCCCGCCGCCACGCGGACGGTGGCCTGGCTGTCCACGGTCAGGCCGGCCTGGTCGGGCTTGAGCGTGACCGTTTCGCCGTCCACCGACAGCTTCAGGGGCTTGGTGACGCGCGCGCCGATGGCGTCGTCGAGCTTCTTGACGGCCTCGTCACGGGTGCCGCCGCCGATGTCGACGCCGAGCACCGTGGTGCCCTTCGGCACGTCCGCGTGGTTCATCAACAGGCCCGCGCCGTACGCCCCGCAGGCCACGACGACCACGGCGACCGCCAGGAGGACCAGCTTGTTGCGGCCCTTCTTCTTCTTTGCGGGCGCGGCCGCCGGCACCTCGGAGCGCACCGGCTCCGGCAGCTTCGGCGGCGTGTGCGACGTCGCCCCGTCACCCTGCGGGCCCGCCGGGAAGGGCGAGTTGTCCTGCGTGGGCGGTACGACGGGGATGCCGCTGGTCAGCGTGTCCCCGGAGACATTGGTGCCGGGCGTCGGGGCGCCGGGGCCGCCGGGCAGGGAACCGGGACCGCCCGCGGGCGGGCGCCGGCCGCCGGGGGGCGGCGAGACGGGCCCGGCCTTCTGCGGCGTCAGGATGGCCGTGTCGTCGCTCATGGCACCCGAACGCGGCGGACGCGCCGCGGGGCCGCCGGAGCCGCCGCCGGGGCCCGAGGGGCGGGCGCCGGGCGGGGCCAGCGGGCTGTCGCCCGTCACGGGGCCGCCGGTCGGGCCCGCGGGCCCCCTGAAGTCCTGTGCGCCCTGTGGGTCCTGGGAGCCGCTGGAACCGGCGCCCGAGCCCTGGGACAAGTACGGCAGGTCGCCGCCCTGCGGTGTCCCCGAGCCGAGTGGGCCCGACGCCACGGCGCCGGACACGTCGAAGGAGCCCGATCCGGAGCCGCCGGGGCCGTTCTGGCCGCCGGAACCGGCCGCGGGCGAGCCGCCCGACGCGCCGCTCTCGCCCCGCGCGGGCTTGCGCGGCGCGAACCAGTCGCTGGTCTTCTCCTCGGAACCGGAACCGGAACCTGAGCCGCCGGGACCGCCCGCGCCGCCGTCACCGGAGGCCGGCCCGGCCCCGGAACCGCCGCCGTCACCGGAACCCTGGGAGCGCCCGCGTGGGACGCGGCCGGGGCCCCGCCCCTGCCCTCCGGGCCCGCGTTCGCCGCGCCGGGAGCCCTCGGCGCGCTGTCACGGCGGCTCTCTCCGTCCGCACGGTCCCCGCGCGGGGCGTCGCCCCGGGAGCCGCCCTCGTCACCGACGGGCGTACGCATGACGACCGGTGGGATGGGCCGCGAACCGGGGATGTTGATCCGGATGCGCGTGGTCAGCGTGGTCTGGGTCTCGGGTTCGCCGGGCCGCCCGCCGTCCGCGCCGCCGTCCGCGGCAGCGCCCTGCGCCGGGGAGCCGTACGGCGGCGTCCCCGAGGGGTATGCGGCTCCACCGCGCCCCTGGGGCCCGGAGGACGAACTGTCAGTTTCACGACTCAAGGCAGGTTCTCCTGGTTGACTCCGCCGCCCGTCTCGACCTCATCCGGGGTCCCCCCGGCCGGAGGTTGGGGGAGGCTCGGCGGCCGCACCACCATACTGGCCGCCGTCGGCGCTCATCCTGTGACCGGCGTCAAACCCGTGCGGGACACGGGCTGAAGTGGTACGTCACTTGCCAAGTCGGGCGCCGGACGCGCCCGGTTGCGGCCGCTGCCCGAGGGTGGCACACATCACAGCCACCGCCATGCCGCCGAGCAGGAAGCCGTACGAGCCGAGGCCCGCACCGAAGAGGAAGTCCCCCTCGGGTCTGGTGGCGGTGAGCAGCATGACCGCGACCAGCCAGCCGGCGGCGGCCGCGACGGCCCCCGCCTTGGTGCCGACCGCCCGCGCGCCGCCGTAGAAGGCGCCGGCGGCGCCGAACAGGGCGAGCAGCAACCCGGCTGGGAAGAAGCCGCCTTGGACGAGGGCGCCCGCGGCGCCGACGACGGCACCGAGCACGAACAGTCCGGCGTACGCGGCGAGTCGCCCCGCCCTCAGCGGCTGGGCGAGGAAGCTCCCAGCGGGCGCCGCGGCGGACGCCGGGGCGGGCGTCGAGGCGGAGCCCGAGGCGCCCGGAGTCCCCGAGGCCCCGGAACCGGCCCCCGACGACGCACGAGATCGCGTACTCACAGCGCGGTCACCTCAGCCACATCCGTCACCCTTTCGAGCCCGGCGAAGAGATCGGTCTCGCGAATCGTGCCTTCTGTGGACGCTTCTCCCCGAACCAACTCGTAGTACTCCACCTCGAAGAGTGGCTGTGCCAGTTCGTTGGAGAGGACGAAGAGCGGCTCGCTCACCGTGATCTGCGTGGCGTGGGCGCGCATCGCCGCCGCCTTGGCCGCCTTGAAGGGGCCGCCGTCGATCTCCGTCGTGATCCGCTCGTCGTCCGTGACGCCGGGGACGTCCGCGACGGCGGCGGGGGCCGTGAACGGCGAGTGCCGCAACTGCCCCTCCAGCCGCCGGAACCGCTCCTCGGCCACGGACCGCGGGACGCGGTTCCAGTAGATCTTGGCGATCGCGTGCGGCTCCCCGAGGTCGCGGCGGAAGGCCGGTTCGGCCGCGAGGTCGGCGGCGCGCATGGCGACGCGGTGCGCCTGGATGTGGTCGGGGTGGCCGTAGCCCCCGTCGGGGTCGTACGTGATCAGGACCTGCGGCCGGACCTCGCGGATCACCTCGACGAGATGGGCGGCCGCCTCGTCGGGGTCGGCCGACCAGAAGGCGCCGGGGCGGTGGTTCTGCTCGGTGCCCATCATCCCGGAGTCGCGGTAGCGGCCGGGGCCGCCGAGGAAGCGGTGGTCGGTGACCCCCAGCTCCTTCATGGCGGCGGCCAGCTCGCCCACGCGCCAGGACCCCAGGGAGTCCTCACGGTCGGCGGCGAGGTGGGCGAGCCCGGGCGGGATGACCTCGCCCTCCTCGCCCAGCGTGCAGGTGACCAACGTGACATGGGCGCCCTCGGCCGCGTACTTGGCCATGGTCGCGCCATTGTTGATCGACTCGTCGTCGGGGTGCGCGTGCACGAGCAGCAGGCGCCGGGCGGGCGGTTCCGTCATGGGACCACCCTACGAGGAAGGTGAGGAGGGCGAGGGTCCAGGGAGAAGGGTCAGAACTTGATGTCGCCGATCATCCCCGCCACGTTCGTCGTCAGCTCGCTGATCGTCGGGGCGATGGACGAGCTCGCCAGGTAGAAGCCGAGCAGCGTACAGACGACAGCGTGCCCCGCTTTCAGCCCTGACTTCTTGACCAGCAAGAAGACGATGATCGCCAGCAGCACCACCGCCGAAATCGAGAGTGCCACGGCGGTCACCTCCAAGTCGTTGCCGTAACCCAGTGCGGACGCCAGCAGGTTCATACCCACCAAGCGCTACGGATCATAACTATCCGTGCGGACGCATGACTCGGAGCACGGCAGCACAGGGGGGCGCATGCGGCCTAGGCTCGGGGGATGACCACCGAGAACCCCGGAATCCGCAGGCCCGACGAGAGCCCGGCACCACGGCTCTCCTTCCCGCGTCAGAGCGCCCGCACGCAGCGGTTCACCCTTGGTGCGCCCCGTGCGTTCACGGTGGCGCCCGACGGCTCCCGGGTGGTGTTCCTGCGCTCCCCGTCCGAGACCGAGCGGGCGAACCAGCTCTGGGTCCTGGACCTTTCGGGCGGCGCCGAGGAGCGCCTCGCGGCCGACCCGGGCCTGTTGCTCGGCGGCGCGCCCGAGCGGCTCTCCGCGCAGGAGCGGGCGCGGCGCGAGCGCAGCCGGGAGGGCGGCGCGGGCATCGTGGGCTACGCGACGGACGCGGCGGTGGAGCTGGCGGCGTTCGCGCTGTCGGGCCGGCTCTTCACGGCGGAGTTGCGCGCGGGCACGGCGCGCGAACTGCCCGCGCGGGGACCGGTGATCGACCCGCGCCCCTCGCCGGACGGCCGGCATGTCGCGTACGTCGCCCAGGGCGCCCTGCGCGTGACGGGCACCGACGGCGAGGGTGACCGGGCGCTGGCGGAGCCGGAATCCGGCCACACCGGAACCGTCACGTACGGTCTCGCGGAGCATGTCGCGGCCGAGTCGATGGCGCGGCACCGGGGCTTTTGGTGGTCGCCCGACTCCACGCGGCTGCTCGTCGCGCGGGTCGACGACAGCCCCGTCCTGCGGTGGTGGATCGCGGACCCCGCGCACCCGGACCGCGAGCCGATGAAGGTCGCGTATCCCGCCGCGGGCACGGCCAACGCCGACGTACGCCTGTTCGTCCTCGGCTTGGACGGGTCGCGCACGGAGGTGGTGTGGGACCGCGTCCGCTTCCCCTATCTGGGCCGGGTGCACTGGTCGGCGGATGGTGCGCCGCTGCTGCTCGTGCAGTCCCGCGACCAGCGGAGCCAGCTGTACCTCGCGGTGAACCCCGGGGACGGATCCACCCGAATGGTGCATGCCGAGGAGGACGCCGACTGGCTGGAACTTTTCCCCGGAGTGCCCTCCTGGTCCCCCAGCGGCAAGCTGGTGCGGATCGTCGACGAGGGCGGTGCGCGGGTGCTCGCGTGGGGCGAACGGCCGCTGACGGGGGCGCAGTTGCATGTCCGCGCGGTGCTGGACGTGACGGAGGAGGACATCCTCGTCTCGGCGTCGGCGGGCGAGGCGGCGGCCGACCCCGAGACCGGTGAGATCCACGTCTACCGCGTCAACGAACTGGGTGTGGAGCGCCTCTCGCGGGAACCCGGCGTGCACGCGGCGGTCCGGGCGGGCGGTGTCACCGTGCTCGTCTCGGCCACCCTGGAACGTCCCGGCGCGTCGGTCCAGGTGCTGCGCGACGGCAAGCAGGTCGCCACCGTCGCCTCACACGCCCAGCGCCCGGGGCTCACGCCGCGCGTGACGCTGACCGAAGGGGGCACGCGGCGGATTCCGTGCGCCGTCCTGCTCCCCACTGATTACAAGGCGGCGGACGGGCCGCTTCCGGTACTGCTCGATCCGTACGGCGGGCCGCACGGGCAGCGGGTCCAGCGGGCGCAGAACGTCTTCCTCACCTCGCAGTGGTTCGCCGATCAGGGCTTCGCGGTGGTTGTCGCGGACGGCCGGGGCACCCCGGGCCGCTCCCCCGCCTGGGAGAAGTCGATCAAGAACGACCTCACGCTGACCCTCGACGACCAGGTCGAGGCCCTGCACGCCCTCGCGGCGACCGGGGTGTACCCCCTGGACCTGGAGCGCGTCGCGATCCGCGGCTGGTCCTACGGCGGCTACCTCGCCGCGATGGCCGCGCTGCGCCGCCCCGACGTCTTCCACGCGGCGGTGGTCGGCGCGCCCGTGACGGATCTGCGGCTGTACGACACGCACTACGAGGAGCGGTACCTGGGCGACCCCACCCGGACCCCGCAGACGTACCGCCACAACTCCCTGGTCTGGGACGACGGGCTGGTGGAGGCGGCCGCCGGGCCGCACCGTCCGATGCTGATCGTGCACGGCCTCGCGGACGACAACGTGGTGGTGGCGCACTCGCTGCGGCTCTCCTCGGCACTGCTCGCCGAGGGCCGCCCGCACGAGGTCCTGCCGCTGTCGGGCGTGACGCACATGATGCCGCAGGAGCAGGTCGCGGAGAATCTGCTGCTGCACCAGGCGGACTTCCTGAAGCGGTCGCTGGGCCTCGCGTAGCGCCCCGGCTACGGCACGACCTGCCTCTCCTCGGCGAAGTGGCAGGCCGAGTCGTGCGCGGCGGGCCCCTGCGTGTACCGGAACTCGGCGGGCACCGCGAGCGCCGGCACCTCCAGGGCGCACCGCTCCCGCGCCTTCCAGCAGCGGGTGCGGAAGCGGCAGCCCGAGGGCGGGTTGGCGGGCGAGGGCACGTCGCCGGTGAGGATGATCCGCTCCCGGTGCTCGCGCGCCTCGGGGTCGGGGACCGGCACGGCGGAGAGCAGCGCCTGCGTGTAGGGGTGCGTCGGGTGTTCGTAGATCTCCGCGTCCGTGCCGGTCTCCACGATCCGGCCGAGGTACATCACGCCGACCCGGTCGGAGATGTGCCGCACGATCGACAGGTCGTGGGCGATGAAGACGTAGCTGAGGTCGAACTCGGTCTGGAGCTGGTCCAGGAGGTTGATGACCTGGGCCTGGACGGAGACGTCGAGCGCGGAGACCGGCTCGTCGGCGACGATGACCTCGGGCCTGAGCGCGAGGCCGCGCGCGATGCCGATGCGCTGGCGCTGACCGCCGGAGAACTGGTGCGGATAGCGGTTGACGTACTCGGGGTTGAGCCCCACCACGTCGAGGAGTTCCCGCACCTTCTGCCGCCGCGAGCCCTTCGGCGCGACCTCGGGATGGATCTCGTAGGGCTCCCCGATGATGTCGCCGACGGTCATCCGGGGGTTCAGTGAGGTGTACGGGTCCTGGAAGACCATCTGGATGTTGCGGCGGACCGCCTTCAGGGCCCGGCCCGAGAGCCGCGTGATGTCCTCGCCCTTGTAGCGGATCTCGCCGGCCGTCGGCCGCTCCAGGTTGACCAGCATCTTGGCGACCGTCGACTTGCCGCAGCCCGACTCCCCCACGATGCCGAGCGTCTCACCCTGGAAGAGGTCGAAGTCGACGCCGTCCACGGCCTTGACGGCGCCGACCTGCTTGCGGACGACGATGCCCTGGGTCAGCGGGTAGTGCTTGACCAGGCCGCGCACCTGGAGGATCGGTTCGCGCCCGGTCTCACCGTGTGGCATCGAGCGTCTCCTTCCAGAAGTGGCAGGCGCTCCTGCGTTCCGCGACGAGGCCCTCGTACGTCACCCGGGCCAGCGGCGGTTCCTCGGTGACGCAGACGTCCTGGGCCAGGGGGCAGCGGGGGTGGAAGGCGCAGCCGGGCGGGATGTTCATGAGGTTGGGCGGCAGGCCCTTGATCGCGTAGAGGTCCTGGCCCTTCTGGTCCAGGCGCGGGATGGAGGCGAGCAGGCCGCGCGTGTACGGGTGGGCGGGCGCCCGGTAGATCTCGTGGACGGGGGCCCTCTCGACGATGCGGCCCGCGTACATGACGGCGATGGTGTCGGCGACGTCGGCGACGACCCCGAGGTCGTGGGTGATGAGGATCAGGCCCATGTGCAGCTCGCGCTGGAGCTCCGCGAGGAGGTCCATCACCTGTGCCTGGACGGTGACGTCGAGGGCGGTGGTCGGCTCGTCGGCGATGATGAGGGAGGGCTCCAGGGCCATCGCCATGGCGATCATGATGCGCTGGCGCATGCCGCCGCTGAACTGGTGCGGGTACTGGCCGACGCGTTCGCGGGCGGCCGGGATGCGCACCCGGTCCATCAGTTCGATGGCCCTGGCCCTGGCGTCCTTCTTGGACATGCCCCGGTGGACGACGTACATCTCGGCGAGCTGGTCGCCGACGCTCAGCACCGGGTTCAGGGACGACAGGGCGTCCTGGAAGATCATCGCCATGCCCGCGCCGCGGACCTCGCGCCGCTCGCCCTCCTTGAGCTTCAGCAGGTCGCGGCCCTGGAAGAGGATCTCGCCCGCGGTGATCCTGCCCGGCGGTGTGTCGAGGATGCCCATGACGGCCTGGGCGGTCACGGACTTGCCCGAGCCTGACTCGCCGAGCACGGCCAGCGTCTCGCCCGCGCTGACGGCGTAGTCGACGCCGTTGACGGCCTGGGCGACGCCGTCCCTGGTCCGGAACTCCACATGCAGGTCGCGTACTTCGAGGAGCGTGGTGGGCGCTTCGGTCGACGCCTCGGAAGCGGTTGCCATGGGCGCTTACCTCAGCTTCGGGTCGAGGGCGTCGCGCACCGCGTCGCCGAGCATGATGAACGCGAGCACGGTGACGGCCAGCGCGCCGGCCGGCCAGAGCAGCATGTGCGGGGCGTTGCGGATGTAGAGGGAGGCGGCCGAGATGTCGATGCCCCAGCTCACCGTCGGCGGCTTCAGTCCGACGCCGAGGTAGGAGAGCGTGGCTTCGAGCGCGATGAACGTACCGAGCGCGATGGTCGCGACGACGATCACGGGGGCGACGGCGTTCGGCGTGATGTGGCGCAGGAGCAGCCGGGTGTTGGAGGCGCCGAGCGCCCGCGCCGCCTGGACGTAGTCGTTCTGCTTGGCGGTGATGACCGAGCCGCGCGCGATGCGGGAGATCTGCGGCCAGCCGAGCAGCACCATGAAGCCGACCACGGGCCAGACGGTGGAGCTGGTCACCACGGACAGCAGCACGAGGCCGCCGAGGACGACGGGGATGGCGAAGAAGACGTCGGTGATCCGCGAGAGGACCGCGTCCCCCACGCCGCCGAAGAACCCGGCGAGCCCGCCGAGGACGCTGCCGAGGAGCGCGACGCCGAGCGTGGCGCAGACGCCGACGGTGACGGAGACCCGGGTGCCGTGGACGACCCGGGTGTAGACGTCGCAGCCCTGTTCGTTGAAGCCGAAGGGGTGGCCGGGGGCGGAACCTTTCTGCGCGTTGGCGAGGTCGCAGGCCAGCGGGTTTCCGGTGGCGATGAGCGAGGGCCACAGGGAGATGACGACGAGGAAGACGATGATCAGGCCCGAGACGAGGAAGACCGGATTGCGCCGCAGGTCCCGCCAGGCGTCCGACCACAGGCTGCGGGCGGGCGCCGCGGGGCCGCTGCCGTCGGGGCCGCCGGGCGTCGCCGCCAGCGAGGTCGCCTCGCTGGCGGCGAGGTCCATGGCGCCGCCCGCGCCGGTCGCCGCGATCGCGCGCTCCGGCTGATGGGGTTCAGGCATAGCGGATCCTCGGGTCGAGTACGGCGTACAGGAGGTCGACGATGAGGTTGGCCAGCAGGAAGACCAGGACGAGTACGGTCACGAAGCCGACGACGGTCTGGGTGCTCTGGCGCAGGATGCCCTGGTAGAGCTGGAAGCCGACGCCGTGGATGTTGAAGATCCGCTCGGTGACGATCGCGCCGCCCATCAGCGCGCCCACGTCCGTGCCGATGAAGGTGACGACGGGGATGAGGGAGTTGCGCAGCAGGTGCCGGGTGATGACGCGGCGCCGGGGCAGTCCCTTGGCGACGGCGGTGCGCACGTAGTCGGCGCGCCGGTTCTCCGCGATGGAGGTGCGGGTCAGGCGGGTCACGTACGCGAGGGAGACCGAGGCGAGGACGAGCCCCGGGATCAGCAGTTCGTCGACGGGCGCCCCGCTGGACACGGACGGCTTGATGACGCCCCATCGGACGCCGAGCAGCAGCTGGAGCACGAGTCCGGTGACGAACGTCGGGACGGAGATCACCACGAGCGTGAGCAGCAGTACGGCGGTGTCGATGGGCCGCCCGCGCCGCAGCCCGGTGAGGACGCCGAGCGAGATGCCGATGACGATCTCGAAGACGACGGCGACGAGGGTCAGCCGGATGGTGACGGGGAAGGCGGCCGCCATCAGCTCGGTGACCGGCTGGCCGTTGAAGGCGGTGCCGAAGTCGCCGACGAAGACGTTGCCCATGTAGGTCAGGTACTGCTGCCCCACCGGCTCATCCAGGCCGAACTCCTGTTTCAGCCGCGCGGCCGTGGCGGCGTCGCAGGCGCGGTCCCCGCACAGGCCCGCGACGGGGTCGCCCATCACGTGCACCATCAGGAAGATCAGCAGGGTGGCGCCGAAGAAGACCGGGATCATCTGGAGCAGACGCCGGATCACATAACGTCCCATGGCCGCCTCCGGCTTATCGGTCCACCGTGATCTGCTCGTACACCGGCACGCTGAACTGGTTCAGCGCGACGTCGGAGATCCGGTCCGAGTGGCCCGCGCTGCCGTTCTGGTACCAGAGCGGGATGGCCGGCATCTTCTCGGCGAGGATCTTCTCGGCCTTCTGGAACGTGGCGACGGCCTTGGCGGTGTCCGTCTCTCCGTTGGCCTCGTTGACGAGCCTGTCGAACTCCTTGTCGGAGAACTTGCCGTCGTTGGACGAGGCGTCCGTGAAGTAGTTCGGCTCCAGGAAGTTCTGGATCAGCGGATAGTCCATCTGCCAGCCCGCGCGCCAGGGCCCGTCGAGCTGCTGCTCGGACGCCTGGCTGCGGAAGTCGGCGAAGGTGCCGACGGGGTTGCCGACGCAGGCCTTGTCCTTCTGGAGCGCCTTGTTGATGGAGTTGCAGACGGCGTCGACCCACTCCTTGTGCGATCCGGTGTCCGCGTTGTACGTGATCCTCAGCCGGCCGCCGGGGATGCCGCCGCCCTCCTCGACCAGCCGCCTGGCGCGCGCGGCGTCGTACGCGCAGGCGTCGCCGCAGAGCCCGGGTCCGTAGCCGCCGTCCTTGCCGAGCACCGGCGAGGTCCAGTCGGTGGCGGGCGTCCGCGTCTTCTGGAAGATCGTCTCGGTGATCTGCTCGCGGTTGATCGCCATGGACAGTCCCCGGCGGACCTTCTCCCGGCCCGGCTTGTTCCACTCCTCGTCGTAGAAGGGGAAGGCGAGGGTCTGGATGATGCCGGCGGGGGTGTTGATGTACCGGTCGCCGAGGTCGCTCTCGGCGTTCCTGAGCTGCGCCGCGGGCACGTCGTCGACGAGGTCGAGGTTGCCCGCCATGAGGTTGGTGTAGGCGGTGTTGTTGTCGGTGTAGACCTGCATGTCCACCCCGTCGTTGCGCGCCTTGTCCTCGCCCGGGTACGCGTCCCACTTGCGCAGGGACATCTGTGAGCCCTTGGTGTACGCGTCGACGGTGTACGGGCCGTTGCCGACGGGTTTGGCGAGCCAGGCGTCGTGGTCGTCGTAGAACGCCTTGGGCAGCGGCGCGAAGGTGGGGTAGCCGAGGGTGTCGGGCCAGGTGGAGAACTTCTGGGAGAGCTTGACGGTGAAGGTGGTGTCGTCGACGACCTTCAGCCCGGAGAGGGTCTCGGCGCTCGGCTCGCCCTGCTCGGGGTGGACCTTGTCGTATCCGTCGATGTAGCCGAAGAAGTACGCGTTCTTCTGGTTGTTCCGGGCGTTCGCGCCGTAGTTCCAGGCCTCCACGAAGGACTTGGCGGTGATCTTCTCGCCGTTGCTGAACGTCCAGCCCTTCTTGATCTTGACGGTGAAGTTCTGCGCGTCCTTCGTCCCGATCGACTCGGCGACCATGTTCTTGGCCTCGCCGGTCTTCGGGTCGTACCGCTTGAGGCCCCGGAAGATCATGTCGAGGATCTTGCCGCCCTGGACCTCGTTGGTGTTCGCGGGTTCCAGCGGGTTCTGCGGATCGCCCCAGGAGGAGGTCACGACCCCGGGGCCGCCGCCGCTTCCGCCGCCGCCACAGGCCGCCGCCGCGACGGCGACGGTCACCGCGCATGCGGCCCACCTGGCGTGCGTGGCTCCACGCATGGAGATCTCCTGTTCCGGATTACGTATCGCCCAATATCACCGCAAGCAGAATGAACCGCATATTTACCCCACCCGTACGTGTCCGAGCCCATCCGGATGTACGCATTCCGAGACGGCGGCGCCCGCATATCGGACTCATTGCCGTGCTTGCCCCATACCGCGGCACCTTGTCCATCACGCTTGATTACGCCAAGGCAATGTCATGACCTTGATTGGGCAAAGACATGGTCAAGGATCCCAAGAGCCCATCAAGTCGGACCAACATTCATTGACCGCGTGGGAAACGCCTTGCGAAAGTCGCGCCTAGCCCGTAGGTGCCTGGTTGTCCTGCGGAATCCTGATGACCCCTCCGGGCCTGGAGCGCCATGACCTCGCCAACTCCCGCCGCTGCCGCCACGCTTGAAGTGACGGACAAGACCGACGGCAACCCCTCCTCGCCCAAGAAGCAGGGCAGCGAGGGCCGTTCGCCGGGGCGGCTCGCCTGGACTCGGTTCAAGAGGGACAAGTCGGGTGTGACCGCCGCGTGCGTCGTGCTCTTCTTCTTCGTCATCTCGCTGTGCGCACCACTGATTTCGAAGCTCTACGGCAAGGACCCGTACACCACGTACGGCGTGAACGACCCGAGCCTGTTCAACGAGTTCAGCTATCCGATCAAGCCAAACGGCGGCATCGACAGCGAGTTCTGGTTCGGCATCGAGCCGCAGCTCGGCCGGGACGTGCTGACCTTCCTGCTGTACGGCATGCGCAACTCGCTGCTGATCGCCGCGGCCACCACGATCCTGGTGACGCTCATCGGCATCGCGGTCGGCATCACGGCCGGATATCTCGGCGGCAAGACCGACTACTTCATCGGCCGGGTCATCGACATCCTGCTGGCCTTCCCCTCGACGCTCTTCTTCATCGCCTTCTGGCCGGTGATGATCTCCGTGGTCGTGGCCCCGGAGGACAAGACACCGACCTGGCTCACGGTCACCAGCCTCATCGCGGTGATGACGGCCTTCGGCTGGGCCTCCATCGCCCGACTGCTGCGCGGGGAGGTACTGGCCCTGCGCGAGCGGGAGTTCGTGGAGGCGGCGAAGGTGACCGGCGCCTCGCCGGCCCGGATCATCTTCAAGGAACTGCTCCCCAACCTGTGGACGCCGATCCTGATCCAGGCCACGCTCGCCCTGCCGATGTTCGTCACCGCGGAGGCCGGACTCGCCTTCCTGGGCGTGGGACTTCAGGAGCCCACCCCCGACTGGGGCGTGATGATCCAGCGCGCCTCCGAGGTGTACGAGCAGGACATCACGTACATGGCCTTCCCGGGCATCGCGATGGTGATCTTCGTCGTCGCCTTCAACCTCCTCGGCGACTCGGTGCGCGACGCGCTGGACCCGAAGACCAAACGCTGACACTCCCCAAGCCCGGCACCCGCGACGGGGCAGTGCCGGGCCGTCCTCCGCTCCTCTTCTCTCGACACTCAGGGTTGGTAGCCAGATGTCTCTCTCCCGCAGAAACTTCGTCGTCGCGACCTCGGTCGCGGCGGGCGGATCGATGGTCCTCTCCGCGTGCAGCAGCGGCGGCTCCGGCAACGGCGGCAAGGGCGGAAACCACGGTGGCGCCACCGAGTACACGGGCGCCCACGTCAAGATCGGCACCGCTGAGGACTCCAAGGGCCCGGCCCCCGAGGTCGAGGGCGCCCAGAAGGGCGGCACGATCTACGGTGTCGCCGAGGACGACGTGTCGCACATGGACCCGCAGCGCATCTACTTCGCGTACAACTCCTCGGTCGCCATGCTGTTCGCCCGCGCCCTGACCGGCTACTACATCGACCCCAAGGGCGGCATGACCCTCGTCGGTGACCTGGCGACCGACGTGGGCAAGGCGTCCGACGGCAACAAGACCTGGACCTTCACGCTGAAGGACGGCCTGAAGTGGCAGGACGGCAGCGAGCTGACCGTCGAGGACGTCCGCCACGGCATAGAGCGCTCCTGGGCCCCCTTCATCACCGAGGGTGCCTCCTACGTCCAGATGGCGCTGACCGGCAAGGGCGCCAAGTGGCGTGAGGGCTACAAGGGCCCGTACGGCGGCGACCACCTGGACTCGATCGTCACCGACAAGGCCAAGAAGACGATCACCTTCAAGCTGAAGGAAGCCCGCCCGGACTTCAACTTCACGCTGGCGATGACCTCGTACTCCCCCGTGCCCGTCAAACACGACACCAAGGAGAAGTACGACAAGACGCCGTTCTCCTGCGGCCCGTACATCGTCAAGCACCGCTCCATCGACAAGTCGATGACGCTGACGCGCAACAAGCACTGGGACCCGAAGACCGACCCGATCCGCAACGCCTACCCGGACGGCTTCGAGTTCGAGTTCGGTCCGACGGGCCTTGACTCCTGCGACCGCTTCATCGCGGACCAGGGCAAGGACCAGCAGATGATCGCCATCTACGAGCCGATCCCGGCCGAGCGCATGCAGAAGGTGCTCAGCAACCCGGCCATCAAGAAGCGGTCCTTCAACGGCCTCTCCTCCGGCACGTACTACTACGCGATCAACACCAAGCGCATCACCGACGTCGAGGTCCGCAAGGCCCTCAACATCGCCTGGCCGCTGGAGCAGATCCGCCGGATCTACGGCGGCGAGTCGGCGGGCGAGCTGGCGACGACCATCCTCAGCCCCGACATCATCGGCCGCGAGAAGTTCGACGTCTTCGGCAAGCTGAAGAAGCCCGCCGGCGACCCGGAGCGCGCCAAGGCCATCCTGAAGAAGGCCGGCAAGCTCGGACAGAAGATCGTCTACGCGTTCCCGCAGCGCCCCACGTACGACAAGACCAAGGTCGTCATCGAAAACGCGCTGAAGGCCGCGGGCTTCGACCCGGTCATCAAGCCGCTGAACTCGACGGACTACTACGACCAGGCACAGCGCATCGACAACAAGTTCGACGTGATGTGGTTCGGCTGGTCCCCGGACTGGCCGACCGCCTACACCCTCATCCAGCCGCTCTTCGACGGTGAGGCCATCGGCGACGGCCAGAACAACATCTCGCAGACCGACGTCGACTGGATCAACGAGGCGATCAAGAAGAACGCCGAGATCTCGGACCAGAAGGAGGCCGGCAAGGCCTGGGCCGAGCTCGACAAGAAGATCATGACGGAGGTCGTGCCGATCATCCCGGAGACCTACCAGCGCCGCTTCTACCTGCACGGTTCCAAGGTCGGTGGAGCCCAGCACGACCCGCAGTTCGCCGCGACGCTGATCTACAAGACCTACGTCAAGGCCTGACGACCGGCCCCTGTGGTGGGGCGGCCCCTCCTCGCCGAGGGCCGCCCCGCCCCCTCCTCACCCACGGCATCCGTCAGGAAAACCAACTGCCATGCTCCGCTTCCTCCTTCGCCGCATCGCCGGTGGCGCGGTGATCCTGCTGATCATCAGCGTTCTCGTCTTCGTCCTCTTCTACGCCGCCCCGCGCGACCCCGCCCGGCTGGCCTGCGGCAAGGTCTGCTCCCCGGAGACCCTGGACCTGGTGCGGCACAACCTGGGGATCGCCGATTCGCTGCCGGTGCAGTACTGGCACTGGTTCCAGGGCCTGTTCGTCGGCCGTGACTACGCCTCGTTCGGCAACTGCCCAGCGCCGTGCCTCGGTTACTCCTTCCGCAACCGTGAGCCCGTCCTCGGCACGATCCTGGACCGCTTCCCGACCACCGTGTCGCTCTCGCTCGGCGCGGCCTTCGTCTTCGTCATCTTCGGTGTCGGCACCGGCATGCTGGCCGCCCGCAAGCAGGGCAAGCTCATCGACAAGATCGCCTCGTCCGCGTCGCTGATCGCGTCGTCGCTCCAGATCTACGTCGTCGGCGTCTTCGCCGTGTACCTCTTCACCTACCAGCTCCAGTGGTTGGACCGGCCGCAGTACACGCCGTTCAGCGAGGATCCGGGCGCCTGGTTCTCGGGCCTGATGATCCCCTGGATGGTCCTCTCCCTGATCTTCACGGCGAACTACACCCGTATGACGCGCTCGCAGATGGTCGAGACCCTCAGCGAGGACTACGTCCGTACGGCGCGCGCCAAGGGCCTCTCCGGCCGCTCGGTCTTCTTCCGCTTCGCCTGGCGCGGCGCGATGGGCCCGATCGTCACGATCTTCGGCCTCGACCTCGGCGTCCTGCTCGGCGGCGCGATCATCACCGAGAAGACCTTCGCCCTGCACGGCATCGGTGACCTGTCGGTCCGCGCGGTCAACACCAGCGACCTGCCGATGCTGCTCGGTGTCGTGCTGGTGGCCGCCACGGCGATCGTCGTCTTCAACATCATCGTCGACGCGATCTACGCCCTCATCGACCCGCGCGTGCGCCTCGCCTAGGAGCCGGAACCCATGAGCACCCCCTTCCTCTCCGTACGCGACCTGCGCGTCCACTTCTCCACCGAGGACGGCGTCGTCAAGGCCGTGGACGGCCTCGACTTCGACCTGGAGCAGGGCAAGACCCTCGGCATCGTCGGCGAGTCCGGCTCCGGCAAGTCCGTCACCAACCTCGCCATCCTCGGCCTGCACCACAAGGACAGCACGGCCATCGACGGCGAGATCCTGCTCGACGGGCAGGAGCTCCTCACCGCCACCGAGCGGGAGCTCGAGCGGCTGCGCGGCAACAAGATGGCGATGATCTTCCAGGACGCGCTCGCCTCCCTGTCGCCGTACCACACCATCGGCCGGCAGATCGGCGAGACGTACCGCAAGCACACCGGGGCCTCCAAGAAGGAGGCGCGGGCGCGCTCCATCGAGATGCTGACGAAGGTCGGCATCCCGCAGCCGGACCTGCGCGTGGACGACTATCCGCACCAGTTCTCCGGCGGTATGCGCCAGCGCGCGATGATCGCCATGTCGCTGGTCTGCAACCCGACGCTGCTGATCGCGGACGAGCCGACCACAGCCCTCGACGTGACGGTCCAGGCGCAGATCATGGACCTGCTCAAGGACCTCCAGCAGGAGTTCGGCACCTCGATCATCTTCATCACCCACGACCTCGGCGTGATCGCGGACATCGCGGACGACGTCCTCGTGATGTACGGCGGCCGGTGCGTGGAGCGCGGCACGAAGAAGGAGGTACTGCGCTCGCCGCAGCACCCCTACACCTGGGGCCTGCTGGGCTCCATGCCGTCGCTGGACGGCCCGGTGGACGTGCCGCTCTCGCCCATCCCCGGCACCCCGCCGAGCCTCCTCAACCCGCCCTCCGGGTGCCGCTTCCACCCGCGGTGCACGTTCACCGAGCAGGTCGGGGGCGGGCGCTGCTCGGGCGAGCAGCCGCT
The DNA here is from genome assembly GCF_020026305.1 of Streptomyces sp. 135. Lineage (NCBI taxonomy): Bacteria > Bacillati > Actinomycetota > Actinomycetes > Kitasatosporales > Streptomycetaceae > Streptomyces > Streptomyces sp. 135. Next base: position 5,499,850 of record NZ_CP075691.1, on the reverse strand, counting down.
CCTCGAACTGACCGGGGGCCGGGGCGCCGCCTGCCACCTCACCTCGGAGCAGCGGTCTGAGTTCTTCACGGGCTTCGCGGGCTCCACGGGCTCCGCGGGCGCTGCCGAGCGTGGCACGAGCACCGCCGACCGACGCGACTGACGTACAAGAGACGGGACTTCACTCCAATGAGCAGCACCACTCCCACTCCTCTTTTGGATGTCAGCGGGCTGACCAAACACTTTCCGATCATGGGCGGCTTCCCGTTCAAGCGGAAGATCGGTGCCGTGCAGGCGGTGGACGGCCTGGACTTCACCGTCGCCGAGGGCGAGAGCCTCGGCCTGGTCGGCGAGTCCGGCTGCGGCAAGTCGACGACGGGCCGCCTGATCACGCGCCTCCTCGAACCGACCGGCGGCAAGATCTCCTACCGGGGCAAGGACATCACGCACGCCTCGCGCAAGGAGCTGGCGCCGGTCCGCTCGGAGATCCAGATGATCTTCCAGGACCCGTACGCGTCGCTGAACCCGCGCCAGACGGTCGGCAAGATCATCTCCGGCCCGATGGAGGTCAACGGCATCAACCCGGCGGGCGGCCGGGAGGCCCGGGTCCGCGAACTCCTGGAGACGGTCGGTCTCAACCCGGAGCACTACAACCGCTTCCCGCACGAGTTCTCGGGCGGTCAGCGGCAGCGCATCGGCGTGGCGCGGGCGCTGGCCCTCGAACCCAAACTGATCGTCGCGGACGAGCCGGTCTCGGCCCTCGACGTGTCGATCCAGGCGCAGGTGGTGAACCTCCTCCAGAAGCTCCAGAAGGAACTGAACATCGCCTTCCTGTTCATCGCGCACGACCTGGCGGTGGTGCGGCACTTCTCGCAGCGGGTCGCGGTGATGTACCTGGGCCGGATCGTGGAGATCGCGGACCGCGAGGACCTGTACGGCAATCCTCGCCACCCCTACACGAAGGCGCTCCTGTCGGCCGTCCCCGAGGCGACGGCGGACGACGCCCCGCGCCGCGAGCGCATCCTGCTCACGGGCGACGTCCCGTCCCCCGTCAACCCGCCCTCCGGCTGCCGCTTCCGCACGCGCTGCTGGAAGGCGACGGACAAGTGCGCGTCGGAGGACCCGCCGCTGGTCCAGATCGACGGCAACCGCGGCGGTCACCTGACGGCGTGCCACTACCCGGAGGGCGCTGCCGAGCTGTCCGTCCCCGCGGCGCGCAAGTCCCTCTGACCGGCGTCCGCCCTCGGACCGGGGCCCTGCCCACCCCTCCGGGCCCGGCCCCGCCCGCCCGGAACCGGCTCCGCCCCCTCCCCCTTGACCCGAGCGGGGGCGGAGCCGGTTCCGGGGCCGGGCGCCCTACGGCAGTCGCTCCGGCCAGGCCGTCCTGGCTACCCTTCAGGCATGGACTACGCCAAGATGCGTGGGATCGCCGAGGAGCTCGGAGCTTATGCCGAGCATCTCGAGGGGGCCTGGTCCGTCGAGATCGGACCGTCGGGACCGGTACTGGCCATGGTGTGCCCCTCGAAACGCCACGAGGGCACGGTCCGTCGCATTCGCGACCAGCTCAACAAGCAGCTCGCCGCCACTCACCCCGGTCATGTCTGCGAGAACGGCCCCGAGGTCGAGCATCCCTCCCTCGGCCGCATGCGCCGCCCGGACGCTCTCGTGATCCCCGAGGAAGTACTCGACGAAGAGGGCCTCGCCGTCGATGCCACGCAGGTCTTGGCCGTCGTCGAGATCGTCTCCCCGTCCAACCCCAACAATGACTACGGGGAGAAGCTGTCCGACTACCCGGCCATGGGCATCGGCCACTACATGATCGTCGACCCTCGGACCGGCACGATCGAAGTGCACTCCGAGCCGTGTGCGGGCCGTTACCTGAACAAGGATCCGTACATCTTCGGTGACGTCGTGCCGTTCGGCCCCTGGAGGGTGGAGACCGCCGATTTCCGGCGGTACGGGAAGCCTGGCGGCGGCGAGGGCTGAGGCAGGTGCCCCTCACCCCGGGCCCGAGCCCGGGTCCGGGTCCGGGTCCGTCGCCAGCCGTGCGTGCAGTTCCACGTCGTAGCGGACCCCGTCGTACTCCAGCCTCTGGCGTTGCAGGCCCTCCACCGTGAAGCCGGCCTCCTCGGCCACGCGGCAGGAGGCGCGGTTGTTGGTGCGGTGGCCCAGTTCCAGCCGGAACAGCCCCAAGTCGTCGAAGGCCCACCGCGCCACCGCTCTGCAGGCGTACGTGGCGATGCCCTTGCCCTGCGCGGCCGGTGTCGTCCAGTACGACACCCAGCCGAGGCCGTGGACCCGGTTGACGGCACCCACCGCGACGTTGCCGACGGCCGTGCCGGTGGTGCCGTCCACCACCGCGAGGGCGTACGCCGAACCGGCCTCCCACTCGGCGGTGCGGCGGGCTGTCCAACGAGCCGCCGCGTCGAGGGAGTCGACGGGCTGATCGGCCTGACGGGCCGTCTCCGGGGTGGCGAACGCCTCCAGGACGGCGGGGGCGTCCCCGCGCCGCCAGGGCCGCAGCAGCGGTCCGTCTGCGGCCGGTGGGGGCAGGAGCGGGGAGTGGGAGCGGTTCATGGTTCTGCTTCCTGTCGGGGCGAGGGAGCACGAGGGGCCGAGGGACCACGGGGGGGCGATGGGCCGAGAGGTTACGAGGAGGGCTCCTTCATCACCGGCCCCTCGCCGACTCCTCCACCTCCACCTCCACCACGGAGACCCACCTGCCCCAGCGCTCGACCTCCACCCGCAGCCACGAGGCGGACTCCGTCGTGCCGGACCAGTGGCCGGCCGCCCCCTTGCCGTGCCACTGGAGACCGCACTCCGTCAGCGCCTCTTCGAGCAGGGCGGCCTCGCGCCGGGCGACGGCCCCGCTCTCGTACGACGTGACGCGGTGCCGTGCCGTGGCGGCGCCTTCGTCGCTGTGATACTCCGTGCCGTACTGCGTCTGGTCGGGTGCCGACCGCTCGGCGTACGACGCCGGGCAGCTGTCGCGACCTCCCACCCTCGGCAGCGGGTGGTTCTCCGTCGTCTCCTCCTCGTCGCCCGTCCACTGCCACTTCCCGGCGGCCGGCATCCGCTCGGGAGGCAGCAGGCGCACCATGCCGTCCACCAGGAAGGGGTTCTTCGTGGGCGACGCCGCGGGGCGTATGTCCCGGCCGCCCTCGCCGCCCCGGGCCAGTGCCGCCATCGCCAGCGCGCCTCCCGTGACCGCCACCGCCGCGGCCACCAGCGCGGCCCGCCGCCGAACCGTCCTCCTGCGGCCCCGCGTCCGCAGTTCCTCACCTCCCGGCATCCGTACGGTGACCTCGTCCAGCAGTTCCTCGACCTTCACTTCAGCCATGGCTGGCCGCCCCCTCGGCAGTGTGTGCGGACGTATGCGTGGATGTGTGCGTGGGTGAGTCGGACAGGCGCTCCCCGAGGACCTTCCTGGCTCTGCTCAGCCGGGTGCGGACCGCGCCGCTGGAGGAGCCCGTCTCCCGGGCGACCTGCTCCACCGGGAGGTCCAGGAGGTGGTGCAGGACCACCGCCTGCCGCTGCTGGGGCGGCAGGCGGCGCAGGGCCGCCACCAGGGCCACCCGGTCCGGGGACAGCTCCGGGGCGTCCGAGGCCGCGCCGTGCCGCAGGTGTGCCCGCAGCCGGTTCCGTGTCCGCCGCCAGGTGCTGATGGCGAGCCGCGAGGCCACCGTCCGCACCCACGGCAGCGGATCGCCCTCCCCGGTCAGCCGCTCCCACCGCTGCCAGGCCCGTACATACGCCTCCTGCACCGCGTCCTCCGCCTCCGCCAGGTCGCCGGTCATCGCATAGACCGTGGCGACCAGGCGCTTGGCAGTGGCGGCGTAGAACGCGTCGAACTCCGCGGAGTCCGCAGAGCCTTCCGACCGCGTCGCCATCGTGTTCCCCCGTCTGTACCGCGCGCGCTTTCGCTTGCCTCTGACAGTTACACGCACGGTGAGCGCGGCTTGTTACACACGAAGGCGCCCCCGGCCTTGACGGCCGGGGGCGCCTTCGGTGTCGTACGGGCAAGAGCCCGGGAGGATTACGCCGCGTGCACGACGTTCTTCTCCTCCGCGAAGTGGCAGGCCGACTCGTGCGCCGCCGGCGTGTCCTGGCCCTTGAACCGCTCCGGGACAGCGAGCAGCGGGACCTCCTTCGCGCACTTGTCCTCCGCCTTCCAGCAGCGGGTGCGGAAGCGGCAGCCCGAGGGCGGGTTCGCGGGCGACGGCACGTCACCCGTCAGGATGATCCGCTCGCGGCCCTCGCGGGCCTCCGGGTCCGGGACGGGGACCGCGGAGAGCAGCGCCTGCGTGTAGGGGTGCGTCGGGTGCTCGTAAATCTGCTCGTCCGAGCCGATCTCCGCCATCTTGCCGAGGTACATCACGCCCACGCGGTCCGAGATGTGCCGGACGATCGACAGGTCGTGCGCGATGAAGAGGTAGGAGAGGTTGAACTCGTCCTGGAGCTTCTCCATCAGGTTGATGACCTGGGCCTGGACGGAGACGTCCAGTGCCGAGACCGGCTCGTCGCAGATGATGATCTCGGGGTTGAGGGCCAGGCCGCGCGCGATGCCGATGCGCTGGCGCTGGCCGCCCGAGAACTGGTGCGGATAGCGGTTGATGTACTCGGGGTTGAGCCCCACCACGTCCAGGAGGTCCTGGACCTTCTGGCGGCGCGAACCCTTCGGGGCCACCTCGGGGTGGATCTCGAAGGGCTCCCCGATGATGTCGCCCACCGTCATACGCGGGTTGAGCGAGGTGTACGGGTCCTGGAACACCATCTGGATGTTGCGGCGGACCGCCTTCAGCGCGCGCCCGGACAGCTTGGTGATGTCCTGGCCCTTGTAGAAGACCTCGCCGGCCGTGGCCCGCTCCAGGGTCATCAGGAGCTTGGCGACCGTGGACTTGCCACAGCCGGACTCACCCACGATGCCCAGCGTCTCACCCTGGTACAGGTCGAAGGAGATGCCGTCGACCGCCTTGACCGCGCCGACCTGCTTCTTGATCAGGACTCCCTGCGTGAGCGGGAAGTGCTTGACCAGGTTGCGGACCTGGAGGATCGGCTCGCCGCGCTCGACCGGGGCCTCGATGGCGGCCACGGCCTCCGTCTCGGTGGCGGCCTCGACCGTCTCCACCTCGGAGACGTTCGGCATGGCGTCCAGCGGCTCCCCGGCCTTCGAGGCGTTCGAGGCGTTCGAGGCCTTAGAGACCTTCGAGGCCTTCGTCGGCTCAGCCATGGATCGTCTCCTTCCAGAAGTGGCACGCGCTGCCGCGGCCCGGCAGCTCCCCGCCGTCCCGCTCGGTGACCGGCACCAGGGCCGGGACCTCCGTGCGGCAGATGTCCTGCGCCTTCGGGCAGCGCGGGTTGAACGCGCAACCACCGGGGATCTTGAGCAGGTTGGGCGGCAGGCCCTTGATCGCGTAGAGCTCCTGGCCCTTCTGGTCCAGGCGCGGGATCGAGTCGAGCAGGCCACGGGTGTACGGGTGCGCGGGGCGCTTGTACAGCTCGTGGACCGGTGCCGTCTCGACGATCCGGCCCGCGTACATGACCGCGATCTTGTCCGCGACGTCGGCGACCACGCCGAGGTCGTGGGTGATCAGGATCAGGCCCATGTTGTACTCGCGCTGGAGCTCCGCGAGCAGGTCCATGACCTGGGCCTGGACCGTCACGTCGAGCGCCGTGGTGGGCTCGTCCGCGATGATCAGGTCCGGCTCCAGGGCGAGTGCCATCGCGATCATGATGCGCTGGCGCATACCGCCGGAGAACTGGTGCGGGTAGTCGTTCACCCGGTCCTTGGCGGCCGGGATCTTGACCTTGTCCATCAGCTCGATGGCCTTGGCCTTGGCCTCCTTGCGGCCGAGCCCCTCGTGCACCCGGAACATCTCGCCGAGCTGGTAGCCCACCGAGAGGACGGGGTTGAGCGAGGACAGCGCGTCCTGGAAGATCATCGCGATCTTGCGGCCGCGGATCTTCCTGCGCTCCTCGCCCGACATCTTCAGCATGTCCTGGCCGCGGAAGAGGATCTCGCCGTGCGGGATCTTGCCGGGCGGCATGTCGAGGATGCCCATGATGGCCTGCGCGGTCACGGACTTGCCGGACCCCGACTCACCGAGGACGGCGAGCGTCTCGCCCGCGTCCACGCTGTAGTTGACGCCGTTGACGGCCTTGACCACACCGTCTCGGGTGTGGAACTCGACGTGCAGGTCCTTGACGTCCAGGAGCCTGCCGCTCTTCTCCTCGCCCGAGCGGGGGGCGGGGACGGAGTCTGTCTTCAGATCGATGCTGGTCACGTACGCCTCCCTCAGCGCAGCTTCGGGTCGAGGGCTTCGCGTACGGCGTCGCCGAGCATGATGAACGCCAGCACGGTGAGGCTGAGCATCCCGGCCGGGAAGATCAGCGTGTGCGGGTTGTTCCGGATGTCGCTGAGGGCGTCGGAGATGTCGCCGCCCCAGGAGAGCGCGTCGTCGCCGAAGCCGAGGCCCAGGTACGACAGCGTCGACTCGGCGACGATGTACGAGCCGAGCGCGATGGTCGCGATGACGATGACGGGGGCGATGGCGTTCGGCAGGATGTGCCGGAAGAGGATCCGCTTGGTGTCCGCGCCGAGCGCGCGTGCCGCCACCACGTAGTCCGCGTGCTTGGTGGTGATCACCGCGCCGCGCATCACACGGGCGATCTGCGTCCAGCCGAGGAAGGCGAGGGCGCCGATGATCACCCACGCGTTGCGCTCGGTGAAGGCGTTCAGGACGACCATGGCGCCGAGCAGGAACGGGACGCCGAAGAACACGTCGACGATGCGGGAGAGCAGGCTGTCCCAGATGCCGCCGAAGTAGCCCGCCAGCATGCCGACCAGGCCGCCGAAGAGGGTGACCAGGATGGTCACGCCGAGGCCGACCATGATCGAGTTGCGCGTGCCGTAGACGGCGCGGGCGTAGACGCTGCGGCCCTGCCGGTCGTATCCGAACCAGTCGGCCTGGAAGACGTGGCCGAGGCTCGGCTTCTGCAGGAAGTGGTTCGTCAGGTCGCCGTACTTCGGGTTCGCGTCGGTGAACGCGCCGGGGAAGGCGGCCACGACCAGCAGCAGCAGGATCAGCGCGGCCGAGATGAGGAACAGCGGCCTGCGGCGCAGGTCCCGCCACGCGTCGCCCCAGAGGCTGCGCGGCTTGCCGGGCGCCTCCACGGCTTCGGCCGCGGCCTGCGCATCGCTCGGTACGATGCCGGCGGCCGCCTCGGCCGGACTCGGCGTCTTGGTGATGTCAGGCATAACGGATCCTCGGGTCCAGGACCGCGTAGAGCAGGTCGACGAGCAGGCTGGCGAGGAGGTACACGAGCACGAGGACGGTCACGACTCCGACGATGACGGTTCCTTCGTGCTGGAACAGCCCGTCGTAGAGGAGGTTTCCGACGCCGGCGACGTTGAAGATGCCCTCGGTGATGACCGCGCCGCCCATCAGGGTGCCGATGTCCGTACCGAGGTAAGTGACCACGGGGATCAGCGAGTTGCGCAGCAGGTGCCGGGTGATGATGCGCTTGCGCGGCAGCCCCTTGGCGACGGCGGTACGGATGTAGTCCGCCTGCCGGTTCTCGGCGATGGAGGTGCGGGTCAGGCGGGCCACGTAGGCGAGGCCGACCAGACCGAGCACGAGGGCCGGCAGGAGCAGTTCCCCGATGTTCTCCGAGTCCTGGACCGTCGGTGTGACCCAGCCCAGTTCGTTGCCGAAGATCAGCTGGAGGAAGAGGCCGAAGACGAAGATCGGGACGGAGATCACGAGGAGCGTGAAGAGCGTCACCGTGTTGTCGAGGATGCGGCCGCGCTTCACGCCCGCCAGCACGCCCAGGGCGATTCCGACGACCAGCTCGAACGTCCACGCCATGGCGGCGAGCCGTGCCGAGACCGGGAAGGCCTGCGTGATCTCGTCGAGGATCGGCCGGTTGCCGGCGATGGTGTTGCCGAAGTCGCCCTGCAACAGTCCACCCATGTAGTGGAAGTACTGCTGCCACAGCGGCAGATCAAGCCCTCGGTCGTGCTTGATCTGGGCCACCTGCGCGGGGTCCGGCGGCTTGTCCCCCCACAGCGCGGCCACCGGGTCGCCCGGCAGCACGTTGACCATCAGGAAGATCAAGAGTGTGGTCCCGATGAAGACCGGGATCATCTGGAGCAGTCGCCTCGCGACGTAGCGCCCCATGGTGGTGCCTCCGTCCATTGCGGAGCCGCCCGCGAAGCGACGCCCGGGATCGCCGGGCGTCGCTTCGCGGGAGCGGAACTCCGACGACTGCTACTTCTCGAAGACCTCGACCTCGGTGAGGATCGGGTCGCCGGCCTGGTCGAACTCGACCTTCTTCACGTTCTTCGAGTACGCGGAGAGCGTCTTGTTGTACCAGAGCGGGATGCCCGGGAAGCTCTTGACCAGCTCCTTCTCGGCCTGCTGGTACAGCTTCGCGGACTCGTCGATGGTCTTGGCCTGGTCGGCCTTCTTGGTCAGCGCGTCGAACTTCTTGTCCGAGAAGCCGCCCTTGTTGCCGTCGACGCCGGTGCCGTAGAGGTCGGCGAGGAAGTTGCCGTTGAACGGGTAGTCGAGCACCCAGCCGGAGCGGTACATCGACTTGACCTTCTTCTGGTCACGGATCTCCGTGTCGGCCGCGAAGTCGGTCACCGGGTCGCCGACGCACTTGACGCCGGTCGCGTTGGTGATCGAGTTGCAGACCGCGACGACCCAGTCCTTGTGCGGCTGGTCGGCGTTGTACTGGATGGAGATCTTGTTGCCGGGAACGCCGCCGCCGGCCTTGATGGACTGCTTGGCCTTCTTCGGGTCGAACTTGCAGAACTCGCCACAGGCGTCGTTCTGGTAGCCCTTGACGCCCTTGGCGACCCAGCCGGTGGCCGACTCACGCGTGCCGTGGAACACCGTCTTGGCGATGGTGTCGCGGTCGATCGCCATCGACAGGCCCTGGAGGACCTTGACGTCGATGTCCTTCCACTGCTTGGTGTAGAAGGCGAAGTTGACCGTGTTGATCGCCGAGAAGTCCATGTCGATCGCGCGGTCGCCGAAGTCCTGCTTGAAGTTGGCGATCTCGCTGTTGGGGACCAGCGGCATGGTGTCGACGTTGTCCGACTTCAGGTCGGCGTAGGCCGCCGTGTCCTTGTTGTAGGCCTTGAAGTCGATGCCGCCGTTCTTCGGCTTGTTCGCGCCCTTGTAACCGCCCCAGGCGCGGACCGAGATGACCTTCTTGTGGTCCCACTTGTCGAACTTGTACGGGCCGTTGCCGACCGGCGACTCGCCGTACTTCTTCGGGTCCTTCAGAGCGGCCGAGGGCAGCGGGTAGAACGGCGCGTAGACGAGCTTGTACGCGTAGTACGGGATGCCGTGGTTCAGCGTGATGGTGAAGGTGTTCTCGTCGACGACCTTCAGGCCGGACATGGCCTTCTTCTTGGCCTTGCCCTTCTCCGGGTGGACGTCCTCGTAGCCGACGATGTCGCGGTACCAGGAGCTGTTCTGCTGGCCGTTGGCCGGGTCCGCGGCCCAGTTCCAGGCGTCCACGTACGACTTGGCGGTGACGGCCTCGCCGTTGTGGAACTTCCAGCCCGGCTTCAGCTTGACGGTCCACACCTTGTTCGCCTTGTCGGGAGTGACCGACTCGGCGTTCTCATAGGTGATGTTGCCCTGCTTGTCGTAGTGGACCAGGCCCGTGAAGAGCGAGTCGATGACGACACTGCCGTACGCCTCCATGGTGTTGGACGGCTGCAGGGCGTTCTGCGGCTCACCGTTGGCGTAGCTGACGATCCCCTTGGGGTCGACCTTGCGGTTGCTGTTGTCGCTGCTGTCGCTGCCGCCGCCACAAGCGGTGGCAGTCAGAGCCACAACACCGGCTATCGCGACCCACTTGGCGCTCTTGGCACCACGCATGGGGTTCCTCCTCATGAGTCCACTTGTTCACTACAAGAGGGGGTACGTGCGATCGCGCCGACACCCCTGACGGCGAAGATCGAGTACCCCAGTGTGCTCGTGAGTCGGCGCTCCCCACAGCGCGTGACCCATTGACCCGAGCTATACGCGGTCAACTATTAGCCATGAGGTACCGGTCGACCACACTCTTTTGGTCTCGGTTCAATCACACCTGGCACGTACAACTTCCAAAATCCGGACAAACCGATCCTAGATAGATGGTTGCGAAACGGACGTGTTACACATCTAACGGTCAGTGACGTCCGCATAGCGGACGTTTCCCCGCTGAAAAGCGGTTGCGACGGATCTCTCCACGCGGCAGTGGGCACACGGTACCGCCAGCGGAAACGCCGGAGGCCGGCTTCCGCCGACTCCCCTGAGGGAGGGCGGAAACCGGCCTCATACGTCCCTGTGGCACCGCCGGAGGTTTACCTTCCGGCGGTGAGGGGGCGTCAGTTGCGCTTGGCGCGCGACGCGGTGCGGCCGCGCTCCTTCTGGTCCAGGACGACCTTGCGGATGCGCACGGTCTCCGGGGTCACCTCGATGCACTCGTCGTCGCGGCAGAACTCCAGGGACTGCTCGAGCGACAGCTTGCGCGGCGGGACCACGTTCTCCGTGGAGTCGGCCGACGCGGCGCGCATGTTGGTGAGCTTCTTCTCCTTGGTGATGTTCACGTCCATGTCGTCGGAGCGCGAGTTCTCACCGATGATCATGCCCTCGTACACCTCGGTGCCGGCCTCGGTGAAGATGACACCGCGCTCCTGGAGGTTGATCATCGCGAACGGCGTGACCGTGCCCGCGCGGTCGGCGACCAGGGAGCCGTTGTTACGGGTCTTCAGCTCGCCGAACCACGGCTCGTGGCCCTCGAAGATGGAGTGCGCGATGCCCGTGCCGCGGGTCTGGGTCAGGAACTCCGTACGGAAGCCGATGAGGCCGCGGGACGGGACGATCCACTCCATGCGGATCCAGCCCGAACCGTGGTTCGTCATGGTCTCCATGCGGCCCTTGCGGGTCGCCATCAGCTGCGTGATGGCGCCGAGGTGCTCCTCGGGCGAGTCGATCGTCATGCGCTCGATCGGCTCGTGGACCTTGCCGTTGATCTCCTTGGTGACCACCTCGGGCTTGCCGACGGTCAGCTCGAAGCCTTCCCGGCGCATGGTCTCGACGAGGATGGCCAGCGCCAGCTCACCGCGGCCCTGCACCTCCCAGGCGTCGGGGCGCTCGGTGTCCAGGACGCGCAGCGAGACGTTACCGATCAGCTCCTTGTCCAGGCGGTCCTTCACCTGGCGGGCGGTGACCTTGTGGCCCTTGCCGCCCTTGCCGACCAGCGGCGAGGTGTTCGTACCGATGGTCATGGAGATCGCGGGCTCGTCGACCGTGATCAGCGGCAGCGCGATCGGGTTCTCGGGGTCGGCCAGGGTCTCGCCGATCATGATGTCCGAGATACCGGCGATGGCGCAGATGTCACCGGGGCCGGCCTTCTCGGCGGGCTTGCGGGTGAGCGCCTCGGTCATCATCAGCTCGGTGATGCGGACGTTCTGCTGGGTGCCGTCGCGCTTGATCCACGTGACGGTCTGGCCCTTGCGCAGCTCGCCCTGCTCGACGCGGCAGAGCGCGATACGGCCGAGGAAGTTGTCGGCGTCCAGGTTGGTGACGTGGGCCTGGAGGGGGGCCGACTCGTCGTACTCCGGAGCGGGGACGTGCTCCAGGATCGTCGTGAAGAACGGCTCCAGGCTGTCGCTGTCGGCCGGGACGGTGCCGTCCTCCGGCTTGGTCAGCGAGGCGATGCCGTCACGGCCGCAGGCGTAGACGATCGGGAACTCGATCTGGTCCTCGTCGGCGTCCAGGTCGAGGAAGAGGTCGTACGTCTCGTTGACGACCTCGTCGATCCGGGAGTCCGGGCGGTCGGTCTTGTTGATGCACAGGATGACCGGCATCCGGGCCTGGAGGGCCTTGCGGAGCACGAAGCGGGTCTGGGGCAGCGGACCCTCGGAGGCGTCCACGAGGAGGACGACCGCGTCCACCATCGACAGACCGCGCTCGACCTCGCCGCCGAAGTCGGCGTGGCCGGGGGTGTCGATGATGTTGATGGTGATCGGGTCGCCACCATCCTTGGGGTGGTACTTGACGGCCGTGTTCTTGGCCAGGATCGTGATGCCCTTCTCACGCTCCAGGTCGTTCGAGTCCATCATGCGGTCGTCGAGCGACTCCGCGGCGTGGGCGGCGAAGGCGCCGGCCTGCTTGAGCATGGCATCGACGATGGTCGTCTTGCCGTGGTCGACGTGGGCGACGATGGCGACGTTACGAATGTCGTGGCGCGTGGGCATACAGCTGCGCTTCTCCCGGGAAGAGTGGACGGCGGCGCGTACGGTCCGGTACGCGTGCCCTGCCGGGCAGACAACACGCCACGGCCTTACCCCAGTCTACGTGGCTCGCGCGGAGGCAGCCTCCGCGGGGGGTTTCCGGGCAGCCGCGAGCGTCTGCCCCGGATGGGGGCGTCAGGGGTGAAACCGCAGGTCAATGGGTGGATATGACCTTGCCCGCCCAGGTGGTCGGCGGGCAAGGGAGTTGAGCGGAATCTGAGCGTCGGTCCCGTGAAGAGATGGTGTACGTCACTTGCACGGCACGTACGCCGCCCACGGGCCGGGGCCCGGGGTCACTTGGCCGCGGGCATGCCCGACGGCTTCGCGCCCGGCTTCAGGAAGCCGATGTCCTCGTAGTTCGGGGCCTGGAAACCGAAGGCTCCGGCGTTGGCGAGGTTCGGGCGGGCCGCCATCAGCTGGGGCCGCTGGTAGAGCGGGATGGAGCCCGCCTCGGCCCAGATGCGGGCGTCCGCCTTCTTCACCAGGGAGCGTGACGTTTCTTCATCGAGTTCACTCATCGCCTGGTCGAACAGCTGGTCGATGTGGTCGGTGCCGACGCGCGTGTAGTTCTGCTCGACGTTCAGCGAGCCGTCGGCGGCCGGGACCGGCTTGGCGAAGATCGGGCGGGCGTCGGTGGCCGGGAACGCCGACGCGGGCCACGAGTAGAGGGCGAGGTCGTACTGGCCGGAGGCGATGTGGTCCTTGAAGTAGCTGCTGTCGGAGACCTTCGCCGTCTCCGTGCGCACGCCGATCTTCTCCAGCATCCGCGAGATCCGGTCGGCCACCGCCCGCAGCGGCTCCGAGCCGTCCCCGGAGGGGAGCACGAAGCGGAGGGTGAGGGGCTTGCCGTCCTTGGCCAGCGGTGCGCCCGCGGCGGGAGCGGCGGTGCCCTTGGGGGCGTACGCGCCGGGGGCGCCGCCCTTGGCGTGGTCCCGGGAGCGGGACGTGACCGACTGCCGGTCGCCCTGCTGTCCGGTGCGGTCGGCGGTGTCCCTTTTTTCGAACGTGTTCCCGAACCTGTGCTCGGACCTGTCCCCGAACCGGCTTTCGGACCTCTGCTCGCGCCTCTCCTCGGCCCGCTCGGCGGCCCTCTTCTTTCCTGCCTGCTTCTTTTGTGCCTTCTTTTCTGCCTTCTTTTCGGCCCTCCTTTCGGCGCTCTTCTTCTCCGCTTTCTCCTTCTCCGCCTTCTTCGCCGCCTTGCTTGCGGCCTTCTTCTGCTCCGTCTCGGCCTCGGCCGGCAGCCGCAGGACGTCCGCCTGGCGGGTCAGCGCGGCCTTCTGGTGGGCGGCGGCGGGGGCGGGCGCGAGCACGGAGGAGCTGCTGTCGCCGGGCTTTCCGTCGTCCTGGCCGACGATGTACGTGCCGTCGTCGGCCCCGGATCCGGATTCGGACCCGGACTCCGTGTCCGACGGCTTCGCGGAGGCCTGGCCGCCCGCCGTCTTCGTCTTCTTCTTGTCCTTCAGCCCGTCCTTGACCGCGGCGCCCGGCGTCCAGCCCGCGTCCGCGAGGAGCGCCCGCGCCTCGGCGGTGTCCTGCTTGCCGAGGGCCCCGCTGTTGTCCGCGTACGCCGACTGCCCGGCGAGGGCGAGGTGGCTGCCGACCGGCTCGGCGGGCAGGCCGAGCGGCTTGAGCACCGCCTCGGCGAGCTCCTCGCGGTCCAGGGCACGGGCGACCGCGCGGCGTACCCGGTCGTCCGCGAGCGGTCCCTCGGAGCCGTTGAGGGCGAGCTGCGTGTAGGCCGGTTCGAGGGACTTGCGGACCACGTAGCCGCTCAGGCCCGCCTGCTCGGTCGCGTACTTCTTGACCGCCCTGCGGGTCTTCTCGCGGGCCTCGTACTCCGCCTGAGCGGCCTCCTCGTCGGAGCCGTTGACGATCGCCCAGGAGCGCAGGGCCTTGGCGGGCGTCAGCTGCGCGCCGGGGCCGTGGGCCGGTGCGCCCCCGTCGGCCTTGTCGCGGGCGGCGAGCGTGATCCGCCCGGCCTCCGTGGCGTCGATCTCGGCGAGGTCGACCCTGCCCTTGGCGAGCGCCTCGGCCCGCTCGCTCCGGGACACCTCGCGCAGCACCAGCTTGTCGAGCTTGGCCTGCCGCCCCCACCAGCGCGGGTTGCGCCCGAGGGTCACCTCGCCGGCCTCCCGGTCGATGTCCGTGAGCGTGAAGGGGCCCGCGGTCGCCTTCAGCTTGCGGCGGGCGCCGTCGTTGAAGGAGTCGGGGCTGCCCATGACCTGCTTGGGGTAGAGCGGGGAGAACAGCGAGCGCCAGTCCGCGTAGGGCTTGCCGAAGGTGACCCGCACCTCCAGGTTGTTCGCGCCGCGCTCGATCTTCTCGATGCGGTCGTATCCGGCGTTCCGCGCCGTCCAGTACGCGGTGTCCTTGCCGGACAGGGCCCGCCACTGGGCGGCGAAGTCGTCGGCTCCGATCTCCCGGCCGTCGCTCCAGACCGCCTGCTGGTTGAGCTTGTACAGGACGACCTGCCGGGGCTCGCGCTCGACGACCTCCGCCGACTCCAGGAAGTCGGCGTTGCGCTGCGGCCTGCCCTGCGCGTCGAGGCGGAACAGGGACGGCAGGACCGCGCCCGCGATCCGCGAGGTGCCCGCGTCGGCGTCGGACTGGAAGGTGTTGAGGGTCTCGGGCAGCGCGTCGAGCGCCCAGTTCATGGTCCCCCCGTCGGCGACCATGCCCCGGGCGGCGGGAGCGACGTCCTGGCCTGCGGCCGGCCCGCCGGCCTCGTCGTTCGAGCTGCATCCGGCGAGGGCGGGCAGAGCCAGCACCCCCGTCGCGAGGAACACGACAGATCTGGCCCTGACGCGGTCGTGGGACATGGCTGGTACCTCCGGGGTCCGGGGCTCGCCCGGCCCCCCGCTACCAGGACCGGGCCGGGATTGATCACGTTTGGCGGTATATGGAGCTGATCACATCTATGGCCCCACTGAAGGTGACCGGGCGGGCCGCGCGACGCAGACACGGCGTGGCGGCGCCCGGATGCCACTCGTGCGGCCCAACGCGCCGGAGTGCCCGAGGTCCGGACCGGCGCGACAGGGGCGTGATCCGGCGCGTTCACCGCCCTCGATCCGGCAATCGGTGCAGATCTCTTCACAAGCCGGGATGCGGCGCGCGACACTCGCAGGCGCATGAGCGTTGCCACCGCACCCCCTAAGTGAGGGCAAGTCATGGCTCTGCACGATGAATTGACGGCCGTTCAGCGCTGCGTCGAGGAGTTGGTCCGCACCGTCGGCAGGCTGGAGAGCCAGGCCGGCGACCAGTTGGCGGGCGTCGACGTGCGCCGGGTGCGCACGGACACCGACCGGCTGACCGAGAGCGTCGCCCTGCTGCGCTCCGCCGCCGCGCCGTCCACACCGCGCGAGAAGCCGCTGCGGACCGATCTCGTGACCATTCCCGACACGCCGTACGACAGCTCGCTGTGGACGAACGCCGGGGACTGCGACGACGAGGGTCTGGGCGCCCACCACCGCCACGCCCCCTGACACCCGCCCCGTCGAACCCCTCCCGCACGCCTGACCCCGCGGTACCCGAGGACGAAGGAGTGGAGCCTCGTTGGCCACCGGCACGGAACCCCAACCGAAGAGCGGAACGGCCCCCGGCGGCGGCGTGCGCGACGGCACGCGCGCCGCGATCGCCGCTGCCCACCTGCGGACCGACCGCTGGTGGCTGGCGCCCGCGGCGACCGCCGCCGGGCTGCTCGCCTTCGTCGTCTACTCGACCTGGCGGGCGTTCGCGAACGCGGACTACTACCAGGCGCCCTACGTCTCGCCGTTCTACTCGCCGTGCCTGGCCGACAACTGCGAGCCGATGCGCTCCGGCCCCAACTGGGAGATCTTCGGCAGCTGGTGGGGCCTGTCGCCCGCGCTGCTGATCCTGATCTTCCCGCTCGGCTTCCGGCTGACCTGCTACTACTACCGCAAGGCCTACTACCGCGGCTTCTGGGCGTCACCGCCCGCCTGCGCGGTCGCCGAGCCGCACAAGAAGTACTCCGGTGAGACCCGCTTCCCGCTGGTGCTCCAGAACATCCACCGGTACTTCTTCTACGCGGCGGTGCCGGTCGCGGGCATCCTCACGTACGACACCGTGCTCACCTTCCGCGACGAGCACTACGAGTGGGGCCACATGGGTCTCGGCACGCTCGTCTTCCTGCTCAATACCGTGCTGATCTGGGCCTACACGCTCTCCTGCCACTCGTGCCGGCACATCGTCGGGGGCAAGCTCAAGCACTTCTCCAAGCATCCGGTCCGGTACCGCATGTGGCAGTGGGTCGGAAAACTGAACGCACGCCACATGCTGCTCGCCTGGGCGTCGTTGGTGAGCGTGGCGCTCGCCGACTTCTACGTGTATCTGATCGCGTCCGGCGCCTTCGACGATCCGAGGTTGTTCTGATGTCTCAAGTGGGGCGGCAGCAGTGGGATGTTGTCGTGGTGGGCGCCGGTGGCGCCGGTCTGCGGGCCGCGATCGAGGCGCGTGAGCAGGGCGCCCGTACGGCCGTGATCTGCAAGTCGCTGTTCGGCAAGGCCCATACGGTGATGGCCGAGGGCGGTATCGCGGCCTCCATGGGCAATGTGAACTCCGGCGACAACTGGCAGGTCCACTTCCGCGACACCCTGCGCGGCGGCAAGTTCCTCAACCAGTGGCGGATGGCAGAGCTGCACGCGCGTGAAGCACCGGACCGCGTGTGGGAGCTGGAGACCTGGGGCGCCCTGTTCGACCGTACGCCGGACGGGCGGATCTCCCAGCGCAACTTCGGCGGGCACGAGTACCCGCGGCTCGCGCACGTCGGCGACCGCACCGGGCTCGAACTGATCCGCACGCTCCAGCAGAAGATCGTCGCCCTCCAGCAGGAGGACTTCCGGGAGTTCGGCGACCACGAGGCGCGGCTGAAGGTCTTCCAGGAGTGCACGGTCACGCGCGTGCTGAAGGAGGACGAGAGGGTCGGCGGGGCCTTCTGCTACGACCGCGAGTCGGGCCGCTTCTTCGTCCTGGAAGCACCGAGCGTCGTCCTCGCGACCGGCGGCATCGGCAAGTCCTTCAAGGTGACGTCGAACTCGTGGGAGTACACCGGCGACGGGCACGCCCTCGCGCTGCTCGCCGGGGCGCCGCTGCTGAACATGGAGTTCGTGCAGTTCCACCCGACGGGCATGGTCTGGCCGCCGTCGGTCAAGGGCATCCTGGTCACCGAGTCGGTGCGCGGCGACGGCGGGGTGCTGCGGAACTCCGAGGGCAAGCGGTTCATGTTCGACTACATCCCCGACGTCTTCAAGGAGAAGTACGCGCAGTCGGAGGAGGAGGGCGACCGCTGGTACGACGACCCGGACCACAACCGCCGCCCGCCCGAGCTGCTCCCCCGCGACGAGGTCGCGCGTGCCATCAACTCCGAGGTGAAGGCGGGCCGCGGCTCACCGCACGGCGGCGTCTTCCTGGATGTGTCGACGCGTATGCCCGCCGAGGTCATCAAGCGGCGGCTGCCGTCCATGTACCACCAGTTCAAGGAGCTCGCGGACGTCGACATCACCGCGGAGGCCATGGAGGTCGGGCCGACCTGCCACTACGTGATGGGCGGCATCGCGGTGGACTCCGACACCGCGGCCGCGCGCCGCGTGAGCGGGCTCTACGCCGCGGGCGAGGTCGCGGGCGGCATGCACGGCTCCAACCGGCTCGGCGGCAACTCCCTGTCCGACCTGCTCGTCTTCGGGCGGCGCGCGGGGCTGCACGCGGCGCGGTACGCGGCCGGTCTCACCGCGCGGCCCGTGATCGACGAGGCGCAGGTGGATGCCGCGGCGGCCGAGGCGCTGCGGCCGTTCAGCGCCGAGGGCCTCGCGGACGGAGAGACTCCGGAGAACCCGTACACCCTGCACCAGGAACTGCAGCAGACCATGAACGACCTGGTCGGCATCATCCGCCGCGAGGCCGAGATGGCGCAGGCCCTGGAGAAGCTCGCCGAGCTGCGGGCGCGGGCACGGCGGGCGGGGGTCGAGGGGCACCGCCAGTTCAACCCCGGCTGGCACCTCGCGCTCGACCTGCGCAACATGCTGCTGGTCAGCGAGTGCGTCGCCCGGGCCGCCCTGGAGCGAACGGAGAGCCGCGGCGGCCACACCCGCGAGGACCATCCGGCGATGAGCCGCGAGTGGCGCCGCGTCAATCTGCTGTGTCAACTGACCGATCCGAGCGGTGGGCTGGCCGCCGCCGATCCCGTGCGCGGCCAGATCGACCTCGTCCGTGACACGACCGAGCCCATCCGCCCGGACCGCCGCCCTCTTCGTCAAGTACCTGCAACTCGACGTCGATCGAGTGCGTCGAGTCCGTCGAGTTCGTACGGCGCGCGGTTCAAGGTCTGGCGCGGGGACGTCGGCGGTGGCGGCCTGGCGGACTTCGAGGTCGAGGTCAACGAGGGCGAGGTCGTCCTCGACATCATCCACCGCCTCCAGGCCACCCAGGCACCCGACCTCGCCGTGCGGTGGAACTGCAAGGCGGGCAAGTGCGGTTCGTGCTCGGCGGAGATCAACGGCAGGCCGAGGCTGATGTGCATGACGCGCATGTCGGTCTTCGGGCGCGACGAGGTCATCACGGTGAGGGTTGGTCGGGACGGTGACCTCGGCTGAAGAGGCGGCGTGGACGAATGAGTTCGCATCCGAGTGCCGCTTCGAGGCTGCCGAGCGTGCGCTTCGAGGTGCCGTCGATCCGTACGGGCGCGCGGGGTCTGGCGCGGCGGAGGTCCGGCGGCCGCGGATCCCCTTCGTCGCGAGGGTCGATCACGGATGCGGCTCGCGGCCGCCGGGCTCGCGGCGGGTCTGCTGCCGACGTCCGCCACCGCCGCGCCCCCCACCGGTGCGGGGGTCCGGTTGCCCGCACCGACCGGCCCGTTCGCGATCGGGACCGTATCCGCCCGGCTCGTCGACCGGTCACGACCCGACCCGTGGGTGCCCGCGCTGCCGTATCGCGAGCTGATGGTCGACGTCTGGTATCCGGCCGCGCCCGGCCCCGGCGGAGGGCACCGCCGCGCGCCCTACATGGCGCCGGGCGCCGCCGCCCGCTGGGACGCCACCGCGCCGCACGGCATCCCGCGGGGCGCCCTCGACTTCGCCGCCCTGCGGACGCATGCCGGGAAGGGAGCGGCGGCGGCCATCCGAGGCGGGCGGCGCCCCGTCCTGCTGTACGCGGCGGGCGCGGGCGACCCGCGCACCTGGGGCACCACGCTGGTGGAGGAGTTGGCGAGCCGCGGCTATGTCGTGGTGACCGTCGACCACACCTACGAGAGCCCCGGCGTGCAGTTCCCCGACGGCTCGGTCAAGGGCAACGAACCGCTGCTGGAGGCCCTCGCGAAGGCGCAGCGCGAGGGCACCATGTCCGCCCTGCTCAAGAAGGTCCTCGGGGTCCGGGCCGCCGACTCGACGTTCGTCCTCGACCGCCTCGGCTCGCTCCCGCACGGCCTGTCCGCGATCGTCGACCGGAGCCGCGTCGGCATGGTCGGACAGTCCGCGGGCGGGGTCTGCGCCGCCCAGACGATGTACGAGGACCGCAGGGTCAAGGCGGGCGTCGACCTGGACGGCACGCTGGAGTTCAACCCCGAGCCCGACGGCACGAACCTGCTGCCGGTCGCACGGCACGGCCTTGACCGCCCCTTCCTGCTGATGGGCCGCGAGGGAAGCGACCGTACGACCGAGCCGTCGTGGCGGTCCTTCTGGACCCACAGCACCGGCTGGAAGCGGAACCTCACGCTGCGGGGTGCCAAGCACCAGACGTACACCGACCTGGCCGCGCTGCTGCCCCGGGCCGGGGTGGACCGCGCGACCGTCGAGGAGCACATAGGCACGGTCGTCCCGGAGCGGGCGGTGGCGGCACAGCGCGCGTATGTGGTCTCGTTCTTCGACCGGTGGCTGAAGGGGGAGGACGACGGGCTCCTGGAGCGGCCCTCGGAGCGCTGGCCGGAGGTGGTGTTCGCCGGCTGACGTGCCGTGAGCGGGCGTCCGGCGGCTAGGGGGTGGCGTGGGTGATCCCGGGGGACCGCGTCGCTTGGCGTTCCGCGCGGTTCAGCCAGTGGAGGTACCAGGCGGCGAACGTGACGCGGCCGGGCCTGCCGACGAACTGGACGGGGACCACGCCCTCGGCCGCCGCTCTCGCGTCGTGCCACATCGTGCCGCGCTCGGGCCCTGTGAGGGCCAGCAGCGTGTAATAGCCGCAGCCCTGCTCGCCCACGCACAGCGTGCCCTCGGTCAGGATCTCAAGGAGCTCGTCCTCGCGCCGGTCCCAGGCGTGATGGTCGCGGCGGAACCGTGCCTCGTCCTGCGGTGTGCCGCCGTACGCCGCGCGCGACGGCTCCGCGTCCTGGTGGTCCGCGAGCTCCCGGGTGCGCTCGGGGCGGAAGGGGCGCGCGCCGTGGGGCGTCGCGGGCGGTGTGTCGGGCCCGACCGGGCGCACGGGGAACAGGCCGTAGTCGGGTCCGGCGCCGCCCGCGCCGACCTCCAGCAGGAAGCCGCGGTACTCCGCGGGGAACGCCACGCCGCGGTGCCGTTCGACCGCGGCCACCTGCTCCCGCGTCAGCACGGGCAGGAGCGCGAAGCCATGGCCGTACTCATGGAACTCGGCGCCGAACACCGCCTTGCGGTACGGCGCGGAGCGCAGGGCGAGCACCCGCTCCCGCACCCCCGTCCAGACCCCTCCCACCTGCGCCCCTTCCTCTTCCGGCCGCCCCTCGAAGCGTCCCGCACCGGGTCACCGTACGCGTCCGCCGTGCTGGTGCCTCCGGCGGCGGGGCCTCCTCCAGGGGACCGCCTTCAGAGGGCCGCCGTCCGGTCGCGGCGGCCCGGAGGCCGACCTACGCTCGCCCATGTGACGCCTGTGACGCCGTCCCCGCGGCTGCCCGCGCGGGCAGTCGCGGTCGCCGTGGCCGCGCTGCTCGCCTGGTTCCCTCTGCTGTGTCCTTGGCCGGCCTTCGCGGAGGACCCCGTCACGCTCTCCCGCACCGGCCAGATCACCGACAGGGTGGACGCCCTCGGTGAGCGCGCGGACGCCGCGGAGCAGGCCCTCGACCGGCTCTATGACGACCGGGGCGTGCAGCTCTTCGTCGTCTACGTACGTGACTTCTCCGGCCGTTCCGCGCAGAGCTGGGCGGACGCCACCGCCGGGCGCAACGGCCTCGGCCTGGACGACGTGCTGCTCGCCGTGGCCACCCACGACCGGCAGTTCGCCTACTCCGTGGACGACGCCTCCCGGCTCAGTGACGCCCAGCTCCAGGAGGTGGCCACCACCGCCATCCGGCCCGCCCTGCGGGAGAACGACTGGGCCGGGGCGGCCATCGGCGCCGCGAACGGCTACCGCGCGGTCCTCGCGGGGCGGCCCGCGCCGACGCCGTCGGTCACCCCCGGTCCGGCCGATCCCGGTGGGCGCGACGACTCGGTGGCCGGTGACCTCGTGCTGCCCGTGGTGGTGGCGGGTGTGGTCGGGGCCGCCGCGCTGGTCGCCCACCGGCGGCGCAGGAGGCGGGCCGCGACGCGTACGACGCCCGGCTGGGGCCGTGGCGCGGGTACCGGCCTCACCCCGCTCCCCCGCCTCGACGAACTCGACAAGAAGGCACGGCTGCTGCTGGTCGAGACGGACGACGCGATCCGCACCAGCACCGAGGAACTGGGGTTCGCGACCGCCCAGTTCGGCGAGGGCGCGGTCAAGCCGTTCGGTGAGGCGCTCGCGTACGCCCGTTCGGAGCTGACGGCGGCCTTCCGGCTGCGGCAGGAGCTCGACGACGCCTACGGCGAGGACGAGGCGACCCGGCGCCGCATGCTGGACGAGATCATCGCGCGCTGCACGGAGGCCGACCGCCGCCTGGACGCGGAGACGGCCGCCTTCGACGAGCTGCGTTCCCTGGAGAAGAACGCCCCGCAGGCCCTTGCGCAGGCCGAGACGGTGTTTCGTCAGGTCGCGGCGCGGACCGGCACGGCCGATGAGGGCCTCGCGGCGCTGCGCCGGACGTACGCGCCGAGCGCCGTCGCGGGCGTGGTCGGCCATGTCGAGCAGGCCAAGGACCGCCTCCTCTTCGCCACCACCCACCTCAACCGGGCCCGGCAGTCGCTCGACGCGGGCGAGAGCGGTGTGGCCGCCGTCCATCTGCGCGCGGCGGAGGGCGCGGTCGACCAGGCGGGCACGTTCGTGGCCGCCGTCGAGCGCCTCGCCGGGGAGCTCGCGGCGGCCGCCGAGCGGCTGCCCGGCGCGCTCACCGAGACCGGGACCGACCTCGCCGACGCTCGGGGGCTGCTCGAAGGGACCGCGGCGGGGGTGCCCACGGCGGACCTGCGGGGCCGTATCGCGCGGGCGGAGGCCGTGGTCGCCGAGTGCAGGGCCAACTGGCCGCGGGGCCCTGCGACCCGATCGCGGCCCTGCGCCGCGTGGAGGAGGCCGACGCGGCGCTCGACGCGGCGCTGGCGGGCGCCCGGGGCGCGAGGTCGCCGACCGGCGCTCCCGCGACCTGCTGGGGCAGGCCCTGCTCACCGCCCGCAGCGCCGTCAGGGCGGCCACGGACTACGTCACCACGCACCGCGGCGCCGTCGCCAGTGAGGCGAGGACCCGCCTGGCCGAGGCGGGCGGCACCTCGCGCGGGCGGAGGCACTCCAGGACGGTGCCGCCGGTGCCGACGACGGCGACGCGACGGCCGCGCTCGCCGCGGCGCAGCAGGCGGACGCGCTGGCCCGCCAGGCCCATCAGCTCGCCGAGCGCGACGTGCGGGGCTACGGCAATCCGTACGGAGGTCCCGGCCCGGGCGGCGGCCGCGGCGGGGGCATGGGCGGCGCGGTTCTCGGCGGCATCATCCTGGGCGAGCTGTTCGGCGGCATGGGCCGCGCGGGCGGCGGCTACGGAGGCGGGGGGTTCGGCGGTGGTCCCGGGCCCGGGAGCTTCGGCGGCGGGGGGACGCGGGGGCGCAGGGGCGGGGGCGGCAGGTTCTGAGGACCGCTCCGCCCCGCTTACGGAAAAGCCCCGTCGGCCTCACCACCAGCAGCTTCATACTCGGACAAGGAGGACCAGGCCATGACGAAGCAGACCATCCTCGGCCGTGTCACCCAGCTCGCCAAGGCGAACGTCAACGCGCTCCTCGACCAGGCCGAGGATCCGCAGAAGATGCTCGACCAGTTGATCCGCGACTACACGAACAACATCGCGGAGGCCGAGGAGGCGGTCGCGACCACCATCGGCAATCTGCGGATGCTGGAGCAGGACCACCGGGAGGACCGCGACGCGGCCGCCGAGTGGGGCGGCAAGGCGCTCGCGGCGAGCCGGAAGGCGGACGAGCTGCGGGCGGCCGGGAGCGCGGGCGAGGCGGACCGGTTCGACCGGCTCGCCAAGGTGGCCCTCGGGCGTCAGCTCCAGTGCGAGAAGGAGGCACAGGCCGCGGAGCCGGTCATCGCCTCGCAGACCGAGGTCGTGGACCGGCTCAGGTCGGGGCTCGACCGGATGAAGACGAAACTGGCCGATCTGCGCTCGCGCCGCGACCAGTTGGTGGCGCGCGCCAAGACCGCGCAGGCGCAGAACCGGATGATGGACGCCGCCGCGACCATCGACGTGCTGGACCCGAGCAGCGAGCTGAGCCGCTTCGAGGAGAAGGTGCGGCGCGAGGAGGCGCGGGCGTTCGGCAGGCAAGAGCTCGCCGCGTCCTCGCTCGACGGGCAGTTCGAGGAGCTGGAGGGCCTCGGCGACGCGGCGGAGGTCGATGCCCGCTTCGCCGCCCTCAAGTCGACCACCTGAATCCCGCGGGGTCAGAACAGGCTGAGCAGTGCCTCCGCCGCGTCCATCGGCTCCGTCTCCCCGTCGGGCAGCGGGAGTTCGAACCAGACCGTCTTGCCCCGGGGGGTCCTGCGTGAGCCCCACGCGGCGCTGAGCAGGCCGACCAGCTGGAGTCCGCGCCCGCCCTCGTCGGTGTCGCGTGCCCGGCGGCGGCGCGGCTGGACGAAGCCGCCGTCCCAGACCTCGCAGACCAGGGTGCGGTCAAGCAGGAGGCGCAGCCGGATCTCGCCCTCGCCGTACCGCAGGGCGTTGGTGACGAGTTCGCTGACCAGCAGTTCCGCCGTGTCGCAGAGCGGTTCCAGGTCCCAGGCGCGCAGCTGGTCGCAGGCCAGTTCACGGGCGCGGCCCACCGACTTCGGGTCGCGCGGCAGCGTCCAGTCGCCGACGTGCTCGGCCGGCAGCCCTTGGACGCGGGCCATCAGCAGGGCGATGTCGTCCTCGCCGTGGTGGGTGTCGAGGGAGTTCAGGACGTGGTCGCAGACGTCCTCCAGGGCCGGCGGGGCGTCGCCGAGTGCGCGTACGAACGCGTTCAGCCCCTCGTCCAGCGGGTGGTCGCGGGATTCGACGAGGCCGTCGGTGTAGAGCGCGAGGAGGGCTCCCTCGGGGAGTTCGACCTCCACGTCCTCGAAGGGTTCGCCGCCGACGCCGAGCGGCAGGCCGGGCGGGACGTCGAGCATGAGGGCGACCTGCCCGGGGTCTCCCGGCTCGACCAGGGCGGGCGGCAGGTGCCCCGCGTTGGCGAAGGTGCAGCGGCGGGTGACGGCGTCGTAGACCGCGTAGACGCAGGTGGCGAGGTAGACCTCGCTGAGGTCCGCGTCCGCCGCCTTGCGGGCCGCGCGGGTGTTCTGCGGCCCGGCGGGGTTGCCGAGGCCGCGGGCGATCTCGTCGAGGGCGGAGAGGACCTCGGCGGGCTCCAGGTCGAGCAGGGCCAGCGTCCGTACGGCGGTGCGCAGCTCCCCCATGGCGACGGCGGCGCGCAGGCCGCGGCCCATGACGTCGCCGACGACCAGGGCGGTGCGGTGGCCCGGCAGCTCGATGACATCGAACCAGTCGCCGCCCACCTCCGTGGCGGCGTTGCCCGGCAGGTAGCGGCAGGCGATGTCCAGGCCGGACGCCTCGGGGTCGCCGGGGGGCAGCAGGGAGCGTTGCAGGATCAGCGCGCGTTCGTGTTCGCGGCGGTAGAGGCGGGCGTTGTCGATGCAGACGGCGGCGCGGGCGGCCAGTTCGACGGCGAGCGCGCGGTCGCGTTCACCGAAGGGTTCGCTGCCCTTCGTACGGGAGAACTGGGCGAGGCCGACCACGGTGTCGTGGGCGATCATCGGCACGGCGAGCGTCGACTGGATGAGGCCGCCGGTGAGGCGGCTCGCGGAGCCGTCGTCTCGCGCGGTGGTCAGCCGGGGCCGGGCCGCGCGCAGGGCGTCGGCGCAGGGCGAGGTGAAGGCGAACCGGTGCACGGCGCCGACGTCGACGGGCGCGCCCCCTTCCGGGAACGGGGCGTCGGCGACGGCGCTCGCGAAGGCCACGCGGCGCAGTTCCGCGCTGCCGTCGGCGAGGCCCGGTGGGGTCTCGTCACCGGCGAGCAGGCCTTGGTACAGGTCGACGGAGGCGAGGTCGCAGAAGCCGGGGACGGCGACGTCGAGGAGTTCCCTGGCGGTCGTCTCCAGGTCGAGGGAGTTCCCTATGCGGGCGCCCGCCTCGTTGAGGAGGGCGAGGTTGCGGCGGGCGTGGGCGGCCTCGCGGGCGGCGGCGTGCCGCCGGGTGACGTCGGTGCCGATGCCCGCGACCCCGATGGGGCGGCCGGAGCCGCTGTGCACGCGGTAGAGGTTGATCGACCAGTGTCTGCGGTCGTTGCTGCCGGGCGCGGGGCCGACGATCTGCATGTCCGTGACGGAGTCGCCGGTCTCCAGGACCCGCTTCAGTGCGGCGGCCATGCGGTCGGCCTCGTGGCGCGGCAGGTAGTCGTGGACGGTGCGGCCGCGGTGGTCCTCGGTGCCACCGCCGAAGACGGCGGCGAAGCGGCGGTTGGCACGCTGGACCCGCAGGTCCGTGCCGAAGAGCAGGAAGCCGAAGGGAGATTGGCCGAAAATGGCCTGCGAGGCGGCGAGGTCCGTCTCGATCTGCCGGAGCGCGCGGACGTCGACGACGATGCAGACCGCGGCCCGCTCACCGTCCTCCGTGCGGGTCGGCATGACGTAGACCTCGGCGACGCCCTCCAGGCCGGATTCCCCGGCGCCGTCCTCGCCGGGCACACGGAAGGGGACGACGCCCGTCCACTCCCGTCCGTCCAGGATCTCCGCCATCTTGCGGTAGCCGCCGGCGCGCAGCTCGGCGGGGACGAAGGCCTCGATGGGGTCCTTGCCGACGGCGTCGCGCGCGGGCACGCCGAAGAGCCGCTCGGCGCGCGCGCTCCACTGGTCGACGAGGCCGTCGGGGCCGATCGAGAACGAGGCGACCTTGATGTAGTCGTAGATCGAACCGGGCGGACTGCTGTGCCACGTCTCGTCGGCCGGCACGTCGCCGGGGGCCTCGCCCGGCACGTCGCCGGCCGGTCCGCCGGCCGCCGGATCGCCCGACGGCCGCTCGGTCTGCGCGTCGCCCGACGGCCCGTGCGGCCCCGTCGCCTTCGCTGGTATCTCGCTCACGCGAACCGTCCCCTCCAGCTCACCGCGTCCGGCACCGGTCACCAAGTACGGCTGACCGCAGTATCCAGCACTACGGTGCAGCGCCACACGGCGTTCACGATCACAGCACGGACTCGACGCTTTTTGGCCCGTGCCGCACTTGTGCCCGACGCCCTTCGCACACTGCAAGTCTTCTAACCCGGCAGCGCCAGCTCGAACCACACCGTCTTCCCCGTCCTGCCCGTCCTGCCCTGCCGTGTGCCCCAGCGCCGCGAGGAGCGGGCCACGAGCTGGAGGCCGCGTCCGCTCTCGTCGTCGGGTGCGGCGGCGCGCGCCAGGGGCGGGTCGGGCAGGGGGTCGGACACCTCCACGAGAAGGGTGCCGAGCGGGTCGGCGGGGCGTACGAGGCGTACGCCGATAGGCCCGGAGGCGTGCCGCAGGGAGTTGGTGACCAGCTCGCTCACGAGCAACGCGGTGATGTCACCGAGGGACGCGAGACCCCAGTCGCCGAGCTGCTCGCGGACGACATGGCGAGCGGTGCGGACCGCGCCGGGGTCCGCGGGGAAGTCCCACTCGGCGCAGTCGCCTTCGATGTCGATCACGCCGATCACTTCCAGACCAGAAGCAGAACCTGTCCGGTTTCGGGTGGTTAATGCCCACATACCCGATATACCGGCGGCTTTACCGCGTAATGGGGCGCGCTGTGGCACGAACGGCGTAGGAGAGATCAGTGCGTGGCGCGCGCCACGGCGAGCGCCGCCGTCACAGCAGGCACATCCGCCGTCAGCCAGTCCACCGACCACACCTGGTCGGGGGCGAGCCAGCGCAGCTCGTCATGGTCCTGGAGGGGCTCGGCGACGCCCGAGAGGAGCCGGGCCGTCCAGACCCGCAGGACGTACCCCTTGGCGAGCGGCCACTGTCCGGGCACGCGCTCCACCACTTCCGCCTCGACGCCCAGTTCCTCGCGGAGCTCGCGCACCAGCGCGTCCTCACCGCGCTCACCGGGCTCGACCTTGCCGCCGGGCAGCTCCCAGCCGCCCGCGAGTTCGGGGGGCGCACTGCGCCGCGCGGCGAGCAGGCGTCCGTCGTCGTACAGGGCGGCGCCCACCACGATGCGTTCGTTCATGCGCCGGAGCCTACGGTCAGCGCCCGCCGCCGTTCTGATTCAGCTTCTCGATCCAGTACAGCTGCTGGTGACCGCGGTCGTCGAGACTGTCCGCGATCTTCTGGGCCTCGGCCTTCGTGGCGAACCTGCCGACGCGGTAGCGGTTGCCGTTGTCGTCCTGCCGGATGACGAGCCAGGGCAGCGTGACCGTCCCGTCGTTCATCGCGCCCCTCCGTTCGCCGCCCCCGGCGCGCGCCACGCCTCGATCACTAAGGAAACCGCAATACGCATATGCCCGAGCCTACGCCCGACCTTTACTGTGCGGATACGCGTTTGCACAAAGAGGTACGCGGCACGGAGTGCCAGGCGTAGGCAATCGGCCACTTGTGCGGAGCCGGTGGGGGGCGCACCCACGCGACGCGCCCCCAGCGGGTCACTCCGTCACTCCACGGACTGCTCCGAGGTCACTTCACGGGCAGGTGGTAGGCGACGCAGTAGCGGTCGGCGGGGACGACGACGTCGGCCGTCTCCACCGGGCGGCCCGAGGCGTAGTAGGTGCGCTGGACGACGAGGACCACGTGGCCGGGGACGCCGCCGAGCGCCGTCAGCTCCTCCGCGAGGCCGGGCCGGGCGCCCACCTCCTCCGCGACGTTGTCCACGACCACGTCGATGGCCGCCATGCGCTCCACGACTCCGCAGCCGCCGAGGGGGCCTTCCTCGGGGAGCATCACGGGGGTGCGGCCCGTGACGGCGAGGGGCTCCCAGGAGGTGGAGAGCATCATGGCCTCCCCCGCGTCCCGGAAGACGTACTTGGTGCACATCACGCGGTCGCCCTGGCGGATGGCGAGCCGCTCGGCGATCGCGGCGCCCGCCTCGACCTGCTCGCTGCGCGACTCCCAGGTGCCGCGCGCACCCTCGGCCGCCTGCTCCTGGCGGAAGGGGGTCGAGCCGCCGTTCACCGCGCGGTAGCCGGTGCGGGCGATCCTGCGGGGGACGGGGCGCTCGCGCACGTACGTGCCGGAACCGGAGCGGCCCTCGACCAGGCCCTCGGCCATCAGGACCTTGCGCGCCTCCAGGGCGACGGTGTCCGAGACCCCGTATTCCTCGCGGATCCTGGCCTGCGAGGGGAGCCGGGTGTGCGGCGGCAGCGAACCGTCGACGATCTTCTTGCGCAGATCGCCCGCGACGCGCAGATACGCCGGCTGCTCACCGAAAGTCACTGGCCACTCCCATCAGGTTGACAGACAGCTACAGCCTGGCAACCGTGGGTTGTTGCCTGCAACCCAAGGCCAAGGAATCACTCGAAGTGATGATTTCTGCCCTGCCGGGTCTTCCCGCGGGGCCGTTCTCCGGATACAAGCACCTCGTCGTACAAGCACTCGCCCCCGCGGCCGACCGGGTCACCGACCCCGATCCGCACCGCGAGGGCGAGGTTCACGCGCTCAGAGCCTCAGAACTGCAGGCTCCAGGAGTCGATCTTCCCGGTGTCCTGTGCCGCGTTGTCGCTGACCCGCAGCTTCCACGTGCCGTTGGCCGTCTCCGAGGAGGCGTTCACGGTGTACGTGGTGTTGATGTTGTCCGCGCTGCCGCCGGTGCCGTAGCCCTTGAGGGTATAGGCGGTGCCGTCCGGAGCGATCAGCTGGACCTGGAGGTCGCCGATGTAGGTGTGCTGGATGGTCACCGGCACGCTCAGGGCGGCGGGCGCGTTGCCCGGCACCTCGGTCACGGTCACCGGGGACTCGGCCGTGGCGTTGTCCTGGATCGCGTAGTCCGTGTCGTTGGTGAACTTCTTGCCCGGCGGGTTCGTGGTGCCGCCCGTCACGTTCAGCAGGCGGTTGGGCGAGCCGGAGCCGGGGTTGGTGACGACGCCGGTCGAGGAGGCGCCGACGAGGGCCGAGGAGACCTGTGCCGGGGTCGCCGACGGGTTCTGGCCCACGTAGATGGCGGCGGCGCCGGCGACGTGCGGGGACGCCATCGACGTACCGGAGATGGTGTTGGTCGCCGAGTCGCTGGAGTTCCACGACGAGGTGATCGAGGAGCCCGGCGCGAAGATGTCCAGGATGCTGCCGTAGTTGGAGTAGCTGGCCCGGGCGTCGGTGCTGGTCGTGGCGCCGACGGTGATGGCCTCCGCCACGCGCGCGGGCGACTTCGTCGACGCGTCGGTCGACTCGTTGCCTGCCGCGACGGCGTACGTGATGCCGGAGGCGATGGAGTTGCGTACGGCCGTGTCGAGCGCGCTGTCGGCGCCGCCGCCGAGCGACATGTTGGCGACGGCGGGCTTGACGGCGTTCTTCGTCACCCAGTCGATGCCCGCGACGACCTGGGCGGTGGTGCCCGAGCCCTGGTTGTTCAGGACGCGGACGCCGACGATCTTGGCCTTCTTGGCGACGCCGTGCAGGGTCCCGGCGACCGTGCCCGCGACGTGGGTGCCGTGGCCGTGGCCGTCCTGCGCGGTGTTGTCGTTGTCGATGGCGTCATAGCCGTAGGAGGCCCGGCCGCCGAAGTCGCTGTGGCTGATGCGGACGCCGGTGTCGATGACGTACGCGGTGACGCCCTCGCCCGCGGAGTCCGGATACGTGTACTTCTGGTCCAGCGGCAGGGTCTTCTGGTCGATCCTGTCCAGGCCCCACGAGGGCGGGTTGGTCTGGGTGGCGCTGGCAGTGAACGTCCGGTTCTGGACGACCGCGTCGACGGCCGGGTCGGCCGCGAACTTCTTCGCCTCGGCCTCGGTGAGCTCGACCGCGTAGCCGTTGAGGGCCTTGTCGTAGGTCCGCTCGATCTTGGCGCCGTACTCCTTCGCGAGGGCCCTGCCCTCGGCGGAGCGGGCCTTCGGGCCGTCCTTGTCGAGGCTCACGATGTAGCTGTTCTTGATCGTGCCGGGGGCGCCGGCGTTCTCGATCCTGCCGTCCGCCTGCCGCGCGTCGGCGGTGGCCGGGAGGGCGGAGACGACGCCGAGGGCGAGGGCCGCGACCGCTGTCGCGCTGATCCCGGCCAGTCTTCGGCGGTTATGACGCATCACTGCCATCTGAGGGGTCCTCCTCAATAGGTGGTGCGCTGGTGGGGGATTGGTGCCTGTGGTGCCCACACACGCGGAGGCGCCCGCTCGACAGGAGCATGTCAATATGACATGCCGCCCGACCGTGCGGGATCCGCCTCCGTCGGGACGAAAGATTGGCGGATCCATAGGAATCCCACAAGGGCCAGGACCGGACGGAACGTGACCGCCGCGGGTGCCGTTCGCCTCACGGAACACAGCAACCCCACGGCTGGCATGGCGCCCCGTCAGACTCTGCCCCCGGCCGCCCCCTCGCCCGTCGGCCTCCCGGTCACTCGACGCGGGCGGCGATGAGGCGGGCGCAGGCCAAGGATTCGGTGTGCGTGGAGTCCACCTCCAGGTCGTAGACCACACCCCGGTGGACCGACTCCGCCTGCGCCGCGGCCATGCCCGTCGGCCGGTCCCCGCGGGCGGTCTCGCGGCCCGCGGCGACCTCGCTCTCACACCTGACGCCGACCCACAGCACGTCAGGCCAGGCACCCTCGCGCCAGCCGCTCGCGTCACCATCGCGGGGTCACGGTAGGGGCTGGTGCCCAGGGCTCGAAGCGGTTTTCCGCCGCGCCCGCCCTTGCCGCGCGGCGAACCGCTCCAGACCCGGCACTAGCCTGCGCGCATGACCGCCGTGACCCGCGTGACCGCCATGACCGCACTGCCGGACCGCTTCTGTCCCGCCGACGGGACCCGCGTGCCCGGGGGGTCGCTGGAGTGGGCCTGTCCTGTCTGCCGTGGCCCGCTCGACCTGGACTTCTCCCCCACCCCGGCGCCCCTCGCCGCACTGTCCGGGCGCGTCAACTCCCTGTGGCGTTACGCGGAGTCCCTGCCGCTGCCCGCCCCCGCGATCTCGCTCGGTGAGGGCCGCACGCCCCTCGTGGAGCTGACCCCGGAAGTCTCGGCCAAGCTGGACTTCCTGATGCCGACGCTCTCCTTCAAGGACCGGGGCGCGGTCGTGCTCGCCGCCCTCGCGGGGCATCTCGGCCCGGACCGCGTCATCGCCGACAGCAGCGGCAACGCGGGCACGGCGGTCGCCGCGTACTGCGCGCGGGCCGGGCTCCCCTGCACCGTGTACGTCCCCGCCGGGACGCCGCCGAGGAAGCTGGCGCAGATCGGGGCGCACGGGGCGCGGCTGGAAGTCGTCGACGGCGGGCGGGAGTCGACCGCCCGCGCGGCCCGGGCCGCCGCCGGCACCGCCGGCACGTTCTACGCCTCGCACGTCCACAACCCCTACTTCCTCCAGGGCACCAAGACGTACGTACACGAGCTCTGGGAGGACCTGGGCGGCCGGCTGCCCGACGCGCTGGTGGTCCCCGTGGGCAACGGAACGCTGCTGCTAGGTGCCGCCCTCGCCGTGCGTGAGCTGCACGCGGCCGGGCTCATCGCGAAGGCGCCTGCGCTGTACGCGGTGCAGGCCGCGGCGGTGGCCCCGCTCGCCGAGGCCTGGCGGGCGGGCGCCGCGGACCTGGTCGGCGAGACCCCGGCGGCGGCCACCTCGGCGGAGGGCATCGCGATCCCGCGTCCGCCGCGCGCGCGGCAGATCCTGGCAGCGGTACGGGAGTTCAGGGGCTCCTTCCTCACCGTGACGGACGAGCAGATCGCGGCGGCCCGACGGGACCTGGCGGCGCGTGGCCTGTACGTGGAGCCCACCGGGGTGGCCTGCTGGGCGGCCGTGCGGGACGGAGCGCTCGACGGCCGGACGGCGGTGGTGCCGCTGTGTGGGGCGGGGGCGAAGGCCTAGCCGCGGGCGAGCGCCCCCACCCGGACGGCGTGGCCCACCTCGTCCAGCATCGGCAGGTCGGAGGGGTCGTCCCCGTACCCGTAGCAGTCCGCCGGGTCGATGTCGGCGTACCGGGCCAGCAACTCCCTCACCAGGCGCCGCTTCTCGGCGCCGATGACCGGGGCGCCGAGGAGCGCCCCGGTGTAGACCCGGCCGCACCGCTCCGGGCGCGCGCACAGCACGTGTTCGGCGCCCACCGCCTCGGCGAGGGGTGCCAGGAGCGGGCGGAACGAGCCGGAGACCAGGGCGATGCGCGCGCCGTCGGCCCGGTGGGCGCGCAGTTCCTCGGCGACACGGCGTACGTAGAAGCCCTCGGCGGCGCTGCGTTCGGTGAACCAGCGGCGGGCCCACTCCTCGACCGCCGCCACCGGCTCGCCCCGCCAGGCCCGGTAGTACGCGCGGTTGCCCTCCTCCCTCGGCAGGCCGGCCGTCGTTTTCGCGCGCAGGTCCTCGCGGACCCGGGCCGCGCGGCGCGCTCCCTCGGCGCCGTACCGGCCGGCCGCGTAGTAGTCGAGGAAGTCGAAGAGGCTCTTGCAGGTGATCAGCGTCTCGTCGACGTCGGTGAAGACCAGGCGGGGGCGGCGGACGGAGTCAGACTTCGGCATGGGGGACCTCGATCCCGGACAGGTCCGCACCGGACAGTTCCGCACCGGACAGTTCTGCCGACACTTCGGAGAAGACGCTGCGTGCGTAGTCCACCGCCGCCTGCTCCCGGCGCAGCATGCGGTGGCCCGCCACGGTGCGTACGTCGCGGCGGCACCGTTCGACGACGTCCGGGCCGGCGCCTTCGGAGCGGACGCCGGTGCGGTGGAGCCGCTCGACCGCGCGGGCGAGCAGTCCGACGACCGAGGCCGCGATGCGCCGGTTGCGCGCCACGTCCCGCTCGGTCCAGGTCTCGGCGTCGGCGCGCTGCGCGGCGTCCCGCAGCAGGAGCTGGGCGGCCTCGATCTCGTCCGCGGAGAGGGCGAGGACCCGGTGCAGCCGCAGCGCGGCGGCCTCGGGGAGGTCGCGCGCGTGCCGTGCCGCCCACCGTGACCACGCCTCCAGCGCGTGGCGCGCGGCGCCGAGGGCGGGGGCGCAGAAGAGGAGGCCGCCGCCCAGCTGGGCGGGGACGGTGTGGCACCTGGCCCGCCCGGGGCCGGGGGTGCCGGCGGTCAGGTCGGCCAGGAGGAAGGAGCGGTGCCGGGGCACGGCGACGGACTCGACGACGACGGTGTGGCTGCCGGTGCCGCACATCCCGTCGGCGCCCCAGGTGTCGAGGACGTCCACCTGCTCGCGCGGCAGTGCGAACACCCGGCAGCCGCCGCCCTGTTCGGCGGGTTCCGCGGAGGTCAGCAGCAACCAGTCCGCGAAGGCCACCCCGCTCGCGTACGCCCAGGAGCCGCTCAGCAGCCAGCCGTCCGGGGTGGGCGTGGCCTCGCCCGAGGGGCCCATCACGGCGGTGATGCGGGTGTCGGGCGAGGCCGCCCAGAGGTCGCGTTGCCCGTCGGGCGGCAGGTAGGCGGCGAATCTGCCGTGCGCGGCCCACAGGGCGCCGCACCACGCGGCCGACGCGCAGCCCGCGCCGACCGCGGAGGCCGCGTCGAGCAGGGCGCCGAAGGTGCCCTCGGTGCCGCCCCAGGCGCGGGGCACGAAGTGCCGGGTGAAGCCCGCGCGGGTCAGCAGCCGCACGGTCTCGTCGTTCAGGCGGCGTTCGCGCTCGGCGGCGTCGGCGTGCACGGCCGCCGAGCGGGCGGCGCTCGCGACCGCGGCGGGCGGCAGGAGCGCAGGTCCACTGACGCGTCGGTGTCCCGCTGGTGAACTCTGTGACTGAATCATCTGTGGCATACACCCCTAGGGCCGATTAGAATTCGTTCTCGAACGTATCTTTAGCGCCGTCAATCCCTCGCCGCTCGATTCCCAGTGAAGGAGGTGTGCACCTTGCCGAAGCAAGCACGGGCCTTGCGCACATACGACGCCGTCCTGGACGCCGCCGCCTACGAGTTCGCGCGATACGGGTACGCGAACACCAACTTGCAGAAGATCGCCGACCAGATCGGCCTGACGAAGGGCGCCCTCTACGGCCACTTCTCCAACAAGGAGGAGCTGGCGGCCGTACTGTCCGCCCACCTGACAGCCGCGGTCGAACTCCCCTTGGGCGAGGCGAAGGCCTCCACCGATCCGGCGTTCGACCGGCTGCGGACCCTCATGCTCACCCTCGGGGAACTCTTCCAGGGCGATGTGCGTGCGCGCGCCGCGCTCAGACTGACGCTGGAGACCGCTCAGGCGTCAGGGGTCACGGCGGCCTTGCTGGAGGAGACCCACGCGGTGGTGCTGCGGTTGGTGGGCGAGGTGCAGCAGGAGGGGCGCTGGGAGGCCTCGGCGTCCGCCAAGGCCGTGGCCGACCTGCTCGTGGCCGCGTTCTTCGGTGTGTTCTGGATGGGTTCCGCCGCCGAGCGGTCGGAGTCGGGCGGCCGGGTGGCCGCGATGTGGAACGTCCTGGCCCACGCCCTACGGGGCAAGGCCGGTCAGTGAGGCCGGCTCGGGCCACCGGCCCGGCGCCTCCCCCGGGTCGCGCGGGCCCACGCCCGCCCACTCCATGTCGGTCCTTGCCAGCAGGGTGTCGCCCTGGAGGGCCGCGACGCGCAGCCGGAAGGCGTCCGCCGCGGTGGCGCCCGGCACGCTCTGCTCGACCAGCAGCCGGATCGGCGCGTCCAGTTCGGCGAAGGCCGCGCACTCGACCTGGGCGCCGACGAGCGCGTACGCCCGGTCGCCGAGCGGTTCCTCGACCTGTTCGTGCACACAGAGGTGACCGAGCTGCCGGAAGCCCTCCATCAGGACCATCAGCGGCACATGGTCGGTGGGATGGTCGAAGAGCACCGCGTGGTCGCGGTCGAGCCGCAACTGCCAGTCGCCGTCCGGCCAGCAGCGCTCAAGGACGCAGTCCTTCCAGCGCAGCCGGCCGACCCGGCGCGGCGGCACGAGCGGCGCGGCGGAGTCCTCGCCCGCGGCCCGGACCGGGACCGGCGGGGCGTCGCCGCCCCACGCCATCCGGCGCAGCAGGCCGTACCGCCGGTCGTCCATCACGAACACCCGGATCGTGCCGGTGCCGCAGGACTTGCCGCCCACCAGCAGCCGTACGTCGAGCCGGGCCCCCCTCGGCCGGCCGCCCTCCCAGGTCCACTCGGCCTCGAGGACCACCGGGACGGGGACGCCGACGATCCGCAGCGCGGCCGGGTCGGTGATGTCGAAGGACAGGTCACGCCCGACGAACCGGTGGCCGAGCGGCACCTCGCAGTACTCGTGGGCCACGTAGAGCAGGGCCTGGCGGAGGGTCTCGGCGAAGAGCATCGGGTCGCTCAGACCCTGCTCGTCGGGGTGGTAGAGCGCGTGATCGCGCGGCCACTGGGCCGCTACAGAGAAACGGCTGTCGCTTGTGCGACAGCCGTCCGTGACGAAGACCTCCGCGATCGAGCTGCGGTGCACCAGCTCGCGCGGGACGGGTCTGAGGAAGGTGAGGACAGGTACCGCGGGAGCCATTGATGCGGCATCCGGGTTTCTGGGATCATCGATGAGCACGACCGACTTCTGAGACAACGCTTCCCCCAAATCAGGACGAACTCTTGCCAGAGAACGCACGTGTGAAGCCTTGCTGCGCGGGAATTAATATACCTGCGAGAAGGTATATTTCAAGGGTCGAAACCACGTTCCATTGCCACCAACTCGCCCTGCCCAGCCACGAGTTGGCGTAGAGCACGATATGGAAGCCATGAGCAACGAACGCAAGGCACCGCTGCCCCTGCCCCCTCTCCCGACGGCCGCCTCGTCCGACGACACGTCGCACCTCAAGCAGGAGCGGGCCATCCACACCCGCAGGACGATCCTCAACGCGGCGGCCTCGGTCTTCGCCGACACCGGCTTCCCCGCCGTCACGATCAAGGACGTGGCCGACAAGGCGGAGCTGACCAAGGGGGCCGTGTACTTCCACTTCGCCAACAAGGAGGCGATCGCGGTCGCCGTGGCGGACGAGTTCTACCGGCGGCTGAACGAGATCATCGCCCCCGTCCTGGAGGACGGCGACCCGGCCTCGCCGCAGACGGTGGTCGACGTCCTGACGGCGGTGGCCCGCGGCTTCCGCGACGACGACTACATCAAGGCGGGCTCCCGGCTCCAGATCGAACGCCCCTACATCAAGGGCGACATGCCGATCCCCTACGTCGGCTTCACCGACCTGCTCACCGAACTCCTGGAGAACTGCCACAAGGCGGGGACGCTGCGGACCGCCGACCCGGCCGCGCTGGCGCGCGTGCTGCGGGCCGCGCTCTTCGGCGCGCAGCACATCTCCTGGGTGCAGGCCAACCGCCAGGACGTCATCGAGCGCGTACAGGAGATCGTCGACGTCTTCCTGGAGACGCACGAGACGGTGTACTGACGGTCGGGCCCTGCGCTCTCAGTCGAGGAAGGCCGCCTCGATCCAGCGGCGCACCCCGCCCGGCCGCATGCGGTGCAGGGCGCCCACGGTGTCGGCCACCTGGTGCGATCCGCCGACCGCGAGGAACTTCTCGCGGACCATCTCCGAGTGCCGCGACCGTGTGTCGGGACCTGCGGCGCCCACCGGGATGAGACGGCCGCGGGTGAGCGTACGACCGTCCTTCAGCCGTACGGTGACCCGGGCGCCGGTCGCCTTCGTCGAGCGGGAGAAGTCCTGGCCCGCCGTGCCGAGATCGCCGATGAGGTCGACCAGTTCGTCGCCGCCGAAGCCGCGCAGCCAGGGCGCGGCCAGCGGGCCCGCCTCGCGCACCGCCTCGCCGAACGGCGCGTCGGACAGGAAGAGTTCGCGGGTCATGCCTTTGTCGTGCTCCAGGCGCACCCGGCCGGCCAGCTCCCAGCGGTCCGGGTCGTCCAGGCGCGGCGAGGAGAAGTCGTCCACCGAGAACTCCCCGGTCAGCAGCGTGGTGGCGACCGGGTAGGGCACGTCGAGGACGAGGGCGCCGAGCGGCGAGCCGGGGCCGTTGACGTACTGGGCGGCGCGCTCCCCCGCGAAGAGCGTGTAGAGGGACGCCTCGACGACGATCTCCGCCACGTCGTGCGGGCTGACCGGGCCAAGCTCCCGGTGGATCTCGGCGGCGCAGTCCACCGCGGCGTCGATGCCGGGGCCGCCCGGGTGCATCTTGAAGGAGAGGGTGTCGGTGTGCCAG
Organism: Streptomyces sp. 135; assembly: GCF_020026305.1. Classification (NCBI taxonomy): domain Bacteria; kingdom Bacillati; phylum Actinomycetota; class Actinomycetes; order Kitasatosporales; family Streptomycetaceae; genus Streptomyces; species Streptomyces sp. 135. The sequence goes on along the minus strand of NZ_CP075691.1, from coordinate 5,462,069 downwards.
CGGCTGCCGAGGCCCTTGGCCACCGCCTGCGGGAGCGGGACGGTCGCGAAGCGGGCCAGGAAGCCGTCCTGGTGCTCGATGATGTCGGGGGCGCCGCGCAGCCCGGCGGCCGCCGCGTCGCAGGCGTCCATGGCGGTGCGTACCGGCGTGAAGGTGTTGAACAGCCGGGCGTCGCTGGCCAGGAAGGCGCGCATCAGCGGCCAGTTGGGCATGGCGAAGGCCAGGCCGAAGGAGTTCTCCCACTGGGAGGCCGGGGCCCGGTCGCAGTGCAGCCGGCCCGCCACCGCGCCCGCGAGGTGGGTGTGCACGGCGCTCTGGCCGCGCAGCGGGCCGAGCGTCGCGGAGGCGGTGATGCGGGCCGCGCACTCGTTGGCGGCGACCACGGCGGTCAGCAGCGAGAGCCCGTCGAGTCTGCGGGCGTAGGCGAAGGCGAGGGGCACCGCGACGGTGGAGTTCGAGAGATGACCGGCGTACGCGGTGTCGTCGAGGTTGAGCCAGGAGCCGAGGGCGGCGAAGACACCGGCGGCGGCCCGCGGGTCGCGCTGCATGGGGTGGCCGAAGGCGGCGACGAGCTTGCGGCCCAGCGGGTGGGCGAGGCCCGCCCTGATGGAGGCGATCTGCGAGAGCACCTGGCTGGCGGCGAGCTTCAGCACCCGGCAGGGGACGTCCTGGGGGCGCAGCCGGGCCGCCCACCGGGACAGTTCGCGCAGCGGGGTGTCCGTGGAGGCGCGGGGCGACGTGGTCCGCGGCGGCTCCCACTGCTCGCACAGCGTTCGGGCCACCCGCTCGGCGAGAACACCCGACATGTGACGCACCCTGCCTTTCCTGTGCGGGCCCGGCGGCGCGCTGCCGGGCCGGTGTGGTCCGGGGCGGCGGCACGCCGGTGGCGCACGGCCGCCCCGGGGTGATCAGGCCGCGGGGACCTTGTCGAGGAAGCCGTAGACGCCCTTGATGCGGCCGTCCTCGGCGGTGACCGCGACGTCGAAGCCGATGGCGATCGGCTCGGCGCCGGGCTCGGTCACCAGGCCCCACTGGAAGCGGGCGAGGTTGTGGTGGGTGTCCACCGTGCCGATCAGCTCGAAGCTGAGGCCCTTGAACTGGTCGCGGGCGCCCGCGATGACCGCGGCGACACCCTCGTGGCCCTCGACCGCGGCGAGCGGGTCGATGTAGGGCGCGTCGGCGGTGAACAGCTCGGCGATGGCCGCGGCGCGCTTGTCGGCGTCCGCCTCGTTCCAGATGGCGAGGTAGCGGGTGACGGTGTTGGTGAGGTCGCTCATGAGGTCTCCTTGCGAAAGAAAGAGGGTGGGAAGGAAGGAAAGAAGGAACGGGAGTAGGGAGGGCGGGCGGGTCAGGCGAGGTCCGCAGGGGCCCAGGCGGCGAGCGCTCCGGGGAGCACCTCGAAGGTGGCCGAGGCGCCGATGGAGTGCTGGTACTCGCCGTCGTGCTCCAGGGGCAGCCGCTCGCCGTCGGTGCGCTCGACGGTGATCGTGCGGCCGCGTGCGTACACGGTCGCCGGGTGGGCCATGTGCGCGGCTTCCAGGGTCAGTCCGGGCACCTCGGCGGCGGCCATGCCGTCACCGATGACACAGACGTCGAGCAGCCCGTCGTCCAGCAGCGAGTCGGGCAGCACCAGGAACCGGCCGCCCCGGTGACGGCCGCCCCCGACGTTGGCGAGGACGGTCGGGCCCTCGTGCACCACCCGCCCGTCGACGACGACCCGGCCCGGGTACGGGACGTAGGCCTCGGCGGTCTCGGTGAACGCGCGGGCGTACCGCTCCCGTCCGCGGAGCGGGATGCCCTTCGCGGTGATGAGCGCGTCGGCGATCACCCCGCTGCACGCACCGAGGTAGACGCAGTTGCGGGTCTCGGCGAGCCGCGCCAGGTCCAGGTGGCGCAGGCGGGCGCTGCCGCCCGCACCGGAGTCGGCGAGCACCGCCTTCAGGGACTCGGTCCAGGGCCGCTCGCCCCAGAGCATCTTGTACCCGGAGTTCCCGGTGCCGCCGGGGACCACCATCAGCGCGGCCCGTCCGGTGGCGCCGACGAGGCCCTGCACCACCTCGCGCACGGTGCCGTCGCCGCCGATGGCCACGACGAGGTCCGGCGCCCCCTCGGACCGCTCCAGGGCGCGGCGCACGAAGCCGGTCGCGTCCCCTTGTGCCGTGGTGAGGTGGAGTTCGCTGTGGCGCAGGTGGGCGGAGCACAACTCCTGGACCTCACGCACCAGTTCGGGGCTGTGGCTGCCGGATGCGGGATTGGCTATGACCAGGGCCCTGGTGGGGCCCGCGGCGTCGCTGCTGTCGGCCATGTCGGGCATACTCCTTGATCTGGAAGCACCTGCGAACGACTCTTCCACCGGGTGCTGACGCGGATCTGACGCGCAGCTGACGGCGGCCCGGGGCGGCGGGACGCGGCTGCTACCAGGTCACGGTCAGGGAGTTCAGGCCGTAGTTGATGGTGTTCTCGCGGAACGAGACCGCCTCGGGCACGTCGGCCACGCGCAGTCCGGGGAAACGCCCCACCAGGGCCCGCAGGGCGACCTCCAGCTCCATGCGGGCCAGCGAGGCCCCCGGGCACAGATGCGGGCCGTAGCCGAAGGCGATGTGCCGGCTCGCGTCCCGCTCCAGGTCGATGCGGTCACCGCCGGGGAAGACGCTCTCGTCGTGGTTGGCGCTGGGGTAGGCGAGGATCACGCCGTCGCCGCTCGCGATGCGGGCGCCGCCGATCTCCGCGTCCTCGACGGCGACCCGGACCTGGTTGTCCTGGGTGATGGACCAGTAGCGCAGCAGCTCCTCGACGGCCGGGGCGAACAGGCCGGGGTCGCGGCGCAGCCGGTCCCACAGCCCCGGTTCGCGCAGCAGGCTGAGCACGCTGAGGCTTAGCTGGTGGGCGGTGGTCTCGTGGCCGGCCACGAGGAAGAGCCGGGCCATCGCCACGAGGTCGTCGTGGGCCAGCTCGCCCGTGGCCAGGTACCGCGTGGCCAGGCGGCTGAGCAGGTCGTCCCGCGGGTCCTCGGCCTTGCGCCTGATCAGCCCGTCCAGGTACGCCGTCATCTCGACGAAGGAGCCGTAGATCTCCGCGGGCGTCGCGTCCTGCGAGAGGACGGCCTGGCTCAGCTCGGTGAAGTCGCACTCGTCCTCCTGCGGTACGCCCAGCATGCGGGCGATCACCAGGGACGGCAGCCGGACGGTGAAGCGCGCCACCAGGTCGGCCGGGCGTGGCCCCCGCTCCAGCTCGTCGGCGAGGTGCTCCACCAGAAGCTCCACGGAGGGCCGCAGCGCGCGGGTGCGGCGTGCGGTGAACTCGGTCATCGCCATGCGGCGCAGCCGCCCGTGCTCGGGTCCGTCCATGCGCGTGAAGGACATCACCCGCGGCGTGGGCGGCAGTTGTATCCGCACCGGGAAGCCCGGCAGCGTGTCGTCCGAGCTGAAGCGCGGATCGGTGAGGATCGCGCGCACATCCGCATAGCGGGTGACAAGCCACGCCTCGCCTGTCCGGATCCTTACCTTCACCGGTGCGCCCTTGCGGAGCTCGGCGTAGGCGTCCGGTGGCGCGTACGGGCAGGTGCGCGGCATGGGCCAGGCGGCGAGACGCTCCTCGGTGACCGGCATGACAGGAGTTACCGTCATGACATTCCCCCCTGATTTCTGGCTGAGTTCTGGCTGATTCCTTTCCGTCATGCTGGCCGAAACCTCTGATGCTCCCCTGACGCCCGACTGACCCTCGCGGAGCCCTCCATACCGCTTCTGACCTGCGAAAGGCGGGTGCCCCGGAGCGAAAGGCTCCGGGGCACCCGCCGTTGTCGGCCGCCCGTCTCCGGGCCCTTGTTCAGGCCTTCTCGGCCTTGCGCGGCAGGAACTGCACCAGCACCGCCACCAGTACGCAGATGCCGGCCTGGACGTACAGGCTGAATCCGAAGCCGTCGGTGTAGCCCTGCGCGGACGGATGCTCCCCGACCCGGTCGAAGAAGACCACGCCGATGACCGCGATGCCCAGGGCGTTGCCCATCTCCTGGCCGGTGGAGAAGACCCCGGACGCCGCCGCGGCGTGCCCGGGCGCCACGCCCTCCAGGACGAGGGAGGTGAGCGGGGCGACCACCATGCCCATGCCGAAGCCGCAGACCACCATCGCGGGGACGCACCAGCCGACCGAGCCGGTGGTGCCGAGTTGCGCCGCCGTCTGCGCGAAGGCGATGTCGCCCGCGGCCACCACCAGGGCGCCGAGCGCCAGCGCCTGGCGTCCCAGCCGCGCGGCGAACTTGGGCGCCATCGCCGAGGCCACGAAGAACCCGAGCCCCAGCGGCACGAAGAGCAGCCCCGACTTCAGGGCGGAGACGCCGTGCCCCTGCTGGAGGTAGAGCGCGAGGACCAGGAAGAAGGAGGCCATCACCGAGAAGTAGACGAGGATCGTGACGGACCCGACGCCGAACGCGCGGTCACGGAAGAGGGACGGGCTCACCAGCGGCGACTTGTCGCGCGCCGCGAGCCGCCGCTGAGTGGCCCAGAAGGCGGCGAGCAGCGGCACCGCGGCCGCCATGCACAGCCACGTCCAGGTGGGCCAGCCCTCCTCGCGGCCGATGACCAGCGGCAGCACGACGGCGGTGAGGCCCGCGGTGACCAGCAGAACGCCCGTCAGGTCGAGCCCGGTGCGACCCTCGGACTTCGACTCCGGCACCAGCTTCGGGGTGAGCACGAGGACGAGCACGCCGATCGGCACGTTGATCAGGAAGATGGTCCGCCAGTCCCAGCCGAACACGTCGGCCTTGATCAGCAGGCCGCCGATCAGCTGCCCGAAGACCGCCGCCGCGCCGAGCGCCACGCCGTACGCGTTGAACGCGACGGCCCGGTGCTTGCCCGAGTACGTGGTGGTCAGGATGCCGAGCACCTGCGGGATGACCAGGGCGGCGGCCGCGCCCTGGATGCCGCGGGCGATGATCAGCTCGCTCATGTTCTGCGCGATGCCGCAGGCGAGCGAGGCGAGCGTGAAGACCGCCACGCCGATCGAGTAGACCTTGCGGCGCCCGTAGATGTCGCCGAGCCGGCCGCCGGTGATCAGCAGCGCGGACAGGCCGATGGTGAACGTGACGGCGATGAGCTGGATGTCCGCCGCCGTGGCGTGCATGTTCTTCTGGAGCGAGGGGATCGCCACGTTGACGATGAAGAAGTCGAGATTGGTGATGAAGAGACCGGCCAGGACGACCAGGAGCGCCCCGTAGGAGGGCCTGGCCGCCGTGGCCTCGTCCGGCGGCGCGGCCGTCGGCGCGAGCGGTGGTGCTTGTGCGCCCTTGATTTCCGCTTCGGTGGTCATGACCGACCTTCCCTGAGTCGTTCGTTCAGCGGGCGGACGCGGCGACGAGCCGCCGCAGCCGCTGGGCGAAGTGCGTGGTGACGGCCTCGGCGTGGCTGTCGATGTAGAAGTGGCCGCCGGGGTACTCGCTGTGGCCCAGGTACTGGGGGCTGCGCCCGGCCCAGTGCGACATGGCGTCCGGGCTCTCCATCAGCGGGTCGGAGGCGCCGCCGTAGGAGACCAGCGGGCAGGCGGTGCCCGCGCCGTCGTCGACGTACTGCGCGGCGACCCGCAGGTCGGCGCGGAGCGCGGGGACGACCAGGGCGAGCATCTCCGGGTTGTCGTAGATCTCGGCGGGGAACGAACCCAACTTCTTGATCCACTCGACCAGTTCGGGGTCCGGCATCCGGCTCTGCTCCTCCGTCGGCTGGAAGAAGCCCTCGGGCGACCAGCCGGACATGCCGACGAGGATCGGCGCGGGACCGCTCTCGGCCTCCATGCGGATCGTGAGCCGGAACGCGAGCTGGGCGCCGAGGCAGTGCCCGAAGAGCGCGAAGGGCCGCTCGTCCAGGTCGTCGAGCACGGCCTCGTGGAGCGCGTCGAGCAGCGGGTCCCAGTCCTCGTAACTCATCTCCTCGCGCCGGTTGTGGCGGCCGGGCAGCGTCACCGCCTGCGGGGCGATGTCGGCGGGCAGCAGCCGCTCCCAGTCGCGGTAGATGATGGCGCCGCTGCCCGCGTGCGGCAGCATGAACAGCCGTACGGAGGCGTCCTCGGACGGCTCGGCGGGGTGGAACCACTCCCCCGCGGCGGACATGTCCTGGCCGAGGACCGCGGTGGTGGCGGTGGTGGTGGCGGTGGTCACGACTGTGCTCTCCCAACGGTTGTCTGCTCCCCGATGGCGCGTACCGCGGGCAGCAGCACCTCGGCGATCTCCTTCAGCTGCGGCTCCGGGTCGAGCGATCCGACGCGGATGACCAGGTGGCGGGCGCCGGCCCGCACATACGTGCCCAGCCACTCGGCGCAGCTCTCGGCGCTGCCCCAGCCGTAGGCCTGGATGGCCGACATCTGCTCCAGGGAGCGCCCGTAGTAGTGCTCGATGTAGTGCTCCAGCTCGGCCTTGGCCGCCGCCTCGTCGCGGTTCACGGTGACCGTCGCGTACAGCGCGGGGGTGACCGCGTCCGGGGCGCGGCCCGCCGCCTCGGCGAGTTCGGCGATGCGGGCGCGGGCCCTGCCGTACGCCTCGGCGTCGGGCAGGAACGGCAGCCAGCCGTCGTACTTCTCGGCGACCCTGGCGAGCACCTTCGGGGTGTCGCTGCCGGCCAGCCAGAGCGGCGGACCGCCGGGCGTGGCCGGCTTGGGCAGCCGCTCCAGGCGGTCGGCCTGCCAGAACCTGCCCTCGAAGTCGCAGGGCCGGCCCTCTTCGCCGGAGCGCCAGGCGGTGCGCCACAGGGCGGTGATCTCGTCCAGCCGCCCCACCCGTCCGGCGAAGGAGGCGCCGACCGAGGCGAACTCCTCCTCCGTCTCGGGCATCGGGAAGCCGGAGCCGAGCCCGAGGACCAGCCGGCCGGCGGCCACGTGGTCGAGGCTCGCGATCATGTGGGCGCCGATCAGCGGGTGGCGCAGGGCGGGGGTGAACGCGGCCGTACCGACGGTGATCCGCTCGGTGGCCGCGGCGGCCGCGGAGAGCACGACGAGGGGGTCCAGGCGCGGCCGGGCGGTCAGCGAGTCCCCCGCCCACAGCGAGTCGAAGCCGAGCGCCTCGGCCTGCCGGGCGAAGTCGAGCAGCGGGGCGGCGGCGTAGGTGCCGTTGATGGCCTGCTCCCGGGTGGGCAGCAGGATGCCGATGCGAAGGGGCCCGGCGGCTAAGGACTGCATGGGGGTACTCCGTTTCGTGTGGCGGAGGTTGCTGGGGCGGAGGCTGATGTGGAGGCGGTCTTCTGTGGCGGCTGTGCGCTGGCGGGGCGTACGCGTCAGATGGGCTGTCTCTGCGGCGGCAGGGAGGCCGCCTTGGCCGAGGTGCGGCGCTGGAGGGGAAGCGTGAGGCGCTCGGCCGGCGCGGGCGCCTCGGCGGTCAGCCGCTCCCGTACGGCGCGGCGCAGGATCTTCCCCGAGGGGTTGCGCGGCAGGTCGTCGGCGAAGTGGAAGTCGCTCGGGATCTTGTAGTCGGCGAGGTGGCCGCGGAGGGCGACGAGGAGTTCGCGGGGTTTGACGGTGGCGCCGGGCCGCAGGACGACGACGGCGTGCACCGCCTCGCCCCAGTGCGGGTCGGGCACTCCGACCACGGCGGCGTCGGCGACGGCCGGGTGCGCGGCGAGCGCCTTCTCGACCTCGGCGGGATAGATGTTCTGCCCGGCCACGATGATCGTGTCGTTCATGCGGTCCCTCAGGTGGACGTAGCCGTCCTCGTCGAGGTAGCCGGCGTCGCCCATGTGCAGCCACTCCCCCACCAGGGTCCGCTCGGTGGCCTCGGGGAGGTTCCAGTAGCCGAGCATCCGTGAGGGGGTGCGCACGCATATCTGGCCGGTCTCGCCGGGCGGCAGTGTCTCGCCGTCCGGGCCGACGACCTTCACCTCGTTGCCGGGGCAGGGCCTGCCGACCGACGTCAGGAGGCGGGTGCCGGGGCGGTGCGCCTCGGGCGGCAGGCACACCGCGACACTGCCGGTCTCCGTGCTGGCGTAGATCTGGGCGAACTCGCAGCCGAACACCTCCAGGCAGCGTTCGAGCAGCGTCGGGGACATCGGCGCGGCCCCGTAGGCGATCTTGCGCATCGAGGTGAACGCGGCGGGGCCCGCGTCGCGTTCGGCCATCATCATCTGGAGCATGGCGGGCGCCGCGAAGGTGATCGTGACGCCGTGCTCCCGGATCAGCCGCACCGCCTCCTGCGGGATGAACTGCGGCATCACCACGCTGGTGCCACCGGCGTTGAAGGTGTGCATGAACCAGCCGATGCCCGCGATGCCGAAGCCCGGCAGCGAGATCAGGCTGACGTCGTCCGGCAGCCAGTCGAGCCAGTCGGCGCCGTGCTCGCGCATCGCGGCGGGCAGCGTGAAGAAGCTGCGGTGGGCGAGGACGGCGCCCTTGGGCAGGCCGGTGGTGCCGCTGGTGTAGATCTGCACGACGGCGTCGTCGGGGCCGGTGCCCGGCTCCAGGTCGGTGGCGGGGTGGTTCGCGTACCAGGCGGGCAGCCCGGTGCCGCGGGCCGGTTCGCCCTCGCTGTCGGTGCCGTCGACCCGGACGACGGTGCGCAGCCCCGGAAGGTGCGGCTTGACGCGGTCCGCCGTCTCCCAGAACTCGTCGTCGACGAAGAGCAGTACGGCGCCCGAGTCCCGCAGGATGTGGTCGACCTCGGCGCCGGTCAGGCGCCAGTTGACCGGGACGAGGACGGCGCCGGCCTTCGCGCAGGCGAGGATCGTGAGGTAGTAGTTCTCCGATTCGCGGCCCAGGTAGGCGACGCGGTCGCCGTGCCCGATCCCGGCGTCGCGCAGGGCGTGGGCCGCGCGGTTGCTGTCCCGGTGCAGCTTCCCGTACGTCGTCGTGCGTTCCTCGCAGATGATCGCCGCGTGCTCGGGCCGGGCGCCCGCGTGGGCTCTGGAGGTCCGGGTCAGCGTCCAGCTGCTGGTGGTGTGCTCTCTCACTGTGGTCTCCCCGCTGCGTAGGACATCTCGGTGGGTGTCGTGAGGGTGAGTGGATGCCATGGGGGGTGGCTGCTGTCGTACGGGGACGGTCAGGGGTGCTGCTGCGTGGCCGGGGCCAGGCGCCCGTCGAGGAACTCGGTGAGCCTGCGGACCGTCGGGTGGTCGAAGGTCAGGGAGGCGGGCAGCGGCAGCCGGAACAGCGACTCCAGGCCGCCCTTGACGGTCTGGGCCATCAGCGAGTCCAGGCCGAGCGAGACGAACTCGGCGTTCGGGTCGAGGTCGTCCTCGGCGTCCATGTGCAGGGCGTCGGCGACCTGTTCGCGCACGGCCGAGGCGATCAGCGCCGTCCGTTCCGGCTTCGGCAGGGCGCTCAGCGCGGCGAGGTCGAGTCCGGTGCCGCCGTCACCGCCCTGGTCCTGCCGGGCGAGCCGGTCGTAGAAGGCGTCGTCCACGACACCGCCCGACACATAGCGGCCCCAGTCGAACTCGCCCACCACCCGGCGGCTGCCGGCCCGGTGCCAGAGCCCGGCCAGGGTGTCCAGCGCCCTGGTCGGCGAGAAGAAGCGGACACCGCTGCGGTCGATCTCCTGGGCCAGTTGCTCATCCAGCCGGGCGGACATGCCGACCCTGGCCCAGGCGCCCCAGTTGACCGAGAGGCCGGGCAGGCCCTTGAGGCCGCGCCACTCGGCGAGGCTGTCGAGCCCGGCGCTCGCGGCGGCGTAGTGCCCCTGCGTCGCGCCGCCGAGGACGGCGGCGATCGAGGAGTACGTCACGAAGAACTCCAGCTCGGGGAAGTGCTCCTCGGCGGCCTCGTGGAGCAGCCAGGCGCCGTACGCCTTCGGGGCGAGCTGGGCGTCGATGGACTCCCAGGTCAGCTCGGCGATCAGCTTCTTGTCGAAGGAACCGGCGGCGTGCACGAGGCCGCCGACGGGGTGAGGCCCTGCCGCGAGTTCGGCGGCCAGGCGCCGCACGTCCTCGGCGTCGCTCACATCGGCCCGTACGACGGCGACCTCCGCCCGCTCGGACAGCTCCGCGAGGACCGGCGCGGCCTCTTCGGTGGCCCGGCCGCCACGGCTGACCAGGGTCAGGTGCCGTGCGCCGAGCTCGACCAGCTTGCGGGCGGTGACCAGGCCGAGGCCGCCGAGGCCGCCGGTGACGAGGTAGGTGCGGTCCGGGCGGACGCCGACCGGTGCGGGCGCCGTCTCCGGGCCGCCGGGCACGTCCACCCACACCTCGGCGCGGGAGCCGCAGGCGGCGGTGCGCAGCGCCTCGCCGATCTCCTCCAGGCGGAAGGCCGGGAGCCGCCCGCGCCGTGCCGCGCGCCGCGCCGGGGCGAGCGCCACGGCGGTGGCCGGGACGGTGAGGGTGGCGCGCAGGGCGCCGTCATGGCGTACGTAGACCTCGTCGCCCGCGGTGAACGCGGCCTCGGCGCCGGCCGCGACGACCGTCCCCGCGGCCAGGGAACCGAGCACGGGACCGGCGCCGCCGGACTGTTCGCCGTCCAGGGCGGTCCGGGCGTCCTCGGCGGTGAGGGCGACCGAGGCGACCCGCACCTGGACCTCACCGGCCGCGGGCGCGCGGTCCTCGACGGGCGCGAGGGAGAGGTCGGAGAGGTCCCCGGACCCGGGGGTGCGCAGGGCGAAGCCGCCGGGCCAGGTGCGGGCGGCGTCGCCGGGCAGCAGCCTGCGGACGTGGCGCGTGCCGGTGCGGTGCGCGACCTGGAACTCGCCGGGTGCCTCGGCGCGGAACTCGTCGAACAGCGCCGTCAGGTCGCCGCCGGGCTCGATGTCGACCAGCGTCGCGCGGTACTGCGGGGACTCGGCGAGCAGGACCCGGCCGAAGCCCCACAGGGTCGCGGCGCCGAGGTGGGCGCCGTCGCCCGGCCGGTCGCCGGGCAGCTTCTGGGCGCCCTCGGTGACCAGCCAGAGCCGAGGCGGGCGCTGCTGCGCGGCGGCGTCCAGGGCCGTCAGCAGGGCGAGCAGATCACGGTAGTTGTGCTCGCACTCGGCGCGGTACAGCGCGGCGGTCATGGCGCCGGGCAGCGGCCGCCAGCTCCAGCAGACGTCGGTGACGGAGGTGTCCTCCAGGGCGGTCTTGAGCGCGGCGGGGTCCGTGACGGACGTGACGTGCAGACCGTCGCCGCCGGTGGCCTCGGCGCCTTCGGAGGTACCGCCGACTTCGGGGCGGCCGAGGAGCAGGACGTGGCGGGGGGCGGTGCCCGAGGCGACGGCGGGCAGGGCGCGGCGCACCCACTCGGAGCGGTGCAGGAACTGCCGTTGCCCCGCGGGGCCTTCGGGGCGGGCCAGGGTGACCCCGCCGAGTTCGAGGACGGGGTTGCCGTTCTCCAGGACGAGGATGTCGGCGAGGCGCCTGTCCTGCTCCGTGGCGACGCGGGCGACGACCTTCAGGCGCTCGCCCCGGGGCTTCTTGAAGTGGCGTACGGACGCGATCTGCCGGGGCAGGAAGACCGGGCCCTCGGGGTCGAGGGCGACGGTGGCCTCCAGCGCGGCCTCGATCAGCCCGGCAGGCACCTGCTCGACGGCGGTGGTGCCGCCGCACTCCAACTCGGCGGTGAACACGCCGCCTTGGTGACGTGCCACGGCGGCGAGGAGGCGGGCGCGCGGGCCGTGCGGGCGGCCCACCGACGCGAGGTCGGTGTAGAGGTCCTCGGCGTCGCTCTCCAGGGTGGCGGGGCCGGGCACGATGCCGGTGAGCTCCGGCTCGGCGAGTTCCACGGACTGCTCCGGCCCGGCGGTGAGCACGGCGCTCGCGTGCACCCGCTCCTCCCGCTCGCCGCCGCCGTCCTTCTCCGCGGCGGTCACGACCGTCACGTCGGCGCCGCCGTCCGGGCGCGGCCGCAGCCGGGTGGTCAGCGTGCGGGGCGTCTCGGCCTTCAGGGTGAGGGGCTCGCCAAGACGCAGTTCGCGGACGGCGGCGCGGGTGTGGCCGTGGACGGCGTCCTGGAGCGCGAGCAGCAGGTCGACGTAGGCGCCGGCGGGCAGCGTCGTACGGTCGCCGTCGGCGAAGTCGGCGAGGGTGCCCAGCTCCTCGACGGTGAACTCCGCGGTGAACTCTCGTACGGCGCCCTCGCACGCGGCCTCCGTGCCGAGCAGCGGGTGGTGCGCCGCCCCGCCCTGGGCACCGCCCCTGCGCGGGGTGACGGAGGGCAGCCAGTAGCGCTTGCGCTGGAAGGCGTAGGTGGGCAGCGCGACCTTGGCCGGGACGGCGCGGCCCTCGTGGTAGCCGGACCAGGAGACGGGCAGACCGGCGGTGTAGTACTCGCCGAGCGCCCGCAGCGTGGTGTCGCCGCCGCGGTCGCGGCGGCGCAGGCTGGCCAGCCACAGATGGTCCTGGACCGGCAGCGAGCGCTGGGCGAGGGCGGTGAGCGCGGTGGAGGGGCCGATCTCGACGAGGGCGTGGCGCCCGCGCTTGGCGACCGCTCGGATACCGGCGAGGAACTGCACGGGTTCGCCGATGTGCCGCACCCAGTAGTCGGCGGTGCCGATCTCGGCGAACCGCGCGAGCTTGCCGGTGACGTTGGAGATGAGGCTGATGGCCGGTTCGTGGAAGGTGATGGTGTCCAGGGCGGCGCGGAAGTCGTCGTACACCTCGGCCATGAGCGGCGAGTGGAAGGCGTGCGACACGGCCAGCCGGTCGACGCGCAGGCCCTGCCCGGCCAGTTCGGCGGTGACCTGCGCGAGCGCCTCGGCGCCGCCCGAGATCACGCACTGGTCGGGGGCGTTGGCCGCGGCGAGCGCCAGGTCCGGGTGGGCTTCGAGGAGCGGCAGGACGTCCTCGGCGGGGGCGGCGACCGCGGCCATGCCGCCCTTCGCGCGCACGGCCTGCATGAGGCGGGCGCGGGCGGCCACCAGCGTCACGGCGTCGGGGAGGCTGAAGAGCCCGGCGACGGCGGCGGCCGCGGCCTCGCCGATGCTGTGCCCGATCAGCACGTTCGGGCGCACGCCCCAGGACATCCACAGCTGGGCGAGCGCGTACTCCAGGGTGAACAGGGCGGGCTGGGTGTACTCGGTGCGGTCGATCGCCTCGGGGTCCTCGGCGGCGCCGATGACCAAGTCCCGTATGGAACGGCCCAGTTCGGCGGCGAACAGCCGGTCGCACTCGTCGACGTGGCGGCGGAAGACCGGGAAGCCCTCGTACAGGTGGGCGCCCATGCCCGCGTACTGCGAGCCCTGCCCGCTGAACATGAAGGCGACCTTGCGGATGCCGGCGGGGCCCTGGTGGTCGCGGCCCGCGGCCTTGTCCAGGAGCTTGGTGAGGGCGGCGCGGTCGGCGGCCGGGCCTGCGACGCGGTACGGGTGGTGGGTGCGGGCGACGTTGCCGGTGTAGCAGAGCGCGTCGACCGGCAGGGCGGGGTCCGTGTCGAGCAGCTTCCGGTAGTTCTCGACCTGTTCGCCGAGGGCGGCGGCCGTCTTGGCGGAGAGCGTGAACATGGGGGTCGCGGGCGCCTCGCCGGGCGCGGCGGAGCCATCCGTCGCCGCCGCCGGGGGCTGCTCCAGGACGACCGCGCCGATCGTGCCCGCGAAGCCGAAGCTGTTGACGACCGCGCGCCGCACCGGCGCCTTCCACGGCTCGCGGGCCGTGGGCACGCGCACCGGGTACAGGTCCCAGGGGATGCGGCCGGAGGGCGTGTCGAGGTTGAGGTGCGGGTAGATCGTGGCGGATCTGATCTGGAGGACCGCCTTGATGACGCCGACGATGCCGGAGGCGGGCTCCATGTGGCCGAGGTTGGTCTTCACGGAGCCGACGAGCAGCGGGTCGCTCTTGGTGTGCGAGTCGGCGAAGGTGTCGCCGATGGCGCCGAACTCGATGGGGTCGCCGAGCGGGGTGCCGGTGCCGTGCGCCTCCACGTACTGGATGTCCTCGGGGGCCAGCGCGGCGGCGGCGAGCGCGCTGCGGATGACCTTCTCCTGGGCGGGGCCGTTCGGCACGGTCAGTCCCGCGCTGTCGCCGTCCTGGCCGACGGCGGTGCCCTTGACCAGGGCGAGGACGGTGTCGCCGTCGCGGGTGGCGTCCGTGAGGCGCTTGAGTACGAGGATGCCGCAGCCCTCGGCGCGGGCGTAGCCGTCGGCGGACTCGTCGAAGGTCTTGCACTGGCCGTCGGGGGAGAGCATCTGCGCGTTGGAGAACATGACGGGGATGCGCGGGTGGTGCAGGGCGTTGACGCCGCCGCACAGCGCGATGTCGGTCTCGCCGGCGCGCAGCCCCTGGACGGCGACGTGCAGGGCGGCGAGCGACGACGAGCAGGCGGTGTCGATGCTCATGCTCGGGCCGCGCCAGCCGAGGAAGTACGAGAGGCGGCCCGACAGCGGGAACATGGTGATGCCGGAGGCGAGCAGGCCGTCCAGTTCCTCGTACGGCAGGGAGTCCAGCTCCAGGGCGTAGTCGATGGAGCTGGCGCCGATGTAGACGCCGCCGTTGCCGCGGCGCAGCGGCGTGGGGTCGATGTTGGCGTGCTCCAGGGCCTGCCAGGCGGTCTCCAGCAGCATGCGCTGCTGGGGGTCCATGTACTGGGCTTCCTTCGGGGAGATGTTGAAGAACGCCGCGTCGAACCGGTCGATGCGGTCGAGGAATCCGCCGGACGTGGTGTGGATCTTGCCCTTGTCGTCCGGACCCTGCGGGGTGAAGGCGTCGACGTCCCACCGGTCGCCCGGAATGGGCCCGATACCGGAGCGCCCCTCGCGCAGAAAGGCATCGAATTCATCGAGCGAATTACTGCCGCCGGGGAATCGCAGGCCGACGCCGACGATCGCGATCGGTTCGGGTGCCCGGCCGGACACCTGGTTGTTCTCTGATTCCTCGTGCGGCATTGAGCGCTCCTTCTGTCCTGGGCCCTGGGGATCAGTTGGTGCCGGGTATCGCGCCGGTCGCGGCACGCGCCGGATCGGTCACCGCGTCGACGAGATAGTCGAGGAGCCGGCCGACCGTGGGCTCGTTGAAGAGCACGTTGGCGTTGATGGAGAGCTCCAGGATGCCTTCGAGGGTCTGCCTCATCTGGGTCAGCTTCAGCGAGGTGAGACCGAGGTCGAAGTAGCTGATGTCCAGCGGGAGTTCCTCGGTCTCGTCCATGAGCAGGCTCGCCCTGAACTGGCTGACGAGGAGCCGCTCCATTTCTTCCGTGAGTTCCGGCCGGGGCAGTTCCCGGAATTGCTGAAGTGTCATGTGTACGGGAGACATGGAGCCATGAAATCAATGACGGCTGACGCCTCACTGACGTCGCGCGCGTACCCCATGCATACGCCACTCAGTCTTTCTTCCGGAGACCGGACACAGGGTTGGCTCAAACAGCGCGGAAGCGGCAATCAGTACGGCGTCAGCGGCAGGTCAGATCCTGCTGCCACGATCGAGATGCTTCGAAACAAGAGCTGACCAGATCGGAATCCACTCGGAGAACCCCCACCCCGAAAGGCTGATAATGCTGCGCGGCGCCATACAGGAGGAAAGTGCTCCGGCACGTTCCGGACTCAAGAGCTATGACCTCTACATCGCGGGCAAGGACGTCGCGGGTGACGGGTGGGTCTACACCGTCAGCGGGCGCTCCCTGCTGGAAGACGTCTTCACCAGCGTGAGCCTCAAGCGCACGCTGGAACAGGACCCCGAATCCGACGCGGCGAACCACCCCTACGTGGTGGGGCGTTGCGCGATCGCCGACGACTCCGCCATCGACCTGGCCACGCAGGCGGCCGCCGCGGCGGCCCCGGACTGGGCGGCCGTCCCGCAGGAGCGGCGGATGCGGCTCGGCACCCGCTTCCGCGAGGAACTCATCAAGCACCAGGACGAGTTCCTGGAGATGCTGGTCGCCGAGTCGCACCCGGTGAAGCTGGCCCGCTGGGAGCTGAGCTGCCTGCTCCAGATCTACGCCCCCGGCTCCCTGCGCTGGTACACGAAGCAGATGCGCGTCGAGAAGGAGTACGGCGGCCGCAAGCTGATCCTCCAGCGCCAGCCGGACGGCGTGGTCGCCTTCAACCCGCCGCAGAACGCCCCGCTGCCGAGCGCCGCGCTCTCCGTCCTCGCCCTGATGGCCGGCAACGCCGTCGTGGTGCGGGCGCCGCGCAGCATCGCGCTGTCCACCATGTGGCTGCTGCGGGACATCGTGGCGCCGCTCCTGGAGGAGTTCGACGCCCCGCCCGGCGTCCTGAACGCGGTGTGCTCCAACCCCAAGCAGACCCTGGACCGCTGGGTGGCCGACCCGCTGATCAACGACATCTTCTACATCGGCGGCAGCCAGGAGGGCCTGCGCTTCGAGCAGGCGTGCGTCGCCAACGGCAAGAAGCCGATCCTCGAACTCGCGGGCAACGACGGCATCGTGGTGTGGAAGGACGCCGACGTGAAGTGGGCGGCCGAGGCCATCACCGAGTCGTTCTTCGGCTCCGGCCAGATCTGCATGGTGCCCAACTACGTCCTGGTGCACCCGGCCGTCGCCGACCAGCTCATCGCCGAGGTCAAGGAGCAGGTCAAGGCCATCAAGCCGGGCTTCCCCGAGGAGGAGGACGTCCTGCTCTCCCCGGTGCGCCGCAGCGAGCGCTTCTTCCGGCTGCTGCGCCAGGCCCTGGACAACGGCGCGGAGCTCGTCACCGGCGGCAACCGCACCGAACTCGACGGCACGCCCTCCGAGACGGGTGTCTTCCTCCAGCCCACCGTCGTCCGGGTGGACGGCCTGGACCGGGCCCGCACCTACGACGTCGTACGCGAGGAGACATTCTTCCCGCTGATCCCCGTCATCGTGCCGGAGGCGGACAACGACGACGCCCTCCTGGAGGACTTCCTCAGGTTCGTCAACTCCAACGAGTACGGCCTGCGCAACTCCCTCTGGTCGCGCTCCGACCACGTCATCGACACCTTCGTGCGGCGCGTCGTCAACGGCGGTCTGCTGAAGGTCAACGACTCCCACATCGGGTTCCTGCCGTACCTGCCGAGCCACGGCGGCACCGGCCGCACCGGCGGCGCCTTCGGCGAGGCCAACTACCCGATGCTCAAGACCTCCCACGTGCAGGGCGTCAGCATCGCGCGCGACGTCAGCCCCTACGACGCGGTCTTCGGCGCCTTCGACGACTGACGGCACCCATCCCACCCGACCCACGGAGGTTGTGACGTGCGTTCCCTCGATGCCGCTCGGGCCGTCTGCGAGCGCTACCACCCCGGTCTGCTCAAGGAACTGGAGCAGATCCCCTACGCCGAGCGGGAGAAACCCGGCAGCCCCATCATCGACCTCTTCCGCATCCACGGCGGGGTCGGCCTGCTGATACCCGAGGAGTACGGCGGCCACGGCGCCGAACCGCTGGACGCGCTCCACACCCAGCTGGCCCTCGGCTCCCTCTCGCCGTCCCTCGTCGCGGCCGTGTCCATGCACCACTTCACCGTCGCCATGCTCTACTCGCTGGCCGTCGCCGAGGGCCGGCTCACCGACGCGCAGAGCGACCTGCTGCGCCGCGTCGTCCCCGACCAGCTGGTGATGGCCTCCGGCTGGGCCGAGGGCCGCACCGAGCAGAACATCCTCACCCCCTCGGTGACCGCCCGTCCGGTCGAGGGCGGCTACCTCCTGTCGGGCTCCAAGAAGCCGTGCAGCCTGTCCGCGTCGATGAGCATGCTGACCGCGAGCATCGCCATCCACGGCCTGGAGGGCGACCCCGAGCTGGCGCTCGCCCTGGTGCCCTCCGACGCGCCCGGCCTGACCGTCCACCCCTTCTGGGGCAACGATCTGCTGGCCGGCGCCGAGAGCGACGAGGTGCGCCTGGAGGACGTCTTCGTCCCCAAGGACATGGTCGTCCGCGCCGGGGCGGACGATCCGCGCCGCCTGGACGACCTGCAGACCGCCGGGTTCGTCTGGTTCGAGATGCTCATCACCGCCGGGTACCTGGGCGGCGCCGCGGCCCTGGTCGAGCAGGTCCAGGAGCGGGAGCGCGGCAGCATCCAGGAGCGGGCCGCCCTCGCGGTCGAACTGGAGGCCGCCCTCGCGCTGCTCGAAGGCGTGGCCCGCGCGATCGGCCCCGAGCCGGGCGACGAGGCGTCGGTGGCCCGGGTGCTCGTCGCCCGCTACGCCGTGCAGAACGCGCTGCCCCGCGTCACCGCCCGCTCCCTGGAGCTCCTCGGCGGCCTGGACTTCATCCGCTCCTCCGGCCACGCCCAGGCGGCGGCCGCGTCCACCGCGCTCGCCTTCCACCCGCCGGGCCGGGGCGCCGCCGCCGAGCCGCTCCTGCGCTACTTCGACGGGGGCCCGCTGGTCCTCGCCTGACCGCCGCCTTCGACCGCACCGCTTCTTTGGAGTGAGAGATCCGTGACCGTAATCCAGGAAAACCCGGCTTCCGCGGCAGGCGCGGCCCCCGCGGCCTCCGTGGCCGACACCGAGGCGGAGGTCCTCGGGCTGTACCGCGCCCACCTGAGCAAGGGCCGGGCCACCCTCGCCGAGTTGTTCGGCAGCCACATGGAGGTGGCCTCCGAAGGCGCCTGGCTCACCACGAGCGACGGGGAGCGCTTCCTCAACGCGGGTGGCTACGGCGTGTTCATCATGGGCGCCCGCCACCCCATCGTGATGGAGGAGGTGGAGCGCCAGCTCCGTACGCACCCCACCGCCACCCGCATCCTCCTCGAACCGACGGTGGCCCGCGCCGCCGAGGCCCTGGTCTCCGTCATGCCGCAGGGCCTGGACCGCGTGCACTTCGGTCTCTCGGGCGCCGAGGCCGTGGAGACCGGCCTCAAGCTGGCCCGCGCCGGCGGTTTCAAGCGCACCATCTCCATGCGGGGCGGCTACCACGGCAAGACCCTCGGTGCCCTGTCCGCCACCGCGAAGGAGGTCTACCAGAAGCCGTTCCGGCCGCTGATCCCCGACTTCCACCACCTGCCGTTCGGTGACGCCGACGCCCTGGCGGCGGAACTCGCCGCCCACCCCGGCGAGACCTGCGTCATCCTGGAGCCGGTCCAGGGCGAGGGCGGCGTCATCATCCCGCCCAAGGGCTATCTCAAGCGCGTCGAGGAACTGGTCCGCGAGCACGACGGCTTCCTGATCCTGGACGAGATCCAGTCCGGCTTCGGCCGCCTCGGCGAGTGGTGGGGCGCCGACTTCGAGGACGTACGCCCCGACGTCCTGCTCGCCGGCAAGGCGCTCGGCGGCGGCGTGCTCCCGGTCTCCGCGGCCGTCGCCACCCGCAAGGCGTTCCGTCCCTTCGACAAGGACCCCTACGTCCACACCGCCACCTTCTCGGGACAGCCCGTCCTGATGGCCGCGGTGCAGGGCGCGGTGCGGGCCATGAAGGAGGACCGCCTGGTCACCCGGGCCACCGACCTGGGCGCCGCGCTGCTGCCGCGGATCGCCGAGATCGCGTACCGCAACATCCCCGAACTCGTCGTCGACGTGCGCGGGCAGGGCCTGCTCATCGGCGTGGAGCTCGTCGAGGCGGGTCTCGCCGGCGAGCTGCTGATCGAGCTCTTCAACCACGGCGTGGTCGCCAACCACTCCATGAACGGCAGCTCGGTGGTGCGGTTCACGCCGCCCGCCGTCCTCAGCGACACCGATGTGGAGTTCCTCCTCAACTCCTTCGACCTGGCCACCCGCGACCTCGTCAGCGGTGCGGCCACCATGCCGGAAGGCGGTAACTGATCGTGCGGCACGTAGAACTGGAAGCAGTGGTCCCCGCGGAGCAGGTCTCCACGGTCTTCGACGCCGTGATGCGCTGGGAGAAGTACCCGGACCTGGCGCCCCACGTGAACTCCACCACGGTGCACGCCACCCTGCCCGAGGCCAAGTGCAGTTCGAGCTGGGAGCTGCACTTCCGCAGCGGCCTGCTGCGCTGGACCGAGGACGACGTCTTCCTGCCGGAGGAGGGCGAGATCCGCTTCGAGCAGTCCGACGGCGACTTCGACTCGTTCACCGGCACCTGGGCGCTGACGCAGGCCGGTGACGACGTCGCGGTCCGCTTCGACGCCGACTTCGACTTCGGCATCCCGAGCCTGGAGGGCATCCTCGACCCGATCGCCGAGCGGGTCATCAAGGAGACCGTCGCCTGGTCGCTGACCGGCCTGTTCCCCGGCACGCGCATAGCGGGCGGCATCGAGCTCTCCGAGCCCGCCGCCGTCGGCGCCTGAGACCTCTGCCAGGAGCTGACCATGGACCAGGCCAATCCCTTCGAGACACCGAAGACGTTCTCCCTGCACCGCGCCGAGTACCTGGTGGGCTTCGCGGTCACCACCGGGCTGCTCATCGCGCACCTCGGCGAGATCCGCTGGATCCCGGCGGTCGCGCTCTTCCTCTACATCGACCTGATCGGCTACATCCCCGGCGCCATCGCCTTCAAGCGCAGCGGCGGGAAGCCGATCTCCAAGGTCTACTACGTCCTCTACAACGTGATGCACAGCCTCATCACGCAGGCCGCGGTGGCCGCGCTGTGGTGCTGGCTGATCGGTCCCGAGTGGGCGCTGCTCGTGCTGCCCTTCCACCTCTTCGGCGACCGGGGGCTCTTCGGCAACTTCATGAAGTCCTTCGCGCTGCCCTTCGAGCCGGTGCGCCAGAGCGGCTATCTGCGGCTCCTGGACGACCTCGGCATCGCCCACCCCAAGCCGGCCGGCCACGCCCACGACCCGGAGCCGGTCGGGCACGTCGTCAAGCTGCCGCAGCCCGCGGCACGGGCCCGTGAGGAGGCCCTGCGATGAGCACGCTCACCACGCTGCGCCGCCCGGTGCGCCAGGACCCGGCGGAGCGCCGCCGGGCGCTGTACCACCTGGCGTCCCCGGTGTCGGTGCTGACCGTCGGCCACGCCGGTCAGCTGCACGGCACCACCGCGAGCACGGTCACCCTGGTCTCGCGCGAACCGCTGCTCATCGGGGTCGCGCTGCGGCCCGGCTCGTCGTTCGCGCGGCTCGCGGCGGCCGAGGGGCGCTTCGTCGTCAACGTACTGGACGGCGGACAGGGCGACCTGGCGCGCTGGTTCGCGGACAGCGACCGCCCCGACGGCAGCGCGCAGTTCGACGGCATGCCGTGGACGGCGGACTCCTACGCCGGCGCCCCGCGGCTGACCGGCGCGCTCGCCCACTACTCCTGCCGGCTCCACTCCTCGCACCGCGCGGGCGACGGCGAGGTGCTGCTCGGCTACGTCGTGCGCGCCGCCGCCGTCAGCGGCCCGCCGCTGTTCAGCTACGCGGGCGGCCTGGTCACCGGCGCCCTGCATCCCGCCCGCACCACGAAGGAGACATCGGCATCATGACCGGTTCTGTGGCCCCCGAGGCCGACTGGGACAAGGCACCCGGCTTACTCGACGGCGCGAAGGAACTCACCCTCGGGCCCGACGACTGCGACCTCGCCTACTGGTTCACCTCCGTCGCCCAGGGCACCCTGCGCGACCGCGGCGAGACCGGACACCACGCGAACGCGACGGTCCCCGACTTCCTGAAGGCGCCCGGGCCGCTGCGTGACGCCCTGGTCCTGGAGTTCGGCTTCCGCGGCCTCTCCGAGGAGATCGCCACGCGCCTCCTCGGTCACTACGTGGCGCTCGCGCCCGGCGTGCCCGAGATGGAGTTCTACGCCACCCAGCTCATCGACGAGGCCCGGCACGCCCGCGTCTTCCGCAACCACCTGGTGGAGCTCGGACACCCCGCGGACACCCTCCTCAAGGACATCGACGAGATGGCCGCGGACTACCGCGAGCGGGTCCTGGACCCGGTCGTCGACTTCACCCTCGACATCGTGCGGGACCAGGCCGACTTCGCCGGCGGCGTCGCCGTCTTCGCCATCGTCATCGAGGGCGTGCTCGCCCCGGCCGCCGAGCTGAGCGAGCGCAAGTGGACGCCGCTGTCCCCGGCCACCGGGGAGATCTCGCGCGGCACCGCCATCGACGAGATCCGCCACCTCACCGTGGCCAGCACCATCCTGCGCGACCACGTCGTCGCCCACCCCGAGTACCGCCCGCGCCTGATGGAGATCCTGCGGGCCGGGGTGAAGCTGTGGGACGAGATCCCCGACCGGGAGTTCGTCATCCACCGCGAGGAGCTGTTCCAGAAGGGCATGGCCGACCACGCGGACAGAATCGGCGACTACGAGATCTGGCCCGGCGTACGGATGCTCGACACCACCCCCGAGCAGCGCTACGACATGGCCGAGCAGTGGACCGACGAGATGGCCGAGTCCCGCATGGCCTACATGGGGCTGCCCGTGGAGGTCCTCAGCAGCGCGGAGCCGGGCGCATGAGCGGGGCGGCCCCGCCGCCGGGCCGGTCGGCGGTGGTCTGCGGCATCGGCTCGTACGTGCCGCCGAACAAGGTGACCAACGACGAGCTCTCGCAGCGCCTCGACACCTCGGACGCGTGGATCCGCTCCCGCACCGGGATCGCCGAGCGTTACGTGGTCTCGCCGGGCACCGCCACCTCCGACCTGGCGGTGGAGGCCGGCCAGCGCGCCCTGAAGTCGGCGAGCACCGAGCAGGTGGACGCCGTCGTCCTGGCCACCACCACCCCCGACCAGCCGTGCCCGGCGACCGCGCCGTCGGTGGCCGCCCGGCTCGGCCTCGGCCACGTCGCGGCGTTCGACGTCGCCGCCGTCTGCTCCGGCTTCCTCTACGGGCTCGCCAGCGCCTCGGGGCTCATCGCCTCGGGGATGGCCGAGCGGGTGCTGCTCGTGGCGGCCGACGCGTTCACCACCATCGTCAACCCCGAGGACCGCACCACCGCGGTGATCTTCGCGGACGGCGCGGGGGCCGTGGTCCTGCGGGCCGGGGACGCCGGTGAGTCGGGCGCGGTGGGGCCGCTGGTGCTCGGCAGCGACGGCGAGCTGAGCCATCTCATCGAGGTGCCGGCCGGCGGCTCCCGGCAGCGTTCGTCGGGCACCCCGGGCGAGCCCGGCGACCAGTACTTCCGGATGCTCGGCCGCGACACCTACCGGCACGCGGTGGAGCGGATGACCGCCACCTCCCAGGAGGCGGCGGAGCGGTCCGGCTGGCGCCTTGACGACGTGGACCGGTTCGCGGCCCACCAGGCCAACGCCCGCATCCTCGACTCGGTCGCGGAACGCCTCGGCATCCCCGCCGAGCGGCAGCTCAGCAACATCGAGCAGGTCGGCAACACCGGCGCCGCCTCGCTCCCGCTGCTCCTGTCCCAGTCCGCGGCCGACGGCCGGCTCGACGCCGGGCACCGGGTGCTGCTCACCGCGTTCGGCGGCGGGCTCTCCTGGGGGGCCACGACGCTCGTCTGGCCCGAAGTGCAGTCCGTCTGACGCCCACCGGCGCCCGGCGGTACCTCCTCAAGACCCGTACGCCGCACCGTGCGTACGCCTTCCGAAAGGGATCGTCATGATGCTGGAGCAGCTCAAGGAAATCCTGTCCAACAAGCTCAAGGTGTCGCCCGAGGCCATCACGCCCGAGGCCACCAGGGACGACATCGAGCTGGACTCGCTGGCCGTGGTGGAGCTGTCGCTGCTGCTCAAGTCCGAACTGGACATAGACGTCAGCGACGACGACCTCCTGGAGGCCGAGACCGTGGCCGACATGGTGGAACTCATGGAGACGAGGAGCGCGAAGGTCTGATGGCCGGCATCGACATCGCCGTCACCGGGCTCGGTCTCGTCACCCCGGGCGGTATCGGGGTCGGGCCGAGCTGGGCGGCGGTCTGCGAGGGCCGATCGGGCGCGGCGTTCGATCCCGTACTGGCGGACAATCCGGTACGGATCTCCTGCCGCGTGCCCGGCTTCGACCCGGAAGCGCTGTTGTCCGCTCGCCGGGCCCACCGGCTCGACCGGTTCGTGCAGTTCGCGCTGGTCGCGGCACGCGAGGCCATCGCGGATGCCGGGCTCGACCCGCTGACCTGGGACGGCGCCCGGGTCGGGGTGGTGCTCGGCTGCGCGGACGGCGGCCCCGGCACCGTCGAGGAACAGCACCGCGCCCTGCTGGAGAAGGGCGCCGACCGGGTCTCGCCGCTGCTGCTGCCCATGCAGCTGCCGAACATGCTGGCCGGTCAGACGGCCATCGAGTTCGGGGCGACGGGACCCAACCTGGTGGTGGCCACCGCCTGCGCCTCCGGGGCGACGGCCATCGGCACGGCCCGGGACCTGCTGGCGCTCGGCCGCTGCGACGTCGTCCTCGCGGGCGGCAGCGAGGCCATGATCACGCCGCTGGTGATGGCCGGGTTCGCGCAGATGGGCGCCCTGTCCAAGCGCGAGGACGACCCGACGCTCGCCTCGCGTCCCTTCGACGCGGAGCGGGACGGCTTCGTCGCGGGCGAGGGCGCCGGGATCCTCGTCATGGAACGCGTCGAGGACGCCCGGGCCCGCGGTGCGCACCAGCACGGCCGGATCATCGGCTACGGCGCCACCGCGGACGCCCATCACATGACGTCGCCGCATCCGGACGGCGCCGGGGTGGAGGCGGCGGTCCGCGCGGCCCTCGCCGACGCCGGCGCGGATCCGGACGACGTACAGCATGTGAACGCCCACGGCACCTCGACGCCGCTCAACGACGTCGCCGAGGCACGGATGATCAAACGGACCCTCCAGGGGGATCCGCTGGTCACCTCGACCAAGGGCGTGACCGGGCATCTGCTCGGCGCGGCGGGCGCGGTGGAGGCGGCGTTCACGCTGCTGAGCATCGAGCACGAACTGGTGCCGCCCATCGCCAACCTGGTCATGCCGGGCGCGGAGGTCGACATCAAGCTGGCGTACTCGGCGACCTCCATGCCCATCGACCTGGCGCTCAGCAATTCCTGCGGGTTCGGCGGCCAGAACACCGTCCTGGCCCTCGCCCCGGCGTGAACACCGGAGCGGACCCGCTCCCAGCCCCGCCCGTCTCCCCCGCCCTGCCCCGGCAGGAGCCGCAGCCGCCCCTCCGCCAGGGGGGCGGCTCGGCGCATCTCCCCCGCCACGCACCGCAGACCCCAGGAGAAGCCATGCACGATCCGCGCGAACTGATCGCGTCCGGGCCCGACGCGGTGCGCCGCCTCGCCCGCCGCCGCCACGACCTCGACGTGGCCGCGCTGGAGGCGGCCCACCGCGGCCGGGCCGACGCCCAGGCCGAGGTGACCCGGCTGCGCACCGAGATGAACCGCGCCACCCGCGAACGCAGGGCCGGACCGCCCACCGAGGAGGAGAAGGAGGCGGCCCGCGCGCTGCGCGCCGAGGTCCAGCGGGCCGAGGCCGCCGCCAAGGAGGCGGGCAGGCGCCTCGCCGACCTGGTCCTGGCCATCCCCAACATCCCCCTCGACACCGTGCCGGACGGCGACTCCGAGAAGGAGGCGGTGGAGGTGCGCCGCGGCGGCCCGCCCCCGTGCGCGGCGGCCGGCGACCGGCACCACGCCGACATCGGGGAGCGGCTCGGCATCTTCGACGGCAAGGCGGCGGCGCGGCTGTCCGGCGCCCGCTTCACCGTGAGCCGGGGGCCCGGGGCCCGCCTGGAGCGGGCGCTCGCCGACTTCTTCCTCGATCTGCACACCGCCGAGCACGGCTACACCGAGCACTCGGTGCCGTTCCTCGTCAACCGCGACACCATGACGGGCACCGGCCAGCTCCCCAAGTTCGCGGAGGACCTGTTCGCCACGCAGGTCGGCGACCGTGAGCTGTTCCTGATCCCCACCGCCGAGGTCCCGCTGACCAACCTGCTCGCGCAGGCGACGCTGGACGCCCGCGAGCTGCCGTACGCGTTCACGTCGCGCACGCCGTGCTTCCGCGCGGAGGCCGGGGCATACGGCAGGGACACCCGGGGCATCCTGCGGCTGCACCAGTTCGAGAAGGTGGAGCTGGTCCGCGTCTGCGCCCCCGAGGACGCCCAGGCGCAGCTGGAACTCATGCTGGGCCACGCCGAGGAGTGCCTGCGGCGCCTCGAACTCTCCTACCGGATCGTGCTGCTGCCCGCGGGCGACCTCGGGTTCTCGGCCCGGATGACGTACGACATCGAGGTGTGGCTGCCGGGCAGCGGCGCCTACCGCGAGATCTCCTCGGTCTCCGACTGCGGCACCTTCCAGGCCCGCCGCGCCGGCATCCGGCACCGCACCGCGGACGGCCGCAAGGAGCCCGCGGCGACCCTCAACGGCTCGGCGCTGCCCATCGGCCGGACGGTGGCCGCGCTGCTGGAGCAGGGCGTCCGGCCGGACGGTTCGGTGGAGCTGCCCGAGGCGCTCATCTCGTACGCGGGATTCCGCCGCATCCTGCCCGACGGCACGACCGAGTGACCGATCGGGTCCTTCAACGGCACGTAAAGTGGGGGAGTTCAGGTGATCACCTGAACTCCCCCACCGCTGTGGCCTCGCGGGCGCCGGGTCACGCGCCCATCATGTGGGCGCCGCCGTCGACGTGGACGATCTCGCCCGTCGTGCGGGGGAAGAAGTCCGAGAGCAGCGCGACGATGCCGCGAGCCGCGGGCTCCGGGTCGGTGAGGTCCCAGCCGGCCGGGGCGCGGGTGTGCCAGTCGTCGGCCAGCTCGGAGAAGCCCGGGATGGACTTGGCGGCCATAGAGCGCAACGGGCCGGCGGCGACGAGGTTGCAGCGGACGCCGCGGGGGCCGAGGTCGCGGGCGAGGTAGCGGCTGGTGGACTCCAGGGCCGCCTTCGCGACGCCCATCCAGTCGTACTTCGGCCAGGCCACGGTGGCGTCGAAGGTGACGCCCACCACCGAGCCGCCGCGCGGTTCCATCAGCGGCAGGCAGGCGGTGGTCAGGGACTTCAGGGAGTACGCGGAGACGTGCACGGCGGTCGACACGTCCTCCCAGGCGCCGTCGAGGAAGTGGAAGGCGCCGGGCGGGCCGTAGGCGATGGAGTGCACGACGCCGTCGAGGCCGCCCGCGTCACCGACATGCTCGCGGAGGCGGTCGGCGAGGCCGTCCAGGTGCGCCGGGTCGGTGACGTCCAGCTCCACGACCGGGGCCGGCTTCGGCAGCAGGGCGGCGGTGCGCTCGATGAGGGAGAGCCGCCCGAAGCCGGTCAGCACCACCTCGGCGCCCTCCAGTTGGGCGACGCGCGCCGCGTGGAAGGCGATGGACGCCTCGGTGAGGACGCCCGTCACCAGGACGCGCTTGCCCGCGAGCAGCCCGCTCATGACGCCACCGCCTGCGGCAGCGACGCGACCAGGGCGGAGTCGTGCGGCTGCGCCCCGAGCGTGGCGGCGCCGCCGGGCGAGCCGAGCGCGGCGAAGAAGGCGGCGTTGGAGCCGCGGTGGTCGCCCCACCCGGCGGGCACGTCGTCCTCGAAGTAGATGGCCTCCACGGGACAGACGGGCTCGCAGGCGCCGCAGTCCACGCATTCCTCGGGGTGGATGTACAGGGCGCGGCCGCCCTCGTAGATGCAGTCCACGGGGCATTCGTCGACGCAGGACATGTCCTTCACGTCGGCGCAGGGCTGAGCGATGACATAGGCCATGAGGCGTTCCTCATCAGGTCGGCGGGACGGTGGGGTCAGTCGGTGGGCGCGCGGTCGACCGAGGCGCCGGTGGTGCGCTCCCCCAGCGAGAGGACCGTCGTGGCGAGCGCGGCCATCACGGCGGCGATGACGCCGAACAACGCGCCGGGACCGTACGACTGGAGGACCGGCAGCAGCACGAACGGCAGGGCCGCGGCGCTGAGTTTGGACAGCGAGTACGCGGCGCCGGACGCGGCCGCGCGGATGGCGGTCGGGTACTGCTCGGCGAGATAGACGTGGCTGACGTTGGAGAAGATGTTGCTGCACACGGTGTAGACGAAGCCGAACACCATGATGAGCGCCGGTGTGCCCGCGAAGGAGAAGCCGAGCCCCGCGACGACCATCGAGGCGGCCGAGGCGGCCACCAGTTTCTTGCGGTCGAAGCGGTCGATGATCGGCACCGTGAGCGCGGAGCCGACGGGGTAGCCGAGGAAGCAGACCGCGGTGAAGCCGATCCCGGCGACGATCCCGTACCCCTTGGCGGCCAGGATCTGCGGCGCCAGCGTGCCGAAGCCGTAGTAGCCGACCGTCGACAGCGAGCAGAAGATCCAGAGCATGACGGTGCGGCGGCGCAGGTGGGGCTGGAAGATGTCGCGCAGCCGGGTGGCGGGGGCGGTCTCCGTCGCGGAGGCGGTCTCCGTCGCGGAGGCGGTCTCCGTCGCGGGGATGGTCTTCTTCGCCGTGGCGGGCTCGGCGGCGGGCTCCGGGGTCGCGGTGGGCGCCGGAGCCGCCCCGCCGGGGACGACCTCGGCCTCCATGCGGGAGACCAGCGCGTCCGCCTCGTCCTCGCGGCCGACCGTGGCCAGCCAGCGCGGTGACTCGATCAGCCGCCTGCGCAGCACCCACACCACGGCCGAGCCGAGCGCCCCGATCACGAAGAGCCAGCGCCAGCCGTCGATGCCGAGCGGGGTCAGCGGGACGAGCCACAGCGCGGCGACGCCCACGGCGGGCACCCCGCAGAAGGCGAGGGTGTAGGCCCAGGCGATGAACCTGCCGCGCTTCTTGGCGGGCAGTACGTCGGACAGGTAGCAGTCGGAGAGCGACTGTTCGGCCCCGATGCCGACGCCGGCGAAGAAGCGGGTCACGATCAGCCAGGCCGCGTTCGGCGAGAAGGCCCCGAGCAGCGAGAACCCCGAGTAGATCGCGAGGTTGATCAGGAACGCCCGGCGCCGCCCGTACCGGTCGGCGACCTTGCCGAGCACGAGCGAGCCGATGAACTGGCCGATGAAGGCGGAGGCGAGCACCAGCTTGAGCTGGGTGGCGCCGAACGCGAAGTCGTCCTGGAGGACCTTGGCGATGGTGCCGGAGAGGTTGTTCTCGAACGTGTCGAAGAGCAGCCCGACGCCGATGACCGCGGTGACGCTGCGGTGCGTCGGGGTGATCGGCATCCGGTCGAGCCTGGCACCGATGGAAGCCGCGGTGGCAGGGGCGGCGGGCCCGGCGGCCGTGCCGCCGGCCGCCGGTCTGGTGACCGTGTCGACCATCAGGCGGCCCGTTCGATGTGCGCGTCGACCTCACCCCGGCGCACCGGCGCGCTGACCTCGTGCAGGTAGGAGGCCACCTCGCGGTAGGAGGCCCAGAAGCCGACCTCGTGGTACGGCACGCCACGCTCGGCGCAGTACTCGCGGGTCAGCTCCCGGGCGCGGCCCAGGTTCTTCTGCGGCATGGCCGGGAACAGGTGGTGCTCGACCTGGTAGTTGAGACCGCCGTACAGGAAGTCGATGAACCACGACGGGCGGATGTTGCGGGAGGTGAGGACCTGCCGCTCCAGCCAGTCCAGGGTCTCCTCGTCACCGTCACGGACGTCCATGCCCTTGTGGTTCGGGGCGAAGATCATGCCGAAGTAGACGCCGAGCGTGGCCTGCTGGACGAGGATGAAGGCGACCGCGAGGACCGGCGAGAGGACGGTGAAGACGCAGGTCAGATAAATGGCGGCGCGCGCGAGGAGCAGCGTGGACTCCAGGACGGGGCGCTTGGTGAGGCCCTGGCTGATCGACTTCACGGCCGTCTTGTGCATCTTGAACGACTCGAGGACGAGCAGCACGAAGAAGAGCACGCTCTGGTAGCGCACGATGAAGCGCTGCCGGCGGGTGCGGGTCGCGTACTGCTTGATGTCGAAGATCGCGGTGCGCCGGCCGATGTCCGGGTCCATGTCCAGGTGGTTGGGGTTGCTGTGGTGGCGGTTGTGGTGGTTGACCCACCAGCCGAAGCTGACCCCGTTGACGAAGTTGGCGTGGAAGTAGCCGACGGCGGACGCGGCCCGCTTGTCGCGGAACATCGCCTTGTGGCCCGCGTCGTGCCACATGAACGAGGACTGGCCGCCGCAGAGGCCCATCCACACCGCCACGACGAGCTGCCACCACGAGTCGCCGACCAGGAAGAACGCGGTGAGCCCGGCGACCAGCAGCGTGGTGTTCCGGGCGAGGCGCCCTATGTAGTACCGCGGGTCGAGGTCGAGCAGCCCCTCCGCCTTGACGCGTTTGAGGAGCTCGGAGAACGTGGCGGATGCCCCGGTGCGCTGCGGGGCGGCGGCGTGCTGCGGGACAGCGGGGTGCTGCGGGACGACGGCGACACCGGTCCCCTGGACGTCTGGACGCTGCATACGAAGCTCTCCTCGGAAGAAGTGCCCGAACCGGGCGGCGGCGCCCGCCCGGCGTCGGGTATCCCACCGGACGGACGCCGGGCGAACGTGTGTGCAGCGTTCCGTGAGGCGCTGATGTGGCGCTGATGCTGAGCTGATCGGTGCTGCTCGGCACGGCCGCGCGCCACGTCGCGCGCGCTCAGGCCGCGGGGGTGGGCTCGGCCCGCAGCAGGGCGTCAAGGTCGCGGACCACGGTGTCCGCGGCGCGGGCGACGTCCTCGTCGTCGGGGGCGGCGATGACAGCCATGAGCTGTTCCACCATGGCGTGCTGGAGGGCTTCGGTCTTCTCGGTGTCACTCATCGTCGTCCACTCCTGTGGGTCGATTACGGCTTACGGGCCGGGACCGGCACTGACCGGCCGTCAGAAGGCGTTGCACGCGCGGAAGATGTGCGCGAAGGAGGCCAGTGACGCGGGGCCGTCGAAGGCGACGTACTCCGGGATGACCGCGTCGGGCGCCCACTTGTGCTTGTACGAGAGCTGCGTCTGGGCCGGGTAGAGCGCGGCGCCCTCGGCCCACAGGGCGTGCATCAGCCACTGGAACGCCGGGCTGTGGCCGTCCAGTTCGTGCGCCGCGTCCAGGCCGGTGAAGGGCGTGAAGCCGAAGTGCAGCCACGGGACGCCCTCGCCGCGGAACACCTCGATGGCGTGCGCGTTGATGGCCTCCATCAGGCCCGGCGACCCGTCCGGCACGCGCCGGCTCAGGTCGTGCATCCAGCCGGCGCGGCCGCCGAAGACCGGAGAGTACGAGATGTACGCCACCGGGGCGTCGTTGATCGTGCCGACGAACAGCCGCCGGTGCTCCTGGGCCTCGCCGCCGATCTCGCCGACCAGGAACTCCAGGGGGCGGGCGGCGCCCTTGCTGGACAGCCAGGCGCCGTCGATGGTCTCCAGCGCGTCCTGCCAGGCGTCGGCCTTGACCTCCTGGATCTGGAGGCCGTTGCGGTAGGCGCGGGAGATCTTGTTGCGCAGCTGCATGAAGCGGGTGCCGCGCAGGGTGAACTCCGCGAGGCTCACGGCCCAGGAGGCGCCGATCTGGTTGACGGTGAAGCCGCGGCGCGCGTACCGCTCGGCGTCGTCGCGCTGGAGCTGGACGCCGACGTGCGTGAGCCCCTGCTCCTTCACGTGGTCCCGGAAGCCGTCGAGGAGGGTGTCGTACTCCTCGGGGGCGGCGAAGGGCCCGCCGAACTGGACGGCGAACCGGCCGGTCCTGCGGTAGACGACGACGCCGTCCGAACCGGGCCTGGTGTAGGTGCTGTTGCCGCTGTTGAGCGCGAGGAACGCGCTGGGGTTCTCGGCCCGCGTATAGCTGCTCACAGCCTTGAGAATCGGATTTTCCACTACGGTCACGGTCATGATCCGTATCCCTTTCGAAAAGCCGTTGCGGTCGATGAGAGTAGAGCACCGCCGCCCCTTTGATGGGAAGGGCGGATAGCTCACGGGGCGGGCGTGGAAGTGCATGTCAGGGTGGCGTCAGCGAACTGTCAGAAGGGCCTGGCAATGTTGTTCTCGTGAACGGCACGGGAGACCGGGCCGGGAACACGGAGAGGTGCCCGGAGTGGTTTATCGGGGATCTCGGGCTTCAGTCCAAGGTCGGGTCGTCCGCGGCCCACGCAGGTTCGAATCCTGCCCTCTCCGCAGGCACGCACCATCGTGCCCGCACCACCAGGAGAGGTGCCCGGAGTGGTTTATCGGGGATCTCGGGCTTCAGTCCAAGGTCGGGTCGTCCGCGGCCCACGCAGGTTCGAATCCTGCCCTCTCCGCAGGCACGCACCATCGTGCCCGCACCACCAGGAGAGGTGCCCGGAGTGGTTTATCGGGGATCTCGGGCTTCAGTCCAAGGTCGGGTCGCTCGCGGCCCACGCAGGTTCGAATCCTGCCCTCTCCGCCAGCGGAACTACGACTTCCACATCCACTTCGCCGGGCCTCCCCCGCCCCGGTGAAGCGACCGCCCCGGCGCCCCGCGAGAGCGGTTCGGCCCGCCGGGGCGGGCCTGCGTCCGACGGCGTGTCTCTCTTTTCCGGGAAGAATCAGCAGGTCAGGGCCGTCCTCAACGGTCCGGCACCGCTCGTTCAAAAAAATACCTTCCCAAAGGAATGATACCGTGAGAGGGTCTTCGCTGGAAGGGAACCAGTGGGTGCGCCCGCTGACTCCCCCGGTCGGGGACACCCAGAGATCGCCACGCCGACCTCCACCCGCGGTCCCCCACACCGCAGCACCGATGGCCCTGGCGACCCGGAAGGTGAACCGCCCCGACGTTGCAGCAACGAAAGCCAAGGGGGAAACGGCATGCTGAGCTTTTCGATTCTCGGAGCACTGCAGATCCGCACCGCATTAGGGTTCGCGGAGATCTCGGGAGATCTTCAGCGCAACCTCATCCAGACACTGCTCGTCAGCGAGGGCCGCCCAATCTCGGGCGAGAGCCTCGTCGAGGAAATGTGGGGCGATTCCGTCCCGGACAAGCAGGCAAATGCTCTGCAGGCGCACATCAGCCGGCTCCGTCGCAAACTGAAGAGCCTGGAGCCCGACCTCTCGGTTTCCCGGGTGACGATCCACCCTTCCGGATACCGGCTCACCATTCACGAGGGCGAATTCGACGCCGCGGAATTCACCAAGGCCGTCCGGCAGGCCGAGGCCGCGGGCCCCGCGGACGCCGCCGCCACGGCCCAACTGCTCGGTCAGGCGCTCGCCATGTGGCGCGGCCCCGTATTCGGTGACTTTCCCGGCGGCACCATCTGCCAGCTGGCCTGCGCCCGTTACGAGGAATACCGCATGCGCGCCATGGAGCTGCGCTTCGAGGCGGAGCTGCGCCTCGGCCACCACGCGGCGATGCTCGCCGAACTCCATGAGGCGCACAGCAACCACCCGCTGAGGGAACGCTTCTGCGAGCAGCTGATGGTCGCCCTCTACCGCTCCGGCCGCCAGGCCGACGCCCTCAACGTCTACCGCAACATGCGCCGGCACCTCTCGGACGAGCTCGGCATCGACCCGTCCCCCGCGCTGCGCCACGTCGAGCACGCGATCCTCGCGCACGACCCGGCCCTGGCCGGCACCGGCGCCCGCGCCACGCTGCTCCAACCCGCCTGAGCCGGTGACGCCGCGCACCCGCGGCCACCGCATAGCCGCTCGACCTCCCCGGCGGACAGGCGTCAGCGCCCGGTCAGCGCCGGTTGCCACCATCGGTACGGAAACAGCGGGCGCCCGCCCTCCGCGCGGCTCCCTCGTACGCGCCCCGCGCGGCGCGCATGAACCCCGACCACCGTATCCACCAGGAGATTTCATGACCACGAGCCAGACCTCCGCAACGCTTGGAACCGCGGCCACGAACTCGTCCGCCGCGCGCCCGCTGCGTCTCTTCCTCGGCCTTGACGCCGCCGTGACGGCCGGCAACGGCCTGATCTACCTGATCGCCGCGGGTCCCGTCGGCGACCTGCTCGACATGGACGCCGGCCTCCTGCGCGGCATCGGCGTCTTCCTCACCGTCTACGGCGTGCTCGTCGGCGTCCTCGCCGCCCAGCAGGTGCCGTCCGCGGCCGCCACCAAGCTCGTCATCGAGGCCAATCTGCTGTGGGCCGTCGCCAGCATCGCCACCGCGCTGTTCGGCTGGTTCGACCCCAACACGATCGGCACGGTGTGGATCCCGATGCAGGCCCTCGTGGTGGGCGCGTTCGCCGTGCTCCAGATCAACGGCCTGCGCAAGCTCACCAACTGACCACACGCGACGTCCCCGGTGACGGCGACCGGTAAGGGGAGAGATGAGACTGCACGTCGCGGAGCTGGCGGCCATCAGGGAGCGGGTGCACGCAGGACCCGGCGAACCGGCCACCGCCGCTCAGAAGGCCAAGGGCAAGCTCACCGTGCGGGAGCGGATCGAACTGCTCCTGGACGAGGGTTCGTTCCGCGAAGTCGAACCCTTGCGCCGGCACCGGGCGACCGGTTTCGGCCTGGAGGCGAAGCGGCCGTACACGGACGGTGTGGTCACCGGCTGGGGCACGGTCGAGGGCCGCACGGTCTTCGTCTACGCGCACGACTTCCGCATCTTCGGCGGCGCGCTCGGCGAGGCGCACGCCACGAAGATCCACAAGATCATGGACATGGCTCTCGCCGCGGGCGCCCCGCTCGTCTCCCTCAACGACGGCGCGGGCGCCCGTATCCAGGAGGGCGTCACGGCGCTCGCGGGCTACGGCGGCATCTTCCAGCGCAACACCAAGGCCTCCGGTGTCATCCCGCAGATCAGCGTGATGCTCGGCCCGTGCGCGGGCGGCGCGGCGTACTCGCCCGCCCTCACCGACTTCGTGTTCATGGTGCGCGAGACCTCACAGATGTTCATCACGGGGCCGGACGTGGTCCGCGCGGTGACGGGTGAGGAGATCACCCAGAACGGCCTCGGCGGCGCGGACGTGCACGCCGGGACGTCGGGCGTCGCGCACTTCGCGTACGACGACGAGGAGACCTGCCTCGAAGAAGTGCGCTATCTGCTGTCGATGCTGCCGTCCAACAACCGGGAGAACCCCCCGGCGCACGAGTCCGAGGACCCGCCGGACCGCTCGGGGGACGTGCTGCTCGACCTGGTCCCCGTGGACGGCAACCGCCCCTACGACATGCACCGCGTCATCGAGGAGCTCGTCGACGACGGTGACTTCCTGGAGGTCCACGAGCGGTGGGCGCGCAACATCATCTGCGCGCTGGCCCGCCTGGACGGCAAGGTCGTCGGGATCGTCGCCAACCAGCCGCAGTCGCTCGCCGGTGTGCTGGACATCGAGGCGTCGGAAAAGGCCGCACGTTTCGTCCAGATGTGCGACGCTTTCAATATCCCGATCGTGACGCTGCTTGACGTGCCGGGCTTCCTGCCCGGCGTCGACCAGGAGCACGGCGGCATCATCCGCCACGGCGCCAAACTGCTCTACGCGTACTGCAACGCCACCGTGCCCCGCATCTCGCTCATCCTGCGCAAGGCCTACGGCGGCGCCTACATCGTCATGGACTCCCAGTCCATCGGCGCCGACCTGACCTACGCCTGGCCGACGAACGAGATCGCGGTGATGGGCGCCGAGGGCGCGGCCAACGTGATCTTCCGCCGGCAGATCGCCGCCGCCGAGGACCCCGAGGCCATGCGCGCCCGCATGGTCAAGGAGTACAAGGCCGAGCTGATGCACCCCTACTACGCCGCCGAACGCGGCCTGGTGGACGACGTCATCGACCCCGCAGAGACCCGCGAGGTGCTCATCAACTCCCTCGCGATGCTCGCCAACAAGCACGCCGACCGCCCCGCCCGCAAACACGGCAACCCCCCGCAGTAAGGCCCCCCGTACGCCCCACACGACCGGAGGTCCCATGCCCGCGGCCGACAGCGCAGCCGACATCCGCATCGAGAAGGGCGAGGTCACCGACGCCGAGCTGGCGGCCGTCACGGTGCTCCTGCTCTCCCTCGCCACCGCTCCGCCCAGGGCGGCCACCGGCGCCCCGGCGACCACGACGGCCTGGCGCCGCGACGACTTCCACGCCCCGCACAGCTGGCAGGGCTGAGCCGGACGTCACCGTGACAGCGAAGCGCCCCCCTGGCCGGCCAGGGGGGCGCTTCGCTGTCACGGTCAGCCCGCGATGGTGAGCTGCATCAGGGCCTTGGCGGTGTGCATGCGGTTCTCCGACTGGTCGAAGACCCGGCTCTGCTCCCCCTCGAAGACGTCGTCGTCCACCTCGCAGATGTCGGGGTTCGCGATCGCGGTCTCCGTGTCCAGGAGATGGAAGGCCGGCAGGCAGTGCAGGTAGATGCTGTCCTCGCGGCCGGTCAGGGCCATGAGGTCGCTCGTCACCTTCAGATCGCGCAGCAGGTCGATGCGCTCCCGCGTCTGGTCCTCCTCGCCCATGGAGACCCAGACGTCGCCGTAGACGCAGGCCGAGCCGCGCAGCGCCTCCTCGGGCGAGTGAGTGACCAGCACCCGGGCCTGCTCCGACTCGCGCCCGGCGAGCAGCTCCTCGATCACCTCGGGGGCGGGCTGGAGCGGCGCGGGCGCGAGGATGCGCAGGTCGAGGCCGAGCTTGGCGGCGGCGATGGCGAGGGTGACGGCCATGTTGTTGCGGCCGTCACCGACGTACGTCAGCGGCAGGCCCTCCAGGTCGCCGAAGTTCTCCCGCAGGGTGAGGAGGTCGGCGAGGACCTGGGTGGGGTGGTAGCTGTCGCACAGGCCGTTCCACACGGGGACGCCTGCGTACTGGGCGAACTCGGCGACCGTGGCGTGCTCGAAGCCGCGGAACATGACGCCGTCGAAGACGCGGCCGAAGACGCGCGCGATGTCCCGGACGGACTCCTTGATGCCGAAGCGGATGTCCTCGCGGTTGAAGATCTCCGGGTGCGCGCCGGACTGCGTCGAGGCGACGACGAAGGAGACGCGCGTACGGCAGGACGGCTTCAGGAAGATCAGGGCGATGTTCTTGCCGGCCAGGGCGGGGACGTTCTCCCCCAGGGCGGTGCGCTCCTTGAGGTCGGCCGCCTTGCCGAGGAGCTCGCGGATCTCGTCGCCGCTGAACTCGCGCAGGGACAGCAGGCTGCGCCCCTTGAGGCCCGAAATCGTCACGGCACTACCTCCGAAGTCTGACCAGCATCGACGGTCACAGTCACTGGATCGATAAACATGCAGACTGTTACATTAACATGCAGCGTTCATCGGTCAACCGCGTGCGACGGAGGTCACCGTGCACCCTCTCGAACAGCTCGCCCTGGACGTCGCGGAGGGGCGTACCGCCCCTGCGGACGGCGAGCGCGCGGCCGCCGCGCTGGCCGCTTCCGGGGCCCTCGGTGCCGCCGAGCTGGTGAACTGGTTCCGGACCGCGGAGTGGCTGGCGCGCCAGGAGGACCTGTGGGAGCGGGCCCTGCTGCTCGGCAGGCTGCTCGCCGCGGCGGCCGAGGCCCTGCCGGAGACCGCCGCGCCGGGCGAGGTGGCCCGCTGCCGGTCCGCCTGGACGGAGCTGGTGCACCTCTGCGTGATCCACCGGCCCGACGGCGAGCTGTTCGCCTCCGGGGTCCGCGCCGGGCGTGCGGCCCTCGACGCCGCCCGCGCCCTCGGTGACGACGAGCTCGCCGGGCAGGTGCTCTACCGGCTCGGCACCCTGCACCTGGACCCCTTCTCCCGCGCCGGGGAGCTGTGGGCGGAGGAGCACCGGCTCTGGCTCAGCCTCGGCCCGCGGGACTCCCTGGCCGGGCTGCCCGCACCGGGGGACGCCCTGCGGACCGCCGAGCGCTATCTGCGTGAAGCCGCCGAGCTGCGTGCCGGGCCGGGCCTCGGCTACACCTGCAAGGCCCTGGCCCAGGCCCTTCAGCAGCAGCGGTTCCTTGCGGGCGCGGGCGCGGACGCGGGGCAGGACTCCGAGGCGGCGGACTCCGAAGCCGCGGACTCCGTGGCGGCGCTGTGTGACCGGGCGCTGGCCCTCATCCCCGCCGAGGACGTGGAGGCACGGGCGGGGGTGGAGGCGCTGCGGACGGGCTCGGGCCGGGGCCCGGCGGCGGCCCGGCCGTAGCCCGCTCGCCGCCGGGTCCGTCTTCCGCACGTTCCGCGCCTTCCGCGTGGCGCACCGCCGCGCGCGTGGCGGGGCCGGTCAGCAGGCCGGCGGCCAGCAGCAGCCCGCCGAGCACGAGCCAGCCCTGCGGCGCCCACTGGATGCACAGCAGCGTCAGCAGGCCGGGCGCCACGGCCATGGCACCGCTGACGCCGAAGGAGAACATGCCCTGGTACTCGCCCTGGGCGTGCTCGGGCGCCAGGTGGTACGCCAGCTCGAACCCGGCCGCCGCGTGCCACAGCTCGCCGAAGGTGTGCAGCACCATCATGAGGACCAGGACCACCGAGGCCCACAGCGGCGACAGGTGGCCGGTCGTCGCGAACACCGCGCAGGTCACCATGAAGACCGCCCCGGCCCCCCGCATCGCCCGGGCCGAGCTGCGCGCGTCGGCGACCCGCTGCCCCACCCGCACCTGGAGCAGGACGACCAGCACGGTGTTGACCACCAGCACGGCCGACACCATGGCCCGTGGCGCCTCGGTCCGCTCGGAGATCCACAGCGGCAGCGCCACGGTGAGCACCGAGTACTGGAGCGTCATCACGGCGTTGAGGGCGGTCACCGCCATGAAGGGGCGGTTGCGCAGCACCGGCAGCTTCGCCCTCGACGCCTCCACCGGCACCGGCGGATAGTCGGGCAGCAGGGTCAGCACGGCCGCCGCGACGAAGAACGTGACGGCGTTGAAGACCACCACGCCGAGGTAGGCCGGCCGGCTGTCGAGCTGGAGCGCCACGCCGCCCGCCGCGGCGCCCAGCGCCATGGCCAGGTTGGAGGCGGCCCGCATGTACGAGCGCAGCCGCACCCGCGAAGCGCCCCCGGCCCGGCCGATCAGCACCGCGCGCAGCGTCCGGCTGCCCTGGAGGCCCACCGCCCCGACCGTGGCGACGACCAGCAGCCAGGGCAGGGTGGCGACCACGGCGAGCGCGAGCATGGCGACGCCCTCGACGGCGAGCAGCAGCATGGCGAGGCCGCGCGGCCCCGTGCGGTCGGAGAGCCTGCCGATGAGGACGTTCGAGGGCAGCGCCACCACCCCGGCGACGGTCAGCGCGAGCCCCACCTCGCCGGCCGAGAACCCCACGCTGCGGGTCAGATAGAGCAGCCCCGCGGTGAGGTACATGCCCTGGCCGAAGGTGTTGACCAGGATGAAGCCGACGAGGACCCGGTGCGGGCGCTCGTCGGGCAGCCGGTAGTGCCGGCCGATGGCGGTCAGCCGCGCGGTCAGCGAGGCGAACATCAGTGGTCTCCGTTCATGGTGGTGGGAGCGCCGGGCGGGCGGCGCGGCGGCCCGGCCCCGGCGCGCTCAGGCCGCGGGTGCCATCCCCCACGCGCGCAGCTGCTCGATCCAGCGGGCGCGGTGCTCATTGCCCTCGGCGCCCGCGAGCCAGCCCGGCGAGTACTGGCTCTCGCGGCGCGGGATGCCGCTGGGCCGCGCGCCCGCGGCGATCCAGTCCCGCTGCCTGCGCAGCTCGCGGAACTGCGCCTCCCTGCCGAACTGCTTGGCGACGGAGCGCACCGCCGCGCTCTGCGCCTCGTCGTGCGGGGCGCCGAAGTAGGTGAAGCTGCACATCCGGCGGTTCGGGAAGCCGTTGAGCGAGGCGTGCCAGGTCCGCAGGTCGAAGGCGTAGACGTCGCCGGGTCTCGACGTGCAGACGCGGGCGGGCACGGCGTCCACCGGGAAGCCGGTCCGGTCGCTCTCCTCGCTCTCCGGGTTGCCCGCGGTGTTCAGCCTCTCCTTCACGCTGATGGCGAGCAGCTCGTCGTGCCAGGGGTCCTTGTGCGAGCCGGGCAGCACGCGCAGGGCGCCGCTGTCGGCGTCCACCGGGTCGAGGTAGGCGACGAACTTCAGGGAGCGGAAGCCGGGGACGCTGGTGTCCGCGTGCCACTCGGTGAGGTTGCCGGAGAAGACGTTCCCGTTGGACATCACGCCGACCGCCCCGGGGCCGAGCAGCGCCTCGGCGGCCGTGCGCAGCTTCTCCGTCTCCAGGGCGCCGGCGAGGAACGGCGTCTGGTCGCGCATGTTCGACCAGCTCATCTGGCCGCGTACGCCGAGCGCGGCCGAGTAGACCTTCGACGCCTCGGCGTGGCCGACGGCGTACTCCTTCTCGATCACGGCGAGTTCGTCGGCGTCGAAGAGTCCGGGGAGCGGCAGGAAGCCGAAGAGCCGGAAGAAGTCGGCCTGCTGGGCGGTCACCATGGTCACTTGAGTCCTTTCACCTGTTCGCTGCTGTCCGGTCCGTGGCGCCCCTAGGGCCAGCGCTCCCAGTCGCGTACGTCGTAACCGATCAGTCCGCAGACCTCGGCGACCTCGGGGATGTCGAGCAGGCGGCCCAGCTCGGGGCGCTCGCGGCGCCAGCGGGCGCCGGCCGGGGCCGAGGTGGCGTTGACCCGGCGCGGCTCGTCCACGGCGCCCCACCGGTCGGCGTCCAGGCGCAGCCCCATGCCCCGCGCGGCCGTCTCGACGAGGCTCCTGCGGGTGGCGCCGCCGGCCTGGAAGTCCTCGAAGCGCACTCGGAGCGGGTCCGTGGTGTGGCGCAGGATGCGGCGGTGCGGGTCGGACCACTGGCGGGCGCACAGCTCGGCCAGCGGGCCGTGGACCAGGTCCTGCCAGCCCTCGCACAGGTCGAAGTTCCAGTCCGCGCGGAGCCCGGCGGCGGTGCCGTACGACGACAGGTCGTGCTGCCAGAAGGAGCGGTGCTCCCAGCCGTCGATGAGGCCGTTGACGGAGGCCAGCGGGTTGCGGGTGAGGTGCAGCTCCCGCAGGTTCCAGCCGTCGAACAGATGGTGGAGGAGCGGGATGCGGTAGGCGTCGCTGGACGCCTTGATCACCAGGACCCGGCCGTCCTCGCCGAGCCGGGGGCGGCGCTGCGGGCGCAGGGCGAGGAACGGCGAGATCTCCACGATGGCGCCGCCCGGCGGCCCCTTGGGCACGGGCACGTCGGGGAACGCCTCGCGGACCAGGGCCTCGTCGAGGTCGTAGCGGTAGGGGTCGACCGGCAGGCCGTGGGCGCGCAGGCCGCGCAGGACGTCGAACGCGGGCTCGGGGCCGCGGCGTTCGCCGAGCACGCTGTCCCTGACCACCGCCACCAGCTCCTCCAGCGGGGCGTCGACGGTGTCGGGCCACTGGACGCGCAGCCGCAGCGCCCAGTCCCAGGCGTAGCGCTCCCACTCCAGCGGGGTCGGCTCGGGGATGTCCGCGCCGCGGCACTCGAAGAACAGGTTGCGCAGCAGGAACGTGCGCTGCCCGGCGTCGAGCACGCCGCTCTCCACGCCCTCGTCCGATCCGCCGTGGTCGGGGTGGTTCAGGCCGAGCAGGGTGAACAGCAGGCGGTGTTCGCCCGGCAGCGCGAGGGCGCCGCGCAGCTCGCCGAGTACCTGCTTGAAGACGCTGGTGCCGCCGCGCGGGCTGCCGAGGACGACCGTGACGTCGCGGACCTCGTCGCGGGCCCGGTCCAGGTACTCCTTCTCCTCGGGGAACTTGGCGCGCAGGTAGGCCATGGCCGCGTCGCGCTCGGCGCGGATCCTGGCGAACGTGGCGCGGCGGCGCTCCAGTTCGCCGGGCGGGACGGGCACGGTGCTCTCAGGGGCCATCTCTTCCCTCTCTGCTTGCGGTGCGGGCGCTGCTCACGAGGCGGAGGCGACCCGCGGCGGACGCCGTACGTTGGCGGTCCGCCAGTACTCGACGACGCCGTCCACGTAGCCGCTCCAGTGGGGAGCCGGGCAGGTGGTGTTCTCGGGCAGGCGTACGCGGGCGTTCTCGAAGTAGGGGCGGTAGATGCCGATCAGCCGGTCCAGGAACTGCCGGTTGGGCAGCCGGATCTCGGTGACCTTCCAGGCGTCGACCGAGCGGCGCAGGAAGTCCCAGCGCCGGTAGGGCACGAGGGGTACGTCGGCGAGTTCGGGGCGGCCCTCCTCGCGGCGGGCCCGGTTGAGGACCGTGACGACGGCGGAGACCAGGTCGCTCAGGCGCGGCGCGGCCTCGCCCGCCGAGGCGACCACGTCCCGCGCGGGCCCGCCGGCCAGCAGGGCCTCGGTCATGGCGCACAGTTCCGACGCCACCCAGTCGACCGGGACGATGTCGATCAGGCCGTCCCGGTCGCCGGGCAGGAACGGCGGCTCGTACCGCTCGACGAGTCCGAGCAGCGGATAGATGCCGTGGAAGCGGGAGATCGCGCCGGTGGCGCTGTGCCCGACGACGAGGCTGCACGAGAACACCGACGGATCGAGGTCCGCGAAGTCCCGCTTCAGCAGCCGCTCGGCCTCGGCCTTGGACTCCTCGTACGTGTTGCGGTACTCCCAGTCGTCGACCGCCGTGTACGCGGACGACAGGAGCAGGAAGCGGGTGTCGCCGAGGGCGCGGGCCAGACGGGCCGTGTTGCGGGTGACGGCGACGTTGCC
The DNA here is from genome assembly GCF_020026305.1 of Streptomyces sp. 135. Taxonomy (NCBI): domain Bacteria; kingdom Bacillati; phylum Actinomycetota; class Actinomycetes; order Kitasatosporales; family Streptomycetaceae; genus Streptomyces; species Streptomyces sp. 135. Next base: position 5,420,192 of record NZ_CP075691.1, on the reverse strand, counting down.
CAGGCGGGCCGCCTCGGGGCTCGCCGACCAGCTGACGTTGGCCGCCGCGTGCACCAGGACCGTGCGGCGGCCGCGGCCGAGCGTGCCGGTGAGCGCGAGCGTCGCGTCCTCGTCGGTGAGGTCGCACACCACGGGGCGCAGCACGTCGGTGACCGCGCGCGGGGCCCGCTCCAGGTAGGCGTCGCGGCTGGCCTCGCCGCTGAAGACGCCGACGAGTCCGGCCGCGGGGGCGCGCTCGGCGAGCCGGGCCAGGAACGCGCTGCCGACGGCGCCGCCCGCGCCGGTGACGAGGACGCGGTCGGCGGTCATCCGGCGGCCGGTTCGGGCCGGCGCTCGCTGATGGCGGTGAGCATGCTGCGCGAGTTGCTGTGGATGGCCTGGATGCCGACCGGGTCGAGGACCGCGGCCAGCGAGGGTATGCCGAGGTCGAACTCGATCTCCAGGACGACGTTGACGCCCTCCTCGGTCTCCTGGAGCGTCCAGGAGCCGCGGAAGACCTCCAGGTCGCCCTCGGTCTGGTCGAAGTCGATGCGGTGCGGCGGGTGGAAGTAGTCCTTCTCGTCCCAGGTGAGCTCGCTGCCGTTGAGCAGGACGCGCCAGGAGCTGAGCGCGGTCGCCGCGTCGCGTTCGAGGTAGCGGATCTCCAGGACGTCCGCCATGTACTCCGGGTGCTTCTCGAAGTCGCAGACGACGTTCCACACGTGGTCGATGCCGACTCCGGGGATGTCCACGGAGGTGCGTACGGTGGGCATGACAGGGCCTTTCTAGGTGGTTGCCGGGGACGCGGCCAGGGCCTCGGCGAGGCGGCCGATGCCGTCCTCCAGGTCGGACTTGTCGATCCCCGCGGTCGGGTAGACGCGCAGGACGCGCGGATTGCTGAGGCAGAAGCTGATCAGGACGCCGCGTTTGGCGGCCTCCAGGACCACGTGGCCCGCGATGGACTCGTCCGCCGCCTCAAGCCCGATCATCAGGCCCTCACCGCGGACCGCCGCGATCTTCGGGTCCGCCGCGAACCGCTCCGCCAGCAGGGAGCGGGCGTGCGCCGCCCTCTCCCGTACGCCCGACAGGAACGCCTCCCGCGACACCACGTCGATGACGGCGCGGCCGACCGCGCCGGCGAGCGCGCCGCCCGCGAAGGACGAGGCGAGCACGACGGGGTCGGCGCAGGACTCCTTGATCCGGCCCGACGCGTGGACGACGGCGGCCAGCGGCAGCAGGCCGCCGCCGAGGACCTTGCCCACGAGCAGCAGGTCCGGCCGTACGTCACCGGCCGAGCGCCACAGGTACCCGCAGCGCCCGAGCCCTGTCTGGATCTCGTCGAGGGCGAGCAGCGTCCCGGTGCGTTCGGTCTCCTCGCGCAGGAACGCCAGGTAGGCGGGGTCCACCGGCCGGATCCCGCCCTCGCCCCGCACCGGCTCCGCGAAGACGGCCGCCACGCGCCCGGTGCCGAGCAGCGCCCGCACGCCGTGCTCGTCGCCCGGCTCCACGAAGTGCACGGGCGCGGCCAGCGGCAGCGGGGAACGGCCCGCCATCGAGTCGGACAGGTGCAGGGCGCCCGCGGTCTTGCCGTGGTAGGAGCCGCGCAGGGCGACGAACTCGGCGCGGCCGGTGGCGAGCGCCGCCATCTTCATCGCCATCTCCACCGCTTCGGAACCGGTGTTGGCGAACGACACCCGGTCGAGGCCGGCGGGCGTCGCGGCGATCAGCGCCTCGGCGCAGGCGGTCGCCGCGGAGTTGCCGAGGATCTTGCCGGACAGGCCCATGCGGCCGAGCTGCTCCTGGGCCGCCGCGGTCACCTCGGGGTGGCGGTGGCCGATGAGGTGGACGCCGAACGACCCGAAGTCGAGCCAGCGCCGGCCGCGGTCGTCGGTGATCCAGGCGCCCTCGGCCCGCGCCTCGCCCGCCGTCAGGCCCGACATGCGCAGCAGCAGCGCCTTGTTCCGCCCGAACGTGGCGGCGTAGCGGTCGACGAACCCCGGTGCGGCCACGGTGGTCACGCGTCCTTGAGGAAGGGTTCGAGGAACGCCGCGTCGGTGCCGGCCGCCGTGCACAGCTTCGACCAGTTCCGCAGGGCGCGCAGGATCTCCCGCTGGCCCGAGGCCTGGAGCGGGTCGGGCAGTTCACCGGGGAACTCGGCGCACAGGCGCTCCCACAGCCGCGTCACCTCACCGTCGCCCGGGGCGGCGGCGTCGGCGTCGGCGTGATCGGCGTCGTCGGCGAGCGCGAACACCTCGATCAGGGACGGCCCTTCGAGGTCGGCGAGGTCGTGCAGCCCGTACTCCAGGGCCAGCGCGAGCTGGTGCTCCTCGGCGACGGGCACGGCCCCCGAGAGCCTGGTGTCGATGTCCAGGAGCAGTTCGAGCAGCTTGACGCGGACCACGCGCCGCAGCTGCGGCTGGTCCGTGCCGCCCTCCAGGTCCTCCAGGTAGGCGCGCCCCTCGACGGCGAGCAGCCAGGCGGCGGTGGCCCAGGCCTCGACCGCGCGCGCGGCGGGCAGCCCGCGTCCGGAGCGCGCCGAGGGGAAGAGGCGTACGCGGCTCAGCGGATCCGCGGTCTCGTGGGACGACTGCATGATTCTCCTGTTCGTTCCGCCGGTTCGGCGAGGGAAACCGTGGTGCGGTTCAGGCGGGCAGCAGGCGCAGCGCGCCGGAGCGGGAGGCGCTCAGGACGTCGGCGGCCTCGCCGGGCGGCGCGGTGTCGCGGGTGACGGCGACCGGGCCCTTGGGCAGCTCCCCGGTGAGGAACTGCGCGGTGCGGCCGACGAGCATGGCCGCGCCGGGCAGGAACGGCAGCTGCGTGGCGTCGGCGGCGGGTTCGAGGCGCAGGGCGGGCGCGTGGCCCTCCCCCGCGATCGCGAAGACCTCTTCGAGCACCGCCCCGAACTCGGGGGCCAGCGGCCCCGCCGCCTCGCCGCGCAGTGCGGCGCGAAGCAGCCGGTCGAGCGCGGCGAAGCGTTCGGCGAGCTGTGCGAGGGGCGTGCCGTCGGCCGCGCCGCTGTCCAGGAACCGCTGCCAGCGCAGCAGGTACCACTTGCGGTTGGAGTAGACGTCGCCCGCGTGGGACAGGGCGGCGTCGGCCAGGTGCAGCAGGGCCCCGAAGGCGTAGCCGGCGCTGCCGCGCGTCTCGCCCGTGGCCTCGGCGAGCCGCAGGTGGAAGACGTGCCGGACGGCGGTGTGCAGCGAGGACCACTTCCATACGCGGGCCAGGGCAGGCAGGTGCTCCAGGTAGGGCGACGTGCCGTCCAGGGCGACGCCGTTGACGAGCCGCTCCAGGTACTTGCGGCGCAGCTCGTGCCCCTTGTCCCAGCCGCGGTGGGCCTCGGTGGCGCCGACGGGGTCGAGCGCGGCCGCGGCGGACAGGTCGGCGAGGGCGGCGGCGACCTCGTCGGGGCCGTAGGAGACGGCCTCCAGGTGCTGGCCCTGCTCGAAGAGCTGGGTGGCCATCCGCGCGCCCTCGACGGCGTGGTCCTCGACGCGGATGAAGTCGATGTCGCTGGTGGAGTTGGCGATGCCGTGCACGGGCGAGCTGGTGAGCAGCAGGTGCCGCGCCTGCCCCGTCTTCGCGCGCATCAGCGCGTCGAGGCCCTCGCGGTCGAGGCCGCGGCCGGCCAGGAAGGTGTCGACGTTGCGCAGCCGGGCGGTGGCGAGCTGCTCGGGGGCGCCGGGCGGAAGTGTCGGGTTCGGCATGGGTTCCTCGTGGTGGGAAGCGGTCGTGGCTCAGGCGGCGGCGCGGTCCCGGCGGGCCTGCGCGATGTGGCTCAGCACGCCGGACCTGCCGAAGAGATAGGAGCGGGAGACGTGGGCGCGCTCGCGGACGTCCCGGTGCTCCATGAGCCGGCGGTGCAGCAGGCCGAGGTTGTAGAACGGCACGCTCGGATAGAGGTGGTGCGCCAGGTGGTAGTTGATGCGGCAGGGCGAGAAGAGGAGCCGTTCCACCGGGTTGGCGAGGACCGTCCTGGTGCCGCCCACGCCGCCGTCCGGGTCGCAGCCGACATGCTCGGCGGCGGCCCGCAGCCGCAGGATCATGCTGAGCGCCGTCAGCGAGGGCAGGACCCACAGCAGCAGGTACGTGAGCCAGCCCCCGGTGAGGGTCAGCACGGCGGCGAGGACGAGGAGGTAGCCGAGGAACAGGTTGCGGCGGCCGCGCCCCATGGCGCGGGTCACCGTCCGGTCGCCGCGCAACACGGGCAGCAGGGAGAACTGGTCGAGCGTGTCGACGGTCTTGAGGAGGTTGACGCCCGTGACGTCCCCGGCGAACAGCCGCACCCAGTCCTTGGAGGTGTGCGCGAGCGCCTCGGTGTCGAGGTCCGGGTCGCGCTCGGTGTTCAGGTAGCGGTGGTGGTCGAGGTGGTGGCGCCGGTACAGGCTCGTGCTGATGAACAGCGGGAAGGCCAGCAGGAGATCGCTGACCAGGTCGTTGACCCTGCGGTTCGCGAACAGGGAGCGGTGCGCCCCGTCGTGCATGAGGACGGCGAGCGCGTGCTGGCGGGTGGCGATCACCACGACGGCGATGACGTAGCCGTACCACTGCCCCCACCACACCGCGCCCGCTCCGGCCGCGGCCATCACGGCCCACTGCCGGGCGACGGCGAGCGCGGCGCGCAGCGGCCGGCGCCGGGACAGCTCCCGCAGCAGGTCCTTGTCGAGGAGGCGGCTGCCCCGCACGGCCTCGGCCATGTCAGGCAGCCGTCCCGACCTGGAGCCCGGTGGGCGCCGTGTCCTCGCTGAGCCGGGAGGCGACCGCCGAGGTCGACCCGGAGTACTTGCCGACGTACTGGTAGGGCTCGCCCTGCATGGACCAGAAGGACAGCTTGCCGACGGTCATGCCGGGATAGACCCGCAGCGGGTTGGCGACGCTGATCTCCAGCGTCCAGGGGAAGATCGCCCCGCTGTGGCCGAGCGGCGCGGAGAACTGGATCCACATGCCGAGCGTCGACACCGAACGGCAGGCGTAGAGGGTCGCCGCGTAGTGCGGGCTGCCCATGGCCTCCTTGGTGCCGCCGAGGTAGAAGCGGCCCGGCTCCAGGACGAGGCCCTCGGGGCCCATGGTGAGCTGGGTGGCCTTCGGCTGCTCGAAGCTGTCGAGTTCGGCCTCTTCGTAGCAGAGGATCTCCGGCGCGAGGCGGAAGCCGTAGCTGTTGGGCTCCAGGCGGGCCGGACTGAAGTCGTCGATGTGGATCTCCCCCGCCGCGACGGCGCGGGCTATCTCGGCTCCGGTCAGGATCACAGCCAACTCCCCATCAGGTCCCGCACGGCGGCGCGGTAGGCGGACAGATCATCTGCGCTGTTGTCGAGGACGGCGTCCGGTTCGATCCGGTCGATGGCCGAGGTGGACCCGTCGGCGCGCGAGAGGTCGCCGCGCCGCTTCAGGCGGACCTGCCGCACCGCCTCGTCACAGCTGACGCGCACCACGCGGAAGCCCTCGGCGCGCAGCGCGGGCGCGTCGGTGTGCGGGTCGCGCAGGTCGTCGTTGATCAGTACGTCGGCGCCGTCCCGCGCGGCGGCGTCGGCGCGGGCGAGGAAGTCGTCGACGAGGCAGCGCGGGTTGATGCGGCGCAGCTGGGTGGCGATCGCCTCCAGGAGCACCTGGTCCTGGGCGCCCTCGCGCAGGGGGACGCCCGCGGCCTCGTAGAACCGTTCCTGCATGGCGTACAGGGGCCGCGCGAGGGGGACGCGGGTGACGGTGAGGCCGCGTTCGGCGGCCCACTCCCTGACGATCCCCGCGCAGGTGGACTTCCCGGATCCGGAGAGCCCGATCACGGCGACGCGCAGCGCCCCGGCGGCGCCGGCCGCGCTCACGAGGCGTCCTTCAGCACGGCGTCCAGGTCGACGTCGAGCGTCCCGGTGAGGCGGATCATGCGCAGTCCCGGCAGGAGCGGCCGCAGGGCGGAGAGGGTCGCGTAGAACTCCCGGTAGTCCGGCACGAGGTAGTGCTGCCAGCCGAAGAACGTGGTGTCGACGGAGCGGTCGACGATGGTGTTGAGGGCGGACCAGCGGGCCCCCGGCTCGGTCACCGTGCTCACCCGCAGCGGTTCGCCGGGCACGACGCGCGGCAGCAGGATGCCGGCGAGGCGGTGCGGCGCCGGGTCGAACTCGGCGCCGATCCACGACTCGAAGGCGTCCGGGTCGAGGAGCACCTTGTGGCGGTCGGCGCGCTCGCCGAGCGCCGGGTCGGCGCCGTCCTCGACCTTGCGGGCGAGCTCCGGGTGGCGGCGCAGGGTGCCGACGCCGACGTAGGGGTAGTCGCGCCAGGCGTGGACCGTGACGCCGCCGTCGCCGTCGGGCCGGCAGAACAGCTTGTCGCCCGAGAAGTAGTCCCAGCCGCCGTGTTCGAGGACCGAGAGCAGCGTCGTCGTCTTGCCCGCGCCCTTGGGGCCCGCGACGGCGTAGACCTCGCCGTCGCGGCGTACGGCGGAGGCGTGCAGGACGACGGTGCCCGCCGTCTCCTCGGTCCTGATGACCAGGTCGCGGACGAAGTCGATGATCTGGATGGCGGAGGCCTCGCAGATCGCGATCTCGAAGTCGCGGTCGGCGGCCGCGTCCACGGGGACGTTCAGGACCGTCTTGTCGTTGCGGTAGACCAGCCGGTCGCCGCGGCGCGAGAGCAGCGCGTCGAACGTGAACTCCGGGGCGCTGCTGCGCCGTACGACGACGGGCTCGCCCTCGGGCGCCTCGCGCACGGACTCCAGGGGGCGCACGGATATCCGGTAGGTGGGCTCGCGGCGCGGGCCGTCGGTGAGCAGATGGCGGAAGAACCGGCGGACCGGTTCGAAGGCCTGCCGCGCGGCGGCGTCGACCCGGAACTCGACGGTGGTGCCGATGAAGTGGAGTTGGAGGTTCATACGCGTCTCGCAGTCCGGTCGGGAAGGGAGGCCGTCAGGTGCTCGAGAACCAGCTCGGCCGGCCAGGTGTTGTCGATCACGCCCAGGTCCTCGCCGCGCGCGAGGCCCGGGCCCGCCGCCGCGAACACGGCGTGCAGGCGGTCGTCGCCCGCGTTGGTGATGTGGGCGCCGGGCTTGGCCGCGGGGCTCACCGGCCGCCCCGCGCGGTCGAGCGAGGCCGAGGGAAGGCAGTCCGCGTCCAGCAGCAGGTCGACGACGCGGCCGTCCGGCGACGGCCGTACCTCGTGGACCAGGGGCCGTCCCGTGCCCGGCGCGCGCACCGGGGCGAACAGCTCCCCCACCCGCAGGGCGAGGTCGCGTATCTCGTCCGGCGAGGCCGAACCTCCGTACCCCGCCCTGCCGTTGATCCACACCGAGCCGTTGTTCACGGGGTGGTAGTAGGCGGCCGAGCGGGCCGGGTCGACACGGCCCGCGCCGTCGCTGACGGCCAGGCCCGCGTCGAGCAGCAGCTGATCGGGGTGGAGCGTCCAGGCCGTGCCCGCCATGCCGTGGTCGGCGCCGAGGACGACGGTGTCCCCCGGCCCCGCCCGGTCCAGGACGCGACCGAGCACCGCGTCGGCGTGCCGGTAGCAGCGGGCGATGTGCCGCCACACCTCGGGCGCCACGTCGGGGCGGTGGGCGTCGCTGCGCGCGTCGCACCAGCCGAGCAGTTCGTGCCCGACGTCGTCGGTGGACGGCAGGTACATCACCACGAGGTCACTGCGGTGGTGCGCGAGGACGCGGGCCACGGTGGCCTCGAAGCCCCGGCCGACGCGGTCCACCGACGACAGGAACAGCTCCTCGGCGGTGCCGTCGCCGCCGTCGCCGCCGTCGATGAGTCGCGGCCCGAACATCCCGCTGCGATAGCACGAGCCGAGCCCCTCCCCGGCGAAGAGCGGGGCCGCGCCCAGCTCCGCGAGGAGTACCGAATCGTGCCCGACGGTCCGCGGCACCCACGCACCGGTGTGCAGCAGCAGCCGCCGCCCGCCCGCGCGGGCCTGCCGCAGCCAGATGCCGACGCCGTCGCCCAGGGTCAGCGCCGTCCAGTCGTCCTCGACGTACGTCTCGTCGTGGGCGCCGCGCACCCGGATCCCGGTGGCGTCGGCGGCCGCCGTGAGCGTGTGGTGCGCCACGGCGAAGGTCAGCGGTGCCGCGCCCACCTCGTACGTGCCGTGCCGGGCCAGGCGGGTGCTGAAGGCCTCGATCGCCCCGTCCAGCCAGGCGGGCGGCTCGCCCCCGGCGGTGACGGTGTCCGCGATCCACGGCGCGTGCACGGCCGCGGTGCGCAGCCCGGCGCGGCCCGCCGTCTCCCACACCGCGGGCCGCAGGCACGCCGAGCGGGCGAAGCCGGACACGGAGTCGCCCGGGCCGCTGGGGCTCGGCACCCGGAAGCCGGTGACGCCGTGCTCCTGCGGCCAGACGCCGGTGAACAGGGTGGCGAGCGACGGCGGTGTCTGGCAGTTGGGCGCGGGCGGCCGGGCCGCGGCCCACACGCCGCGGCTCCGCAGCCTCCGTACGTGGGGCAGCTCGCCCTCCGCGTCCAGGCGGTCCACGATCCAGTGCGCGGCGGCGTCCCAGACCAGCCAGTAGACGGTCAACTCGCCCCCTGCGGGAGCGGTCCGGCGGCCGCCAGCAGCGCGGGCAGGTCCGCGATGCCGTCGATCACGTCGTGGGCCCGCGGGCCCTCCCCGGCGGCGCGCTGGTCGGCGTACTTGCCCGTGCGCACCTGCACGGTGCGCGCGCCGATGGCGAGGCCGCCCGCGATGTCGGTGGTGGCGTCGTCGCCGACCACGACGCACTGGGCGGCCTCGCAGCCGGCCGAGCGCAGCGCGAGCGCGAAGAAGTCGGTGGACGGCTTGCCCACCAGGCGCGCGGGGGTGCCCGCCGCGTACTCCAGGGCCGCCACGACCGCGCCCGTGTCGAGGTGGTCGCCGTCAGCCCGCTTGAAGTACCGGCCGCGCTGGAGCGCGATCAGTCCGGCGCCGGCGCGCAGCGCGCGGAAGGCCGCGTCGAGCAGCGGGTAGTCCAGGACGTCCCGGCAGTCGCCCACCACGACATGGGTGGGCGGGCCGCCGCGCACGAACTTCGCGAGCACGGGCCCGACCTCCTCGCCGACCACGAGGAAGGGATCGGCGTCCTCGGCGGCGAGCAGCAGCTCCGCCGCCGCGACCGGGGTGAACAGCTCCGAGGCGGCCACGCGCAGGCCGAGTGCGGCCAGCTCGGCGCGGATGGTCTCCGGCGTCTTGGAGTCGGTGTTGGTCAAAAAGCGCAGCCGGACGCCTTGCGCGCGCAGCTCGTCGATGGCCCCGGCGGCGCCCGGCAGCAGCGCGCCGCGCGCGTGGACGGTGCCGTCGAGGTCGATCAGCGCGCCGCGGGCCCCGCCCGTCAGCATGGTTCCGCCAGCCCGGCCAGCTCGGGCCGCGCGGCCACCGCGTCCTGGAGGAAGGTGCGCTTGGAGTAGAAGGAGCGCTCGGCGGGCAGGCCGTGCTCGGTCAGGTATCCCTCCAGCCACTGGGCGAGCGTCTCGATCTCCTCCAGGGCCGCCGCCTCGTCGGGCTCCAGCGGGCTGCGGGTGCGCAGGTACTCCAGCTCGCACTGGGAGAGCACCACGTCACGGGCGCCGTAGAGCGAGCAGTGGTCGAAGAAGATGCCGTAGACGTGGCCGGTGCGCACGGACTCGAAGTTGACGTCGTAGCGCACGCGCCGGAAGGGCGGCAACGGACGGATCTCGACGCCCAGTTCGGAGCGGATGTACTGCCCGTACTCGGCGGGTTCGACGGTGAGTCCGTACGTGTGCTCCTCCCGCCGGGAGAAGGAGTCCTCGGCGTACCACTTGCGCTTCATGAGCTGCTTGCCGTCGGTGGTGGGGATGAACGACACGTAGCCGCGTTCGGCCTCGGGGCCGGTCACCTCGAAGAGGTGGTTGGCGTAGTCCCAGGCCTGGAACTCGTCGCGGTACTCGGGGACGAAGCCGGTGAGGCCGCCCGCCTGGATGCGCCGGTTCAGCTCCACGGTGAGCGCCCAGATGTCCGGGGCGGGGGCGAGCGTGTACTTGTACTCCAGCTCCTGGCCGGGGAAGCACTTGCGGTAGTAGCGCTGGTGGTTGTTGAGGAACAGCGCGTGTTCGGCGTGGGCGTCGAGCCCGGGGGCGAGCCAGCCGAGCGCGTCGACGGGGCCCGCGCCGACCGGCTCGGGGGTGACGCGGACGAAGCAGGCGTCCTCGGCGAGGAAGCGCACCTGGGTGTAGACGTGGTAGCCGGCCTCGGGCGAACCGCTGACGTAGGCGAGCGGGACGAGCGCGGAGGCGCTGTCCGGTGCGAGCGCGGCCAGGTCGGGGCAGGCGACGGCGTCGGGGAAGAGCGCGGCGCCGGTGAGCCGGGCGGTGCGTCCGGTGACGGGGGCGAGGGCCTCGCAGTGGCCGACGCGGTCCCAGTGCACGACGACGGTGTTGCTCGGGCGGACGGTCTCGACGGCCGGGACCCGCACCAGCGCGATCGGCTCGCGCTCGCGCGGCGGGGCCGTGCCGTTGAGGAGGTGGATGCCGCCGACGGCGATCCAGGCCGCCTCGCCGTCCCCGGTGGCCGTGGGGTTCTCAGACATGCTTGCTCCTTGCGACCGAGGCGACGGTGACGGAGCCGTCGGCGATGACGGCCTGCGCCCCGTCGGGGAACGCGCCGAGGCCCGCGGCCGCCACGGCGGGCACCCCCGCCTCGCGCAGCAGGATGGCGAGGTGGCACAGGGCGGAGCCCTGGTCGAAGACGAACCCGGCGGCGCGGTCGAGCAGCACGGACAGCACGGCGTAGGGGCGGGCGACCCGGATCACCGGCGGTTCCGGCAGCGCCGAGACCTTGTCGATGAGACGGGACAGCCCCTCGTACTCGGAGACGTCACGGGATTTGTCGATGCTCACCGCGGGGCCGACCGAGAGGCGCGCGAGCATCTCGTCGTCGTCGAGGGTGAGCAGCGGGCCGCTCGCGCCGCCGGGTGAGATGGACGCGCCCGCGGCGCCCACGACGACGCTGTCGCTGCCGAGCACGGAGTAGTCGACGAAGAGCAGGGCACCGTCGTCGAGCACCCACTCCAGGGTGACGTCGCCGTACTTCTCCTGCATGGCGGCGGTCAGCCGCCGCACGGTGTCGAGGTGGCGCACCACCGGCTCGGCGTCGTGGGGGGCGGTGACGGCGCCGTCCGCGTCGACGACGACCGCCTGGGCGCCGGCGGTGCCGCGGTTGAGGGCGAGCAGCCCGTCCGGTGTGTACTCGACGACCAGTCCGTCGCCCGCCGACCGGGAGATGACGCCGAGCTGACCCCGGACGAAGTCCCGTATGAGCACGGTGTGTTCGCCGCTCCCGGCGGAGCCGCCGCCGGTCACGTCCAGGAGCCGGGCCACCACCTGGTCCTTGGGAACGACGATCTGGCGCAGCGTGTCGCCGAAGTCCAGGACGCACTCGGCGCTGTGCCCCTCGGCGAGCGTCGCGGCCAGGCGCGCGGCGACCTCGGGGCCGCGCAGCGCCCGGGGCGAGAAGCCGACCACCCAGCCCGCGCCGACCGGCACCCCGTGGGCGGCGGCGAGACGGTGGGCCGGGCCGCGCTTGGCGGTGTAGCCGGCGTAGACCTCCTCCACGTCGTGCAGCCGGGCCCCGGTGGGAAGTTCGTCGAAGTACAGGCGGGCCGTCCACAGTTCACCGGCGGGCGTGGTGGCGGCGACGGTCCGCCGGGCGGTGACCGGACGCACCTGGAGGACGCGTACGCCCGAGGCGTCGACGGCCCATTCCACGTCCACGTCGTGGCCGCGCTCGGCGCGCAGCGCGCGGGCGAGGCGGACGACGTCGGTCAGCGCGTCGCGGTGCTCGTCGGGCAGCCCGGCGAGGACGCGGGGGTCGCTGGAGGCGCGCAGCGGTTCGGCGGTGCCGGACACCAACTCCTCGGCCAGGCCCTCGACGTACTCGACGGTGACGTCCCGCCCGTCGCCGTCCAGGCCGGTGAAGGCCACGCCGGCCAGACGTGGGTCGACCATCTCCTGGACGAAGACGGCGAAGCGGGGCAGCGGGTCGAAGTCCCCGGCGCGCACGCGGGCGGCGACGGCGGGCGGCGCGTAGTAGGAGCGCCGGCACTCCTCGACGGCGGCGATGACCCCCGCCACGCCCTCGACGCCGAGCAGGCTCTGGTGGACGCCGGCCAGGCTGCCTTCGGCGGTGTCCTCGTCGAGGCCCGAGGAGCGTACGGCGAACGTGCGGCCCGCCAGGCTGTCCCCGAACAGGTCCTTGAGCCGCTCGGTGATCAGCCGCTCGGTCTCCTGGGGCAGGTGGGTGTGCGCGACGATCTCGCCGATGCGGTCCATGGACTCGGTGAAGAACGCGCCGACGGTGGCCCGCAGTTCGCTGAAGAGCTCGCCGAGCCGGGCCCGGGAGTCGGCGTCGATCGCCGCGGCCAGTTCGGGGGCGGGGATCGCGAAGGCGGTCGGCACCGGGTAGGACGCGGAGGCCGTCGCCAGGGACGCGAACTTCGCGCCGACCTGGGTGGGGTCCGGGGTCATCTCCAGGCCGGGCAGGCGGTGGCGGGCCAGATTCTTCTCGAAGTCCCGGTGGATGTCGCTGGCGCGCGGCCCGACCGAGCCCTGGTACTTGCCGTCGTACAACTGGACGTCTCCCTGCGGGCGCCACCACATCATCTGGCCGATGTTCATGCCGTGGTACACACGGACCCGGTTCATCGAGTAGAGCTGGAGCGTCCACTGGCCCTCGTAGCCGATGTCGCCGAGGCTCGCGGAGAGGTTGATGAACAGGCCGAGCCGGGCGACGGAGGAGCGGGCGGCGAACGTCGGCGCGTAGCAGCGCCCGCCCAGGACCTCCTCGGTGTGCGCGAGGTAGAGGCGGCCGGGCTCCAGGACGTAGCCCTCGTCCGGGATCTCCAGTTCCTCGTACTCATTGGGGGACCGGGGATCGAGCGGCATCCGGGTGTACACGCGCAGTTGCTTGCCGAGCCGGAAGTTATAGCTGTTCGGGTTCACCTGCGAGGGTTCAAAAGGACTAATGGTGATTCTGCCCGCGGCATGTTCGCGTGCGATCTCGCTGCCCGTCAGGATCATCCGAACTCCCCGCCCCATTCGTCCAGCGCATATCCATGCCGCGAGGTGAATATGTCAGCCTGATGAACGAAGATCAACCCCTTGTGCACGGCGTCTCACGAAGTGACACGCTGAAAGGTTGACCCGCAAGGCGCTTAGCCGGGACACAAGTTGGTGGGCTGTAAAGGTTTGGCCACAACTCCGGCGGCGTCTCGTATGCCGAGACTTCCCGGCCACGTCTTGCGCAGGCGGCGACCGCGATCAACGATGCGGATCCCGCCGCCTGGCGCACTCACAAGGGCCGAAGGCCCGAAGGCCCGCCTCATTCCCACAGGGGGAAACAATGACCGACGCCCGCCCACACGCCGTTCTGATCAACGCGGCGAAGATCTATCCCCCTCGGGAGTTGGCCCGGCTCTCCGAATTCGCCACCGTCTCGGTCATTACCATGCCGATGTTCGCCCACCGTTACGAAGGAATTGCTGATGTACACCTAGTGGACACTCTTTACCATTTCGACCAGGTACGTGAGGCCGCGCGCACGGTGTACGAGAAGCGGGGCATCGACTGCGTCATCGGACCGGCCGAGCGGAGCGTCCCGGTGGCCGGCCTGGTCCGCACCTGGTTCGGGGTGCCGGGCATCGGATTCGACACCGCGATGCGGTTCAGCAACAAGCACGCGATGAAGCGGGCGCTGCGCGCGGCCGGGCTGCCCGTGGCCGACTGGGTCTCGGTGCCCACGATCGCCGAACTGCCGCGCGCCCAGGCGGAGCTGGGCGGCGGGCCCGTCGTCGTCAAGCCGGTCTTCGGCGGCGGCAGCCAGAACACCTTCGTGGTCGGCTCGCCCGAGCAGGCGCTCGCCCTCGCCGACGCCGAGGAGGCGGCGGGCCTGCGGTCGGCCGGCTTCCCGCTGATCGTCGAGCGGTTCATCGAGATCGGCACCGAGTACCACTGCGACGGCGTCCTCCACGAGGGCAAGGTCCTCTTCTCCGGTGTCTCGCACTACCTCGTCCCGCCGCTCCAGGAGCAGTTCGGCGCGGTCGCCGGTTCGATCGCGCTCTCCCCGGACGCCCCCGAGTACGGCCGGATCCAGGAACTGCACCGCCGGGCCACCGAGGCACTGGGCCTCGACTCGGGCGTCACGCACCTCGAAGTCATCGGCAGCGGCGACCAGTTGCTGATCGGCGAGATCGCCTGCCGGCCCGGCGGCGACGGCGTGACCGACCTCGTGCGGCTCCAGCACGGCGTCGACCTGTGGCAGGCCTTCACCGACACCTCCGCGGGCCGCGCGCCGCGCGTCGCCCCCGTCACCGACCCGCGCACCGTCGTCCTCGTCGACCTGCCGCTGCGCTCCGGCAAGGTCACCGCGGTCAGCGCCGCGTCGGACTTCACGGCGCTGCCGCAGGTCGTCGAGGCCGAGTCGTTCGTCTCGGCCGGCGACGTGGTGGGCGACTTCCGGCGGGGCACGGCGGCGGTCCGCGTCTTCCTCGCGGCACAGGACCGGGCCGAGGTGCCCGCGCTCATCGACCGTCTGATGGACGAGTTCGTCCTGGAGACGGAGTGACGCCTCACAGGAGCGCGCGCAGGCGGCGGGCGTCCGGCTTGCCGCCGCTGAGCCGGGGCAGCTCGGCGACGACGTGGAGCGAGTCCGGGCTCATGTAGGCGGGCACCCGCAGCAGCAGTTCCTTGCGTACGGGCGCGGCGTCCAGGCCGGGTGCCACGACGAAGGCGCGGATCAGCGTGCGGCCGTCCGGCCGGTCGACGAGGGCCACCGCGTCCTCCACGCCGGGCACGTCGAGCAGCGCGGCGGTGACCTCCGTCATGGAGATGCGGTTGCCGTTGCGCTTCACCACGTTGTCGGCGCGGTCGAGGTAGACGTAGAGCCCGTCCGGCGTGCGCCGCACCAGGTCGCCGGTGCGGTAGACGGTGGTGCCGGGCACCAGGTCGTCGCGGAGCACCTGCCGGGTCACCTCGGGGGCGCCCCAGTACCCGGCCATGACCTGTACGCCGCTGACGCACAGCTCGCCGGGGGTGTCCGGCTCGGTGACGAGGTTCCCCTCGGCGTCCACGAGGTGGAAGCCGACGCCGTGGTCCGGGGCGCCCAGCGGGATCTTGCGGCCGGACGCGCACCACTCGCGGGTGATCAGGTGCGTGGCGACCACGACGGTCGTCTCGGTGGGCCCGTACCGGTTGAACACCCTCAGCCCCGGCCGGTGTTCGAGCAGCTTGGCTATCTGCTGCGGCGTGCAGTCCTCCCCGCCGAGGCCGACGGTGCGCAGCCGCGACTCCGCGAGCCTCGGCAGGTCGCGGCCCGAGGTCAGCAGGCGCAGCAGGCTCGGGGAGAACGAGGTGTGCGTGATGCCCTCGCTCAGCAGGAGCCGGAAGAAGTCGCCGGGCAGCAGCGGCCCGTGCCCGGCCACGACGAGCGAGCCGCCGACGGAGAGGACGGAGAAGATGCTGCCGAACGCGCCGTCGAAGTGGAACGGCGAGACGCACAACGCCCGTGTCTTACGCGTCAGTTCGAAGACCTCCACCGTGTTTGCGACGAAGTTGCGCAGCCCGGCGCGGCGCACCATGACGCCCTTGGGCCTGCCGGTGGTGCCGGAGGTGTAGACGAGGTACACGATGTCCTCGCCGTCACGATCGCCCCGGTAGCCCTCGGTGTTCTCGACGTCCCCGGTGTCCTCGGCATCCGCCCACTCCCCTACACCGACCGGCCGTAGCGCCCGCCGCGCGGCCTCCGACACCGCGTGCCCGGTGGGGACGACGGTGAGGGTGACATCGCAGTCCCCGGCGATCCCTCGGATGCGCTCCTCGGGGTCGCCGTACGGGATGGGCACGAAGACCGCGCCCACCGTCATGCAGGCGAGGATGGCGACGATGTACTCGGCGGAGTTGGGCAGGTGGATGCCCACGCGGTCACCGGGCGTGACGCCCGCGCGGACGAGGTAACCCGCCGACGTCTCGACGCGGGCGAGCAGTTGGGCGTACGACAGCGAGGTTCCGGCGTCCTTGACCGCGGGCCGGTCCGGCTCTTCGGCGGCGTACGCGCGAACGGCGTGGACCACATCACGGGGCGCGGCGGTCTCTGTGGGTGGTGCGGCGGGGCCTGGCGGCATGACGCGTTTCCTTTCCTGCGGGCGGGCGAACGCGCACGTTCCGCGCCGGTGAGCGGGGGGTTCTCGTCTTCCCGTGCCGGAGGTCAGGGCCGCCCCGGGGTCCGCCTGCCGGTCGCCGCGAGCAGCACCACGGCCACCAGCAGCGCGAGCAGCACCGGACGCCACGGCGCGGCCACGACGACCGCGAGTGCCGTGAAACCGGCGGCGGCGGGCCAGGTGACGGCGGTGTCACCGAGCAGGAACCCTCGTACGCCCGAGACGTCCTTGGCCGCTTCGGGGGCTTTGGGGCCTGCGGGGGCTTCGGGGCCTCCGGGGGCTTCGGGGGCTTCGGGGGCTTTGCGGGCGGACGGCAACCCCCGCAGGAAGAGCACGGCGAGCGTGACGGCGGTGGCCGCCGCGGCGGTCGCCCACCAGCCGGCCGGGCCCGCCACGCCCGCCCCGGTGGCGGTCAGCGCGAGGGCGAGCACGGCCTTGGGGACGCGCTGCGGCGGATCGGGCAGCGTACGGCGCGCGGCAAGGCCGCCCAGCGCCGCGAGGGCGACGGACACCACCCCGCACGCCGCCCAGAGCGGCACGGAGGCGTCCACCGAGGCGGCCAGCGCGACGCACGCGAGGACGGCCTCGACGGCCGCGGCGAGGACGACCGCGAACGCCGTACGTTCGTCCGGGCGCGGCGGGCCGAGCAGCCGCAGCACCGCACGGGCCAGCCACTGGAGGCCGATCAGCAGGACGGCCGTCGCCGCCACCAGCCGCACGGCCCGCGGTGGCAGCGCGGCGGACACGGAGACCAGCACGACGAGCACGACGAGGACGCCGAGGGCCGAGGCCAGCGCGGCACAGACCGGCCCCCACGGCCGCGGCCGCCGTCGGGAGAGCAGGGCCGTGGCCTCGCTCCCCTCGATCAGGCAGAGCAGCGCAGCCGCACAGGCGGCCGGAATCATCACGGACAGGAGAATGGCACGCGGAAAGAGCGAGATCAATGCTTCCCATTCAAGGCCCCGCCCGCCGTCCGCATCGCTTGATGCACTTCACCAATTCGTCTCACATGGTGAGGCGTTGGGCCTCGGGGTATTGACGAGAACCGCAAGATCATTCAGTCTCGCTCTGACCCACGCGGTCCACCGACCGAGTATTTCGGCGCATATGAGGCAGTTGGTCACGCGTCGAGCGGCCCATCGTTCTTCGCCGGGGGATTTGCCAGATGCGCGTCCTAGTCCTGCAACAGCCCAGTTCCGTCGCGCCGTTCGAGTCCTGGCTCCAGGAAGCCGCGCCGGACGTCGAGGTCCGCATGATCACCGGGGCCGGTACGGCACGGCCCGACGATTCCGTGGCGCGCGGTGTGCGGCGCGAAGTGCTCGACGACTACCACGCGCCCGCGACCACCCGCCGCATCCACGAGGTGTGCGCCGAGTGGAAACCGGACGTGATCTTCTCCAATGCCGAGGCCGACGTGCTCAGGGCCGCCGAGGCCCGCACGCTCTTCGGCATCGAGGGCACCACGTCGTCGGCGGCCGTGCTCTACCGCGACAAGGTGCTGATGAAGAAGCTCTTCGCCGGCATCCGCGTCGACGGCACCGAGGTGCCGGCCGTGGAGTACCGCGCGCCGAGCAGCGGCGAGGACGTCCTGGCGGCCTGCGAGGAGTGGGGGCCGGTCGTCCTGAAGCCGCGCGACGGCTCGGGCTCGGTGAGCGTGCTGGTCCTGGACACGCCCGCGGAGGCGGTGGAACGCCTCGCCGAGCGGCCCGAGCTGCTCACCGAACTGCACCGCTCCCAGCTGATCCTCGAACGCTTCGTCGAGGGCGACGTCTACCACGTGGACATCCTGGTCAGGGACGGCGCCCCGATCCTCGTGTCGCCCTCGCGCTACCTCCACCCGCCGCACCTGTTCGCGCGGCACAACGTCGGCTCCGTCATGGTCGACGCCGACTCCCCCGACCACCGCTTCCTGCGCCGCTACGCCGAGGAGCTGACCGCCCGGGTCGGCGCGGCGCACCGGCCCAACATCCTGCACCTGGAGCTGTACCGCACCCCGGACGGCCGCTTCCTCGCCGGTGAGATCGCCTGCCGGGGCGGCGGCGCCCTGGTCAAGGAGTCCATGCGCCACACGTACGGCGTCGACCAGGCCTGGGCGGCCTGTCTGCTCAGCGCCGGGCTGCTGCGCGGCACGACGTACCTGGAGCGCGTCGGACCGCAGTCCGGCTGGCTCCTGGAGACCGCGGCCCCGCTGGAGTACGACGCGGCGGCGCCCCCCGCGTGGGTGGCCCTCGCCAAGGGCACGCGCCGGTCCGACACCGCGTCGTCGTCGGTGGACGCGGGGCTGAGCTTCGTCGTGGAGGGCGCGGACCGCGCCGAGATCGAGGCCCGCATGGAGAGCCTGCACGCAGCGGTCTGACACCGAAGGGACACACCGTGCCGAGCAGGTTCGCATCGTGGAAGGCGTACTTCGCGCTGCCGCCGACCCGGCCGCAGCGCATCCTGGTCGGCTTCATCGCCGTCGACTCCTTCGGCTCCGGCCTCTACCTCACCGCCGGACTGCTCTACCTGACCCGCAGCCTGGGCCTGCCCGCCGCGCAGGTCGGCCTCGCCCTGTCGGTCGCCGGACTGATCGCCCTGCCGTCCGGCATGGTCGTCGGCAAGCTCGCGGACCGCTTCGGGCCCCGGGGCCTGACGGCGGCCCTGCTGATCTGCGAGGGCCTCGCCACGCTCTCCCTGACGGTGGTCAGGTCGGTGCCGCTGCTCGCGGTGGCGGCCACGGTCACCGCCATCGGCATGCAGGGCGGACGGGCCCTGCGCGGAGTGCTGATGGCGCGGGCGGGCGGCGAGGACCGGCTCAGGCTCCGCGCGTACTCACGGGCCGCCGCGAACCTCGCCATCGCCCTGGGCGCGGCCCTGGCGGGCGTGGCCGTGCAGGTGGACACCCGTGAGGCGTACCTGGCGGTGATCATCGCCGACACCGCGACGTTCTTCGTGGCCGCGCTGCTGGTGCGCGGGCTGCCCGCCTACGCCCCGCTGCCCGCGCCGCCGGGCGCGTCGAAACTGTCGGTGCTGCGCAACCGCCCCTTCCTCGGCGTCACCGCCCTCAACGGCCTGATGACCCTCCAGTACGGCGTGCTGATGGTCGCGATGCCGCTGTGGGTGGTGGAGCGGACGAACGCGCCGCGCGCCATGGTCGCGGCCACCCTGCTGCTCAACACCCTCCTCGTGGTGCTCCTCCAGGTGCGCGTCGGGCAGCGCGTCGTCGACGTCCGCGCGGGCACCCGGACCATGCGGCTCGCCGGATTCACGTTCCTCGCCGCCTGCGTGGGGTTCTCCGCCACGGGGGAGCTCGCGCCGTGGGCCGCGGCGGCGGCGCTGCTCGGCCTGACGGCGCTGCTCACCCTGGGCGAACTGTGGCACGCCGCCGCATCGTTCGAACTCTCGTACCACTTGGCGCCCGAACACGCCCACGGCGAGTACCAGGGTGTCTTCTCCCTCGGGGTGTCCGCGTCGCAGGCGGTCACCCCGGGCCTGCTGACGTGGCTCTGCCTGGACCTCGCGCCGGGCGGCTGGTGGGTGCTCGGCCTGGTCCTCGCGGCGACCGGACTGCTCACGGGCCCTGCGGCGCGGCTGGCCGCGCGTCATCTGGCCGGGCGGCGGGAGGTGGCGTCGGGCTGAGCAGGGCGCGGATCGTGGCGAGGAGTCCGTCCGGGGCGGCGGTGCGCAGCTCGTCGGCGGCCGCGCGCAGGTAGAAGTGGCCGCCGGGAAAGGACCGCGCGGAGAACTCCCCGCGGGTCGTCTCACGCCACCCGGCGAGATCCCCCGGGGTGGCGAGCGGGTCGTCCGCGCCGGTGACCGCGAGCACGGGGCAGCGGACACCGGGCGGCGCGAACCCCGGCCGGTAGCTCTCGTCCAGCGCGAAGTCGGCGCGCAGCAGCGGCAGGAAGAACTTGTACGTCTCCCCGCGGCCCAGGAACTCCGCCGGCACCCCGCCGAGCCGCACCAGCGACGCCACGAACGCGTCGTCGTCCAGCGTGTGGCTGCGTACGACGCGGCGCGGTGCGTAGGGGGAGCGGCGCCCGGAGACGATCAGCGCCCCGGGCCCCGGCCGGCCCGCCGCCTCCAGCGCGCACGCCACGTCGTAGGCGATCGCCGCGCCGAGGCTGTGCCCGAAGAAGGCGTACGGCCGCTCCGCGAGATCCTCCCGGCGGGCGAGTTCTCCCGCCAACTCCTCGATGACGTCGCGCGCTTCGGTGGGCGGGGGCTCCGCGCTCCGGGACTCCCGGCCCGGCAGCAGCACCGGGCAGACGTCGATGTCCGGCAGCAGCGGTTCCCGCCACGGCGCGAAGAACGAGGCGGAGCCCCCGGCGTGCGGGAAGCAGAACAGCCGTACGGCGTCCGGCGCCGCTTTGGGCGTCGTCCGGCTCAGCGGCTCGTACGGATCGCCTCGATGGACTTGGCGACCTCCTCGATGGTGGCGGTGGAGGCGTCCGGCAGCTGGTCGCCCTGGAAGGAGATGTCCAGCTCCCGCTCCAGCCAGACGTACGCGGTGACCACCTGGAAGGAGGAGATGCCCTGCTCGGCGAGCGCGACGTCGTCCTTGAGGGACTCGACGGGGACCTCGGCGGCTTCGGAGAGGGCCTTCTTGAGTTCGGTGACCATGTCCATGAGTGCCTTCTTTCTTCGGGTGCGATCCGGGCGCCGTGCGTGGGGAGCCGGGCCGGTCGGTCGGTGGGGGCGGGGCGGGCGAGCCTCAGGAGGGCGCGGTGGTGGAGGCGGAGGCGGCCTGGACGGACGCGGGCGCGGGCTCGGAGGCGGCGGCTTGGGCGGGCGCGGACTCGGAGGCGGCGGCTTGGGGCGCGGGGCGGGCGATCATCCCCCAGTCGCGGAGCTCGTCGATCCACCGCGCGCGGGTGGCGCTGCCCTCCGCGTTCGCGAGCCACTGCGCCGAGTACTGCCGTTCGCGCTGCGGGATCCGGCTCGGCTTCACGCCCTCGTCCATCCAGTCCCGCTGGCGCCGCAGTTCGCGGTACATGCCCTCCTGGCCGACCAGCTTGGCCACCTTGCGGAGC
Organism: Streptomyces sp. 135; assembly: GCF_020026305.1. Classification (NCBI taxonomy): domain Bacteria; kingdom Bacillati; phylum Actinomycetota; class Actinomycetes; order Kitasatosporales; family Streptomycetaceae; genus Streptomyces; species Streptomyces sp. 135. The sequence goes on along the minus strand of NZ_CP075691.1, from coordinate 5,399,078 downwards.
GCCTCGCGCTCGACGTCGTCGCGGGGCGTGCCGAAGTAGGTGAAGCTGACCATGCGCCGGTTCGGGAACCCGTTCCACGAGGCGTGCCAGGTCCGCAGGTCGAACGCGAAGACGTCACCGGGCCGCGAGTCGCAGATGTACGCGGGCACGTCACCGACCGGGAAGCGGGCCCCGGCGGCGACCTCGTCGTCGGGGTTGCCCGCGGTGTCGAGGTTGGCCTTCGCCCCGATGGGCTGGAGCTCCTCGTGCCAGGGGCTGCGGTGCGAGCCGGGCAGCACGCGCAGCGCGCCGCTGTCCTCGGCGACCGGATCCAGGTAGGTGACGAACTTGACGGAGCGGAAGTGGGGCACGGCCTTGTCCGCGTGCCACTCCGTCTGGTTGCCGGAGTAGACGTTGCCGTTGGTCGTGGCGCCCACGGCACCGGGCCCGAGCAGCCGCTCGGCGGTGGCCAGGAGCTTGTCGTACTCCAGTGCGTCGGCGAGGAACGGCGTCTCTGGCCGCATGTTCGACCAGGTCAGCTGGAGCCGTACACCGAAGGCTCCCTTCGCGTACACCTGCTGCGCCGATTCCAGGCCCGACGCGTATTCGGCGTCGATCGTCGCCATTTCCCCGGCGTCGAAGAATCCCGGAAGCGGAAGAAAACCGAAGAGGCGGAAGAACTCCGCCTGACGTTCCTCGGGCACGGCCCGTCCGTCCTGGTACATGGCTTGAACCTCGCCTTTCTCCGCCGACGGCGTACGAAGGGAAAATCGCGGCAGGCACGACACGGACGAAAAACAACAAACGCGAGAACGCCCCTAAGAGCCGACCGAGCCGACTGAACTGACTGAGGCGCCCGAGGAGACGACTGAGGCGACGCCCTCTACGGAATCCCCGTCACCGCCACGCTCCACTTCGACACGGGCGCGGAACCACTTCTCCAGCGCGGCGATCCGGTCCCGTACCTCACCGACGTCGCGGCCGGTCACCAGGGCACGGGCGGCGCGCGTACGGGAGTCGGGGCGCCGCGCGGACACCACGTCCCCGGCCTTGGCCCGCAGCTCCACCTCGACCACGCCCTCGCGGCCGAGGACTTCCTCGCGCCCGGGTACGGAGAGGACGCGGCCGGGGGGCGCCGACAGGTGCACCCAGCCGTAGGAGCCGGTCTCCGAGGTCTGCGGCACGGGGTCGGCGGGCACCTGGAGCACGGAGGTCACCCACTGCTGGTGGAGGTCGACGCCGAACGTCCGCTCCACCATGTGATCGACGCGTCCACCGCCGACCCGGCCGCCGCACTCCCCGAAGACCAGCGAGCCGCCCTCCTGTTCGAAGGCTTCCAGGTGGAAGACGCCGTCGGTGTGACCGAGCGCGCACAGCGAGGTGCGGACCAGATCCCCGGCGCGCGCGTACAGCCCGGGCTCCTCGCCGGGCCGGACCGCCACGGAGCCGACCAGCGCCTCGCCTTCGTGCAGTTCGATGAGGTTGGTGAGATATCGCGCGACACTCACAAAACCGACCTCGCCCGCGCGGACGAAGCCGTCGATGTGCACCTCGGCGCCGCTGACGTACCGCTCGACGAGCCAGGGCAGCACCGCGGCGCGGTCCGCCCACTTCTCGGCCTCGGCCGCGGAGTCGAGGCGGACGGTGTGCAGCGCGCCGGCGCCGGCGATCGGTTTGACGACGACGGGGTAGCCGCCGAGCCGGTCGGCGACACCGGCCACGGCGAGCGGCGAGTCGGCGGTGGCGAAGTCCGCGACCGCCACGCCGGCGTCGCGCAGCCGCGCCTTCTGCACGTACTTGTCCCGCAGGGCGACGGCCACCGGCACGGGCAGGGAGGCGGCGCCACCGAGCACCGCCACGACGGAGGCGGCGACGAGCGTGAATTCATGGGCGGAGCAGACCAGGGAGAAGTCACCGGGCGCGAGCCCCGCCCGCGCCAGACCGGACACCACGCCTTCCACATCGGTGGGGTCGGGCACGACGACCAGCCGCGCCAACACCCCCGAGGCCCGCGCCGCCGGCGCCTCGGCGGAACTGGTCACACATGTGACAAGCGCCCCGAGCCCGGCAAGCCCGAGCGGCGCCTGCTCGGGACTCCACCCGAGGAGCAGCAGGGATATACCGGCGGCAGGACCTTCGCCGCCCGCGGATTCTTCTCCGGAATTCTGCACGAACATACCCCCGGCAGCGCGCCCGAATACGCAAACGCGAAGATTATCGAAACAGTAATACGCGCCAATATCAGCGATCAATAAGGCCGCAGCTTAATGCTGCCGCAATGTTGGCCGCAAGACATCGATCGCAGGTCTCAGTCAGTGAGACGCATAAATCCACGACAGACGCACAAATAGGGCCACCGATTGACGCTGGACGCTCCCACCCTGGCGGCGCCGGGGAGGCGCCCAGGACTCGGCCACACAGACGGACGCGGCCGACGCTCTGCGCCAAGTACTGGAACCGGACAGGCAGTTCGCAGCACGCCTGACGGAAGCTGCCCAGGACGACTGCACCCCGCCCTCCAGGAACAGACGGAGAAGACGGGCTCACTAATGCCTCATGGGAGCGGTGTGACAGCGAAGCGAAAATGAGAACGGCGCGGAAAGAGGTCAAAAGAACAGTCCGGCGATCGAGAACGGCGGCCCCCACAAGGCCCGGCCCGCCCGCACCTCGAAGCGCACACGGCGCCAGTCTCCCTCAGCGGCAAGGAGTCACTCAAAGGCGCACTGCCCTTCAACACCGCGGACGTAGAGAGATCACACCGCCACGAGCCGGCCCCGATCGCCGCAGAGCTTGACCATGTCGTCGATATCGGAGGTCAACATGACCAAGGGGCGGCGTTGTCGCAGCGCGGCCTCGGCGACCGCCGCGTAGATCGCGTACTTGTGTCCGCGCAAACCGGCCTCCATCAGCAGCTTCGAGGCCGCCCTCGCCTCCTCGCCTCCTCGCCTCCTCGCCTCCTCGCCTCCTCGCCTCCTCGTCTCCCACCGGGACTACACGCAGCCCGGAGAGCACCCAGTTCAGGCGGGAGTTGTCCGTACGGGCGTGGACGGCCCCGGTAATAGTGAGTGAGCTGATCACGACCTCCATGCCGCGCGAGCGCGCCTCGGCGACCAGCGCAACCACCTGCTCGTCGTCGGCGAGCATCTTCGAGAGCCCCTCGCTGTCGAGGACCAGTGTTCCCTCGTGACTCAGCTTGCGGCGGGCCACTCGCCCTCCTCGGCGAACACCTAGTCGAAGACCTGCCGCGCCCGCTGACGAGCCCGCTCGGAGACCGGCCCCTTGCGGTTCTCGTAGTCCGCCAGATACTCGTCAGGATTTGCCCGCGCAGCTCCCGCTCGACTGCCTCGGCGATGAACGCGGAGAACTCCCGCTTACCGACCCGCGCCCGGATGGCCTCCGCGGTCTCCTCCGGCAGCGACAAGCTCACCCGTGTCGCCGGCCCTTCCCCGATGCCGTACGTCGCGAAGCGTCGGGCGACGCACGCCCGGCACGGGCGGCTCACCCATCCTCAGCACAATCCAAGCACGGGAACCGTGCCCGACGTCTTCCATGAAGCATCGCCACTCGACGTCCACGGCAGACGACAGCCACCACCTGTGTTTCGCCGCTTACACCGGCCAGGCGGTCAGCAGATCGCCGGGGCCATAGGAGGCATCGAGCCCGGGACAGTCGACTCCGCCGCGCGAGACCGCCACGACCGGGACGGGTTCGGCAGTGAGCGCAGCCCGGTGGCGGTGGAGGGCTGCCAGGTCATGCCGGTCGAAGGGTGTTTTCTCCAGCCACTTTATGGAACCGACGAACAGCAGTTCCTTGGCGATCGGGGCGCGGTCGGCCCCGACGATGTCGATCTCGACGTCGTTCGTACGGGTCCAGTAGCCGCCCACCGCGGGGGCCGCGGGCAGCTGGTCGTCGGGCAGTATCCGGGCGAGTGCCTCGCGAATGAGCGGCTCGACAGCCCGACCGCGCCAACTGGTCCAGTTCTCCCGGATCCGTGCGAGAGTCAGGTCACCCCGTCCCCGCTCGATCTCCTGCATGGAGGGGCCGAGAAGGTGCAGCCAGAACCGCAGGTAGGGATCCGTCACCCGGTAGCGGCGGTCCTTCGACGGTCGCAGGGACACGGGCAGCTCCCCGGCGACGATCCGCTTGTCCGTGAGCAGCTCCAGCGCCCGCTGCAGCGGCGTGGCACCGATCCCGCCGGCCGTGCGGGCGATGTTGGTGAAGGTCCGCTCACCGCTGCCGATCGCCGCCAGCACCGCGCGGGCCTGGGCCTGCGGCGGGAATTCCGCGGCCAGCGAGCGCTCGGCGGACACCAGCAGTGACGAGACGGGATCGTTCAGCGCCTCGCCGAGGAAGTCCCACAGTCCCGCGCCGTGCGGCCACTCCGCGCAGATCAGCGGCAGCCCGCCCGTGACCAGCGCGGCGTCGAAGGCTTCGGCCGGATCCAGTCCCAGCATCCGCCCGACCTCGGAGGGGTTCAGCGGCCCGAGCACCATCTCCCGGCCACGTTGGTGGAAGGGGCGTCCGTAGCTGTTCAGAGCCTCCATCATCGACAGATCCGAGCCAATGAGGACCAGCAGCACCGGCTTGGTCTCCAGCACCCGGTCCCAGGCCCGCTGCAGCATCCCCTCGAAGGCCCCGCCGGCGTCCATCAGGTACGGCACCTCATCGATGACCAGCACGCTCGCCCGGTCGGCGGGCAGCGCCGCGGCCAACACATCGAACGCGGCATCCCAGCTCTGCGGCCGCGCAGCGGCCACCAGCTGCGCCAGCGGCAGCGTTGATGCCTGAGCGTCTCGAGCCAGCCGCGCCAGATCATCCGCAGGGGACGCGCCGGTGGCCGCGTAGAACAAGAACGGTGCCCCGGAGTGCTCCACAAACCGCTCGACCAACCGCGACTTGCCCACCCGGCGCCGCCCGCGCAGCATCACGCACCGCCCGGGCCGTTCCCCGCCAGCCCCTGCCGCCACCTTCTGCAGCTCTCGCTCGAATGTCGCCAGCTCCTGCCGACGACCTACAAAGTCCACCATGGCGCCGACCTCCACGCATGATACTAACGACAACGTTACTAACATGGACATTAGTAGCCGCGCCAGTCGCCGCTCACGATCATGAGCAAGGTGGGCGGGAGGCGAGCGAGAACGACGTGACACCTCCGTACTTCTGGGATACCTCGCACAGCCCGCACCGGCCCGCCGCGCCTCGCCCACGGGACGAGGATGACGAGGACGACGAGGACAGGGGCTGATCAGGTAGGTGGTCGGCTCTCCGCGGCTCCCCACACCGCGGCGGGGGGAGCTTCTCCTCCCCCGAGACCTGGAGCAAGACCATCGCTCGCTGGAAAGCGTGAGCGCAGGCTGCTCGACCGCCCCCGCAACCCTTCCTACGGAGCTGCGGCCCACGAACCAGCACGGGAGCCTCACTGACATCCCGGCCCTATCCCAGCACGGTAGGGCTGACCAGGGGTGATGACAGGTGACGACGGGTCAGGCGTCCCAGCACCATCCCAGCACGGGAATTAACTAGGGGTCCGACCTCGAAAGGTCGGCCCCCTCCTGGCCTGCATGTCTGTCAGACCAGCGACGTGGCGCTACGTCACCCGCTACACGTTGAAGCGGAACTCCACCACATCCCCGTCCTGCATCACATACTCCTTGCCCTCCATGCGCGCCTTGCCCGCCGCCCGGGCCTCGGCGACCGAGCCCGTCTCGACCAGGTCCTCGAAGGAGATGACCTCGGCCTTGATGAAGCCCTTCTGGAAGTCGGTGTGGATGACACCGGCCGCCTCGGGGGCCGTCGCGCCCTTCTTGATCGTCCAGGCGCGGGACTCCTTGGGGCCCGCCGTCAGGTACGTCTGCAGGCCCAGCGTGCGGAAGCCGACGTGGGCCAGGGTGGCGAGGCCGGGCTCCTCCTGGCCCACCGACTGGAGGAGCTCCAGGGCCTCGTCCTCGTCGAGCTCCGCGAGGTCCGACTCCAGCTTGGCGTTGAGGAAGATCGCCTCCGCGGGGGCGACCAGTGCGCTCTGCTCGGCCTTGAAGTCGTCGTCCGTCAGCTCGTCCTCGTCGACGTTGAAGACGTAGAGGAACGGCTTGGTGGTGAGGAGGTGCAGGTCGTGGAGGAGTTCCTCGTTGCCCGAGCCCTGGACGATGCCCTGCGAGAAGAGCGTGTCGCCGCGCTCCAGGATCTCCTTGGCCTCCTCGACCGCCTTCACCTTCGGCGCGATGTCCTTCTTGATGCGCGACTCCTTCTGGAGGCGCGGCAGGACCTTCTCGATGGTCTGGAGGTCGGCGAGGATCAGCTCGGTGTTGATCGTCTCGATGTCGTCCTTGGGCGAGACCTTGCCGTCGACGTGTACGACGTTCTCGTCCTTGAAGGCACGGATGACCTGGCAGATCGCGTCCGACTCGCGGATGTTCGCGAGGAACTTGTTGCCGAGGCCCTCGCCCTCGCTCGCGCCGCGCACGATGCCCGCGATGTCGACGAAGTCGACCGTCGCCGGGAGAACCTTCTGCGAGGAGAAGATCTCCGCGAGCTTCGTCAGGCGGGGGTCGGGGACGCCGACCACGCCGACGTTCGGCTCGATCGTGGCGAACGGGTAGTTGGCCGCCAGCACGTCGTTCTTGGTCAGGGCGTTGAACAGGGTCGACTTGCCGACATTGGGCAGACCGACGATTCCGATCGTGAGCGACACGTTGCGACTTCCCGTATGTCAGGGCTGGGTGGGGCGGTCCCTTCGTACCCGCGCTTGGTGCGTGCGCTTCGTACGTGGGCCGATCCACCAGTCTACGGCGTGCCGCCACCGGCCCCTCCGGACGGCCGTCCGCCCGGCCCCCGCCCTGTCGAACGCATGGCCAAGGTCACCCAAAGGGCGTGTCCCGAAGCGGCTTCCGCGCGGCGGCCGACCTAGGTTGGTCCAGTGGAGCAACACAGGACGCGTCCCCCTCAGTCCGAACCGAAGGCCGCACCGAAGGCCGCACCGAAGGCCGCCGCGGCGGCCCGGCCCCGCCGGAACTCGCCGCTGCCCCCACAGGGCAGGGCCGCCGAGCCCGGCACGGTGTACCGGGCCACGCCTCCTCCGCGCCGTCCCGTCCCGCCGTTCGTCCAGGCGCTGCGCCGCTCCCCCCTGTACCGCACGGTGCGGCGGATGCCGAACCCTCGCCTGACGGGGCTCGGCAGCGGCCTGTTCTGCGCCGCGGTGATGTTCGTTCTCGCCTGCCTGCTGAGGCTGCTGCTCGACAGTTCCCTCGTCGCGTACGGCGTGCTGTTCCTGCCCGTGGCCGCGCTCACCGCGCTGTGGGTGCGCCCGGCGGACCTGGTCACCGCGCCGGTGGCCGTGCCGATCGCCTTCGCCGCCGGGATCATGCCGATCTCGGGGGGCGCCGAGGGGTTCGGCGGGCAGTTCATGGGACTCGTGACCGCGCTGGCGCTGCACGCCGGATGGCTCTACGGAGGCACGCTCGTCGCCGGGCTCATCGTGACCGTGCGCAAGATCCGGCTGATGGCCGAGCGCCGCAGGACGCCGCGGCCGGCGGCCCGGCAGCCCGACGGGAAGCGCGTCCCCGCCGCCTGACCGCCGGGCCTGACCGCCGGGAATGCCCCGGGGCGCCCCCGGAACACCGCCGGAGGCCTACGCCTCGCCCGCCGCCCCCATCGCCGCCCCCACGATCCCCGCGTTGTTCTGGAGCTGGGCGGGGACGATCTCCGCCTCGATGCCCTCGATCAGCGGCAGGAACTTGTGCGCCTTGCGGCTCACACCGCCGCCGATGATGAACAGCTCGGGCGAGAACAGCATCTCCACGTGCGCGAGGTACTTCTGCACGCGCCGCGCCCAGTGCTCCCAGCTCAGGTCCTCGTCCTCGCGCGCCTTGGAGGAGGCCTTCTTCTCCGCGTCGTGGCCGTGCAGTTCGAGGTGGCCGAGCTCCGTGTTCGGCACCAGGCGGCCGCCGGTGAACAGGGCGCTGCCGATGCCCGTGCCGAGGGTGAGCATCAGGACCGTGCCCGTGCGCCCCTGGCCCGCGCCGAAGTGCATCTCCGCGACGCCCGCCGCGTCGGCGTCGTTCAGTACGGTGACGGGGACGCCGCCGAGCCGGTCCGAGACCAGCTTGCGGATGTCCGTACCGATCCAGCTCTTGTCCACGTTGGCGGCCGTGCGGGCCGTGCCGTCGGTGATCACGCCGGGGAACGTGGCCCCTACGGGCCCCGTCCAGCCGAAGTGCTCCACCACCTCGCGCACGCCGTCGACCACCGCGTCCGGCGTCGCCGGATGCGGGGTCAGTACCTTGTGCCGCTCTTGCGTCAGGTCTCCGCGGTCCAGGTCTACGGGCGCGCCCTTGATCCCTGATCCGCCGATGTCCACACCGAAGATCTGCATGGCCCCCACGTTACGGCGACGGTCAGCGCTGTGACAGCTCCGCCGCCTCCGCGCGCAGGTCCCGGCGCAACTCCTTGGGCAGCGAGAAGGTGATCGACTCCTCGGCGGTCTTCACCGTCTCCACGTCGCCGTAGCCCCGCTCGGCGAGCCACTCGATGACGCCGTCGACCAGGACGTCCGGCACGGAGGCGCCCGAGGTCAGGCCGACCGTGGTCACGCCCTCCAGCCAGGCCTCGTCGATCTCGTCGGCGTTGTCCACCAGGTGGGAGGCGGGGGCACCGGCGTCAAGGGCGACCTCGACCATGCGGATGGAGTTCGAGGAGTTCTTGGAGCCGACGACGATGACGAGGTCGGCGTCCTCGGCGAGCTTCTTGACCGCGATCTGGCGGTTCTGCGTGGCGTAGCAGATGTCGTCGCTGGGCGGCGAGAGGAGGTTCGGGAACTTGTTCTTCAGGGCGTCGACCGTCTCCATCGTCTCGTCGACGGAGAGCGTGGTCTGGGAGAGCCAGACGACCTTGTCGGGGTCGCGCACCTCGACGTTCGCGACGTCCTCGGGGCCGTCCACGAGCGTGATGTGCTCGGGCGCCTCGCCGGACGTGCCGATGACTTCCTCGTGGCCCTCGTGGCCGATCAGGAGGATGTCGAAGTCCTCCTTGGCGAACCGCACGGCTTCCTTGTGCACCTTGGTGACCAGCGGGCACGTCGCGTCGATCGTCGCGAGCTTGCGCTCGGCGGCCTCCGCGTGGACGGTGGGGGCCACGCCGTGCGCGGAGAACATGACGATGGAGCCCTCGGGGACCTCCGCCGTCTCCTCGACGAAGATGGCGCCCTTCTTCTCCAGCGTCTGCACGACGTACTTGTTGTGGACGATCTCGTGGCGTACGTAGATCGGGGCCCCGTACTGCTCCAGGGCCTTCTCGACGGCGATCACGGCACGGTCCACGCCCGCGCAGTAGCCACGGGGAGCGGCGAGCAGGACACGGCGGGAGCCAGGCGTTGCAGTCATGCCCCCATCGTAAGGCCGCGTCCAGCGCGTCAAAGATCGCCCGGTTGGGGAGACTGGAGGCTGCGTTGATCTCCCGCGTTGATTACGGAGGCACGATGTCCGGTCAGTCCGTCCCCACGGGAGCCCACTCCTCGGGCCCCGGGCCCGCCGAGGGCACAGGGCTGCGGCGCAGTCTCGGCTTCCGGGACCTCGTCGTCTACGGCCTGCTCTTCATCGCCCCGATGGCCCCGGTCGGTGTCTTCGGGACGCTCGACGCGAAGTCGCACGGCGCCGTCGCCCTCGTCTATCTGATCGCCACCGTCGCGATGGCGTTCACCGCTTTCAGCTACGCCCAGATGGTGCGGGTGGTCCCCCAGGCGGGGTCGGTCTTCGCGTACGCGCGCGTGGGGCTCGGCAAGGGCCCCGGGTTCATCGCCGGGTGGATGGCGATGCTGGACTATCTGCTGATCCCGGCGGTCGCCTATCTGTTCTCCGGGATCGCGATGAACTCGCTGGTCCCCTCGGTGTCGCGGTGGGTGTGGACGGCGCTGGCGGTGCTCATCACGACCGCCCTCAACCTGTGGGGCGTGCGGACGGCGGCGCGGGTCGGCTTCGCGGTGCTCGCCATGGAGATCGCGGTTCTCGTCGTCTTCGTCGTCGCGGCCGTGGTCGTCCTGGTGCGGGACGGGGCCCAGCGGGACTGGCTCTCGCCGCTGACGGGTGACGGCTCGCAGGGCGCGTTCGCGCTCTCGGCGGTGGTGGGCGCGGTGTCGATCGCCGTCCTGTCGTACCTGGGCTTCGACGCGATCGCCTCCTTCGCGGAGGAGGTCACGGGCGGCTCGGCGAAGGTCGCGCGGGCCGTGCTCTTCTGTCTGGCGCTCGCGGGCGTGCTGTTCATCGCGCAGACGTATCTGGTGGCGCTCCTGGAGCCGCTGTCGTCCGCCGAGCTTGCCGCGGAGCCGGGCAAGCAGGGGACGGCCTTCTACGACGCCGTGAACTCGGCGGCCGGGACGTGGCTGCACGACCTGGTGGCCGTCAGCAAGGCGATCGGCGCGGCGTTCGCGGCGCTGGCGGGGCAGGCCGCGGCGGGGCGGCTGCTGTTCGCGATGGCGCGGGACCGGCGGCTGCCGAAGGCCCTGTCCCGGACGGACTCCGGCACCCCGCGGATCGCGCTGCTGTGCGCGGCCGTGGTGACGCTGGTCGCGGCGGTGTGGGCGGCGCGGCGTGACGACGGCATGGACCACCTGGTCTCGGTGGTGGACATCGGGGCGCTCACCGCGTTCCTGCTGCTGCACGCGAGCGTGGTGGGGTGGTTCGCGGTGCGGCACCGGGAGGACGGGTTCAGCTGGTGGCGGCATCTGCTGGTTCCGGTGCTGGGTGCGGTGATCGTGGTGGCCGTCATCTGGGAGGCGTCGGGGTCGGCGCAGGTGGTGGGCGCGGTGTGGCTGGCCGTCGGGCTGGTGGTGCTGGGCGTGCAGCGTGCCCGTCGCGGGGCGTACTAGGCCGCGGCTCCCCGGCGGGCATCTGCCGCGTGCCCGTCGCGGGGCGTACTAGGCCACGGCTGCCCGGTGGGCGACCGCCGCATGCCCGTCGCAGGGCGTACTGAGCCACGGCTTCCCGCCGGCCGTCCACAACGTGCCCGTCGCCGGGCGTACTAAGACCGTGTCCTACGTGGTGAGGCGGATGAGTCGTTTGTAGCAGCACAGGGCGGCTGCCAGTCCGAGAAAGGCCAGGTAGTTGCGGGGATCGCGTTCGTAGCGAGGGCTCAGGCGTCGGTAGCCGGACAGCCAGGACATCGTCCGCTCGATGACCCAGCGGCGGCGGCCCAATCGTTCGCTGGACTCGATGCCTTTGCGCGCGATCCGCACTCCGATCCGTTTGCCACGTAACCATTTCCGCAGGTCGGCGCGGTCGTAGGCTTTGTCTGCGTGGAGGCGCTGGGGCTTGAGGTACCGGCCGCGGTGGGGTCATGTCTCGTTTGGTGACCTCGACCATGGGCTTCAGCCCTTCGCTGTCGTGGGTGCTTACCGAGACGCCGACGAGGAGGGCAGTCCGTTCGCGTCCGACAGGACGTGCATCTTGAACCCGGCTTGCCCCGGTCCACGGGGCTCGGACCTGTGCGTTCGCCCCTTTTAGCCCTCACGTGGGCGGTGTCCAGGACGACGCGGGTGACGTCGATGAGGCGTCGTCGAGTCGGCGCAGCACGGCTTCGTGCAGCCGCCCCCAGACTCCGGCTCTCGACCAGATCAGGAACCGGCGGTGGGCGGTCGACTTCGATATGCCGAAGCAAGGCGGTAGTTGGCGCCAGGCGCAGCCGCTGACCAGTACGTAGATGATGGCCGCGAACAGCGTTTCATCAGGCGTGTCCTGTGTTCCGCCGCCCTGCGGCCGCACCCTCGACGGCGGGATCAGCGGCTTCGCGATCTCCCACAGCCCATCCGGAACAATCCAACTCCACGCGCCCCGTCCCATACCGAGGTCAACGACGCCTCACCACGTAGGACACGGTCTAATACTGCAACGGTCTTTGGCGTGACTGGTGGCCAGCTTGGTCGTTTATGTGGTTATGGGCGGGGAGCTTGCTGATGTCACGTTGTGGGCCGGGGAACTGGGTGCGGTGCACGAGCGGTTCGTGCACCGGTTCAACAGGGAAGAGCCGCGGCAGTCGGCGCTTGCCTATATGCGGGGGCTGATCGCTCCGCTGGAGCGGAAGAACGGCTGGACACTCGCGGAAGAAGCCGGGCACGCGGGCCCTGACCGGATCCACCGGCTGCTGAACCGGATCGAGTGGGACGCCGACGAAGTCCTTGACGACGTGCGCGACTACGTCGTTGAGCACCTCGGAGACCGGGATGCCGTCCTGATCATCGATGACACCGGATTCCTCAAGAAGGGCATCCGCTCGGCCGGGGTGCAACGTCAATACTCCGGCACCGCCGGTCGCACCGAGAACAGTCAGATCGGTGTGTTCCTCGCCTACAGCAGCCGCGGACGCACGTTGATCGACCGCCGTTTGTATCTGCCCACCTCCTGGACCGACGACCGGGAAAGGTGCCGACAAGCTGGCATCAAGGACACTGTCGCCTTCGAGACGAAGGTAGCCATGGCCAAAGCGATGGTCCGCCGGGCGATCCACGACAGGATCCCGTTCGGATGGGTGACGGCCGATGCCGCCTACGGCTACAGCAAGGGCTGGCGCTTCGAGCTGGAACAGGCCGACGTCTTCCATGTCATGGCCACCACCCGGCACGACACCGTCGTCACCCGCTGGTCCATCGACCACCCCGTCCACGATCTTTTCCCCGGCCTGCCCAGACAGAAGTGGAAGCGCCGTTCCTGCGGCAACGGGGCCCATGGCCCACGGGTCTACGACTGGGCCCGAGTGGAGGTCCGCCCCTGGCACCGGCCCGACCGGCAACACTGGGTCATCGCCCGCCGAAGCGTTCGCCGGCCCGAGGAGATCTCTTACTACATCGCCTACTGCCCGGCAGGCACCACGCTGGACGAACTGATCCGCGTCGCGGGCAGCCGCTGGGCCATTGAGGAGTGCTTCCAGACCGCGAAGGGCGAGTGCGGCCTGGATGAGTACCAGGTCCGCCGCTACGACGGCTGGCACCGCCACATGACCCTGGCCATGGCCGCCCACGCCTGCCTGACCGTCCTGCGGGCCCGGCAACTGGACACACACAAAGCAGAAACGGATCCTCCGAGCTCATCCACCTCAGCCTCGCCGAGATCAGACGCCTGATCACCCGCCTCACCAACCGCCGACCGGTGTCCATCGACCACATCCTGCACTGGTCAGCCTGGCGACGACGACGTCAACAGCAAGCCCGCACCAGCCACTACACACGACGCGGACACCCACCCCCACACCCCGAACAACCATCACAACAAAGACCGTTGCAGTACTAAGCCACGGCTCCCCGGCGGGCATCCACCCCATGCCCCTGGCACACGGCGCACAGAGCCACGGCTTCCCGCCGGCCGTTCGCCGCATGCCCGTGGCAGGGCGTGCTGAGCCGCGGCTCCCCGGCGGGCGTCCACAGCGTGCCGGTCGCCGGGCGTGCCAGGCCGCAGCCTCCCGCCGGGTTCCCCTCCGCCGCGCACCAGGCAGCAGCCTCCCGCCGGACATCCACCACACGCCCCTCGCGCCGCGTACCAGGCCGCAGCCCCCCGCCGGACGCCCACCGCATGCCCCTCGCGGCACGCACCAGGCCACCGCTCCCCGCCGGGAGGCTCCCCGGTGGGCATCCGCCCCATGCCCCTGGCAGGGCGTACTGAGCCCCGGCTTCCCACCGAGCGTCCACAACGTGCCCGTCGCACGGGCGTACCAGGCCGCAACTCCCGCCGGACATCCACCACACGCCCCTCCCGGCCCGCACCAGGCCACCGCTCCCCGCCGGACGCCCGCCACCCCCTGTTCGCCCCGCCCCGCCCCGGCTTGTGAGCAAGCGGCGCCCGGGTTGTCGCACCCTCCCGCTACGCTCGCCGACATGGCTCTCAACACGTCCGCGGACGCCCCGCTCCCCGTGGGGCAGGTGTCGCGGCTCATCGGCGGCTGGATCGACCGGCTCGGTGCCGTGTGGGTGGAGGGGCAGATCACCCAGCTGTCCCGCAGGCCCGGCGCCGGCGTCGTCTTCATGACGCTGCGCGACCCGTCGCACGACATCTCGGTGAGCGTCACGTGCTACCGCCAGGTGTTCGACGCCGTGGCGGACGTCGTCTCGGAGGGTGCCCGCGTCGTCGTCCACGCCAAGCCGGAGTGGTACGCGCCACGGGGGCAGCTGTCCCTGCGGGCCGCCGAGATAAGGCCGGTCGGCGTCGGTGAGCTGCTGGCGCGGATCGAGCAGCTGAAGAAGAGCCTCGCCGGGGAGGGCCTCTTCGCGCCGGAGCGCAAGACGGCGCTGCCCTTCCTGCCGCAGCTCATCGGGCTCGTCACCGGCCGCGCGTCGGCCGCCGAGCGCGACGTCCTGGAGAACGCCCGGCACCGCTGGCCCGCCGTCCGCTTCGAGGTGCGCAACGTCCCCGTCCAGGGCGTGCACGCGGTGCCGCAGGTCGTCCAGGCCGTCAAGGATCTGGACGCGCTCGACGAGGTCGACGTGATCATCGTGGCGCGGGGCGGCGGCAGCGTGGAGGACCTGCTGCCGTTCTCGGACGAGCAACTGATCAGGGCGGTCGCCGCGTGCCGTACGCCGGTGGTCTCCGCGATCGGGCACGAGCCGGACAGCCCGCTGCTCGACCTCGTGGCGGACCTGCGGGCCTCCACGCCCACGGACGCCGCCAAGAAGGTCGTACCGGACGTCGGCGAGGAGTACGAGCGCGTGCGCTGGCTGCGCGACCGCGCCCGGCGGTGCCTGGACGCCTACCTGGACCGCGAGGACCGGGGGCTCGCGCACGCCCTGGGCCGGCCCTGCATGGAGCATCCGCACCGCATGGTCGAGGAGCGCGAGGAGCAGGTCGCGGCGCTCACCGACCGCGCGCGCCGCACGGTCGGGCACCTGCTGGACCGGGCGGCCTCCGAGCTGACGCACACCCACGCGCGCGTGGTGGCCCTCTCCCCCGCGGCGACGCTCCAGCGGGGGTACGCGGTGTTGCAGAAGGCGGACGGCGCGGTCGTCCGGGCCCCCGGGGACGCGAGCGCCGGCGAGGAGCTGCGGGCGCGGGTCGCCGAGGGCGAATTCACCGTACGAGTCGACATTTAGGGTGGGGCGCATGACCAGCAAGACGGATGAGGCCGGCGAGGCGGGCGAGGCCACGGGCCCGGCGGACGCGCTCGGGTACGAGCAGGCGCGGGACGAGCTGATCGACGTCGTACGCCGCCTGGAGACCGGCGGCACGACGCTGGAGGAGTCGCTCGCCCTGTGGGAGCGCGGCGAGGAGCTGGCGAAGGTGTGCCGCCGCTGGCTGGACGGCGCGCGGGCCCGTCTCGACGCGGCCCTCGCGGGCGAGAGCGCCGGGGACGAAATGGACACCGCTGACACTGCGGACACAGCGGGCTGAACGCGCCAAGCCCTGTGAAGCGGATCACGGCGGGCAGACTTTGGTTGAATCTTAAACGTCACTTGTCGTAGGGTCGGTTGTGTCAGCTGATCCACAGCACGTACGTATCGAGAAGGTTGATCCATGTCTCTCGCCCTTGACCCCGCCGCCCAGGACCTGCTCTTCCGCGAGGCCCGCACCGCGAACACCTTCACCGACGAGCCGGTCACCGAGGAGCAGGTCCAGGCGATCTACGACCTGGTCAAGTACGGCCCGACCGCCTTCAACCAGTCGCCGCTGCGCGTCACCCTGGTCCGCTCCCCCGAGGCCCGCGAGCGCCTGGTCCAGCACATGGCCGAGGGCAACCGCCCGAAGACCGCGGCCGCGCCGCTGGTCGCGATCCTCTCCGCCGACAACGAGTTCCACGAGGAGCTCCCGGCGCTGTTCCCGCACTTCCCGCAGGCCAAGGACGTCTTCTTCGCCGAGCGCCCGGCCCGTGAGCAGGCCGCGCTGGTGAACGCCACGCTCCAGGCCGGCTACTTCATCGTGGGCGTGCGCGCCGCCGGTCTCGCCGCGGGCCCGATGACCGGGTTCGACTTCGCGGGCGTCCAGAAGGAGTTCCTGGACGACGACCACACCCCGCTGATGATCGTCAACATCGGCAAGCCCGGCGACGACGCCTGGTTCCCGCGCTCCCCGCGCCTGGCCTACGAGGACGTCGTCACCACGGTCTGAGCGACGGCGCACACGCCGAAAGCAGCTGCGCGAAGGGCCCCCGGCACACCGCCGGGGGCCCTTCGCGTACGTGTCACCTGCTCAAGACCGGCCGCTCACGACCGGCCGCTCACGCCGTCTTCATCTCCAGCGCCTCGACCATCTTCGTGAGCTGCCCGAACGAGGCCGTGCCCGCGACGACCGTCGTGGCGCCCTTCTCGGTGCTCACCAGGGCGTCGTACGTCGACCCCTCGTACCGCCGCCACTCCCGGCCGCCGAGCTTCTCCACGGTGTCCGTCCGCACCGCTTCCTGCGTGGCCTTCTCGATGAACTGGGCCGGCTTGTCGGTGGACTGCTTGATCACCACGTACTCGCCGTCCGGGTCGAGGAAGCCCAGGTGCCAGCTGTCGTGCTCGGCGGCATCGAACCGCACGGACGTCGGCTTCCACTCCTTGGCCAGGCCCTCGGGCGCCGCCACGGGGTAGGCCGCCGCCCGCCGGGCCGTCACGAGCTCCACGCGGTAGTCGACCCGCTTGACGGGGGTCTTGGACTCGTCATGCGGGACGAAGATATAGCTGACGCCCGCGACCAGGACGATCACCACCAGCGACCACAGCATGTTCTTGACGGTCTGATTGCCTTGTCTGCCTGCCACGCCCCCATGGTCTCAGGCCACGGACGCGCGCCTTCCCCCAGGCCTCCCCAGGCCACGGCGGGCCACCCGGCCCGCTCATGCGTGGGGCCCACTGCTCATTTTGTCGGCCTACGGATAGAGTCGCCCCATACCCTCATCCGGCCGTCGTCGTATCAGCAGAAAGGTGCGCTCCGATGACCGAGCATCATCTCCCGTCCGAGCTAGAGGTCTCCCCCGAGGCTCCCGACCGCAACCTCGCCCTGGAGCTCGTCCGGGTCACCGAGGCGGCCGCCATGGCCGCGGGCCGCTGGGTCGGCCGCGGCGACAAGAACGGCGCGGACGGCGCCGCGGTCAGGGCCATGCGGACCCTCGTCCACACCGTCTCGATGAACGGCGTCGTCGTCATCGGCGAGGGCGAGAAGGACGAAGCCCCGATGCTCTTCAACGGAGAGCGCATCGGCGACGGCACCGGCGCCGAGGTCGACATCGCCGTCGACCCGATCGACGGCACCACGCTGACCGCGAAGGGCATGCCGAACGCCATCGCCGTGCTGGCCGCCGCCGACCGCGGCGCGATGTTCGACCCGTCCGCCGTCTTCTACATGGACAAGCTGGTCACCGGCCCCGAGGCCGCGGACTACGTCGACATCAACGCGCCCGCCTCGGTCAACATCCGCCGCGTCGCCAAGGCCAAGAACTCCTCGCCCGAGGACGTCACGGTCATGATCCTGGACCGCCCCCGCCATGAGGGCATCGTCAAGGAGATCCGCGAGACCGGCGCCCGCATCAAGTTCATCTCCGACGGCGACGTGGCCGGCTCGGTCATGGCCGTGCGCGAGGGCACCGGCGTCGACCTGCTGATGGGCATCGGCGGCACACCCGAGGGCATCATCTCGGCCTGCGCGATCAAGTGCCTCGGCGGTGTCATCCAGGGCAAGCTGTGGCCCAAGGACGACGCCGAGCGGCAGCGCGCCATCGACGCGGGCCACGACCTGGACCGCACCCTGTCCACGGACGACCTGGTCAAGGGCGACAACGTCTTCTTCGTCGCGACCGGCATCACCGACGGCGAGCTGCTCCAGGGCGTGCGCTACCGCGCGGCCACCGCCTCGACGTCCTCGCTGGTCATGCGCTCCAAGTCGGGCACGATCCGCAAGATCGACTCCGACCACCGGCTCTCGAAGCTGCGCGCCTACAGCGCGATCGACTTCGACCGCGCGAAGTAGGAGCGGTCCGGACGGGACGGTTCGTACGACGAAGGGGGCGTCCCGTGCGGGGGACGCCCCCTTCGTCGTACACCGGTGGCCTATCCCGCGGCGGCGACTCCCGCCGCGTGTGCCGCCTTCTGCAGCTCCAGGTCGCGCCTGCGGCGGCGGGCCAGGACCACGCGGCGCTCGGCGGCGGTGAGACCGCCCCACACGCCGTACGGCTCCGGCTGGAGCAGGGCGTGCTCGCGGCATTCGACCATCACGGGACAGCGGGCACAGACGCGCTTGGCCGCCTCCTCGCGCGAGAGCCTGGCCGCCGTCGGCTCCTTGGACGGGGCGAAGAACAGTCCGGCTTCGTCGCGGCGGCACACGGCCTCCGTGTGCCAAGGGGCGTCATCGGTCCGATCCCGCACCCCCCGCTGGGCCGGGACAGCGGCGACCTGCAGGGACTGACGCGACGGTTGCTGCACGGTCTACTCCTGACGACGGCTTCGCGAGCGAGAGACGATGCAGCAAGCTCTACCCGCTGTGTGCGCGCCTATGCACTGAGTTCCGACGCACGGCAGTTCACGCGCCCCCGGCCGGGCCCGGGCCGTCAGTGCCCGAGGTGCCTGCGCAGCTTGCCGTGCAGGTCACGGACGAGCTTGCCGCGCTTCGGCCGCGCCTCGACGCTGCCGAGGATCGCCGTGCCGTCGACGAAGACCACCGGGGCGTCCTGGTCTGGGGAGTCGAGCGTGTCGACCTCGACACTGCCGAGTACGCCGGCGCCGCTGCCGCGCAACGAGACGTTCTCCGGGACGCGGATCTCGACCGAGCCGAAGATCGCGACCGCCTTGATGAGCACCTGGCGATGCTCGAAGATCGCCTCGCTCAGGTCGATCTCGACGCTGCCGAAGACGGCGTACGCATGGGTGCGGCGACCCACGCGCCAGCGGCCCCTGCGGACGGAGCCGCTGAGGACCGCGACCAGGTTCTCGTCGGCGACCGGGGGCACCGCGCCGGGTGAGGGCCTGCCGGGGGCGGGTGCGGGTGCGTACCCCGACGACGGGCCGGCCGTCCGGCCGTGGGCGGCGGGGAGGTCCGCGATCAGCGGCTCCAGCTCGCCCAGGGTCTTGGCGCCGTAGACCCCCTCGACGCGGTCCGCGTGCTCCTCGGCGGTGAGGCGGCCCTCGGCCATGGCCTCGCGGAGGATGTCCGCCGTGCGGTCGCGGTCGGCGTCGGAGGCGCGGAGCGACCCCGACTCCTCGGCCGTGGCGGGAGCGGGCTGCGGGAGACGCTTTTCGAGGTCCACACCATCAGCGTACCCAAACGCGATAGATCGCGACTACCCCCTGTGGACAACCGCGTGGTGCGGCACCGGCGGCCTACTGAGCCTTACCTCACAGACCCGGCCCGACGCGCGCGTTCTACGCTGGTTGCCGCGTCGCCAATGGAGGCCGCGCCGCTGTCTGCCGAATGAGGAATGGCCGCAATGTCTGTTAGCTCCCGCCCGCCCATCCCGGCGTTCGAGTACTCCGATCTGCTCCCCCTGGGAGAGGACACCACCCCCTACCGGCTGGTGACCTCCGAGGGTGTCTCCACCTTCGAGGCCGACGGGCGGACGTTCCTCAAGGTCGAGCCCGAGGCGCTGCGCACGCTCGCCGCCGAGGCGATCCACGACATCCAGCACTACCTGCGGCCCGCGCACCTGGCCCAGCTGCGGCGCATCATCGACGACCCCGAGGCGTCGTCCAACGACAAGTTCGTGGCCCTGGACCTGCTGAAGAACGCGAACATCGCGGCGGCCGGCGTGCTCCCCATGTGCCAGGACACCGGCACCGCGATCGTCATGGGCAAGCGCGGGCAGAACGTCCTCACCGAAGGTGAGGACGAGAAGGCGCTCTCCAAGGGCATCTTCGACGCGTACACGAAGCTGAACCTCCGCTACTCCCAGATGGCCCCGCTGACCATGTGGGAGGAGAAGAACACCGGCTCGAACCTGCCGGCCCAGATCGAGCTGTACGCGACCGACGGCGGCGCCTACAAGTTCCTCTTCATGGCCAAGGGCGGCGGCTCGGCCAACAAGAGCTTCCTCTACCAGGAGACGAAGGCGGTCCTGAACGAGGCCTCCATGATGAAGTTCCTGGAGGAGAAGATCCGCTCCCTCGGTACGGCGGCGTGCCCGCCGTACCACCTGGCGATCGTCGTCGGCGGCACCAGCGCCGAGTTCGCCCTGAAGACCGCGAAGTACGCCTCCGCGCACTACCTGGACGAGCTGCCCGCCGAGGGCTCCGCCACCGGCCACGGCTTCCGGGACAAGGAGCTCGAGGAGAAGGTCTTCGAGCTGACGCAGAAGATCGGCATCGGCGCGCAGTTCGGCGGCAAGTACTTCTGCCACGACGTGCGCGTGGTGCGCCTGCCCCGGCACGGCGCCTCGCTCCCCGTCGCCATCGCCGTGTCCTGCTCCGCCGACCGCCAGGCCACCGCGAAGATCACGGCCGAGGGCGTCTTCCTGGAGCAGCTGGAGACGGACCCGGCGCGCTTCCTGCCGGAGACGACCGACGAGCACCTCTCCGAAGAGGGTGACGTCGTGAAGATCGACCTCAACCAGCCGATGGACGACATCCTCGCCGAGCTGACCAAGTACCCGGTCAAGACCCGCCTGTCGCTGACCGGCCCGCTCGTCGTCGCCCGCGACATCGCGCACGCCAAGATCAAGGAGCGGCTCGACGCGGGCGAGGAGATGCCGCAGTACCTGAAGGACCACCCGGTCTACTACGCGGGTCCGGCCAAGACGCCGGAGGGATACGCCTCCGGTTCCTTCGGCCCGACCACGGCCGGACGCATGGACTCCTACGTGGAGCAGTTCCAGGCGGCGGGCGGCTCCAAGGTGATGCTGGCCAAGGGCAACCGCTCCAAGCAGGTCACCGACGCGTGCGGCGCGCACGGCGGCTTCTACCTCGGCTCCATCGGCGGCCCGGCCGCGCGCCTCGCCCAGGACTGCATCAAGAAGGTCGAGGTCGTCGAGTACGAGGAACTCGGCATGGAGGCGGTCTGGAAGATCGAGGTCGAGGACTTCCCGGCCTTCATCGTCGTCGACGACAAGGGCAACGACTTCTTCCAGAACCCGGCCCCCGAGCCGACGTTCACCCACATCCCGGTGCGGGGCCCGGGCCTGGCGTGATCATCTTTTAGGGGCGCGGGGAACTGCGCGACCCGCCACGACGCGCCCGCGGAGGCCGTCCGGCAGCAGTTCCCCGCTTCCGCGGGCGGGTCTCAGGCGAACCGCTGATTCGCGGCCCCCGCACACTTCTGAAGCCGCAGCGGCTCCTTGGCCCCGGCCAGGGTCAGGCAGAGCCCATCCGCGGCGGCGGGCCGCACCGTCCCCGCCTCACGGACGAACTTCTGGTTGCCGCCCCCGTGGCAGTTCCACAGCACAACGGCGGCACCTTCCCTGTAGGCGCCGTCAGGCACGTCCAGGCAGCGGTCCTGGGTCAGCCCCGTGTGCAGGGACCGCTGCGTGTCGTCGTACCACCAGGTCTGGTTGCGGTTGCCGGTGCAGTCCCAGCCCTGGACCTTCGTGCCGTTACGGCTCTTGGACGCGTCGACATCGACACACGTCCCGGTGCCCTCGTTCTTCAGGGGCTTGTACACGTCGTCCCAGGCCAGTTCGTACAGCTTCGGGCTGCCCGTGCTCGCCGGGTCGGCGCAGCCGGCCTCGCGGTAGCCGGACTCGTGCAGCTGCGTCAGGCAGGACGCGAAGGCCGCGTGGCCGCGGGCGTTGGGGTGGAAGGACTGGCGTACGGAGTTGGAGTCCGGCGGGAAGGGGTTGGAGACGTCTACGTAGAGCCCGCGCGCCCAGGTGTCCTCCATGCAGACCTCGTGGCCGTGGAAGAGGCGGGAGTTGTCGAGGTAGGTCGCGCCCGCGTTTCTCGCGGCCTTGCGCATGCCCTTCTCGAACGTCGGCACCGCGTAGTTGCGGCCCCACTCGGTGTCGGAGTCGTAGCCGAGTCCGCCGCAGGCGAGCTTGCCGGGGAACTTGGGGTTGTCGCGGAAGTCGGGGCCGATGGGGCTCGGGTAGCCCATGGCGACGAGCTGGTAGTCGTCCTCCTGGTAGCCCGCGTCCCTCATGACGGTCTTCAGGTCGCGGATGGACTGCTCGACCTTGGGCACGAGCGCGTCGACGCGCGCCTGCCAGCCGTCGTGGTACTTGCCCGCGCAGGCGCCCTGGCTGAGCAGATAGCGCGTCACGCAGTCCGTCATCACCGGGGCGAACTGGAGGTCGTCGTTGGCGCCGATGACGAGCAGGATCGTCTTGATCCGCGTATTGCGCGCCTTGACGGCGAGGTTGTCGCTCTGCACCAGCTCGTCGGCGTACTGCTTCTGGCCGCCGATCCTGATGTTGACGGTCTGCGCCCCCGAACACGCGACGTTGTACGTCACGTCGGCGGGGATGCCGGTGCGGTGGATCGCGGCGTCCGGCGAGCGGTGGCACCAGTTGTCGGGGCCGTCGGTGCCGGGTTCGTACGTGCCGACGCCCTCCCCGGAGATCTCGCTGTCGCCGAGCGAGATCAGGCCGGTCTTGCGGTCGGCCATCGGGCGCTCGGCCGGGCTGCCGTAGAGCGCGGTCGCCTCGGCCGCCCGGATCTTCTCCAGCTCGGGCGGCAGGGGGGCCGCCCCGGACACCCGGGACCCGCCTCCGTCCGCCGCCTGGGCGGGTATCGCCGCCGCCGTGCCGAGTACGGCCGCCATCGCGACGGCCGCCGCGAGCGGGCCTCGCAGCCGAGCCCGTCGTCCGCTGCGTCTGATGCGCTTCATTGCGCCTCCCCGGTGTGGTGTTACCCAGGGTTTTTACTGGTGGGTAGCAGGCTTGGGAATACCCGGAACAAGACAAGTGCTCAACTTTTCACGGGGTTTGGACGGAGAGGTAGGTTCAAGGGCATGACCAGCGACGCCAACCACGCGACCGGCGACCACACCGGCGAGTACCGGATCGAGCACGACTCCATGGGCGAGGTACGGGTCCCCGCCGACGCCAAGTGGCGTGCGCAGACCCAGCGCGCGGTGGAGAACTTCCCCATCTCGGGACAGCGCCTG
Source organism: Streptomyces sp. 135 (assembly GCF_020026305.1). Taxonomy (NCBI): domain Bacteria; kingdom Bacillati; phylum Actinomycetota; class Actinomycetes; order Kitasatosporales; family Streptomycetaceae; genus Streptomyces; species Streptomyces sp. 135. The sequence goes on along the minus strand of NZ_CP075691.1, from coordinate 5,376,132 downwards.
GAGCGTGCCCACATCGCCGCCCTCGCGCAGATCAAGGCGGCCGCCGCCAAGGTCAACGCGGGCCTCGGGGTGCTGGACGCGGACATCGCCGAGGCCGTCGCGGACGCGGCGGCCGAGGTCGCCGAAGGGCGCTGGGACGCGCACTTCCCCGTCGACGTCTTCCAGACCGGCTCCGGCACCTCGTCCAACATGAACACCAACGAGGTCATCGCCACGCTCGCCACCGAGCGCCTCGGCCGCCCCGTCCACCCCAACGACCACGTGAACGCCTCGCAGTCCTCGAACGACGTCTTCCCGTCCTCGATCCACATCGCGGCGACGGGCGCGGTCACCGGTGATCTGATCCCGGCCCTGGAGCACCTCGCCGCCGCCCTGGAGCGCAAGGCCGAGGAGTTCGCGGACGTCGTGAAGTCCGGGCGTACGCACCTCATGGACGCGACGCCGGTCACCCTCGGCCAGGAGTTCGGCGGGTACGCGGCCCAGGTGCGGTACGGCATCGAGCGCCTGGAGGCGTCGCTGCCGCGCCTGGCCGAACTGCCGCTCGGCGGCACGGCCGTGGGCACCGGCATCAACACCCCGCCCGGCTTCTCCGCCGCCGTCATCGCCGAGGTCGCGCGGGCCACGGGGCTGCCGCTGACCGAGGCGCGCGACCACTTCGAGGCGCAGGGCGCGCGGGACGGCATCGTCGAGACCAGCGGCCAGCTGCGGACCATCGGCGTCGGCCTGACGAAGATCGCGAACGACCTGCGGTGGATGGCCTCGGGCCCGCGCACCGGCCTCGCCGAGATCAACCTCCCCGACCTCCAGCCCGGTTCGTCGATCATGCCGGGCAAGGTGAACCCGGTCATCCCGGAGGCCGCGCTGATGGTCGCCGCGCAGGTGACCGGAAATGACGCCACGGTCGCCGCGGCGGGCGCCGCCGGCAACTTCGAGCTGAACGTGATGCTGCCGGTCATCGCCAAGAACGTCCTGGAGTCGGTCCGGCTGCTCGCGAACGTCTCGCGGCTGCTCGCCGACCGCACCGTCGACGGCATCACCGCCAACCGCGAACGGGCCCGGGAGTACGCCGAGTCCTCGCCCTCCGTCGTGACGCCGCTGAACAAGTACATCGGCTACGAGGAGGCGGCGAAGGTGGCGAAGAGGTCCCTGGCCGAGCGCAAGACGATCCGCGAGGTCGTCCTGGAGGCCGGCTACGTCGACCGGGGCGACCTCTCGCTGGAGCAACTGGACGAGGCGCTGGACGTGTTGCGCATGACGCACCCCTAGCGTCCGGCGTCGGGCATCCCCGGCGGGCATCCCCCGCGACGGCCCCTCCCGGGACAGGAGGGGCGTCTAATATCTGTCCATGACAGACCTCGACGGGAAGACGGCGACGGCAGGCGGCCCAGCGGCCCGGTGGGCACCCGGTGACCACATCCTGTGGCGCTATCGGGAGAACGCCGGGGAGCATGTGCACATCTGTCGTCCCGTCACCGTCGTACGGGACACCGCGGAGCTCCTCGCCGTGTGGATGGCGCCCGGCACCGAATGCGTGAAGCCGGTGCTGGCCGACGGGACCCCTCTGCACCGTGAACCGCTCGCCACCCGCTACACCAAGCCGCGCGCGGTCCGCAGGGACCACTGGTTCGGCACCGGCGTCCTGAAGCTCGCGCGCCCCGGCGACCCGTGGTCGGTGTGGCTGTTCTGGGAGCCGGGCTGGCGGTTCAAGAACTGGTACGTGAACCTGGAGGAGCCGCGGACCCGTTGGGCGGGCGGGGTGGATTCCGAGGATCACTTTCTGGACATCTCCGTGCGACCCGACGGCAGCTGGCGGTGGCACGACGAGGACGAGTTCGCCGAGGCCCTGCGGGTGGGCCTGATGGACTCCGAAAAGGCCGCTGCCGTACGCGCCGCCGGCCGGGCCGCCCTTGACGTGATCGAGGCCTGGGGGGCACCGTTTTCGGACGGCTGGCAGCACTGGCGTCCCGATCCGTCCTGGGTCGTACCGCCCCTTCCGGATGACTGGGACCGTACCCCCGCGCGCGTGTCCTCATGAGACCCTTGATGCGCCCCCGTGGTTCAAACGTAGGATCGTCCTCCGCAAGGGCGCACAGCAGCAACTCCGGGGGTCTGCGCGCTGTCTGACAGGAAGTCATCGAGGGGCGGCAGAACGTGAGCGAGGACCGCAGGGGCCAGGCCGAGGCCTTCGACGCCATCGGGCGGCACTACGACGACGCCTTCCCGCACAAGGAGGGTCAGCTCGCCGCGGGGCGCCACCTGGCCGACGCGCTCGCACCCGGCTCCCGGATCCTGGACGCGGGCTGCGGCACCGGACTGCCCACCGCTCTGCAATTGGCCGAGAAGGGCCACACCGTCCTCGGCACGGACATTTCGGCGGGCATGCTCGAACTGGCCGAAAAGAACGTACCGACGGCGGAGTTCCGGCTCATCGACATCGCGGACCTGACGGCCGACGGCCCGGCCGGAATCGGCCGGTTCGACGGCATCGCCTGCTTCTTCGCCCTGCTGATGCTGCCGCGCCCCGAGATCCCGGGGGCGCTGCGGCGGCTGCACGGCCTGCTGCGGCCGGGCGGCCTGATGGAGCTGTCCATGGTCGAGGCCGACCTCGACGACGCGGCGATTCCGTTCCTGGGGCACACGATCCGGGTATCGGGATACCTGCGGGACGAGCTGCGCCAGGTCGTGCGGGACGCGGGCTTCGAGATCACCGGCGAGGACGCGTACGCGTACGCCCCCGCGAGCAGCGACGTACCACCCGAGCATCAGGTCTTTCTGCACTGCCGACGCGGCTGAGCGACGTGCAACGCTGGACGGCGCGCACGGCGCGCAGCCCCGGACGGACGGATTCGAAACGCGTGACGGAGCACCTCACCCCCCACGAGGGTCGCAAGGCACCAGCTGCCCGGCCGACCGCCCCCGCGGATCCCCGCGGGGCGCTGCTGCGTTCCCCTCAGACGCCGCAGGGCGCGCGTGACACATCCCCGGGAGCATCGGTGCCGCCGACCAGTGAGCATTCCCAGCCGTCCGCCTCCGAGCCCGACCCGGGCAGGCCGCGCCCCGCACCCGACGGCGTGCCCGCGCAGCCGGGCCCCTCGGGTCCGCCGGACGGCGAGGAGCGGCGCACCGGTAAGCCGCGGCCGCCGGGCTCCGGCCCCACGGCGATGCGGCGCGACGGCGACCGGCTGCGGTTCGTGGGCGCCGCGACCCGGCGGATCGCGCGCGGCATCGACCTCGACGAGATCGTGATGGGGCTGTGCCGGGCGACGGTCCCGACGTTCTCCGACGCGATCCTCGTCTATCTGCGTGACCCGCTGCCCGTGGGCGACGAGCGGCCGACCGGTCCGCTGGTGCTGCGCCTGCGCCGCACGGACCGGCTGCGCTCCATCGAGGAGGGCGCGGAGGAACCGGACACCGACGGCGGCACACTGCCCTCGCTCCAGGTGGTGCAGCCCGACATCACCGACGTGATGGGCACCGCCGAGCTCTGCGAGGTGCGGCACGGCGGCGCGCTCGCCGAGGTGCTGCGCGGGGTGCGCCCGGTCTTCGCGGACTCGGCGGCGGCGCGGGCCGCCCTGCCCGAACTGCTCGGCGAGCGGCGGACCGTGCCGACCGGTCAGCGGGCGATCCTCGCGCCGCTGCGGGGCCGGCGCCGCGTGATCGGCGCGGCCGTGTTCCTGCGCCGCCCGGACCGTCCCGCGTTCGAGGCCGACGACCTGCTGGTCGCCGCCCAGCTGGCCACGCACAGCGCGCTCGGCATCGACAAGGCCGTCCTGTACGGCCGCGAGGCGTACATCGCCGACGAGTTGCAGCGCACGATGCTGCCCGAGACGCTGCCGCGCCCGACCGGGGTGCGGCTCGCCTCGCGCTATCTGCCGGCCGCCGAGACGGCCCGGGTCGGCGGCGACTGGTACGACGCGATCCCGCTGCCGGGCAGCCGCGTCGCCCTGGTCGTCGGCGACGTCATGGGGCACTCCATGACGTCGGCCGCCATCATGGGCCAGCTGCGGACGACCGCGCAGACCCTCGCCGGGCTCGACCTGCCGCCCCAGGAGGTCCTGCACCACCTGGACGAGCAGGCGCAGCGGCTCGGCTCCGACCGCATGGCGACCTGCCTGTACGCGGTCTACGACCCGGTCTCGCACCGCATCACCATCGCCAACGCCGGGCATCCGCCGCCCGTCCTGCTGCACCTGGGCGGCCGCGCCGAGGTGCTGCGCGTGCCGCCGGGCGCCCCCATCGGCGTCGGCGGCGTGGACTTCGAGGCCGTGGAGCTGGACGCCCCGGCGGGCGCCACGCTGCTCCTGTACACGGACGGGCTCGTCGAGTCCCGGCTGCGGGACGTGTGGACCGGCATAGAGCAGCTGCGCGAGCGCCTCGCGGCCACCGCCCAGTTGACGGGCCCCGACCATCCGCCGCCGCTGGAGGCGCTCTGCGACGAGGTGCTCGACATGCTCGGCCCCGGTGACCGGGACGACGACATCGCGTTGCTCGCCGCCCGCTTCGACGGCATCGCGCCGAGCGACGTCGCGTACTGGTTCCTGGAGCCGGAGGACGCGACGCCGTCCCGCGCCCGCCGCCTGGCCCGCAGCGCGCTGGTCCGCTGGGGCCTGGAAGACCTGACCGACTCGGTGGAGCTCCTGGTCAGCGAGGTCGTCACCAACGCCGTGCGGTACGCGTCGCGGCCGATCACCCTGCGGCTGCTGCGCACCGACGTCCTGCGCTGCGAGGTCGGCGACGACGTCCCGCAGCTGCCGCGCCTGCGCCAGGCGCGCGCCACGGACGAGGGCGGCCGCGGGCTGTACCTGGTCAACAAGATGGCCCGGCGGTGGGGTGCCACGCGCCTGAGCACCGGCAAGGTGGTCTGGTTCGAACTGAACCGGAACTAGGACCCGCATACGGCGGAAGGCGCCCCGAACCCATGGGGTTCGGGGCGCCTTCCGCCGTATCGCAGGGGCACAGGGGCCTCAGTCGCGGCCGGGCGCGCGGTCGTCGGGATCCTCGGGGATCTCGATCGTGTGCGTGGGGTCCGGCTCCTGGGTCGGCGGCTTCGACGTCGGGGTCTGCGTCGGCGGCGTGGTCGGCGGGGACGACGACGGCGACGGCGAGGGGGACTGCGACGGCGGCTTGGACGTCGGGTCCTTCTCCGGCTTCGTCGGCTTGCTCGACGGCTCCTCGGGCTCCTTCGACAGCGTCGGCTCCGGGGGCGGCGCGATGGCCGCGCCCATGTCCGTGTCGAGGTCGAACCTGCTGGGCGCGCCCATCGCGTCGAAGGTGTACGCCGCCCAGATCTGGGCGGGGAAGCTGCCGCCGTCGACGCGCGCCCGGCCGCCGGCGCCCTTCATCGACACCTGCTGGCCCTTCTCCTTGGTGTCGGGCGCGCCCTCGCCGAAGAGGCCCACGGAGGTGACCAGCTTCGGCGTGTAGCCGGTGAACCAAGCCGACTTGTTGTCGTCGGACGTACCCGTCTTGCCGGCCACGTCCTGCACGGGGTGGCGCACGGCGCTGCCGGTGCCGTCGTCGACCACGCCGGTCAGGACGGAGGTCAGCGAGTCGGCGGTGGTGCGCTTGACGACCTGGTCACCGATCGGGTCGGGCAGGTCGACCGTGCGGTCCTTGTGCTCCACGGAGCCGACCAGGGCCGGGGTGACCTTCTTGCCGTGGTTGTCGAGCGTGGCGTACACGCCCGCCATCTCCAGCGGGCTCGCGCCCATGGAGCCGAGGGTCTGGGCGGGCACCGCGGGCAGGCCCTTGACGTCCATGCCGAGGGTGCTCGCCATCTCCATGACCTTGGGCATCCCGACGTCCACGCCCATCTGCGCGAAGACGGAGTTGACGGACTTGTTCATCGCCTTCTGCACGGTGACCGGGCCGTAGTCGACGTTGTCCTCGTTCGGCGGCGCGAAGGCGACGTCGCTGCCCTTGACCGGGCGCCTGCTCGTGCCGTCGTAGACCGTGCCGGCGGTGATCGGCTTGCCGTCCTGGGTCGTCGCGCCGTGCTCCAGGGCCGCGGCGAGGATCAACGGCTTGAAGGTGGACGCCGACTGGTAGTCGCGGCGGGTGGCGTTGTTCGTGAAGTGCTTCACGTAGTTCTCGCCGCCGTACATGGCGAGGACCTTGCCGGTCTTCGGGTCGACGGACGCCGCGCCCGCCTGGACCCGGGCGTCCGCCTTGTTCTTCTTCCGGTCGAGCTTGTCGTTCAGCTCCTTGTCGACGGCCTTCTGGAGCTGCTTCTGCTTCTTGGGGTCGATGTTGAGCGTGACGGTGTAGCCGCCGGCCTCGAACTCGGCCTCGGACAGGCCGCTGTTGCGCAGCACCTCGCGCTTGGCCTCGTCGACGAGGTAGCCGATCTGTCCCTCACGGCCGGGCGGGGCCTTGGGGTCGTGCGGCTTCGGGAAGGTGAGGCCCTCCCGCGTGCCGGAGTCCAGCCAGCCCTCCTCGACCATGTTGTCGAGTACGTAGTTCCAGCGCTGCTTGACCAGCTTCTGGCCGGTCGGCGTCGCGGACGACCAGTCGTACTGGCTCGGGGCCTGGAGCAGGGCGGCGAGGTAGGCGCCCTGCGCGACGTTCAGTTTCTTGGCGTCGACGCTGTAGTAGGCCTGGGCGGCGGCCTGGATGCCGTAGGCGCCGCGGCCGTAGTAGCTGGTGTTGATGTAACCCGCGAGGATGTCGTCCTTGCTCTTCTCGCGGTCCACCTTCAGCGAGATCACCAGCTCCTTCAGCTTGCGGCTGACGGTCTGGTCCTGGCTGAGGTAGTAGTTCTTCACGTACTGCTGGGTGATGGTCGAGCCGCCCTGCTTGCCCTTGCCGGTCACCGTGTTGAGCACGCCTCGGGCGGTGCCCTTGAAGTCGATGCCCTCGTCCTTGTAGAAGGACTTGTTCTCGGCGGCGACGAAGGTCTTCTGCACCTTCTCGGGCACCTTGTCCAGGTCGACGATCTCGCGGTTGATGTCGCCGGTCCGGGCGATGACCTCGCCGTTGCTGTACTTGTAGACGTTGCTCTGCATCTTGGCCGCGGCGTTCCCCTTGGGGATGTCGACCACCATGTACAGGATCACGAAACCGAGCATGCCGAGCAGGCAGAGCCCGAAGAACGTCCCGAGAAGCTTCTTCCAGGTGAAGAAGCGGCGTATGCCGGTGCGCTTGGGCTTGCCCCCGCCGGACGGGCGCCCGCGCGCTGCCCGGCGGGCACCGCGCTGCCGCGCTTGTCGTTCTTCGGCTCGGCCCATGACTGAGAGTGCTCCGCTTCCGTCTAGTCCACATGCGTACGTCGAGTCAGCTCATGAAGCTAACACCGCACCCTGGGACAAACTCCTGCCGATCCGGTCTTTTGCGGACGTGACAATGAGCACCTGCCCCTTAGGAACCGACGTCCGGGAGCCCCCGATGGTTGCCCGCCTGTCGCACAAACGATCGCCGCACCAGACGTATACACCGCACGTATACACGCCGTGTATAGTGCTCCGTATGTCCATTGGCCACACCCTTCTGGGGCTCCTGGAGTCCGGCCCGCGGCACGGTTACGACCTCAAGCGCGCCTTCGACGAGAAGTTCGGGCACGACAAGCCCCTGCACTACGGACAGGTCTACTCGACCATGTCCCGGCTGCTGAAGAACGGCCTCGTCGAAGTCGACGGCATCGAGGCGGGCGGCGGTCCCGAACGCAAGCGGTACGCGATCACCGAGGCCGGCGTCACCGATGTCCAGCGGTGGCTCGCCACCCCGGAGAAACCCGAGCCCTACCTCCAGTCGACCCTCTACACCAAGGTCGTCCTCGCGCTCCTCACCGGCCGCGACGCCGCCGAACTCCTCGACGTGCAGCGCGCCGAGCACCTGCGCCTGATGCGCATCCTGACCGACCGCAAGCGCAAGGGCGACCTCGCCGACCAGCTCATCTGCGACCACGCGCTCTTCCATCTCGAAGCCGATCTGCGCTGGCTCGAGCTGGCCGCCGCACGCCTCGGCAAGCTCGCCCAGGAGGTGCGCCCCGCATGACCCCCGCCGGTTCCCTCCTCACGGCCCACGCGCTGCGCAAGGCGTACGGCCCGACCACGGCGCTCACCGACGCGTCGTTCTCGATCCACCCCGGTGAGGTCGTCGCTGTCATGGGCCCCTCGGGCTCCGGCAAGTCGACCCTGCTGCACTGCCTCGCCGGGATCGTCCGGCCCGACGAGGGCTCCATCACGTACGACGGCCGTGAGCTGACCGGCATGCCGGACTCCGCCCTGAGCGCCCTGCGGCGCAGCGAGTTCGGCTTCGTCTTCCAGTTCGGCCAGCTCGTGCCCGAACTGACCTGCGTCGAGAACGTCGCCCTGCCGCTGCGGCTGAACGGCGCCCGGCGCAAGGACGCCGAGGCGACCGCCCGCACCTGGATGGAGCGCCTGGAGGTCGAGGACGTCGCCGCCAAGCGGCCCGGCGAGGTCTCCGGCGGCCAGGGCCAGCGCGTCGCCGTCGCCCGCGCCCTCGCCACCGGCCCGCGCGTGATCTTCGCCGACGAGCCGACCGGCGCCCTGGACTCGCTCAACGGCGAGCGCGTGATGGAGCTGCTGACCGACGCCGCACGCTCGGCCAACGCCGCCGTCGTCCTCGTCACCCACGAGACGCGGGTGGCCGCCTACTCCGACCGCGAGATCGTCGTGCGCGACGGCAGGTCGCGCGACATGGAGCGGATCGTATGAGCCTCGACACCCGCGCCCGGGCGACCGCCCGGCCCGGGCCGCCGGACCCCGGGCACACCGCGCCCACGGGCGTCCGCGCCTGGCTCCGCGACCTCGGCATGGGCATACGCTTCGCCGTCGGCGGCGGCCGTGAGGGCTGGATCCGCACGCTGCTGACCGCGGTCGGCGTCGGGCTCGGCGTGGCGCTGCTGCTCGGCGCCTCCTCCGTGCCCAACCTGCTCCAGAACCGCGAGAACCACACGGCGGCCCGCTCGGGCGACGACTTCTCGGGCAAGCGCGTCAAGCGGAGCGACTCCACCGTCCTCCAGCGCGACGCCCCGACCGACTTCCGTGACTCCACGGTCGGCGGCCGCGTCCTGCGCTCCGAGGGCGACCGTCCGGTTCTGCCGCCCGGCCTGGAGAAGATCCCGGCGGACGGCGAGATGGTCGTCTCGCCCGCCCTGCGCGACCTCCTGAACAGCTCCGACGGCACCCTGTTGAAGGAGCGGTTCAGCGGCTACCGGATCGTCGGCACCATCGGCGACGCCGGCCTGGTCCACCCCCAGGAGCGCTACTTCTACGCGGGCTCCGACGCGCTCACCCCGGCCAAGGGCGGCCACCGGGTGGCGGAGTTCGGCTACGAGACGCCCACGGAACCCTTCGATCCGCTGCTGGTCGTGCTCGTCGTCCTGATGTGCGTGGTCCTGCTGACGCCGGTCGTCATCTTCATCGGCACGGCCGTCCGCTTCGGCGGCGACCGGCGCGACCGCCGCCTCGCCGCGCTGCGCCTGGTCGGCGCGGACGCCCGCGCGGTGCGCCGGATCGCGGCGGGCGAGGCGCTGTGCGGCGCGCTCCTCGGCCTCGCGGTCGGCGGTGCCCTCTTCCTGGGGCTGCGTCAGCTGATCGGCACCATCGACATGTGGCAGATCAGCGCCTTCCCCGCCGACCTGACGCCGGTGGCCTCCCTCGCGGCGCTGGTCCTGGTGGCCGTCCCGGTCACGGCCGTCGTCGTCACGCTGATCTCGCTGCGGGCCGTGTCCATCGAACCGCTGGGCGTCATGCGCAGCACCAAGGTCCGCAAGCGGCGGCTGTGGTGGCGTGTCCTGATGCCGCTCGCGGGCTTCGGCATCCTGCTGGCCGCGGGCCGCGTCGGCGGTGACTACGGGCCGCCGGTGTACGCCATCGGCTCGGGTGCCACGCTCACCCTGGTGGGCCTGGCCGCGCTGCTGCCCTGGCTCGTCGAGGCGAGCGTGTCCCGGCTGCGCGGCGGCCCTGTTCCCTGGCAACTGGCCGTCCGCAGGCTCCAGTTGAGCAGCGGCACGGCGGCCCGCGCGGTGAGCGGCATCACGGTGGCGGTGGCCGGCGCGGTCGCCCTGCAGATGCTGTTCGGCGCGATGCACGACGACTTCAACCGGATGACGGGGGCGGACACCGCCCGCGCCAAGATCTCGGTCCGCGCCGACGTCGGTGACGCCGCGCTCGCCGACAAGATGATCGACGGCTTCCGCACCACCAAGGGCGTCAAACGGGTCATCGCCACGGTCTCCACGTACGCCGTCAGGCCCGGCAGGCTGAAGGACTCCGAGGACATCCGCCCCACCACGCAGCTGACGGTCGGCACCTGCGCCAACCTCCGCGAACTGGCCCGCATCGGCACATGCGAGGACGGCGACACCTTCGTCGTCCACACCAAGGACAAGGAGATGAACAGCTGGGTCGACGAGTCGGCCCGCCCCGGCAAGCAGCTCGACCTGAACCCCATCAGCTGGGACGAGCCCGGCCACAAGCACGTCCTGTGGACGCTGCCCGCCGACGCCCGCGAGGTCACCGCCCGCCCCGACCCGAGCGGCGACCTGCACGACGGCGTCTACGCCACTCCCGGCGCGGTCGACAAGTCCAAGCTGGTCGACGCCTCGACGAGCGCCATGATCCAGGTCGATCCGGACACCCCGGACGCCGAGGAGCACGTCCGCAACACGGCGGCCCGCCTCGACCCGTTCCTCGACGTGATGACGTTGCGCGCGGTCGAGCGCGACCAGCAGTACGCGACCGTCCAGACCGGCCTCCAGGTCGGCGCACTGGCGACGATGACGCTGATCGCGGCCTCCATGCTGGTGTCGATGCTGGAACAGCTGCGCGAGCGCAAGCGGCTCCTCGCGGTGCTCACCGCCTTCGGCACGCGCCGCGGCTCGATGGCGTGGTCGGTCCTGTGGCAGACGGCGATCCCGGTCGCCGTCGGTCTGGCGCTCGCCGTCGCGGGTGGCCTCGGCCTCGGCTGGGTCATGGTCCGCATGATCGACAAGTCCGTCACCGACTGGTGGAAGTTCGTGCCCCTGACGGGCGCGGGCGCCGTCCTCGTCGCGGCCGTGACCCTGCTCAGCCTGCCGCCGCTGTGGCGCATGATGCGGCCGGAGGGCCTGCGGACGGAGTAGCCCGGCCGCCAGCCGTCGTACGTGGCCGGTGCGGGATCACACCACCCGCACCGGCAGCGGCCGCACGGCCCCGCGCAGGGCCCGCGCCAGCTCCTCGTACTCCGCGGCGCGCGCCGCGCCCGTCCGCATCGCGAGCGCGATCCGCCGGGTGGGTGCCGGGTCGGCGAAGTACCCGGTGAGCAGCTGGTTGCTGCGGCTGGTCTCCACGCGCACCGCGGTGCGCGGCAGCAGCGTCACGCCGAGCCCGCCGGCGACCAGCTGGACGAGGGTGGAGAGCCCGGCGGCGGTCGTGGTGACGGGGGCGTCGGCGCGCCCCGCCTCGCGGCAGATGTCCAGGGCCTGGTCGCGCAGGCAGTGCCCCTCGTCGAGCAGCAGCAGGTGCAGCTCCTTCAGCGCCTCGCGCGGGATGCCCTCACGTCCGCCGAGCCAGTGGTCGAGCGGCGTGACCAGTACGAAGTCCTCGTCGAAGAGCGGCAGTTCGGTGACGCCCGGCACGCCCAGCGGCACCGCGAGCAGCAGCAGGTCGAGCCGCCCGGCCGCGAGCCCTTCGAGCAGCGAGGAGGTCTGCTCCTCGTGCACCTGGAGGTCCAGGTCCGGGTACTCCTCGTGGACCAGCGCGATCACCGTCGGCAGCAGATACGGTGCCACGGTGGGGATCACACCGAGCCGCAGCGCCCCGGTGAACGGCGCCTTGACGGCGTCGGCCTCCTCCAGGAGCGCCTCGACCTCGCCGAGGACGGCCCTGACCCGCACCGCGAGGCGTTCCCCGGCCGGGGAGAGCAGCACCTTGCGCGTGGTGCGCTCCAGGAGCTGGACACCCAGTGCCTCCTCCAGGGCCGCGACGGCGCCGGAGAGGGCCGGCTGGCTCATTCCGATCGCCGCGGCCGCGTCCCTGAAGTGCAGATGTTCCGCCACCGCGGCGAACGCGCGCAGCTGCGCCAGGCTGGGCTGTTTGCCGTTGCTCTGCTTGCCAGGGAGCTTTCCCCTATTTATGGCTCGCACTGATAACCACCTCCGATCAACTTGACCCAGTCTAGCTATTTCCCTAATCAATGCACCCTGTGCCACCATCGAGATCCGTCCAACCCGCAGGAAAATCCCCAAAAGGGATTTACCTCGTCGCAAGGAGTACGTGTGCTCACTGTCGGTGACAAGTTCCCCGAGTTCGACCTGACCGCCTGTGTCTCCCTGGAGAAGGGCGCGGAGTTCGAGCAGATCAACCACAAGACCTACGAGGGCAAGTGGAAGATCGTCTTCGCGTGGCCCAAGGACTTCACCTTCGTGTGCCCGACCGAGATCGCGGCCTTCGGCAAGCTGAACGACGAGTTCGCCGACCGTGACGCCCAGATCCTCGGCTTCTCCGGTGACTCCGAGTTCGTGCACCACGCCTGGCGCAAGGACCACCCGGACCTGACCGACCTGCCCTTCCCGATGCTGGCCGACTCCAAGCACGAGCTCATGCGCGCGCTCGGCATCGAGGGCGAGGACGGCTTCGCGCAGCGCGCCGTCTTCATCGTCGACCAGAACAACGAGATCCAGTTCACGATGGTGACCGCCGGTTCCGTGGGCCGTAACCCCAAGGAGGTCCTGCGGGTCCTCGACGCCCTGCAGACCGACGAGCTCTGCCCCTGCAACTGGAGCAAGGGCGACGAGACCCTCGACCCGGTCGCGCTGCTCTCGGGCGAGTGAACGGAAGGCTCTGACATGGCACTCGACGAACTCAAGTCCGCCGTACCGGACTACGCCAAGGACCTGAAGCTGAACCTCGGCTCGGTCATCGGCAACAGCGACCTCCCGCAGCAGCAGCTCTGGGGCACCGTGCTGGCCTGCGCCATCGCGTCCCGCTCCCCGAAGGTGCTGCGCGAGCTGGAGCCCGAGGCGAAGGCGAACCTCTCCCCCGAGGCGTACACCGCCGCCAAGTCGGCCGCCGCCATCATGGCGATGAACAACGTCTTCTACCGCACGCGTCACCTGCTCTCCGACCCGGAGTACGGGACGATGCGCGCCGGTCTGCGGATGAACGTCATCGGCAACCCGGGCGTCGAGAAGGTCGACTTCGAGCTGTGGTCCCTCGCGGTCTCCGCGATCAACGGCTGCGGCCAGTGCCTGGACTCGCACGAGCAGGTCCTGCGCAAGGCCGGCGTCGACCGTGAGGTCATCCAGGAGGCGTTCAAGATCGCCGCGGTCATCCAGGCCGTGGGCGTCACGCTGGACTCCGAGGCGCACCTCGCCTAGTTCATGACGAGAAGGGGCCCGGAACCATTGGTTCCGGGCCCCTTTTCCGTATGCCGGTCTTACTGCGGCGGGGGATCCGACGCGGACACGTCCGACGCCGTGGCCCCCTGCGGTTGCGGCTCCCGCGCCGCCTTCAGCGCGGCCTCGCGGGAGTACGCCCGCAGATAGCCGACCACCGTGTTCGTCACGGCGACCAGCGGCACCGCCACGACGGCCCCGCCGATCCCGGCCACCATGCCGCCCGCGGCGACCGACAGGATCACCGCCAGCGGGTGCACCCGCACCGCGCGGCCGAGGATGAACGGCTGCAGGATGTGCCCCTCGATCTGCTGCACCGCGAGGACCACCGCCAGCGCCATCACCGCCGTGAACACGCCCTGCGTCACGAGCGCGACGACCACCGCGAGGGCGCCGGAGACCACGGCACCGACCAGCGGCACGAACGACGCCAGGAAGATGATGACGGCCAGCGGCACCGCCATCGGCACCCCGAGGAAGTAGATGCCGAGGCCGATGAAGATGGCGTCGATCATGGCCACTATGACCGTGCCGCGCACATACGCGGTGAGGGTGCGCCAGGCACGCGGCCCCGCCCCCGCGATGCCGGGCCGGGCCTGGGCGGGCACCAGCTTCAGGAACCACTGCCAGATGCGCTTGCCGTCGTAGAGCAGGAAGAGCGTCGAGAACATCGCGAGCAGGATGCCGGTCAGCGCCTCGACGATGACGGTGACGCCTTCGAGGCCGGCGGAGGTGAGCTCCTCGGTGTTGGCACCGACGGCGTCGCGCAGGCTCGTGGCGATGTCGTTGATCTGGTCCTCGGTCACGTGGAAGGGGCTGTTGAGCAGCCACTTGCGCAGGTCCTCGATGCCGTCCTGGACCTGACCGGAGAGTTCGTCGGCGTTCTCCATGACCTGCCAGACGACGAACCAGCCGACCAGGCCCATGATGACGAAGCCGAGGATCGCCGTGACCGCCGTCGCCAGCCCGCGCGGCAGGCCGACCCTCCGCAGCCGGGCCACCGTGGGCTGGAGCAGCGCGGTGATCAGCAGTGCGGCCACGAAGGCGAGCACCACCAGCTGGACCGCGCTGATGACCTTCATCAGGACCCAGAGCGTGCCCGCGAGGATCAGCAGCCGCCAGGCGGCCTCGGCGGCGACCCGCATCCCCCACGGCACGGCCGCCGCGGGGTCGGGTCTGGCCGCCACGGCGGGCGCGTAGGCCGGCGGCGGAGGCACGTGGTCGGGCTCCACGCCCGCGACGTCGTCCGGCTCGTCGTCCTTGGCCCGCTGCTCGTTCAACCGCTCGCTCATCTCGCTCAGTCCGGCACCGAGCCTGCCGAGCCACCCTGGCACTCGCGACATGATCCGTCCTCTACCCCCGTCTTTCCCCACCACTCCCCGGGGAGCCGTCCGCACCGACCGTACACGGCAGAAACCCCCCACCGCAGGACGGTGAGGGGTCTGCCGAGGTTGAGCGCGGCAGGGCCGGGGTATGGCCTAGTACCAGTTGTTCGCCTGCCAGAAGTCCCAGGCGCCGCACGGGCTTCCGTAGCGGTCGTTCATGTAGTTCAGGCCCCACTTGATCTGCGTGGCCGGGTTGGTCTGCCAGTCGGCGCCCGCCGAGGCCATCTTGGAGGCGGGCAGCGCCTGGACGAGGCCGTAGGCGCCGGAAGAGGCGTTGGTGGCCTTGTAGTTCCACGTGGACTCGTGGTTGACGATGTTGCTGAAGCACTGGAACTGGCCGCTGGGGACCATCTGCCGTGCCATCGCCTGGACCTGGGCGACCGTATAGGAGCTCTGCGGAGCGAAATCCTTGGCGTCGCGCGCGGAGGAGCGGCTGGCCTTGGTCTCGGCCTTCTCCTCGCGCTCCTTCTTGGCGGCGGCCTTCTTGGCCGCCTCCGCCTTCTCCGCGGCCTGCTGCTTCTCGATCGCCGAGGCGGCGGCCTGCTTGCGGGCCTCCTCCGCGGCGGTCTTCTTCGCGGCGGTGTCGGCGGCCATGGCCTGCGCGTCGGCCTGCTGCGTCAGGGACGCGGTCTGGACCTGGGCCTGCTGACCCGCGGGGATCTCTGCGAGGAGCGTCGCGTCGCTCGCCGCTGCCTCGAAGTCGTTCGTGTTCGAGGGCTGGGTGTTGCCCGAGGCGACACCCACGACAGCTCCGACGGTGGTGACCGCGGTGGCAGAAGCCACGGCGAATCCCCGGACCGAAATCCGGCTCACACGGTTTCCTTCCAGCATCGCCCGCATAGGTGACCTCGCGGACGCAATCGTGCCCCTGGCGCTGGCCTCCGCTTGCGATCGGTCACGGGAGGCACGGGCCCGGTGGGCAACTCCCGTGTCGGGAGCGCCGCGTGGTGCTCGGGCGGCATGCGACGGCCACTATGAAGTTCTGTTGTGCCGTACCGCTGGGGGTACACGTGTGTCGCATGCGGGGCCTGACAGGACTGAGACTCTGCCGCAGCCGGACACCGCAAGGCAATTCTCCGTTGCGTGGGAAAGCTCACACGCCGTTTACCCCAGGAGTTTTCCGGAAACAGGCGCACACGACGGCGCCGCCCGGCTAGGCTCCTTCGCTTCGCCGGACGGCGCCAACTACCGTGCTTTTGCCGTGAACTGACTCAGATGTGGCCGTCCTCCAGCATTTCGGTCACCAGGGCCGCGATCTGCGAACGCTCGGACCGCGTGAGGGTGACGTGCGCGAAGAGCGGATGGCCCTTCAGCTTCTCCACGACGGCGACCACCCCGTCGTACCGCCCCACGCGGAGGTTGTCGCGCTGGGCGACGTCATGGGTCAGTACGACACGGGAGTTCGCCCCGATCCTGGAGAGCACGGTCAGCAGGACGTTCCGCTCCAGGGACTGGGCCTCGTCCACGATGACGAACGCGTCGTGCAGCGAGCGGCCGCGGATGTGGGTGAGCGGCAGGACCTCCAGCATGCCGCGCGCCGTGATCTCCTCGATGACCTCTTTCCCGGCCACCGAGCCGAGCGTGTCGAAGACCGCCTGGGCCCACGGACCCATCTTCTCGGCCTCGCTGCCGGGCAGATAGCCGAGCTCCTGCCCGCCGACCGCGTACAGCGGACGGAAGACCATCACCTTCTGGTGCTGGCGGCGCTCGAGGACGGCCTCCAGGCCCGCGCAGAGCGCGAGCGCCGACTTGCCGGTGCCGGCGCGCCCGCCCATGGAGACGATGCCGACCTCGGGGTCGAGGAGCAGATCGAGCGCGATCCGCTGTTCGGCGCTCCTTCCCTTGATGCCGAAGGCCTCCCGGTCGCCGCGTACGAGACGGACGTTGCCCTCCGCTGTGACGCGGCCGAGGGCCTTGCCCTTCGCGGACTGGATGGTGAGGCCGGTGTGCACGGGCAGGTCGGCCGCCTCGGGGACGTACAGCTGGTCTTCCTCGAAGAGGAGGTCCACCTGTTCGCCGGAGAGGGCCAGCTCGGACATGCCGGTCCAGCCGGAGTCCGTGATGGCGAGTTCGGCGCGGTACTCCTCGGCGAGCAGTCCGACCGAGGACGCCTTGATCCTGAGCGGCAGGTCCTTGGAGACGACCGTGACGTCGTACCCCTCCGCCTGGAGGTTGCGGGCCACCGCGAGAATCCGTGAGTCGTTGTCCCCCAACCGGTAGCCGGCCGGGAGCACGCCGGGATCGGAGTGGTTGAGCTCGACGCGCAGCGAGCCGCCCAGGTCCCCGATGGGGATCGGGGCGTCCAGGCGGCCGTGCCGGATCCGGAAGTCGTCCAGCAGGCGCAGGGCCTGCCGGGCGAAGTAGCCGAGCTCCGGATGGTGCCGCTTGGCCTCCAGCTCCGTCACCACGACGACCGGCAGCACGACTTCGTGCTCGTCGAAGCGGGTCAGGGCGTTCGGGTCGGCCAGCAGGACGCTGGTGTCGAGAACATAGGTGCGCCTGTCGGGCATGCGGCGCTTTGTGCTGGTCACCACGGAAGGACGTACCCCCTCGGATGAGGTCGCGGAGCGACGGGAGGGATGCCGGGCGGGCCGGCGGATGTGAACCGGACCGGACGCGGCCGCGATGCGCGGGCCGAGCGCCGGCCCTCCACGTCGCCCGCGTTGCGCACACGGTCGTCCTGGTGCAAAGGGCCTCCCGGGCGGACGGCCCATGCCGCCCGCTGAGATACGACGTCCCTTTCGGATACTGCTCGGACGTCGACCTGGAAGGCTTATTCCCTCCAACGAGCGCCGCCATGCCACGGCATATGACGACGCGTTGGTTAACTCCGGGTTACCCGGGCCTCAGGGGTGGGTGCGGGTCAGCCGCCGTAGCGGCGGTGGCGGGCCGCGTAGTCACGCAGCGCGCGCAGGAAGTCGACCTTGCGGAAGGCCGGCCAGAAGACCTCGCAGAAGTAGTACTCGGAGTGGGCGGACTGCCAGAGCATGAAGCCCGACAGGCGCTGCTCGCCGCTCGTGCGGATCACCAGGTCGGGGTCGGGCTGGCCGCTGGTGTAGAGGTGCTTGGAGATGAGGTCGATGTCGACGCTCTCCGCGACCTCCTCCAGGCTGGTGCCCTTGTCCGCGTGTTCCAGGAGCAGCGAGCGGACCGCGTCGGCGATCTCCTGGCGGCCGCCGTAGCCCACGGCGACGTTGACCAGTATCCCGGTGTTGTCGTGGGTGGCCTGCTCGGCTTCCTTCATGACGGCCTGGGTGCGGGCGGGCAGCAGGTCGAGCGCGCCGACGTGGTGCACGCGCCAGCGGCCGTCCGCGACGAGCGAGCGGACCGTGGCCTCGATGATGCCGAGGAGCGGGGTGAGCTCCGACTCCGGCCGGTCGAAGTTGTCGGTGGAGAGCATCCACAGCGTGACGACCTCGACGTCGGTCTCGGCGCACCAGCCGAGGAACTCCTCGATCTTGTACGCGCCGGCCTGGTGGCCCTGTGCGGTGGTCCCGCCGGACGCCTTGGCCCAGCGGCGGTTGCCGTCGAGGATGACCCCGATGTGCTTGGGCACCTGGTCGTGGTCGAGGCGGCCTTCCACCCGGCGTGCGTAAAGTCCGTACACCAGGTCGCGCAGGTTCACGTCTGTCAGCCCCTCCAGCAGATGGTGGTCCTCAAGGGGTGTGCGTAGGGCAGTCCCCGAGGGCGACACCCTACCGCCGCACGGGCCGCCCGCCGAAGTCGGGTCCCGGTCGCTGAAGTAGCTTCATCTCCATGAACGACACGTCTCTGTACCGCGCGGCCGAGGGCCGTTACGACGCGATGGAGTACCGGCGCACGGGGCGCAGCGGCCTGAAGCTGCCCGCGGTCTCCCTCGGGCTCTGGCACAACTTCGGTGACGACAAGGCCCTGGACACGCAGCGCGCGATCCTGCGCCGCGCCTTCGACCTGGGCGTCACGCACTTCGACCTGGCCAACAACTACGGCCCGCCGCCCGGTTCGGCGGAGCTGAACTTCGGCAAGATCTTCGCCCAGGACTTCGCCTCGTACCGCGACGAACTGGTCATCTCGACCAAGGCCGGCTACCTCATGCACCCCGGCCCGTACGGCGAGTGGGGCAGCCGCAAGTACCTGCTGTCGTCGCTGGACGCGTCGCTGGAGCGGATGGGTCTCGACTACGTCGACATCTTCTACTCCCACCGCTTCGACCCGGAGACCCCGCTGGAGGAGACGATGGGCGCGCTCGCCTCCGCCGTCCAGCAGGGCAAGGCGCTCTACGTCGGCGTGTCGTCGTACAACAGCGAGCAGACCGCCGAAGCGGCGCGCCTGCTGCGGGAGATGGGCGTGCCCGCGCTCATCCACCAACCGTCGTACTCGATGATCAACCGCTGGACCGAGGAGGACGGCCTGCTCGACACCCTGGAGGAGGCGGGCATGGGCTGCATCTCCTTCGTGCCGCTCGCCCAGGGGCTGCTCACGAACAAGTACCTGAAGGGCATCCCGGAGGGTTCGCGCGCCACGCAGGGCAAGTCCCTGGACCCGGATCTGCTGAGCGACGAGGTCGTGCGCCGGCTGAACGGCCTCAACGACATCGCGGCGGCCCGCGGCCAGTCACTCGCCCAGCTCGCCCTCAACTGGGTGCTGCGGGACGAGCGGATGACCTCGGCGCTGATCGGCGCGTCGAGCGTCGGGCAGCTGGAGGAGAACGTGGCGGCGCTTGCCGGGCCGAAGCTCACGGACGAGGAACTCGCGGCGATCGACACCTTCGCGGTGTCGACGCCGGGCACGAACATCTGGGCGGGGCGCAGCTGACGCGTCGGCTCGGCGCGTCAGCCGCGTACGGGGCGGGCGCGCCGGGTCAGCCATGGGCGCGCGGGCGCTTGAACCACGCGCCCGCGGCGCCCTGGGAGAGCAGGACGACGACGGCGATGGCACCGAGCAGGGGCAGCAGCCCCACCGGGTTGCCGTTCGCCGCTCCCCCGAGGCCGAGCGCTGTCTGCACGCTCATCAGGACGATGCAGGTGACGCGGATGCCGTTGCCGACGCTGCCGAAGCGGAAGGCCATGCCGGCCGTGACCAGGAGGCAGAGGTTGACCCCGAGGGCGGCGCCGCCCGTCTCGGGGTTGACCACGGCGACCGCGAGGGCCGAGCCGAGGACGGTGAGCCCGGCGAGGGCCCAGGTGATGATCTGCGCGGCGCGGACGACGCCGGGCATCCGCTGCGGGGCCTGCGGGCCGTAGCCGTGGCCGGGGTCCTGCGCGGGGCCCGGGTAGGCGGGGAGGCCCGCCTGCGGGTGGTGCGGGGCTTGGGGCGGTGGGGGGAGCTGATCAGACATGTACCTGACCATAACGGCGCGTGGATCTTGGCGCCGCCGCCACCGGGGCCCCGGCCTGAACGCGGGCACAAAAAACGGGCCGGTCCGTGGGGGGGAGACGGACCGGCCCGAGGGGGGGTTTCCACCATAACCCTTCGTAAGGGATTTCGCGTGCATCGGCGTGCCACAACTACTCTCCGAGACCACGCGACGACTGCGCGAGCCCGTTCTGGGGCCGGAATCCCGGGTTCTGCGGCGGATTTCGGCCGGGCGCGGCCGTACTCCACACGGGGGACCCCGCAGGCGTTCGCGCGCTTGACGCGCCGGGTGTGCGCGCCGCTAACTTCGCCGGATGGCGACGATGAAGGTCTTCGGCCCGCCCCCGGAGCCCGGCGGGGCGATCTCCGCGGAAGGCGCCTCGGAGATCCCTCTGGAGATCGCGGGATCGGCGCGGGCGCGGCGACGGGGGCTGCTCGGCCGTACGGGTGTGACAGGGGCGCTGCTGCTGACGCCGGCGCGTGGCGTGCACACCGTGGGGATGCGGTTCGCCGTTGATGTGGCGTATCTGGACCGCGAGTGGCGTGTGCTGTCCGTGCGGACGATGCCGCCGGGCCTGATCGGGGTGCCGCGCCCGCGGGCCCGGCATGTGATCGAGGCGGCTGCCGGGTCGCTGGCCGAGTGGGGCGTACGCCGGGGTGCGCGGATCGTCGTGCACGGCGCGGGATGACGGCTCGCGGTGCCGCGCGGCCCCCTCCACCGCACGGCACCGCACGCGTAGCTTTGCTCACGCGAATTAGCCTTGGTCTGAACTTACGTGACGGGTAGGGGCAGATCGAGCCAGTATTGATAACGATGCGGAATCAAGGCTTCGATTCTGGGGCCCGCGGGGCGGTGCGATGCGGGTGATGCGTGGGCGGGCCTTGCCCGGAACGCCCCATCAGGCGGCGTTCTGCGCCCTATTGGCCATGTCCGTCTCGTCGGTGCCGGTGCCGCTGCCCTTGCCGGTGCCGTTGTTGGTGCCGTAGCTGCTGTCGGCGCTGCCGTTCGCCTTGCCGGCCACGATCTGCTCCATGTGCTGGTCGCCCCACAACCCCAGGGGAAGCAGGGCCGTGTTGAGGGACTGGCCGAGGTCGGTCAGCGAGTACTCGACCTTCGGCGGCACCTCGCGGTAGACCTCGCGGTGCACGATGCCGTCCGACTCCAGTTCGCGCAGCTGCTGGATCAGCATCTTCTCGCTGACACCGGGGATGTGCCGCCTCAGCTCACCGAAGCGCAGCGTCCGGCCCGCGTACAGCGCCCACAGGATCATGGGCTTCCACTTGCCGCCGACGACGTCCACGGCGGCGTCGAGCCCGCAGGCGTACGGCTCTCGTTCCTTGCGCACGGCCAACTCCTCCTGTCACGCGGTCACTTACCGGAATGACAGTACCGACTGTGCGGCTATACGGGCTTGCGGATGTCGAAGAGGTGGCGGGAGCTGTGCGCCACGAAGGGGCCTTCGGCCCGGATCCGGTCGTGCAGCTCGCGCAGCCGGGGACGGTATTTCTCCACGCTGAAGTCCGGGACCATCCACACCACCTTGCGCAGGAAGTGGACGACGGCTCCGACGTCGAAGAACTCCATCCGCAGTCGCTCGGCCCGCAGGTCCACGACCTCCAGGCCCGCCGCCTCGGCCTCGGCGCGCTCCAGGTCGGGGTGGCGGCCGTTCCTGACCTCCGCCGGCTGCGGCCCGAGGAAGTACTCGACGACCTCGAAGGCGCTGGCGGGCCCGACGTGCTGCGCGAAGTACGTGCCGCCGGGGCGCAGCACGCGGGCGATCTCACCGAAGCGGGCCCGCACTGGATGGCGGCTGGTGACCAGGTCGAAGGCGCCGTCCGCGAACGGCAGCGGGGCGTCCTCGGGCGAGGCGACCACCGCCACGCCTCGCGGGTGCAGCAGCGCGGTGGCCTTGGCGACGTTCGCGGGCCAGCCCTCCGTGGCGACGGCGAGGGGCGGCAGGGTGGCGGCGGAGGCCAGCACCTCGCCGCCGCCGGTCTGGATGTCGAGCGAGGCCTCCGCCCGCGCGAGGCGCTGTGCCATGACCTCGGCGTAGCGCCAGGAGGGCCGCGCTTCGGTGGCCCGGCCCTCGAACCAGGAGAAGTCCCAGCCGGCGGTGGGCGCGGCCTCCGCCTCGGCGACGAGGTCGTCGAAGTCGTCGAGGGTATGGGGCGCGGGGCGGGCGGGGTGGCTGGGGCTGTTGCTCATGGGGCAATCCTGGCGTAGCGGGGTCCTCCGTCGGCAGCGCTTCGGGGACGTGTTCAGCCGGTGGCGTTCGTGCCGGTGCCGGTGCCTGTGGTGTTTCCGGTGCCGGTGCCTGTGGTGTTTCCGGTGCCGGTGCCTGTGGTGCTTCCGGTGCCGGTTGCTCCTCGGGGGAACGAGACCTCGACTCGGCGGTTCTTCTTGCGGCCCTCCTCGGAGCCGTTGTCCGCGATCGGGTAGTCCTCGCTGTAGCCGCGCACGGAGAAGGTGACCTCGGGGCCGAGGTGCCCCGCCAGCTCGTCGTGCACCGCCTCCGCGCGTTCGCGGGAGAGCTTCTTGCCGTGGCCGTAGGAGCCGAGGTTGTCCGTGAAGCCGAAGACCCTGACGT
Source organism: Streptomyces sp. 135 (assembly GCF_020026305.1). Lineage (NCBI taxonomy): Bacteria > Bacillati > Actinomycetota > Actinomycetes > Kitasatosporales > Streptomycetaceae > Streptomyces > Streptomyces sp. 135. The sequence continues at coordinate 5,353,486 of NZ_CP075691.1, read as the reverse complement.
CCGTGGCCTTCTGCGCCTTGGCCTCCTCGGCGATGGCCTTGATGCGGGCGTTCGCCTCCGGGTTCAGCTCCGCGCTGTCCTTGGGGAACAGGACCTCCGCCTGGAGCGCGAACTTCACGTCCGTGTTGGTGTCCTCGCGGCGCTCCTCACCGCCGAGGTCCTCGACGACGGACTTGATGTCCAGCACCTTGGCGGGCGCGAGCGTGGCCCCGTCGGCCAGCTTCAGCCCCGGGCTGTTGGAGTCGACTTCGGGGGGCGGGGAGGTGGTGGTGCTGCCGGGGGGTGCGGTGGGGTCGCCGCCGTCGGCCCAGGCGGGGGTGGGGGCGAGGAGGAGGAGCAGGGCGGTGAGGGTGGCGGTGGTTGTGGCGGTGGCGGTGGCGGTGCGGAGGTGGGGGCGGGTCATGGGTTACTCACCCTCGGAGAGTTCTATGGGGGCGGGGGGCATCGACCCCACTTGGAAGGTGACCTTGTCGATGCCATCCGGGGGTGCGGGGAACTGGGCGAACCAGTCGACGGTCTGCCCCGAATCGAGACCGCCCTCAAACTTGGTGCAAAGGCACCGCCCACTCGTGTCCCGCAGGACCAGGTATCTCTTCTTTCCCTCACCGTCCACGAGGCTCGCCCCGGCGACAGATCCGCCGTTCTTCTGCAGCTCTTTCTCGTCACCGCGCCATTGGCCGCCCGTCCACAGGCCACCCGACGTGTTGGTCACTTTTCCTGAGACCGTGACGAAACCACCTTCGTCACGATTAGCTGAAGTGATCACGAGGGTCACCCCGTCACCCTTGGCTTCGGCCATGGTCCGGTCCTCGGCAGGCTCCTGGGAACCCTTGTCCTTACCGTCACCTCTATTGGGAGGCGCGGTCGACTTGGATGTCTTGTCGGGCTCGTCTCCGTCCCCACCTCCGCCGCAGCCGACGGCGGTGAGGACCAGCCCGGCCGTGATCACCACAGCAGCCATTGACCTGCGGGCCGGCATGGAAAGCCGAATACTCATCACTACCGCTTCCTTCCTTCGCCGGTCAGCCGGCCAGGTGGACAGAGAAGAGGACGGAGGCATCCGGAAGATCACCTCGTTCAAAGTCGTCCGGATCGATCTCGAAGGACTCTTCGCCGTCGCAGTCGAATTCCACGACCTTCTCGGGGTCCGCTGATGGATCGACATCGCAACGCGGTTCGATGATGGCGGTGGCCTCGGCGTTCGCATGCTTGGACTCGGTACCCGGAATGATCGAGTCGCCCACGGTGTAGTTGGTTCGGACCTCTACCCGGAAGCCTGGAAAGCCGTTCACCTCGGCGGGTGAAAGACCAATGACCGTCGAATCGTTCTGCGCGGCCAGCGCATCGGCGGCTCCCTGCGATCCGGCGCCGGTGTACTTGTCACCTGCCAGCCAGTCGAGCCAGTCGTCTCCCTCGCCGATGGACAGGCCCAGCCCTTCGACCAGCTCGTCCCGGGAGTCCTGGGCCGCCGCCAACGCAGCCGCGTCCGCCGCCGACTGGGCTCCGTTACGTGCGGATGCAGCCTGGGCGAACGCAAAGAAGGCGAACGCAACAAAGAGCAGAATCCCCGTGAGCCAGATGTAAATGGGGAGGGTCTGCCCTAAGTCGCTCCGCAGGTGGCTACGCGTCACCCTCCGACGACGTCGCTCACCGCATTGCCGATTGCCGTGGAGATCTTGTTGTCGAGGGCCAGGCCGTCGATCAACGTATAGATCCCCGCAATAAGAATCATCAACCCCGCATACTCCACGAACCCCGCCCCCGCGTCCCGCCCCCTCCCCCGGACCCGCGAAGCGACAGTCACCGTCCAGTCGACCCAGACTCTGAGCGCGCGTTCCTTCAGCACGACGGCCCCTTCTCTCCCACCCGATTCGACGACTGCCGGCAACAACTCTGCGGGACCGGCGGCCAGACGGGCGCCGCTCGTCCGCAAGTTGGCGGATTCTCTTCCCTCTCGGTGAGATCACCATGCACGAAGCCCCCTCCCGCGAACCGTGAACTCAACCCCGACTGTCCCACACCACATTGCACCCGCGAAGGGCTTTCGCACAGTTGACGGACGTCTTTTCATCGGCGCCCAGATCAGCGCCCCAGAATCGAACCGAAGTCCGACCCCGAGCCGAGGAACATGCCCGCCGCGATCAAAATCATCGTGGCCGGCAACATGAAGACCAGCGTCACCATCGTCGCCTTGGGAATGGTCTTCGCGGCCCTGCGGCGCGAATTCTGGGCGTCCGTGCGCCGCATGTCCGTGGCCAGCTGGATGAGCGTGTCCGCGATGGGCGAGCCCAGCTCCTCGCCCTGCTGGAGCGCCGAGACGAACTGGGCGACCTGCTCCGACGCGTTCCGCCGGCGCAGCTCGTCGAAGGCCTGGCGGCGGCTGACCCCCATGTCCATCTGGCGCAGCGTGATCCGCAGTTCGTCCGCCCAGGGCCCCTCGTACCGCTCCGCCACCCGGTCCAGCGCCTGCCGGAAGCCGAGGCCCGCCGAGACGACGACGGCGAGGACGTCCAGGAAGTCGGGGAGCGTGCGGTCGATGACCTCGCGGCGTTCGCGGATCGCCTGCCAGATCAGCGCGTCCGCCGCCGTCGCCCCGAAGGCGAGGGTGAGCAGACCGAAGAGCGGGGAGCCGTTCACGAGGAACACCAGGCCGAGGACGACTCCGAAGATGCCGTAGACCGCCCGCCGTGCCCCGTAGCGGTCGATGGTCAGGCCCCCGGGGTTGCCCGCCATGTCGATCCGGCGGCGCTTGGCGTCGACCCGCCGCCGGCCCATCAGGCGCAGGACGAGGGGTGCGAAGCGCATGCCGAGCCGGTCCACCGCCGAGCCCGTCGCCGAGACGCGGGTGGCGCCGACCTCCAGGGCGACGGCCAGGTCGGCGGGCAGCTTCGCGTCCGCGCGGTACATGCGGACGCCCTGGCAGACGCCGGCCACGGCGAGGCCCATCGCGACCGCTAGCAGCAAGCCCAGCAACGTAACTCCCCTTCCCGTACCGGCATTTCTAGACCTCGATCTTGCCGAGGCGTCGGATGACGAAGAAGCCGATCCCGTACAGCCCCAGGGAGATCAGGATCAGCGTCTGGCCCACCGGGGAGCCGGTCACGCGCTCCAGGGCCCCTTCGTTGGAGGAGTTGATCAGGAGCAGCGAGCCGAGGCCGAGCAGGGGGACCGTGAACGCCGTCGCGTGGACCTCCGACAGCATCGTGCGGACCTCGCGCCGCGTCTCCTTCCTGTCCTCCAGGGTCTGGGTGAGGTTGCGCAGGGAGTTGACCACCGTGCCGCCCGCCTTGTTGGACAGGACGAGCGTCGTGACGAGGACGATGAGCTCGCGGGACGGGAGGCGTTCGGCCAGTTCGCCGAGGGTGTCGTCGATGGAGCGGCCAAGGGTCAACTGGTCGGCCACGTGGGAGAGTTCCTCGCCGGCCGGGGCCTCCAGTTCCTCCGCCGCCATCGCGAGGGAGGTGCGCAGGGCCAGGCCGGCCGCCGTCGCGTTGGCCAGGATGCGGGCGACGTCGGGAAGCTGGTTGATGAACGCCTCGATGCGCTTCTGGCGCTGCCAGTTGAGGAAGGCGACGGCGCCCCATACCGCCACCAGCCCCGCGACCGGGCCGAAGAAGGGCGCGAGCGTGGCCGCCGCCAGCAGCCAGAGCGCCGCGACGACGGCGACGACGTAGGTGAAGAACTCGCCCGCGGTCAGATCCAGGCCCGTCGAGGACAACCGCAGGTGGATGGCGCGGCCCAGGCGGGTGCGGCGCAGGCGGCGGTCGACGGCCACGAAACGGCGTGCGCGGCCGGGCGGGCCGCCGTCCCCCGTGCCGGGCCCGAGCGCCAGCCGGTCGACCAGGGCCTGGCGCTGGGCGCGGCCCGACGCGTAGGAGTGGACGCCCGCGACGGCGAGCGTGCCGGTCAGGATGGTGGCCCCCAGGGCGAGCAGCGCGGGGTCGGTCATCGTGGGCCCCCTCCCGCCCGGCAAAGCCCGGCCTGGCGAAGACCCGTCCGGCACAGTCCCGCCGGGCGCAGTCCCGCCCGGCGAACTCCGGCCCGGCGAAGTCCCGCCCCGCACGATCCCCGCCCCCTCATCCCATCGCCTCCCTCGTGTCGAGTACGTCGGCGGTCCGCGCCACCCCGTACGCCGGCGGCACCGGCTCCCCCGCCCCATACAGCTTGTCGGCGGTCTCGCGTGGCAGCGGCAGGTGTTCGAAGCGGCCGCGCACGACGCGGTCGGCTCCTACCGGGTGCGGCACGAAGCGGGTGACCGGGGCGATGCGGAACTGCTGGCGCCCGTGCGAGACGAGCAGCACGATCTCGGAGATCTTGCGGGAGCCGTCGCTGTGCCGGGCGAGCTGGATGACGACGTCGACGGCCGAGTTGATCTGGTCCTTCAGCGCCTCGAAGGGGATCTGCACCTCCGACATGGAGCCGAGGGTCTGGAGGCGCATGAGCGCGTCCTCCGCCGTGTTCGCGTGGACGGTCGCCAGCGAGCCGTCGTGGCCCGTCGACATCGCCTGGAGCATGTCGAGGGTCTCGCCGCCGCGGACCTCGCCGACGATGATGCGGTCGGGGCGCATGCGCAGGCTGTTGCGGACGAGGTCGCGGATGGTGATCTGGCCCTTGCCCTCGACGTTGGCGGGCCGGGACTCCAGGCGCACGACGTGGTCCTGCTGGAGCTGGAGTTCGGCGGAGTCCTCGATGGTGATGATGCGTTCGTGGGCGGGGATCAGGCCGGAGAGCGCGTTGAGGAGGGTCGTCTTGCCACTGCCCGTGCCGCCGCTGACGATGAGGTTGAAGCGGGCGCGCACGAACGCGGCGAGCAGCATCAGCATGTGCTCGTCGAGCGAGCCGAGGCCGATCAGTTCGGAGAGCGTGTACGCGCGCGGGAAGCGGCGGATGGTGAGGGTGGCTCCGGTCAGGGCGAGCGGCGGGATGATCACGTTGACGCGCTCGCCGGTGGGCAGGCGGGCGTCGACCATGGGGTTCGACTCGTCGACGCGGCGGTTGACCGTGGAGACGATGCGTTCGATGGTCTGCATCAGCTGGTCGTTGGAGGCGAAGCGGAGCGGGAGCTGCTCCACGCGTCCGCCGCGCTCCACGAAGACGGAGTCGGGGCCGTTGACCATGATCTCCGTGATGGAGGTGTCGGCTAGCAGCGGTTCCAGGACGCCGAGGCCGAGCGCCTCGTCCACGACGCGGCGGATCAGCTGGGCGCGCTCGGAGGTGGAGAGGACGGGGCCCTCGCGGCTGATGATGTGGCCGAGGACGCGCTCCAGGCGGACGCGGCGGTCCGCGGCCGTGAGCGAGGACATCTCGGCGAGGTCGATCTCCTCCAGGAGCTTGGAGCGGTAGACGGCGACGAGGCCGTCGTCACGGCTCGGCTCGCTCTGGTGGATGGGGGCCACGCGGTCGCGCAGGCTCATGGCGTCCTTCAACCTCCTTCGTACGTCGGTGACTTCAGCCGCTTCCGACCGCGGTGGCGTCGTCGTCGTTGGGCATGGTCGCTTCCTTGGTGACGCTCCAGCCGCTGCCCACGAAGGGCAGCAGGAGCGGTACGTCGACCTTCACCGTGGCGGTGGTGGTGTCGCCGCCCCCGCCGACCGTGACGGAGGAGCTGAGCCCGCCGTCCATGGCCGCCGCGCCCGCGGCCTGCCCGGATTCGCCCTGCGAGGCCGCGCGGGCCGCCGCGCGGGCGCCGGAGCCTGCCTGGTTCGCGGCGTATCCCACGAGGCCCAGCTGGATGGCGGCGAGGCCGACGAGCAGCAGGACCGGCAGGAACCCGGCGAACTCCAGGATCGAGACGCCGCGGTCGTCCCAGCGGCGGCCACGGCCACGGCTCCGGCCCCGGCCCCGGCCCGCGAGGAACCTCGGCGCCCTCACCCGTCCTCCCCCTCCTTCGCCGCGCCCGCTTCCCCGTCGACGCGCCACCCCGCGTCGAAGCCGGGGAAGAACACCGGCACGTCCACCGATACGTGGGCCTTCCACACCGGGCCCTCGTCCGTGCAGGACACCTCCGCGTCCTGCCAGGCGGCCGGCAGATGCTCCTTGGCCGCCTCGGAACAGGCCCCGGCGCCGCCCTCCCCCACCGCGTACGCGGCCGTGGCCGCCCGGGCCGCCTCGTCCGCGGCGTTCCCGGCGAGGGAGTACGTGTAGCCGTACAGCGCGCACTGCCACAGGATCGCCATGACGGCGAGCAGCAGGGGGAACATCCCGGCGAATTCGAGTGTGACGGCGCCCCGGTCGCCCGTCGCCGCCCGCCGCCGCAGGCCGAGACCGGCGCGCTTCGCCGCGCCCGCGGCCTTGGCGTCGACGAGGCCGATCTCGCCCGCGAGCGCCCACAGCGCCTGTTTCACCGAGGAGCGGCTGTCGAGGTCCTGCACGCGGCCCGCGTCGACGGCGGCCTGGAGCTCCTTGAAGGCGGCGGGCACGGTGGTGCGGGCCACCCGGGTGCCGGTGACGCGCTCGACCAGGGACGGCTGGATCTCCGTGCCCTTGCCGTGGCGGTTGACGACGGTGAGGGTCTCCTCGGCCTTGCGGATCTGGAGGCGGTCCCAGAGGCGCACCATGCGCTTGCCGGCCCGTACCGCCACCACGTCGGGGGTGAGGAGCAGCAGGGCGTGGTCGGCGAGTTCCACGGCGGCGGCGCTCGCCGCGGTGACGTAGGCGCCGCAGTCGACGACCACGACGTCGTAGCGGGCGCGCAGGGCGCCGAGGATCTGGCGGGCGACCCGGTCGGTGACCTCCTCGCCGCGCTCGCCCTCGGCGGGGGCGAGGAGCATGGCGATGCCGGTCTCGTGGGTGTAGACGGCGTCCTGGAGGACGCGGGGCGTGATGTCGGTGATGGCGGCGAGGTCGGCGACCGAGCGGCGGAACTGCACGTCCAGGTACGAGGCGAGGTCCCCGGACTGGAGGTCGAGGTCCAGGAGGGCGACGGAGCGGCCCGAAGCCTGGGCGGCGAGGGCGAGTTGCGCGGTCGCCAGGGTCGTCCCGACGCCGCCCTTCGCCCCGCTGACCGCGACGACCGTACCCATGCCGCCGGGCGCTCCCGGGGCGCCCGTGCCCCCGTACAGCTCAAGGCCGCCGCCGCTGCCGAGGTGGCGCCGCATCCCGGAGGACCAGGCGGCGGCCGCCTGGACGCGCTCGGCGAGGGCGTCGTAGGCGAGCGGGAGGCCGACGATGCCGCGCGCGCCGGAGTCCATGGCGGCCGTGAGGAGGCCGGGGCTGGTGTCGGCGGTGATCAGGACGACGCCGACGACGGGGAAGCGCAGGACGAGGTCGCGGATGAGGTCGAGCGCGGGGACCGGCCCGATCCGCTCGTGGACGAGGACGACCTCCGGAAGCTCGTCGACCGACTCGGCGGCGAGCCGCGCGAGGGTGTCGAGCAGCGCGGTGGAGTCGCCGACGGGCAGGGCGGGTTCGGCGTCGGGCAGCTGTCCGGTGAGGGTGGACAGCGCGCGGGCGGCCTCGATGTCCCCGACGGCGGGCAGGATCCGAGTGGCCATACGGGACCTCCTACTTGTCCTCGTCGAGGGAGCACGTGCGGCCCCGCGGTGACCTGACCGCCTCCGGCGGCCCGGCGGTCTCCGGTGCCCCGGCCGTCCCGGGCAGCCCGGCCGTCCCCGGCGGCCGGGCGGTCTCCGGTGACCCGGCCATCCCCGGTGCCCCAGCCACCCCCGGCGGCGGCGCTCCCGGCACCCGCCCCGCCCCCGCCGACACCGACGCCGCCCCCAACCCCGACGCCGGCACCGACCGCATCCGAGCCGTCACGACGCCCCCAGCTGCGAACAAGCTCCACGTGGCCATACGAGACCTCCTACTTGTCCTCGTCGAGGGTGTACGTGCGATCCCGCGGCGGCACGGTCGGGTCGCCGCCCTCGCCGATGAGGGCGAGGCGGACATGCGTGGCGAACGACTCCGCGTAGGCGACGCGCTGTGCGTCCGCCGTGCCGAGGGCGAAGGTGATCGGGACGGCCTCGGAGGCCCTGCGGCGCGTGCGGTCGTCCTGGTCGGGTTCGAGCGGGGTCAGCTTGCCGACGTCGAGCACCTTGGCGCCCTCCACGATGACTTTCGACTGGTCCTTCGCCTTGTCGGCATCGCCCTTGAAGGTGGCGTAGATGTTGACCGTCGCGCCGGGCGTGATCTTGCCCGCGACGCCCGTCGCCGCGTCGATCATGATGGCGATCTCCTGCTGCCCCGGGCCGAGTTCGGGCCGCTTCACGATCATGTCGGACTGGAGCAGCGAGCCCTTGCGCAGCTGGGTGACGGCGATCTTGCCGCGGATCTCGCCGAGGTCGGTGACGGCGTTCTCGGACAGCCACCGCTCGGGCATCTCGACCTTCTCGAACTGCCCGGCGGTCAGCTCCTTGTAGGGCGCGATGTCCCCTTTGAGCTTGTACGCGGCGACCTCGGGGCCCACCTTCGAGTTCACGTCACGGATCACCGAGAGGACGCCCGCGAAGGCACCGAAGGCGCACAGGACCGACAGGACCAGCAGGATGACGCCGCGGCGCTGGCGTGAGTTCATGGGCCGGACTACCTCGATCGAGTGCGGTTGGCTACGGACAGTGAGCGAAGTGGCGCATGATCGGTCGTCGGGTCGCGTACGGGTCGGGAGTGCGGGTTAGGTCGTGCCTCGGGGCAGGGCGGTCGTGCCGCGCGCCGCGAGGGCGCGGTCGGGGGCGGGCCGGTCATCGGGGGCGGCGGGCAGCGGCGCTGCGCAGAACGCGCAGCGGTCGCCGATGAGTTCGAGCCCGCACCAGTGGCAGTCGTCGCGGCGGACGGAGGACACCAGCTGGTAGAGGACGGAGATGTCGGGGATGGCGGCGGCGAACTCGACGAGCTTGCCGGTGGCCCACCAGCGGGCCGACTCGGCGGGCAGGCGCGCCTCGGCGACGCCTTGGACGTGCCACGCGGGGGCCAGGGAGTCGGTGACCCAGCCGGGTGCCAGCCGGCCGGGCGCGTACAGCATCCTCGTACTGAATCCCGGACCGGTCAGGCCCGGCCCGTCGCCGCCAGGGAGCTTCACCAGCTCGGGCCTGGGCGTGGCGAGGACCGCGAACTGGGCGCCAGGCAGCCAGGACTTGGCGTGCGACTGGAGGGTGACGGGCACGCGGTCGAGCCGGGTGACGGAGCCGAGCAGGGCGCCCGCGTAGATGTAGTGGGAGAGGAGCCGGGCGGCGGAGGCGAGGACGCCGGGGCTGAAGTCGCAGACCGACAACTGCCGTAACTGGAGCGCGAGTACGGCGAGCCCGAGCGGCGGCAGCTCGGAGCGGACGACGGCGATGCGGTCGCTCTCCAGGACCGAGCGGACGGCGTGGAGCCGGTGGGCGACCGCCGCGGGCGCCGACGCGGGGCACAGGACGATCACGTAGCCGTGGTGCTCGATGAGCGTGTCCATCTCGGTGAGCGCCTGGTCCAGCGAGTACGCCCGCGGGGACCGCACGGCGCACTGGAGGACGGCGGCCGAGGGGGTGTGCCGGTCGGGCGAGGGCAGCACGAGATCGGGGCCGGTGACGGCTATGGCGGTCGGCAACGCGTACACCCCCGGTCCTCGTGCACTCCTGCCTCAGCACCATATCCACGTCATGGGTGCCTCAACACCCAACTTCCCCGTGTTCATGCGGAGGTGGGGAGTCCTCTGCGGCCACTCGTCCGGGCATCCGGTGATGCTTGAGGCCTTGACAACTCAATTGGTCTGGACCAGCTTGTACGACCAAGCACCAGCGGTGGCCACCGTTCCGAAGCACCTCTCCCCCCACCGGAGGCAGCAGTGGACCGCACACCCCCCAGGAGAAGGCCGGGCGCCGTCGCCGGCGCCCTCACCGCACTCGCCCTCGCCGCCACGGGCCTGTTCACCGCAGGAGCCGCGACCGCCGACGCCGGGACGCGCGCCGTCCCCCGCCACGCGGTGACCGGCTACTGGCAGAACTTCGACAACGGCGCCCAGGTGCAGAAGCTGAGCGCCGTGCAGAACGAGTACGACATCATCGCCGTGGCCTTCGCCGACGCCACCGCGACCCCGGGCAAGGTCACCTTCAACCTCGACTCGGCGGGTCTCGGCGGTTACACCGTCGAGCAGTTCAAGGCCGACATCAAGGCGAGGCAGGCGGCGGGCAAGTCGGTGATCATCTCGGTCGGCGGCGAGAAGGGTGCGGTGACGGTCAACGACGCGGCGTCGGCCGGCGCCTTCGCGGACTCGGTGTACGCGCTCATGCGGGAGTACGGCTTCGACGGCGTCGACATCGACCTGGAGAACGGCCTCAACGCGACGTACATGACGCAGGCCCTCAAGTCCCTCTCGGCCAAGGCGGGGCCGGGCCTCGTGCTGACGATGGCGCCGCAGACCATCGACATGCAGTCGCCGTCGAACGCGTACTTCAAGACCGCGCTCGCCGTGAAGGACATCCTCACGGTGGTCAACATGCAGTATTACAACAGCGGTTCGATGCTGGGCTGCGACGGCAAGGTCTACAGCCAGGGCACCGTCGACTTCCTCACCGCGCTCGCCTGCGTGCAGCTGGAGAACGGCCTCGCGCCCTCCCAGGTCGGCCTCGGCGTCCCCGCGTCGCCGCGCGCGGCCGGCGGCGGATACGTCGCGCCGGACGTCGTGAACAGGGCCCTGGACTGCCTGGCGAAGGGCACCGGCTGCGGCACCTTCAAGCCGTCCAGGACGTACCCGGCCATCCGGGGCGCGATGACGTGGTCCACGAACTGGGACGCCACGGCTGGGAGCGCCTGGTCCAGGTCGGTGGGCGCGCACGTCCACGGCCTGCCGTAGCCGTGGCCGGCCGATGAGGACCGCAGCGCCGCCGCTCCCCCGGCGGCGCTGCCGCGCCCGGCCACGACCGCGCCTACGCCTACGCCTACGCCTACGCCTAGAAGAAGCTGCCCCAGTCCTGGTCCGAGATCTGCTTGATGCACAGCACGAGGAACAGCAGGCCCGCGATCGTCAGCATGCCGTTGCTGAGCCAGCCGTTGCGCCACTCCCTGGGCGTACGGGAGGAGTTGAGCAGCCAGACCAGGGTGAGCGCCAGGAACGGCATGAAGGCGGCGCCGAGGACGCCGTAGATGATGATGAGCCGGAACGGCTGCCCCTGGAAGAGCAGGATCATCGGCGGGAACGTCAGCCAGAGCAGGTAGGCGCGGAAGGGCACCGACTTCTCGCGGGCGCCGGAGGCCACCTCCTCGCCGCTGAGCGAGGCGGAGTCCGCGCCCGCCCGCTGCTTGCGGTAGCGCTCGACGAAGTCGGCGAACATCAGGCTCACGCCGTGCCACACGCCGATCAGCGAGGTGAACGACGTGGCGAAGAAGCCGATCAGGAAGAGCTTGGCGGTGGCGGTGCCGTACTCCTTCTCCAGGATGCCGGAGAGCTGGACGAGGCCCTTGTCGCCGCTGGCGATGGCGACGTTCGCGGAGTGCAGGAGCTCGGCGCCGACGAAGAGCATGGCGACGACGAAGACGCCGGTGGTGATGTAGGCGACGCGGTTGTCGAGCCGCATCACCTTCATCCAGCCGGTGTTGGTCCACCCCTTGGCGTTGACCCAGTAGCCGTACGCGGCGAGGGTGATCGTGCCGCCGACGCCGCCGATCAGGCCGAGCGTGTTGAGGATGGAGTCCTTCTCGTCGGGCAGGACGGGCAGCAGTCCGGCGAAGGCGTGCCCGAGGTTCGGGGTGACGCGGATCGCGAGGTAGACGGTGACGACGAACATGATGCCGACGAGCACCGTCATGACCTTCTCGAAGACGGCGTACTTGTTGAACCAGACGAAGACCAGGCCGACGAGTCCGGTCAGGATCGCCCACCACTTGAGTTCCATGACGTCGGGGAAGAGCGCCTGGAGGGGCAGCCCGGACGACGACATGGCGGCGGCGCCGTAGACGTACCCCCAGATCACGACGTAGACGACGAAGAACCACGTCGTCCAGCGGCCGAGGCTCGCCCAGCCGTCGAAGAGGGTGCGCCCGGTGGACAGGTGCCAGCGCCCGGCGGCCTCGGCGAGCGAGATCTTCACGACGCAGCCGATGACGGCGGCCCACAGCAGGGTGTAGCCGAAATTGCTGCCCGCGATGAGGGTCGCGACGAGGTCGCCCGCGCCGACGCCGGTCGCGGCGACGACGATGCCGGGGCCGATGTACTTCCAGCTCGACTTGCGCGGCTGGGGTGCCGACGCGTCGGCGGTGGTGCCACTGCCTGTGGTTTCAGCCATGCCGATCAAGAAAGCGCATCGCGGCGTGCCGCACAAGGGGGTTGGCCGAAGAAGGCCGTTGACGGGAGCATGCCATGCCCCGACGATGAGGCGGCGTACCACGCACCCCGAACCCGCATCCCGCACCCCACGCGTCGCACTGAACCACCCCCCACCCCTGAGGAGACTTCATGCGACTCCGCATACGCGGCAGGAGATCCGCCGCCCTCGCGGCCCTGCTCGCCCTCGCCGTGGCGGCACCTCTCACCGCCAACGCCGCACCGGCCGATCCGGCCGGACGCGGCACGGCGGCGACGGCGGACGACACCGAAACGACACGGCAGTACGAGATCCCCCTGGCCGACGACCGCGCCGCGCGCACCGCGCTCGCGCGCACCGGCGTCGCCATCGACGAGGTCGACGCCCGCGCGGTGGTCGTCTCGGCCGACGGCAGGGAGGCCGCCCGGCTCCGAGCGGCGGGCTACGAACTGAAGGCCCTGGCCGGCCCGCCGAAGCGTACGGACGGAAAGGCGGTGGAGCCGAAGGACTTCCCGCCCGCTGACGCCAGGTACCACAACTACGCCGAGATGACGGCGGCGATCGACCAGCGCATCGCGGCCCATCCGAACCTGATGAGCAAGCGGGTCATCGGCAAGTCCTACGCGGGCCGGGACATCGTCGCCATCAAGATCAGCGACAACGTCGCCACCGACGAGGCCGAGCCCGAGGTCCTCTTCACCCACCACCAGCACGCCCGCGAGCACCTCACGGTGGAGATGGCGCTGTACCTGCTGCGCGAGCTGGGCGACGACTACGCCACGGACGCCCGGGTGAAGAAGATGGTCGACTCCCGCGAGATCTGGATCGTGCCGGACATGAACCCGGACGGCGGCGAGTACGACATCGCGACCGGTTCCTACCGCAGCTGGCGCAAGAACCGCCAGCCCAACAGCGGTTCGACGAGCATCGGCACCGACCTGAACCGCAACTGGGCCTACAAGTGGGGCTGCTGCGGCGGCTCGTCCGGCTCCGCGGGTTCGGACACCTACCGTGGCCGCGCCGCCGAGTCGGCCCCCGAGGTCAAGGTCGTCGCGGACTTCGTACGCAGCCGGGTCGTCGGCGGCAAGCAGCAGATCAGGGCGGCCATCGACTTCCACACGTACAGCGAGCTGATCCTGTGGCCGTACGGCTACACGTACGCCGACACGGCCGCCGGCCTCACCCAGGACGACCGTGACGCGCACGCGACCGTCGGCAGGAAGATGGCCGCGAGCAACGGCTACACGCCCGAGCAGGCGAGCGACCTCTACATCACGGACGGCTCGATCGACGACTGGCTGTGGGGCGCGCAGAAGATCTTCAGCTACACCTTCGAGATGTACCCGTCGTCGGCGGGCGGCGGCGGTTTCTACCCGCCCGACGAGGTGATCGAGCGGGAGACTTCGCGGAACCGTGACGCGGTGCTGCAGCTGCTGGAGAACGCGGACTGCATGTACCGGTCCATCGGCAAGGAGCAGCAGTACTGCACGAGCTGACGGCTGACGGCTGAGGTGCCGCCTGCCGCGGCCCCGGGGCCCATTGGAGGGGCCCGGGGTCGCGGCGTCGGGGTGCGGCTAGCGGTGCCCGTACGCCACCCCCCGCCGTACCGCACCGTCGCCCACGTCCGCGTACCCCCGCCCGGTTCCCGCGCCTCGCCGAAGCCCCAGTCGCCCTCGCGCCCGCGTCACGCAGGCGAGCAGCCGTAGTGCCGCCCGGCGGCGGGCGTCACAGGCGGCGGCGAGGCGGGGGCGCGTGTGGCGGGGGTGGCTGTCGTAGGCGATGACGCGGAGTGTGCCGTCGCGGAAGCGGAGGGAGAGGTATACCTCGGGCGTCGCGCTGAACGTGCAGGCGGCGGCCGTCAGTTCGGCCACGGCCTGGGTCGCCGGGTCCACCAGCGCGGTCAGTCCGTGTGCGGTGAGCACGGTGCGGGTGAGGGTGCGGGCGATCGTCGGTGACGTGAGGGCCGAGGGCAGGGTGAGGCTGTACGCGAGGGTGTCGGGAGTCGCGGCGGAGGTGTCGGTCCGGGTGGGGCAGACGGTGATGCGGGGCATGGGGGCTCCATGGAGTGACTGGCGTCGGACGTCGGGCGGCCCCCGGCTGCGGGTGACTCGTCTCCCTGACGCGAACCCCACCCCTCCCAGGGAAGAAGGACGAGGGCAGGCCCGCGCGATGCGCTGCCGACTGCCGTGCGTAGCTTTGTGTTACCGAAGGCAGGCCTCGCACCATCGCCCGTGATCTCTAGGAGCGACCCGTGCCCGGCATCAACTGGGACGACCCCTTCTGCGGGGAAGGCAACAACTGCTTCCGCATAGGCACCGACCCCGCAGGCAACGCCTACATCGCCGTCGCGGGCCAAGAGGACCACTACCTCACCGACACCCGCGAAGCCCCCCGCACCCTCATCCACGACATCAAGGCCGGTAAAGCCGACCACCTCCTGTAACAGCTCCCCGCCGCACAGGTGAGGGTCCGCGACGAGACTTCGTCCGGACCCTCACCTGCACGAAAGCGGCATACTGCCGGCATCGCTGACGCTACTGTCAGAATTTGCACACACCCCGCCATACGGCAGGCAGGAGGAGAACCCTGTGGCCGACGCGCCCGCCCCACCCCCGGACCACACGCCTTCGCCGACGGACACCGTCTCCGTCACCCTCACCTACACAGGCGACCAGGCCGAAGCGCTGCGCACCCTCGCGTTCCTGGAAGGACGCACCCCGGAAGAAGTGGTACTGGACCACGTCGCCCGTGGCGTTCCCCTCGCCTTCCACTCCCCTCTGGGTGAGGACGCCGATGCGATGGCCGCGCTGACACAGGCGATGTTCGACGGTCCGCCCGACCTTGCGACCAACTCCGCCAAGGATTTGTTCGAGGACGGTGCCGAGTAAGCCACCACGCGTTCGCCGTGGCCGACACCTCGGTGCTCCTCGCTCTCTACAACCGCGAGGACGATCACCACGAACGCGCAGTCCAAGCGGTCTCACACGTCAACAGGCTCGTGGTGTCACCCCTGGTCCTCGCCGAACTGGACTACCACCTCACGACGAAGATCAGCGGCACTGCCGCAGCGGACACGCTGACCAGTCTGCGGGCGTGGGCAAGCACGGACAGGCTGAAACTCGCACCCATGACCTGGCCTCTCCTCAGCCAGGCCGAACAGCTGATGCGCAAGTACTCCGATCAAGACGCCACCGGTCTGACCGACGCCGTCAACGCCGCTCTGGCATGGGCCCTGCCGCAACCCGTCGTGCTGGCCCTTGATCACCACTACCGGGACGTCATCGCGCCCCGCACCGCGAACGACCAACCTCTCCACGTGCTGCCGTGACGCTGGCATGAGGGGCACATCGGCAGTTACTTCGAGCCCGTCCTACACGAACAGGCTCACCACCGCCGCCACCGCGAATCCCGCCACGGAAAGCACCGACTCCAGGACCGTCCACGTCTTCAGGGTGTCCCGCTCGCTGATGCCGAAGTACTTCGCCACCATCCAGAAACCGCCGTCGTTCACGTGCGAGGCGAAGATGGAGCCCGCCGAGATGGCCATGATGACGAGGGCGACGAAGGCCTGGGAGTAGTCGCCCTCCGCCAGGAGCGGGGCGACGATGCCCGCCGTCGTGACGATCGCCACCGTCGCCGAGCCCTGGGCGACCCGCAGGACCAGGGAGAGCAGGTAGGCGAGGACGATGATCGGCAGGCCCACGTCCTGGAAGGTGTCCGAGAGGGCCGCGGCCACGCCGCTCGCCTTGAGGACCGCGCCGAAGATCCCGCCCGCGCCGACCACCAGCAGGATGTTGCCGACCGGCTTCAGGGACGAAGTCGACACGCGTTCAAGGGACTTGCGGGACCAGCCGCGCCGGATGCCCAGCAAGTAGTACGCCATCAGGAGCGCGATCGTGAGGGCGACGAAGGGGCTGCCGAAGAACTCGATGACCGACCGGAGCGTCGAGGGGTCGAAGGCGATCGAGGAGAAGGTGGCGAGGAGGATCAGGAACAGGGGCGTGCCGATGATGGTGAAGACGACGCCCAGCGGCACCGGCTTCTCCTGCGGGGTCACCCCCGCCGCCCGCTGCTCGGCGACGACCGCCGCCTTCGCCTCGTCGGCCGCCTCGACCATGTCCTGCGGAACGGGTACGAAGATGCGCTTGCCGACCCACGCCGAGTACACCCAGGCGGCGAGCACCGCAGGGATGCCGCAGACGACGCCCATCAGGATGACCCAGCCGAGGTCCACCTTGAGCAGACCGGCAGCGGCCACCGGGCCCGGGTGCGGGGGCAGGAAGGCGTGGGTCATCGACAGGCCGGCGAGGAGCGGGAGGCAGTAGAGCAGGATCGACTTGCCGCTGCGCTTGGCGGCGGCGTACACGATCGGCGCGAGGACGAAGATGCCGACGTCGAAGAAGACCGGGATGCCGAAGATCAGGCCGGTGAGGCCCATCGCCAGTGGAGCGCGCTTCTCGCCGAACAACCCCAAGAGCCGCGACGCCAGTACCTCGGCCCCGCCCGACACTTCGAGGATCGCGCCGAGCATCGTGCCGAGGCCGATGATGATCGCCACGTGCCCGAGGATGCCGCCCATGCCCGACTCGATGACCGAGACGGCGTTGGACTTCTGGACCGTGCCGAAAAGTTCGGTGACGGAGAGGCCGGCCGAGAGGCCGACGGCTATGGAGACCGCGAGCAGCGCCACGAAGGGCTGGAGCCGGACCTTGATGATCAGGAAGAGCAGCAGGACGATGCCGAGCGCGGCGACGGTCAGCAGGCCCGCCGTGCCGTCGATCAGGGCGAGGACGCCACCCGTGTGGGGTGGCGGCTCTACGGCGGGGGCGGCCGCGAGCACGGCGGTGTGGGACGGGGACATCGTTGACCTCGTAAGTGCATGGGGCTTTCGGAGCAGGGGGGATCGCGGCACGGCGCCTCCGCGAACGGGAAGGGCGCCGCGCCGTGACGACGTACGGCTTGCCGGCGAGTGATGGCGGGTGTCAGCCGAGGACGGCGAGCGCGTCGATCTCGATGAGCAGGCCCTTGGGCAGGCCCACGTAGACGGTGGTGCGGGCCGAGGCGGGCGCCTTGAGGCCCTGCTCCTCGAAGTACTCGTTGTAGATCTGGTTCATCTCGGCGAAGTGGTCCACGTCCGTGAGGTAGACGCGCATCATCATCACGTCGTCCCAGGTGGCGCCGCCCTCTTCGAGGATCGCCTTGACGTTGGCGAAGGTCTGGAGGGTCTGCTCGCGCAGGGTGGGGCCGGCCGGGGTGGGGGCCTTGCCCTCCTCGGCGGGGAGGAAGCCGACCTGGCCGGCGACCTGGAGGATGTTGCCCTTCCTGACGCCGTGGGAGAACTTCGCGGGCGGGGTGGTGTGAGTGGCCGGGGTGAGGGCCGTCTTCACGGTGTTGCCGCTGTTGTCGGTGTTGCTGGTGTTGCTGGTGTTCTCGGGCATGAGGTGTCCTTCAGGCTTCTTTCAGGGGGGCGTGGCCGGAGTACTCCCGGCTGATGGCTTCCGCCGTACGGCGTACGAGCGGGAGCAGTGCGAGGAGTTCCTCGGCGGTGACGACGACATTCGGCGCGGAGACCGACATGGCGGCGACGACGCGTCCGTCCGCGCCGCGGATGGGGGCCCCGACGCAGTTGATGGACTCCTCGTGGCCACCGAGGTCGGTGGCCCAGCCCTGTTCGCGCACCTTCTCCAGCTCCCGCAGGAAAGCCGCGGCGTTGGGTGTGGAACGGGACGTGTAGGTGGGGTAGTCGAGCTTCTCCGCGAGGGCGCGGCGCTCGGCTTCCGGGAAGTCGGCGAGGAGGAGCTTGGCGACGGCGGCGACCGTGATCGCCACCGGTTTGCCGATGCGCGAGTACATGCGCACCGGGTAGCGGCTCTCGACCTTGTCGATGTAGAGGACTTCTCCGTCCTCGTGGACGGCGAGGTGCACCGTGTGGCCGCAGCGTTCGTTGAGGGCGAGGAGGTGGGGGTGGGCGATCTCGCGCACGTCGAGGTTCTCCACGGCCTCCTGCGCGAGCGCGAACAGCCGTGCGCCGAGGCGGTAGCGCTGGTCGGACTGGCGGAAGACCAGGCCGTGTTCGTGGAGGGTGCGCAGGAGCCGGAGCGCGGTGGACTTGTGGACGCCGAGCCGGTCGGCGACCTGCCCCAGGTCGGCGGGACCTTCGGCGAGCAGCGGCAGGATCGAGAGCGCGCGGTCGACGGTCTGGCTCATGGGGTACGTACCTCCTCCTCGGCCCCGCCGTGCTCTTGGGCGTTCGCCGTCCAGCCGGGGCCGAGACGAAGTGTCTCCCAGGCGGCGTCGTCCAGGGCGGCGAGGCGGTCGGCGTGTGCGCGGGCGGGGGGCGTCGCGAGGTCGCCGGGGTCGGTGAGGGCGGCGGCGGCCATGAGGTGGCCGTGGCGCAGCCGCCGCGCGGCGGGCAGGCCGCGCAGGGTGGCGGAGAGGAACCCGGCGGCGAAGGCGTCCCCTGCGCCGACGGGCGCGACGACGTCGACGTGCAGGGCGGGCTGGAAGACGGGGTCCTCGCCGTGTCGGAAGAGGGTGGCGCCGCGGCTGCCCTGCTTGACGACGAGGATGGCGGGTTCGGGCAGGGCGGCGCGCAGGGCGTCGGGGCCGCCGGTCACGCCCCAGGCGGTCGCGGCCTCGTCCTCGCCGACGAAGACGAGGTCGGCGCCGCGCGCGAGGCGGAGCAGGACGTCGGGGCCGGTGGTGGCGTCCTTCCAGAGGCCGGGGCGGTGGTTGACGTCGAAGGAGATCAGGGGGGCGTGGGCGCCGCGGTCCGGGCGCCGGGTGCAGAGGTGGCGTACGAGGTCGAGGCAGTCGGCGGAGAGAGCGGGGGTGATGCCCGACAGGTGCAGGACGCGGGCGGCGGTGAGCGCGTCCTCGTCGACGGAGCCGCGTGCCATGGCGGAGGCGGCGGAGCCCGCGCGGTAGTAGACGACCTCGTGGGCGTCGGTGTCGCGGTCGTCGGCGGTGCGGAAGTAGATGCCGGTGGGGCGGTGCGGGTCGCGGCCGACGGCGGAGGTGTCGACGCCGTAGCGGGCGATCGTCTCGACGAGGTGGTCGCCGAAGCCGTCGGCGCCGACGCGGCTGACCCAGCGGGTGGTGTGTCCGGCGACGGCGAGCGCGCACAGGACGTTCGACTCGGCGCCGCCGATCCCGCGGTCGAAGGAGGGCACGTCGGCGAGGCGGCCGGGGCGGGCGGGCCGGAAGGTGACCATGGACTCGCCGAGTGCCACGACGTCCACGATCGCCTGCGCGGCGGCCTCCGGGACGGCCTTTGCGGCTGCCTGTGCGGTCACGATCTCCAGCCCTTCAACCGTCTGTCCGGATCCGTTGACCCGGGGTTGGCTCGGATGTTAGACAGCAGTCAGCGACATACGCAATGACTGTTGCAGATGCTGCAACGCACCACTGGAGGAGGCGCCCATGGCCGCCGACAACCCCGCCGACAACCCCGCCGCCGACCGTTCCTCGGACGCATCGAACGCCGGTCCGCCGGCTGCCGATCCGCTGGCCGCGCTTGCGGACGAGCGGATCGACCACCGCTTCAAGGGCCTCCCCCCGGACGCCGACGGGCTGACGGTCGGCGAGCTCGCGGCCCAGCGCAGGAACCTCTTCACCGGCGGCTTCACCACCCCCGTCCTCGCCCTCTCCGCCGAGCGCCTTGAGCACAACCTCGCGCTCATGGAGACGTACGCCGAGCGGCACGGCCTGGCCTTCGCGCCGCACGGCAAGACGTCGATGGCACCGCAGCTCTTCGCCCGGCAGATGGAGCGCGGAGCGTGGGGCATCACGCTGGCGGTGCCCCATCAGGTGCGCGTGGCACGGGCGTTCGGCACCTCGCGGATCTTCCTCGCGAACGAGTTGGTCGACGCGGCGGCGCTGCGCATGGTCGCCGCCGAGCTGGACGCCGATCCGTCCTTCCGCTTCATCTGTTACGTCGACTCCGTACGCGGCGTCGAGCTGATGCACGCCGCGCTCAGCGAGGCGGGCGCGAGCCGGCCCGTCGACGTCGTGCTGGAACTGGGCGCCGGTGACGAGGCGCGGACCGGCGCGCGGACCGAGGCCGAGTGCTTCGAGATCGCCAACGCCGTCGCGGGCGCCGACACACTGCGGCTCGTGGGCGTCGCCGGGTACGAGGGCGAGGTGCCGCGGGCCACCACGGAGCGGGTCACGGCGTGGCTGCGGCGGCTGACCGCGCTGGCCGTCGAGCTGGACAAGGCGGGGCGGTTCGCGGATCTGCCGGAGGTCGTGGTCAGCGCGGGCGGCAGCGCGTGGTTCGACGCGGTGGCGTCGGTCTTCGCGGAGCTTCCCGAACTGTCCGTGCCGGTGCTGAAGTTGCTGCGCTCGGGTGCGTACGTCTCCCATGACGACGGTCACTACCGGCATGTCACGCCCTTCAACCGCGTCCCGCAGGAGGGTGCGCTCGAACCGGCTCTCCGGCTGTGGGCGCAGGTGGTGTCGAAGCCGTCCGCCGAGCAGGCGTTCGTCAACGCGGGGAAGCGGGATGCGGCGTACGACCTGGATCTGCCCGAGGCGCAGGTCGTGCGGCGCGATGGTGTGGAGCGGGCGGCGGCCGGGGTCACGGTGACGGGGCTCTCCGATCAGCACGGGTGGGTGCGGACGGGGCCGGAGGCGGAGCTGGCCGTGGGGGACTGGCTGGGGATGGGGCTTTCGCACCCGTGCACGGCGTTCGACAAGTGGCAGCTGATTCCTCTGGTGGAGGCGGACGGGACGGTCACGGAGTACATCCGTACGTTCTTCTGAGGGGCGGTGAGAGGAACCCGGCGGTATCCCCTTGCCCGTGGCTCCTCTCCCACCCACCCGCGCGAAACCCGGCGGCCACCCCCTGAACCGCCGCTCCGCGACGGGCGGGTGGGGAAGCAATCCGGCCGAAGGCCGGGAAAGAACCACCCACACCCAGCACCCGCCAAGCAACCCCCGCCCCCGCGGGGGCCACCCGCACCCGCCAACACCCCCGCATGGGCGGGCGGGTGGGAGACCAATCGGCCGAAGGCCGCGAAGAACACCCACCCACAACCGTCACCCGCCGAACAATCCCCGCCCCCACAGGGGCCACCCGCACCCGCCAACGAACCCGCACGGGCGGGCGGGTGGGGAAAGCAATCGGCCGAAGGCCGGCGGAAACCCACGACAACCGAGAGAGGCCCCCCATGGACCTGGTGATCCGAGACGCCCGCGTCATCGACGGCACCGGAGATGCCTCCTACCGCGCAGACATCGCCGTACACGAGGGCAGGATCACCGGGATCCACCGGCAGGACGAGACCGGCGGCGGCCCCCGCCCCACCGCCGCGACGACCCTGGACGCCGACGGCCTCGCACTCGCGCCCGGCTTCATCGACATGCACGCCCACAGCGACCTCGCCCTGCTCCGCGACCCCGCGCACACCGCGAAGGCGGCCCAGGGCGTCACCCTGGAGGTCATCGGCCAGGACGGCCTGAGCTACGCCCCCGTCGACGACCGCACGCTCGCCCAGGTCCGCCAGGCCATCACCGGCTGGAACGGCGACGGCGGCGACATCGACTTCGACTGGCGCACGGTCGGCGAGTACCTGGACCGCCTGGACCGCTCGCACGGCGGCCACGGCATCGCCGTGAACGCCGCGTATCTCATCCCCCAGGGCACCGTCCGCATGTACGCGATGGGCTGGGACGACCGCCCCGCCACCCCCGCCGAGCTGGACCGCATGAAGCAGCTCGTCGCCGACGGCATGAGCGAAGGCGCCGTCGGCATGTCGTCGGGCCTCACCTACACCCCCGGCATGTACGCCGACGACTCCGAGCTCACGGAACTCTGCGGGGTGGTCGCCGCCCACGGCGGCTACTACTGCCCGCACCACCGCAGCTACGGCGCCGGCGCCCTCCAGGCGTACGAGGAGATGGTGCGCCTCACCCGCACGGCGGGCTGCCCCCTGCACCTCGCCCACGCGACGATGAACTTCGGCGTGAACAAGGGCAAGGCCCCGGATCTGCTGGCGCTCCTCGACGACGCGCTCGCGCAGGGCGCGGACATCACCCTCGACACGTACCCCTACACCCCCGGCTGCACGACGCTCGTGGCGATGCTGCCGAGCTGGGCGAGCGAGGGAGGGCCGGAGGCGATACTCGCGCGCCTCCGGGACGACGCGACCGCCGAGAAGATCCGCCACCACATGGAGGTCATCGGCGCCGACGGCTGTCACGGCGTACCCATCGAGTGGGACACCATCGAGATCTCCGGTGTCTCCGACCCGGGGCTCGCCTCCTGCGTCGGCAAGACGATCGCCCATTCCGCGGCCCAGCGCGGCGAGGAGCCGTGGGTCACCGCCCGGCGCCTGCTCATCGACGACCGCCTCGGCTCGACGATCCTCCAGCACGTGGGCCACGAGGAGAACGTCCGGGCGATCATGCGCCACCGCGTGCACACGGGCGGCAGCGACGGCATCCTTCAGGGCTTCAAGCCGCATCCGCGCGCGTACGGCACGTTCCCGCAGTACCTCGGGCGCTACGCACGGGAGTTGGACGTCATGTCACTCGAAGAGACCGTTGCCCACCTCACCTCGCGCCCCGCCGCCCGCCTCCGGCTCCCCGACCGGGGTGTCGTACGTGAGGGATACCGCGCCGATCTGGTCCTGTTCGACCCCGAGACCGTCGCGGCGGGCTCCACCTTCGAGGAGCCCCGCACGCTTCCCACCGGTATCCCGCACGTCCTGATCGACGGCCGGTTCGTGATGCGGGACGGCCGGCGCACGGACGTCCTCGCGGGACGCGCCGTACGCCGGACTCCCTGAACCGGCCGCCTGGGCTAGACGAGGGACGTCGGCCAGGCCTGCGGCACCGGCTCGGTGACGACGGGCTCGGGCGCGGGCGCGGCACGGCAGGTGAAGCCGAGGCCGCTGAGCGCCCGGGTCACCTCCTGCGCCGAGAAGTCGCGGCGGTCCTGACGCGTGATGACTTCCCCGACCTGCTTGACGGGGTAGTGGCGGCGGCCGATGATCACGGACTCGCCGGTGACGGGTTCGGGCTTGACGCCCTTCATGGCCTGCTCGACCTCACTCTTGAACAGGTCGAAGGGGAAGCGGGCGATGACGCAGCGCATGGTGCCTCACAAGGAGCGGGAGAGGAACGGGACGAGACGGGGAGGGAGAAGAGAAGAGGACGAGAGGAGAGCCGGGGCGAAGCGGACAGAGCCGCTCACCCTCAGGCTGCCGTACCCTGCCCCTCGCCGCCCTGCGTACGGGCCGCGTAGGCACGGCGGGCCCGGCCGTCGCGGGGACGACGGCCACGGGCGGGCGCGCCGCGGCGGGAGTTCTCCTTCGGCGGGGCGGCGATGGTCACCGGTACGCCGGAGGGGGCCTTGGCCCCGGTGATGCGGGTCAGTTCGGCCTCGCCGGAGCGCACCTGCGCGGTCTGCGGCGTGATCCCTGCGGCGGCCATCAGACGGCTCATGTCGCGCCGCTGCGCGGAGGTGACGAGCGTGACGACGCTGCCGGAGCCACCGGCGCGGGCGGTGCGGCCGCCGCGGTGGAGGTAGTCCTTGTGGTCGGCGGGCGGGTCGACGTTGACGACGAGGTCGAGGTCGTCGACGTGGATGCCGCGCGCCGCGACGTTGGTGGCGACGAGCGCCGTGACCTGCCCGGACTTGAACTGGGCGAGGGTACGCGTGCGTTGGGGCTGCGACTTGCCGCCGTGCAGGGCGGCGGCCCGTACCCCGCTCTGGAGCAGGTGCGTGGTGAGCTTGTCGACGCCATGCTTGGTGTCCAGGAAGAGGATCACGCGTCCGTCGCGGGCGGCGATCTCCGTGGTGGCGGCGTACTTGTCGCCGCCGTGGATGTGCAGCACGTGGTGTTCCATCGTGGTGACCGCGCCGGCCGAGGGGTCGACCGAGTGGACGACCGGGTCGCTGAGGTAGCGGCGGACGAGGAGGTCGACGTTGCGGTCCAGGGTGGCGGAGAACAGCATCCGCTGGCCGCCGGGCCTCACCTGGTCGAGGAGTTCGGTGACCTGCGGCAGGAAGCCCATGTCGGCCATCTGGTCGGCCTCGTCGAGGACGGTGATGGCGACCTGGTCGAGCCGGCAGTCGCGCCGCTCGATGAGGTCCTTGAGCCGTCCGGGCGTCGCGACGACGACCTCGGCGCCGGCGCGCAGGGCGCCTGCCTGCCGTCCGATCGACATGCCGCCGACCACCGTGGCCATGCGCAGCCGCACCGCCTTGGCGTACGGGGTGAGGGCGTCGGTCACCTGCTGGGCGAGCTCGCGGGTGGGTACGAGGATCAGGGCGAGGGGGCCGCGCGGTTCGGCGCGCTGCCCGGCGGTGCGGGCCAGCACGGCGAGGCCGAAGGCGAGGGTCTTGCCGGATCCGGTGCGCCCGCGGCCGAGGACGTCGCGGCCCGCGAGGGAGTTCGGCAGCGTGGCCGCCTGGATCGGGAAGGGCTCGGTGACGCCGAGACGGGTCAGGGTCTCCACGACGCCGTTCGGCAGGCCGAGCGCGGCGAAGTCCTCGACGGGCGGCAGGGCCGGGGTGACCGTGACCGGGAGGGCGAACTCTCCCTGGAGCGCGGCCGGGCGGCGGGAGGATCCCTTGGAGTAGGGGCGGCCGGCCGAGCGGGAGCCGCCGGGCCGGGGGCCGCCGCCGGAGCGGGAGCCCTCCGGGGCGCGGAAGCCGCCGGAGG
Organism: Streptomyces sp. 135; assembly: GCF_020026305.1. NCBI lineage: Bacteria > Bacillati > Actinomycetota > Actinomycetes > Kitasatosporales > Streptomycetaceae > Streptomyces > Streptomyces sp. 135. The sequence continues at coordinate 5,328,600 of NZ_CP075691.1, read as the reverse complement.
AGCGGGGGCCACCCGCGTGTCGGCCGTTCGTGCGAGTTGAGCGGTTCATGAAGAACCTTCCTCGATGCGGCGCGTATCGAGGAATTCTTGGCAGCACTGACTCCAGTGCCCAGAATTGCAGGAACGGCCGGGGGGAAAGAAACAAAAACCCGGCCGCCGGAATATTCCGTGACCGGCCGGTCAAAAGAGACGGACGGACCCCGGGTGGATTCACCGGACTGTCGTCGCCACGTCGGATCACAGGAGAAATGCGTTCATCTCCCGGAAACAAAACGAGCTGGGGCCCGCACCCAAGGTGCGGGCCCCAGCTACGAAGTGCGCGTCAGCGTCAGGCGGGAACGATGTTCTCGGCCTGCGGGCCCTTCTGGCCCTGCGTGACGTCGAAGGTCACCTTCTGGCCCTCCTGGAGCTCACGGAAGCCCTGGGTGGCGATGTTCGAGTAGTGAGCGAAGACGTCGGCGCCGCCGCCCTCCTGCTCGATGAAGCCGAAGCCCTTTTCCGCGTTGAACCACTTCACGGTGCCAGTAGCCATGTCATATCTCCTTCGGGGCAGTGCCCGTGGAATTCACACTGTGTGAACTCCGCGTCGCCGCGATGATTACCCCGTCCGGAATGACCCGGCAATACAAAGTGCCCCGCCGACACATAACGCCGACTGAGCACTTGAAGTCTCTGGGAACCACAACTGCAACTGATATCGACAGTAGCACGCCCTCGCCGACGGCGCAGGGTTTTCCTTACCGCTCCGCCGGTCGGCGGATAAACCCTCATCGCGCATCACGCGAAATTCTGCATTTGCCGTCACAGATATCCGACGACGGCGCCCTCAGGACGACGGCGCCTCCTCAGGCCTGGCGCGGGTTCCGCGCAGCTGCTCGTTGATGCGCTGGGCCTCTTCGAGCTGGTCCTCGAGGATGACGATCCGGCAGGCCGCCTCGATCGGCGTGCCCTGGTCCACGAGTTCGCGGGCGCGCGCGGCGATGCGCAGCTGGTAGCGCGAGTAGCGGCGGTGGCCGCCCTCGGAGCGCAGCGGAGTGATCAGGCGGGCGTCGCCGACGGCCCGGAGGAAGCCGGGCGTGGCGCCGATCATCTCGGCGGCCCGGCCCATCGTGTAGGCGGGATAGTCGTCGTCATCGAACCGATCGGGGCCTTGCGTGAGGGTCTCTGGGGGCATTTGCACCTTTTCTGGAACGCGTCGAGGGGCCTGGTGCCGTACGGCACCAGGCCCCGAGGGGTTTCAACACCATCTACCGGCCTTGTGTGCCGGCTCTCTGTGACCGCACGGCCGCCCTGCTGAGCGGGGGTGCGGGGATCGTGAATGCGTGACCGGGGACCACCTTCCAATCCGGGGCCTGCGGTACCCGGGCGATGCCGTGCCTCGTCCGGGCGATCCTGATGGCGTCCCACTCCCTTCTTGCACTTCCTTGCCTGTAACGGCTTCCAACGTCTTTGACTACACCAAGAACTCTAACAACGGCGGTTACGCATGTCTACCGCCGTCGCGATAGATTTTCGGGAGCGGAGGAGGAGGGATCCAAGGACCCACGCGCCCCCTGTCGTCGGTAGGCTCACCAGTCATGTCGAAGCCTGACGAACTGCTCGTAGACATCGCCACCCTGGTGGAGTCCGAGCACAGCAATCAGATGTCCCTCACCGTGGTCGTGGCCGGTGCCGTCATCACCGGACGACTGGCCCCCGAAGCCCTGTGGCGGCGGCGTGTCGCCGAAGTCCTGAAGGACTCCGCCCAGCTGGGCCCGTTCGCCTCCGTATTCGAGACCGACGAGGCACCCGACGACCCGCCGCGGGGCACCACACCCCCCACCCACCTCCACTTCCACCTGGCCCGGATCCTCCAGGGCACCCTGGGCCTGCCGGAGACGGGCGGGATGTACCGCATCGCCCTCCAGGACGTGAGCGCCTGGAGCGTGGGCGACCTCAGCTACTCCGACCACTGACCCGCGCCGGGCCCGGGTCCGGTTCCGCGCTCCGCCCGGAACCGGACCTGAGTCCGGCCTTGTCAATTTTTCTCCTCCGAGCTATATAGAAATCCGTAGGGCATCGCACCCAGCACCTGACGAAGGGAGTGACCCGTGATGCTCATGCGTACCGACCCGTTCCGTGAGGTCGACCGCCTCGCCCAGCAGGTCTTCAACAGCGCGCGCCCCGCGGGGATGCAGATGGACGCCTACCGCCAGGGCGACGAGTTCGTCGTCCACTTCGATCTGCCGGGCGTCGACCCCGAGTCGATCGACCTGGACGTGGAACGCCACGTACTGAACGTCCGTGCCGAGCGCCGCTCCCCCGCCCCCGAGGGCGTGGAGCTGATCGCGGGCGAGCGCCCCACCGGCACCTTCTCCCGCCAGCTGTTCCTCGGCGACACCCTGGACACCGAGCGGATCGAGGCCTCGTACGAAGCGGGCGTCCTGACGCTGCGGATCCCGGTGGCCGAGCAGGCCAAGCCGCGCAAGATCCAGATCAGCGGCGGCGACAGCGGACGCCGGCAGATCAGCGGCTGACCATGCGGGAGACGGCCGCGTGGCGAGCGCGGCCGGTCGACAAGAGAAGGTCGACAACAGAAGGTCCACAAGAGAAGACGGAGGAGAACGCACGATGAGATGGAGCGAACTCATCGAGGCGGTAAGGGAATCCGGCCAGTACGCCACCGCCGCGGAGGCGGAGCGCGTGACGCGCACCGTCCTGTCCGCCCTCGGCGGCCACGTCGTCGGGGACGAACGCGTCGACCTGGCGGCCCAGCTGCCGGTCGAGGCGGCGAGGGTGATCGCGGACCAGGTGCCCGTGACACGGCGGCTCACAGCACCTGAGTTCGTCGAGAGCGTGGCGCTGCGCCTGGAGGGCGCCACTCCGGCCACCGCCCGATGGGACGTCAGCTCCGTCCTCACCGCCCTGGCGCAGGCGGTCGACGGCGAGCTCGTGGACCGCCTGCTTGACCTGCTGCCGCCGGGGTACGCCCTGCTGTTCGGCAGGGCCGAGCTGGCGCAGGCGGCCTGAGGCGGGCCGCGCGGGTGCCGTTCCCGGATCTCGGGGCCCGGCGTGCGGGGACGGCACCCGCGGCGGCGTCTAGGGCCTGCCTGACCATTCCCGTCGTCGCCCGGAGGGCGGCCCCGCGGCGTACTTGGCTCTGCGCCCGGTGCGGCGAGTGGGGGCACCCCCTGCTCGAAGAGCTCGGGGGAGCGTGCATGGCGTCGCGAGGCAGGCGGGAATGGTCAGACAGGCCCTAGCGGCCCCTGGCCGGCTTCGGCAGGGTGCAGCCCGCCCGGCCGAGGTCGATCTTGTTGCCGGTGCCGACGCAGGGCACGAGGGTGTAGGTCTGCTGGCCGTAGTTGATGCCTTCGCGCACGGTGACCTTGCCGGTCTCGTCGACCTCGCAGGGGTTGTTGTCCGTGCACCGGCCGCCGCGGTCGTTGCCGGTGTTGTTGACGGCGACGACCTTGCCGGTGGCGTCGTCGATCACCGGGGCGCCCGAGGTGCCGCCGATCGTCTTGCAGTCGGGGGTGTAGCGGACCGAGTCCTTCCAGGTCCAGCCGCCCTCCTTGAGGCGGTGCGCGAAGCCGTCGATGGCGCACTTGTACAGCTTCTTCCAGAAGCCGGAGGCGACGGTGATCGCCCGGCCCTGCGCGGGCCGCTCCGTGTCCAGCTCCAGCGCCTTGACCCCGTACCTGCTCTCGATGTCGCGGTAGGTGCTGGTGAGCTCGTAGAGCGACATGTCCGTGTCGGTCATGGTGGCGTACGCGATCTTGCTCGCCCGGAGCGTGGCGAGGTTGCCCCCGGAGGCGTTGAGGAGCGTGAAGCGGCGCGAGGAGGGCTTGTCGACGACGACCTCGCCGGGGGCGGGGAAGCCGCTCTCCAGGCAGTGGCCGTTGGACAGGACGAGGGCGGGGTCGCCGGGCTGCGAGCCGGGGACGCGCACGACGGAGCCGGAACAGTTGTCGAGCGCCACCGTCCCGGCGAGGTCGACGGCCGCGACCGCGGGCGCCACGGCCCGTTCGGCACCGGCGGCCGTCGCGGGCGCTGCCGTCGCTCCGCACAGCAGAACGGCGAGGCACACGCCGACGAGAGGCTTGTTCATGTGGGGGTCCCCTCTGATGACTGATGACTGGGTGACCGAAGGTCGTTCGGTTTGTCATGCGCATTGTTGGGGTCCGCGCCCCCGAGAACAAGACCGCCCGACGGGGGCGCTCGGGGCGATATTCGCCGAACCGCCGCCGGAACACCCCGTAAGCTCGCCGCCATGCAGGTCATCCAGTCGACGAAGCTCGCCAACGTCTGTTACGAGATCCGGGGCCCCGTCCTTGAGGAGGCGATGCGGCTCGAAGCGGCAGGCCACCGCATCCTCAAGCTCAACACCGGCAATCCGGCCGCCTTCGGCTTCGAGTGCCCGCCCGAGATCCTGGAGGACGTCCTCCGCAACGTCGGCTCCGCGCACGGCTACGGCGACGCGAAGGGCCTGCTCGCCGCCCGCCGCGCGGTGGTCATGCACAACCAGACCCTCGGCATCGAGACCGACGTCGAGCACGTCTTCATCGGCAACGGCGTCTCCGAGCTGATCGTGATGGCCATGCAGGGCCTGCTCGACGACGGCGACGAGGTCCTCGTACCGGCGCCCGACTACCCCCTGTGGACCGCGGCCGTCTCCCTGTCCGGCGGCACCGCCGTGCACTACCGCTGCGACGAGCAGGCCGACTGGATGCCGGACCTCGCCGACATCGAGCGCAAGGTGACCGACCGCACCAAGGCGATCGTGATCATCAATCCGAACAACCCGACCGGCGCCGTCTACAGCGACGAGATGCTGCGCGGCCTGACCGACATCGCGCGCCGCCACAATCTCCTGGTCTGCTCGGACGAGATCTACGACAAGATCCTCTACGACGGCGTCACGCACACGCCGACCGCCGCCATCGCCCCGGACCTGCTGACCCTCACCTTCAACGGCATGTCGAAGGCGTACCGGGTGGCGGGCTACCGCGTCGGCTGGATGGCGGTCTCGGGCCCGAAGGCGCACGCCTCCTCGTACATCGAGGGCCTGACGATCCTCGCCAACATGCGGCTGTGCGCGAACATGCCGGGCCAGCACGGCGTCGTCGCGGCGCTGGGCGGGCGCCAGACGATCAACGACCTGGTGCTGCCGGGCGGCCGGCTCCTGGAGCAGCGCGACACCGCGTACGACCTGCTGACGCAGATCCCCGGTGTGAGCTGCGTGAAGCCGAAGGGGTCGCTGTACCTCTTCCCGCGGCTCGACCCGAAGGTCTTCAAGATCAAGGACGACCGGCAGATGGTCCTCGACCTGCTGCGCGCCGAGAAGATCATGGTCGTGCACGGCACCGGCTTCAACTGGCCGGAGCCCGACCACTTCCGGGTCGTGACACTGCCGACGGCGACCGACCTCGCGGAGGCGGTCAGGCGGATCGGGAACTTCCTCGACGGCTACAGCCAGCCCTGACACCGGCGCCCGCGCCGGGCACCCGGACGCGACTCAACTTTAGACGAAATCTAAGATAGGATGGTCCCCATACCGCTTGGAGGCCACCCATGTACGAGCCGATCCGCACCAAGTCGGTCCACTCGATGGCCGACGACGCGGACTTCCCGCACCGCTCCCGCGAGGAGGAGCTGGACATCCAGCTCGCCGGGCACCTCGCGGCGCTCCTCGCCGTCACCGACGAGCTGCGCGCCCTCGCCCCCGCCGCCGACCTGGACGCCGCCGCCGAGCGGCTGGCCTCCGAGGTGGCGCGACTGAGGGGCGGCGCACAGCCGGCGCGCTCGTCGGTCGCCACCGCCATTCACGAACCGCATCTGACCGCCCTGCACCAGCGCGCCCACGCCCTCGCGGGCCGCGCCCTGGTCGTGGCGGCCTCTCGCGCCGACACCGCGGCGGCCATCCTGGCCGCCGAGCGCATGGACGCCCACGCGGACGCCACGCGCCTGGTCGGCGCCTCCTGATCGGCCCCGGTCCGCGGCCGGGGAGGCCACGGACCGGGTGCCACCAGCAAACCGCCCGGGCGTGGGCCGCCGGGTACGTACGCGGAGGGGCCCCGCACGCCGTTGTGCGGGGCCCCTCCGGGATGTGCGGCCGGGATCAGCCCAGGCGCTCCACCAGCGCGCGGTACTCGTCCCACAGCTCCTTGGGCGTGTGGTCGCCGAAGGTGTTGAGGTGCTCGGGGATCAGCGAGGCCTCGTCGCGCCAGACCTCCTTGTCGACCGTGAGCAGGAACTTCAGGTCGGCGTCGGCCAGCTCCAGGCCCTCGGTGTCGAGCGAGTCGACCGTCGGCAGGATGCCGATGGGGGTCTCGACGCCCTCGGCCTTGCCGTCCAGGCGCTCCACGATCCACTTCAGGACGCGGGAGTTCTCACCGAAGCCCGGCCACACGAAGCGGCCCTTCTCGTCCTTGCGGAACCAGTTCACGTAGTAGATCTTCGGCAGCTTGGACTGGTCCTTGCCCTTGGCCACGTCGATCCAGTGCGCCATGTAGTCGCCCATGTTGTAGCCGCAGAACGGCAGCATGGCGAACGGGTCGCGGCGCAGCTCGCCGACCTTGCCCTCGGCGGCGGCGGTCTTCTCGGAGGCGACGTTCGCCCCGAGGAAGACGCCGTGCTGCCAGTCGAAGGACTCGGTCACCAGCGGGACCGCGCTCGCGCGGCGGCCGCCGAAGAGGATGGCCGAGATCGGCACGCCCTTCGGGTCCTCCCACTCGGGCGCGATGATCGGGCACTGGGCGGCCGGGGTGGTGAAGCGCGCGTTGGGGTGCGCCGCGGGGGTGCCGGACTCCGGGGTCCAGTCGTTGCCCTTCCAGTCCGTCAGGTGGGCCGGGGTCTCCTCCGTCATGCCCTCCCACCAGACGTCGCCGTCGTCGGTGAGCGCGACGTTGGTGAAGACGGAGTTGCCCCACAGCGTCTTCATGGCGTTGGCGTTGGTGTGCTCGCCGGTGCCCGGCGCGACGCCGAAGAAGCCGGCCTCGGGGTTGATCGCGTAGAGGCGGCCGTCCTCGCCGAACCGCATCCAGGCGATGTCGTCGCCGATGGTCTCGACGGTCCAGCCGGAGATCGTGGGCTCCAGCATGGCGAGGTTGGTCTTGCCGCAGGCGCTGGGGAACGCGGCGGCGACGTACTTGGACTCGCCGCGCGGGGGCGTGAGCTTGAGGATCAGCATGTGCTCGGCCAGCCAGCCCTCGTCGCGCGCCATGACGGAGGCGATGCGCAGGGCATAGCACTTCTTGCCGAGCAGGGCGTTGCCGCCGTAGCCCGAGCCGTAGGACCAGATCTCGCGGTCCTCGGGGAAGTGCGAGATGTACTTGGTGGAGTTGCAGGGCCACGGCACGTCGGCCTCGCCCTCGGCCAGCGGGGCGCCGAGCGTGTGGACGGCCTTGACGAAGAAGCCGTCGTCACCGAGCTCGTCCAGGACCGCCTGACCCATCCGGGTCATGGTGCGCATGGAGACGGCGACGTACGCCGAGTCGGTGATCTCGACGCCGATCGCGGACAGCGGCGAGCCGACCGGGCCCATGCAGAAGGGCACGACGTACATCGTGCGGCCCTTCATCGACCCGCGGAAGACGCCGCCCTTGCCGTCGGTGCCCCGGAAGATCTCCCGCATCTCGGCGGGGGCCTTCCAGTGGTTGGTCGGGCCCGCGTCCTCCTCCTTCTCGGAGCAGATGAAGGTGCGGTCCTCCACGCGCGCGACGTCGGTCGGGTCCGAGGCCGCGTAGTAGGAGTTGGGGCGCAGGGTCGGGTCGAGCTTCTTGAACGTGCCCTTGGCGACGAGCTCCTCGCACAGGCGCTCGTACTCGGCCTCGGAGCCGTCACACCAGACCACCCTGTCCGGCTGGGTCAGTTCGGCGATCTCGTTGACCCAGGAGACCAGCTCCTTGTGACGGGTGGGGACGGTGTTGGTCGGGACGGTGCTGGGAGCCGCGATGTCGCGCGCCACGATTGCTCCTAATCGAGGGGTTTTTGAGGATGTATGCCCCGTGGGGGCTGCGACCCGGACGCTTCACGTGTGAATCCTCTGGCGCTCATCCGGTGCCGACCGCACTCATTTGATCATCCGACGCCGCCGCGCATCTGTCCAGAGGACCTCACACCTGAGCGGCGTGAGGATCGCCACTTGTACGCCTTCGGGTGCGAGGGCGGTTTTCCGCCCGTTTTGCTGACAGGCGCTGCTCCGGTTGACCCCGCCTCCGGTTGATGCCCGACTTACGGGCCCGTAGGTACGATGCCGACCATGACCGCCTCCGTCTCCGAAGCGATCCCGGAACCCGAGGGCGCCCCCTCCCTCGTCCCGTCCCCGCAGGACATGCCGCTCCCCGTGAAGCCGAAGATGCGCGGCTGGCTGCACGCCGGAATGTTCCCCGCGGTGGTCGTGGCCGGGCTCGTGCTGACCGCGCTCGCCGACTCCACCCGCGGCCGGATCGCCTGCGGCATCTTCGCCCTGACCGCCTGCCTCCTCTTCGGGGTCAGCGCGCTCTACCACCGGGGCGACTGGAGCCCGCGGGCCGACCGCGTCCTGCGCAGACTCGACCACTCCAACATCTTCCTGATCATCGCGGGCACCTACACCCCGCTGACGATGCTGCTCCTCCCCGACGCGAAGGGGCGGTGGCTGCTCTGGGGCATCTGGGGCGCGGCCGTGGCGGGCATCGCCTTCCGCGTGTTCTGGGTCGGCGCCCCGCGCTGGCTCTACACGCCGTGTTACATCGCGATGGGCTGGGCCGCCGTCTTCTTCCTGCCGGACTTCATGCGGACGGGCGGCGTCGCCGTGCTCGTCCTCGTCGTCGTCGGCGGGCTGCTCTACAGCGCGGGCGGCATCATCTACGGCATCAAGCGGCCGAACCCCTCCCCCCGCTTCTTCGGCTTCCACGAGGTCTTCCACTCGCTGACGCTGGCGGCCTTCGCCGTGCACTACGTCGGCATCTCGCTGGTGGCCTACCGCCACGGGTGATCCGACCCCTCCCCCTACTGCCCTCCGGGTGGCCGCGGCTCCTGAGCCGCGGCCACTTTTTCGTGCGTCATCATTGCCTGCCGCCGCGCGCCAGGACCCCCGCCGCTGGTGGGCGCTGGCCGAGCAGCTCGGGGCCAGTACGCAAGAGCAGCAGTGGATGGCGGACGCGTACGTCATCGTGTTCGCCGCGCTGATGCTTCCGGCCGGGCTCCTCGGCGACCGGTTCGGGCGGCGCCGGATGCTGATGGCGGGCTCGGGGTCTTCCTGGTGGGCTCGCTCGTCGGCACCCTCGTCGACGACATCGCCCTCGTCGTCATGGCCCGCGCCGTCATGGGAGTGGGCGGCGCCCTCGTCATGCCGCTCGCCCTCGCCGTGCTGCCCGCGCTCTTCGCCCCCGGCGAGCGGACCAAGGCCGTCGGCATCGTCTCGGCCGCCTCCGCGCTCGGCGCGCCCCTCGGGCCGATCGTCGGCGGCTGGCTCCTCGACCACTTCTGGTGGGGCTCGATCTTCCTGATCAACGTCCCGATGGTCGCGATCGGCCTCACGGCCTGCGCCTTCCTGCTGCCCGAGACCAGCGACCCCGCCGCGCCCAAGGTCGACGTCGCCTCCACCGCCCTGACCGCCGCCGGCCTCGGCGCACTGATCTACGCCGTCATCGAAGCCCCCTGCCGCGGCTGGGGCGACCCCCTCGTGCTCGGCATGCTCGCGGGCGCCCTCGTCCTGCTGGCCGTGCTCGTCCTGCGGGAGCGCCGGGTGCCGCGCTCCATGCTGGACACGTCGCTGCTGCGCAACCGCGGCTTCTGCCTGACTACCATGGCGGCGACGCTGGTCATGTTCGTGCTCGCGGGGCTGCTGTTCGTCCTGCCGCAGTACCTCCAGACCGTCCTCGGCAACGACGCCTTCGGCACCGGCATACGGATGCTGCCGCTGATGGGCGGCCTGCTGGTGGCCGCCAAGGGCGCGGAGCCCGTCGTACGGCGCTTCGGGCCGCGCGCGGTGATCAGCGGCGGGCTCGTGGTGCTCGCCTTCGCCGCCATCCTCGGCAGCCGCACGGACGTCGGCAGCGGCTACGGCTTCACCGCGCTGTGGCTCTCGGTGGCCGGCCTCGGCTTCGGCTTCGCGGTGGTGCCGTCCACGGACTCGGCGCTCGGCGCGCTGCCCGTGGAGCGCGCGGGCTCCGGCTCGGGGCTGATGATGGCCGTACGGCAGGTGGGCAGCGCCCTCGGCATCGCGCTGCTCGGCTCGCTCCTGGCCTTCGCCTACACACGTGAGCTGGACACCGGCGGGCTGCCGGGGCCCGCCGGTGACGCCGCCGGGGAGTCGGTGGTCGTCGCCCACGCCGTCGCCGACCGCCTCGGCAGTGCGCGCCTCGCCGAGTCCGCCGACGCCGCGTACGTCCACGGCATGAGCCTCGTACTGCTGGTCGGCGGTGTCGCCGCCCTGGTGACGGCGCTGCTCGTCGCCGCGGTGCTGCAGAAGGCGGGCGACGGGCCGGGGCAGGACCCGGACGACATGGGCAAGGCCCCGGCGGATGCCCGAGAATGAACGTCATGACGGCCGCCCGCACCTCCCTTCCCGCGTCCGCCCCGCAGCTGGGGCTGCGCGAGCGGAAGAAGCTCAAGACCCGCGTCGCGATCCGCGAGGCGACGTACCGGCTGATCCGCGAGCAGGGGTACGAGGCGACGACGGTCGAGCAGATCGCCGAGGCGGCGGAGGTCTCCCCCTCCACGGTCTTCCGCTACTTCCCGACCAAGGAGGACATCGTCCTCACCGACGAGTTCGACCCGCTCCTGGAGAGCGAGCTGCGCCGTCGGCCCGCCGGGGAGCCGGTCGTCGAATCGCTGCGGCGGGTGCTCCACCGGGCCATGGGCCCCGGCCTCGCGGAAGACCCGGAGATCTCCAGGCTGCGGACGAAGCTGATGATCGAGGTGCCCGCCGTGCGGGCGCGGATGCTGGAGAGCATGTCGGTCACCGGCGGCATCCTCTGCCGCGTCATCGCCGAGCGCACCGGGCGCGACCCCGGCGAGCTGGAGGTGCGGGCCTTCTCCATGGGCCTGATCGGCGCGCTCACCGAGACCGCCGCGTACTGGGCGGAGCGCGACCACCGGGACGACCTCGGCACGCTCGTGGACCGCACGCTGGACATGCTGGTGAGCGGCTTCGCGGAGACCGGCGGCAGGTGAGGACGGCGGGCCGGGCCCCGGCCGCCCCCGGCATGCCATCCTGACCGCATGAACGGTCCGGAGATCCTCGTCAGTTTCGACCCCGAGCTCACCACCTTCGTCCCGCAGGAGCGAAGGGGCGGCCCCACCAAGGCCGTTACGGACGGCGCGTCCACGCTCGGGCACGTGGTCGAGTCCCTCGGGGTGCCCCTGACGGAGGTCGGCGCGCTCGTGGTGGACGGCCGCGAGGTCGCTCCCGGGCACGTCCCCGCGGCCGGCGAGAGCGTCGCCGTGCGTGCGGTGCCCCGCCCCCAGCAGGTGCCCGGCGCCCCGCTCCGCTTCCTCCTCGACGTCCATCTCGGCACGCTGGCACGGCGGTTGCGTCTCCTCGGCGTCGACGCGGCGTACGAGAGCACGGACATCGGTGACCCCGCCCTCGCCGCGCGCTCCGCGGCCGAGCGGCGCGTCCTGCTGAGCCGCGACCGGGGCCTGCTGCGGCGCCGGGAACTGTGGGCGGGCGCGTACGTCTACAGCGACCGCCCCGACGACCAACTCCGCGACGTCCTCGGCCGCTTCACCCCGCGCCTGGCCCCCTGGACGCGCTGCACCGCCTGCAACGGCACCCTCCGCATGGCGACCAAGGAGGAGGTGGCGGACCTCCTGGAGGGCGGCACGCGCGGCACGTACGACGTCTTCGCCCAGTGCGGGGAGTGCGCCCGCGTGTACTGGCGCGGCGCCCACCATGACCGTCTGGAGGCGATCGTGGCGCAGGCGGTGGCGGAGTTCGGCGGGCCGGTCGGGGCGCAGGCGTGACCGCCGGAGTGGAGGCGGCGCGGCCGCGGGAGCACCATGGAAGAGGGGCACGTACGCCTGCCGAGGAGTGAGTCCGATGGCCAAGTTCATGGATGTCCATCACGGCATGAAGGACATCACCGCCCACCAGCTCAGGGAGGCCCACGCCGCCGACCTGGCGATTCAGGACCAGGAGGGCGTCAGCTTCGAGCACGCGTGGGCCGACCCCGCGTCCGGAGACGTCTTCTGCCTGTCCGAGGCGCCGTCCGCGGACGCCGTTCAGCGCATCCACGAGCGGGCCGGGCACGCCGCGGACGAGATCCACCCGGTGCCGCTCATGGTCTGACCCGCCGGCCCGCGGCTCGGCTCAGCCGAAGGTGAGCACCGGCTTGATCACCTCACCGGAGGACGCGGCCCGCGCCGCCGCCTCGATGTCGGCGAAGGGGAACTCCGTGATGAGCCGCTCGACCGGGAGGCGGCCCTGACCGTGCAGTTCGATGAGGCGTGGGATGAAGTCGGACGGCACCGCGTCCCCCTCGATCACGCCACGGATGCTCACGCCCTTCGTCAGCACGGTCATGATGTCGAACTCGGCCTGCCCACCGATCCCGACCAGCGCGAGCGTCCCGCGCTCCCGCAGCGCCGCGATCGCCGCCGACACCACGGCAGGCCGGCCCGTGGTGTCGATCGCGTAGTGCGGCCCGCCCTCGGTGACGTCCCGGACGGCCGCCGCGACGTCGTCGACGGCCGCCGGGTCGATGGCCGCGGCCGCGCCGAGCCCGAGGGCTACCGCGCGCCGGGACGCGACGGGCTCCACGGCGATCACCTGGCAGTCCTCGGCGACGGCCGCCATGACCGCGCTCAGCCCGACGCCCCCGGCGCCGAAGACGGCGAGGGCCGAGCCCGGCCGCGGCCGCAGGACGTTCAGGACCGTGCCCGCCCCGGTCTGGACGCCGCAGCCGAGAGGCGCGGCGAGGGCGGCGGGGAAGCCGGCGGGGAGCTTGACGGTGTTGCTCTCGTAGGCGAGGGCGTACGTGGCGAAGCTCGACTGCCCGAAGAAGTTGCCGAAGACCGGGGACCCGCCACGGGAGAGGCCGGTGCTGCCGTCGGGGCGCGCACCCGCGGCGTTGAGCGCGCCGATGCCCGCCTCGCAGTAGGAGCGGTACCCGGCGGCGCACTGGCCGCACGCGCCGCAGCTGCGGTAGCTGAGGCAGACGTGGTCGCCCGGCGCGACGGTCGTCACCGCGTCCCCGACGGCTTCCACGACACCGGCGCCCTCGTGGCCGAAGACCATGGGCAGGCGCGGCCAGACCTGCCGACTGCTGAGGTCGGTGTGGCAGATGCCCGCGGCGGCGATCTTGACCAGGATCTCCTCCGGCCGGGGCGCCTCGATCTCGACGTCCCGGACGGTGAAGGGCCCGCCGGGGGTCTCCACCAGTGCTGCCTGCATGCGCATGAGTACCCCCTGAGTCGTCGGTTCTGCACTGTCAACTCACGTCACTGGGCGCGGAGTTCCCCGCGCCGCCACGTTCTCGCCCCCGGCGGCCCGCCCAGCCGAAACCACACTAGGTATGTTGACATAGCTATGCCCTCATACGTACTCTGTCGGCATGCCCACCCCTAGCGCGTCCGAGCGGGACATCCAGGACATCGCCTCAGCGATGTCCTCCGTCCTGCCCGCGCTGCACCGGGCCCTGGAGCGGCGTCTCGCCCAGGACTTCCCGTACCCCCGGCTGCCCGAGGGGCAGCTGGCGCTGCTGCGGCTCATCGGGGAGCGGGACGGCGTCACCGTACGGGCGGCGGCCGACGCGCTGCTGATGAAGCCGAACAACGTGAGCGCCCTGGTCACCCAGCTCGCCGGGCAGGGGCTCCTGGAGCGCGGGCAGGACCCGGCCGACAAGCGGATCGCCCGGCTGCACCTCACCGCCGAGGCGCGGCGCAGGCTCGACCAGGCCATGAGCCTCATGGACGGGTACGTCATCGAGGCGCTGCACACCCTCACCGACGGGGACCTGGACGCCATCGGCTCGGCCCTCGGCGCCCTCAGGGGCCTCGCCCGGCACATCCACCCGGCCGCCCTCTGACGGCTTCGGCGTACCCGCGCCGGTAGCCGTGCGGCCGGCCGGGCGTGCGGTCATGTGGCCGTACGCCCCGCACCTCACCCCCTTTTCCCAGGAAGCAAGGCACCTCCATGCCCGCCACTTTCGTGGACCACTCCCCCCTGCCCGCAGCCGGCCCGCCGGACGCTCCGGCGGGGCGCCGCGGCAGGCCTTGGCTGACGCTCGTCGCTGTCGCGTTCGGCCTGTTCATGGTCGGTCTGGACGGCTCGGTCGTCTCGATCGCCAACCCGGAGATCGGCCGGGACCTGCACGCCTCCACCTCCGACCTGCAATGGGTCACCAACGCGTACCTGCTGGCGCTGGCCGCCGCGCTGATCCTCGGCGGGAAGCTCGGTGACCGATTCGGGCGGCGCACGTTCTACCTGGTCGGTGTCGTCGGCTTCACCCTCGCCTCGGTCGCCATCGGCCTGGCCGGGTCGATCGAGGGCGTCATCGCCTTCCGCGCCCTACAGGGATTCTTCGGCGCGCTGCTGATGCCCAATACGCTCGGTCTGCTGCGGGCGGTGTTCCCGCCGAAGAAGTTCGGCATGGCGGTGGGCATCTGGGCGATGGTGTCGTCCGTGTCCACGGCGCTCGGCCCCATCGTCGGCGGGCTGCTCGTCGAACACGTCAGCTGGGAGTCGGTCTTCTACATCAACGCCCCCATCGGCGTCGTCGCGCTCGTCTTCAGCGCGCTGGTGCTGCCGCAGAGCAAGAACGCCGCCGACCGGCACCGCTTCGACGTCCCCGGTGTCGTCCTGCTCGCCCTCGGGCTGCTCGTGGTCGTCTTCGGCGTCGTCAAGGGCGAGGCGTGGGGCTGGGGTTCGGGCACCACGCTGGGCACGCTCGCGGCCGGGCTCGTCATCCTGCTGGCCTTCGGGTGGTACGAGACGCGCCTCGGCCGCCCCGCGCCGAGCGCCCCGCCCGGCTCGGACAGGGAGCGCAGGGGTCGCAGGGGTCACCCTCTGCTGCCGATGCGGCTCTTCCGCAACCCTGCGCTGACCATCGGCACGATCATCACCGCCGTCAACTTCTTCGTGCTGCTCGGCGTGATCTTCTTCGTGATGCTCTATCTGCAGAACGTGCGCGGCTACACGCCCGTCGAGGCCGGTGTGCGCACCCTGCCGCTGAGTCTCGCCTCCGTCGTCGCCTCGCCGCTGGGCGCCGCGCTCACCGAGCGGTTCGGCGCCCGGCTGTCGATGCCGCTCGGCATGGTGCTCCAGGCCGCCGCCTCCTTCGGGGTGCTGGGCTGGGGCGTCCACTCCTCGTACGCCGCGATGTGGCCGCCGTTCATCGCGCTCGGCCTCGGCGTCGGCATGGTGATGGCGGCCTCCTCCGACGCGATCGTGGGCAACGCGCCCGTCGAGGACGCGGGGGTGGCGGGCGGCCTCCAGGCCACCGCGCTCCAGGTCGGCGGCGCGCTCGGGACCTCCGTACTCGTCTCCCTGATCAGCAGCCGCGTCGGCGCCACGCTGACCGGGGAGCTGACCTCGGCGGGTGTGCCGGGACCCGTGGCGCAGGGCCTCGGCAAGGCCAAGGACGCCGTCGCGATGGGCATCTCACCCACCTCGGGCGACATGCCGACGCCTCTGCGGGCGGCGGTGACCGAGGGCAGCGGCCAGGCGTTCGTCAACGGCGTGCACACCGCGGCGCTCGTCACGGGCGTGCTGTGCGTGGCGGGCGCCGTGCTCGCGGCGGCGGGGCTGCGGCGCGGGGCGGGGGCGGCGCGGCCGAGCACTGAGCAGGATCCGGCGGCGTACGCGACGCCGCACTCACGGCGGTGGAGCTGCGACGCCGGGCGGAGGGCGGCGCGGCCGAGCACTGAGCAGGATCCGGCGGCGTACGCGGCGCCGCACTCACGGCGGTGGAGCTGCGACGCCGGGCGGGGGGCGGCGCGGCCGAGCACTGAGCAGGATCCGGCGGCGTACGCGACGCCGCACTCACGGCGGTGGAGCTGCGACGCCGGGCGGGGGGGGCAGCCCGGCCAAGCACTGAGCAGGACGCGGCAGCGTACGCGTGGGCCGGGCTGTCGGGTGCCCGGTCACCGCTCCCGCCGGGCGCCCCGTCGACGCCCCTCAGGACAGCAGCCGGGCCAGTTCCGCCGGGTCCGTGGTGGGGGCGTCGCAGACGAAGCCGCGGCAGACGTACGCCGCGGGGTTGCCGTCGACCAGGGGGCGGTCCGCGAGCAGGGGCAGCTCGCCGGAGCCGGGCCGCCCCACCGCGACGGCCGCGCCCGGCGCCGCGCCGAGCAGCGCCGTCCGGTGCAGGTCCCCGAGGATCTCCCCGACGACCGCCACCTCGCGTGGCCCGTCCAGCGCCGCCTCGGCGACCGCGAGGCCGTGCCCGATGAAGCGCGGCACGCGGGGCCCGAGCGCCTTGACGATGCCGAGGGAGCGCTCGGCCGCGGTGCGGTGCGGCGAGGCGCCGGTGTGCGCGGCGTAGGTGAGGAGCGCGCCCGCGGCCGCAGTCCACCCGGAGGGCGCCGCGTTGTCCGTGGGGTCCTGCGGCCGGCGGATGAGCCGCTCCGCGTCGGCGGCCGTGTCGTACAGCGCCCCGCTCTCCTCGTCCACGAACTGGGCGAGGACGTGGTCGAGCAGGAAGCCCGCGAACTCCAGCCACACGCCCTCCCCCGTCACCGAGGCCAGCGTGAGAAAGCCCTCCGCCACGTCGGCGTAGTCCTCGAGCACACCCTGGTTGGTGCCGGGCTGCCCGTCCTTGGAGGTGCGGGCGAGCCGCGCGCGGGCGTCCATGTGAAGGCGTACGAGAAGATCGCCCGCGCCCACGGCCGCCGCGACGAGGTCCGGCCGGTCGAAGTACGCGCCGGTCTCGGCGAGCGCGGAGATCGCGAGGCCGTTCCAGGCGGCGACCACCTTGTCGTCACGGCCGGGCGCGGGCCGCTCGGCACGGGCGGCGAGGAGCCGCTCGCGGATCGAGGCGAGCCGGGAGGCGTCCGCCAGGGGGCCGTCCAGGGCCGGGAGTTGCAGCACGGAGGCACCCTCCTCGAAGGTGCCCTCCTCCGTCACGCCGTAGCAGGACATCGCCAGCTCCGCGTCGGCCTCGCCGAGCACCTCCCGCAACTGCCGCGGCGTCCACACGTAGTACGCGCCCTCGACATGCTTGCCCGTGGCCGGGTCCTCGCTGTCCGCGTCCAGCGCGGACGCGAACCCGCCTTCGTTCGTGCGCAGTTCGCGGACCATGAAGTCCGCCGTCTCCAGGGCGACGCGGCGCGCGAGGTCCGAGCCGGTGGCCCGCCACAGATGGGCGTACGTACGGCACAGCAGGGCGTTGTCGTACAGCATCTTCTCGAAGTGCGGCACGACCCACTCGCGGTCGACGGAGTAGCGGGCGAAGCCGCCGCCGAGCTGGTCGTAGATGCCGCCGCGCGCCATCCGCTCGCAGGTCTCCGCGGCCATCTGCAGCGCGCCCTCGGAGCCGGTGCGGGCGTAGTGCCGCAGCAGGAACTCGATGACCATGGACGGCGGGAACTTGGGCGCGCCGCCGAAGCCGCCGTGCGTCGCGTCGTAGTCGCGCGTCAGGCCGAGCAGTGCCTGTGCCAGCTCGTCCTCGCCGGGCTTCTCGCCGGAGCCGTGGGTGAGCTGCCGCTCCCCCAGCTCGCGCACGATCTTGCCTGCGACCTCGTCGACCTCGCCGCGCCGGTCCGTCCACGCCCGGTGGACGCCGTCGAGCACCTGCGCGAAGGAGGGCATGCCGTGCCGGGGCTCCGGCGGGAAGTACGTACCGAAGTAGAAGGGCTCGGCGTCCGGGGTGAGGAAGACGGTCATGGGCCAGCCGCCCTGGCCCGTCGCGGCCTGCACGGCCTCCATGTAGACGGCGTCGACGTCGGGCCGCTCCTCGCGGTCGACCTTGACGTTCACGAACTTCTCGTTCATGAGCGCGGCCGTCGCCGCGTCCTCGAAGGACTCGTGCGCCATGACGTGGCACCAGTGGCACGCGGAGTAGCCGACGGACAGCAGCACGGGTACGTCACGCCGTCGCGCTTCCTCGAAAGCGTCCGGTCCCCAAGGCCACCAGTCGACCGGATTGTCAGCGTGCTGAAGCAGATAAGGCGAGGTCACACCAGCCAGCCGGTTCATACGATCCAGCCTCTCACAATGCCGGGCCGCGCCGGTGGGGCCCGCACGGGCGCTGCCTCGCCCACTAGGCTGAAGCCCAGCAACGCCGGAACTTTCGAGGCTCCTCGAAGGAGGTACGCCATGACCGCCGAGATGGTGGCGCCCGCGTGGATGCATTCGCAGATCAGCGCGGAACAGTACGACTCCTGGTCCGAGGAGCAGTGCGCCGGAATCGAGATCGTGGACGGGATGGTCGTCGTGAGCCCGAGCGCCTCCAAGCGGCACAACCGACTCGCCCGCATCCTGGCCAATGCCCTGGACACCGCAGCGGGCCCGGACTGGAACGCCGACACGGACTTCGACGTCCGCCTGCAAGACGTTCCGCTGACCAACCGCCGTCCGGACGTCATCGTCTACCGGGCGGAGACCATCGACCTCACACCCACCCGTCCCGAACACGTGCTCTTGGTCGTCGAGGTCGTGTCGCCCGGCTCGGAGACCACGGACCGGATCGTGAAGGTCGACCAGTACGCCAAGGCCGGCATCCCCTTCTACTGGCGTATCGAGCAGGCCGCGACCGGCGTCCCGATCACCTACACCTACGTCCTCGACCCCGCCACCAAGATCTACAGGGACGGGGAGATGTTCACCGGCACGATCAAGGCGGCCGCCCCCTTCTCCGTCACTGTCGACGTAGGAGCCGTTTGACGGCACTGGAGGCTGTTCCTTCGTAACCGACATGGAGCGAGCCGCAGTGCGCCGTCCGGCACCACGAGCGTCTTTGCGGGGGGGGGCACCTTCATCGCGACGGCGAGGGTCGGCGGGGCCAGGATGCCGACGACTCGGCAACAGACCATAGAGAGTGCCGGTCACCTGCGGGCAGCCGATGGTCTCAAGTTCCCGTAGTCGATCTCGGTCGTGAGCCCGTCACCCACCAGAGGCTTCTCCCCCGCGGTTTATGGGGCGAGGCAGCACCGTCGCACATCTGTGTAGTCTCCGTCTCGAACGGCTGGCGCGGTGACGTCACAGCGAAAGCATCTCCTGTGCAGTCGGCTCGCTTTACTCTGCGCGGGGTGCGCTGAAAGAGACGCCACCGTTACACGACATTCCAGCCACAGACACGCAGATCCCTCCAGTGGGTCACAAACAGCGACCGCGCAAGTCACCGCAGTTCAGTGACCCTTGCCACTACGAAACCTGCACTGCCGCGCAAAAGGTGCAGGCTGAACGTGAGTTGGGGCCCGCAAGTCGAGTTGCCATACACGATAGGGCGCACACAGTGAGCGCTGGTGAGTACCGCTGCCAATCATGGGGCACAGGTCGTTCAGCGCATATGTGAAACCGCGCATCCTCCTCAGACCGCAGCACACCTATGTGCTGGCCCCAGCGACACGTCTGTAACCGACAGAGCGCAGTCGCGATGAAGCCAGCCAGGGGCAGCTGCACCTGAGACGCTCCGCTGCGCACATGCACTTTGGTGGATCCGGGACTCTGCAGCATGTAGGTGCTCAGAGGGGAATTCTCTGTAGCAGCGGAAGCCGTCGATGCTGTCACCCCGAGGCCGCCAGGCCGCGTGAGGCACCGAGAGGGTTAGTCCCCGACCAAAGCGCGTCCCCAATGGCGCTCACCTGCCTGGACAGGCGGGTCACACGAGGTTTCCTGAGATCTTTCGGCATCTCCCGACTGCGATGACCGTGTCGCTTAGGCATGAGGTCCAAGACCTGCTTAAGTGTCTTCAGCCAATCCAAGATCTCTGCAGGAGGGAGGCGGATGAGCCAGCCACGGCAGAAAAGAGAAAGAAGCGTGTTGCGCTACCAGCTCCCCACGGTACGTACCCGTTTCGCGGATCAAGTAAAGGTCATGCTCGCTGCCGGATGCCATACGGGCGTTTTCACGAGTCGACAGCTGGAAGTGCCCGGTGTTTCCGATCACCGAAAAGGACTGGTAACCGCATTCCTGCATTCCTGCGGCCTACTGGCGCGTGGTGGCGGACGCGGCATTTACCGTGCCACGCCGGCAGCTCGCAGGATCGCGGAGGCCTGGAGAATCAGCGAGACACGTGGACGCCGCGAGCTGGCGAACGTGCTGCATCGCACCTGGTTCGCCAGAATTGCCCGTCAGGAGCTGGGAGAGCACGGAGGACAGCGTGCTGCTCTAGCGAATCGCCTGTTGGCCGCTGCACGCGCACCGGAGTCCCGGCGCGGTGAGGTGGAGATCCTGGTCATGTGGCTGCTGGAGGCTCGGTTGCTCCTGCCTGTGCGAGAGGGCCATGTCTGCTGGAACGCCGACGCCCTCGCCCCTGTCCCCGCTGAAGCAACGGAGACGGGGGATAGGGGAGCGATGGAGGAGGACGTGGCCGGCGCCAATGATGGCGGGCCGACTGTCGACGACAACTTCCCACGGACGTCACGGCAGACGGGCACGGAGCCCGCTAGTGCCGCGGACAGCTCACGCGTAGAGGGAACTGGTCAGGAGGTGGCGGCCGAACCAGTCGTCGACTCCGTTCTGAGCCCCGATCCGCGTGATCCGCATGACCGGCCGGACACCGCTTCCTCGTTCGAGGGGCCCTCACCAAAACGCCTCCCCGCCTACCCCTACACCACGGTCAGACGAGCTGGGATGCCCGAGGACGAGATGCTCGAAAACAGACATGCCCCCGACAGTCGGCCGACACCGGATGACGAAGCTCCCTTGCGGGGTGATGTGATCCCACCGCAGGCGGCTCGGAACGCCGAGACCCAATCGGTTCGGCCGACGTCGCAGTTGACGGAACTCGCTCACTTGGGCGAAATCGCCGGTCGACCCATCAAGCTGCATGAGTTGCTTCAACTCACCGAAGGGGAACTGCTCTCCATGTATCGGGGGCTGCGCCGCTTCGTCGACATCACTGCGGGCGCCATGAACAGCAATACCAAGCCCTAGATCGTTCCCTTGGGGCTGCCCCGAGACGGAAGCAACCCCGAATAGAGGGCCCTGGCGGTAACGAACCGCAAATCCATACCCGCCAGGGCCCTCCCGTCCACCCGCCCAGTAGGGACACAGTCCCAGAAGGGGGCTTCAGTATGCCCTCATGCAAAACGAGAGCTGGCTACCACGCTAGTAGGAAGCCACCTCGGAACCAAGCCGACTCACGCCTTCGGGTGCGGCTTTCGCGCTTTCTACCGACTGCTTCGTCGGTCATTAGCGGCGCGTACGGCCCGGAAAGGATCATGCGCCGAATGGCGCCCTTGCGTCGGTGTGCCCGTGTTGCCCCGCCCAGTTTTCCAAGACGAAACATTCGGCGCCTCTCCCACTGCCTGCCCGATTCTGTGGCGACGCTGGCCGTCCGGCCACGACTCCGGGCACCGGACTCACCTCAGTGTTCGCGTCCTCGGAAATCTCCGTTCCCAACAGTCGCCACGCCGATGCGCACGGACGAGTCGAGTGTTTCGCGACGCTTCGCCAGGCGGCCGTCATGTGGCGAGGGATGGATCCCGAGCACGGGCACCACCCGGAAGACCACGACACGGCGTTCGCACCCCCACCACGACCGAACCGGGAGGCGGTGGGCGATCTTGGCTCCCGAGTGGGCCTGCGGTGCGCCTGCTCCGGAGGCCCAGTCGAGTCGCTGTCATCACCGCTGCCCCGAGAGCAGGCGCTCTGAGGCCGGTTGCTTCGCCTCGAAACACTCGGGCTCCTGGGTACTGCCGTGGATGTCGATCGCCTGCCTCATCTCCGCCATGGCCGGTCTGCTCGCGTACGTGCTTGTCGGCTCTTCCGGTGCTCCGGTAACAGCCGCAGCGCTCGCAGGCATCGCCGCCTTCGCAGCGGCTGCCAGGATTTTCCTCGCTATGCCGACGGCAATTCAGGCGTTGAGTGACCTGCGCCCCTGACGGCGAACCCTGCATGGGCTGTACATGAAAGTCACGTTCGGCTGAGGGCTTGGCAGGCTTGTCGGTGGCGGGTGCGGCTGGGTGTCCAACGGCCGAAGTCGGGTGTGCGGCGACGTGCCGGACACGGTTGTTCCCCTGCCCTCAGGCAGCGCGCAGGAATTCAAGGTGTCGACCCCGAGGTGAACGCTCGAAGGCGAGCGGGTCGCGGGTTGCAGTCTGGAACATCTGCGCGACGAGGCGGTGCTGGTGGCCGGCGCGACCACAGCCCCGCCGCCCCCTTGATCCGCCGACTCCCTCGCGCCGACGCCCCGTACGCAGGACACTTGGGGCCGCTGGAGACTGTTGCTCTCGGAGGGGGAACCCATATGCGGGACAGCCATCAGGCCGAGGCCGAGCGGCTGTTGGCACGGGCGGTGGAGGAGGAGGTGCGGCGTTCGGGCGGCCGCGTGGACGGGGGCGTGCTGCTCTCGCGGGCGCGCGGGGCCCTCGACGCCATGGCGCAGACGGCCGCCGAGGAGTACGAGGCGTACACCCGGGCCCTCGACGAGGCGGGCGCGGGCCAGCTCACCTTCGGACAGCGGTACGCGCGCGAGGGCGCCGGAACTCCCCTGCTGGTGGCGGTGGTCGCCGCCGTCGCCGCCGGGGTCTGCGACCTGTCGTTCGGCACGAGCGCCGGCACGGCCCTGGCCACCGGCGCGGTCGTGGCGGTGGCGGGCGCGGCGGCGACCGTCGCGAAGGTGACGGCCTCCCACCTGCCGGCGGCCAGCCGCCGCGCCGGGGCGCTCAGCCAGCCGGGCGGGCCGGAACAGCTGCGGCTCCAGTGGCTGACGGCGCTGGAGGTGCGGGGCATCCGGCCCTTCCTCGACCAGCAGCGGGTCCTCGCCGCGTCGACCGGCACGGCGGCGAAGAAGGCGACGCCGCAGCTGCGCGGCACGGACAAGAGCGCGGCGGCGCGCAGGCGCTCCGTACTGGAGCAGTCGTTCGCCCAACTGCCGGAGGTCGAGGGGCCGTTCGCGGGGCGCAGGACCGAGCTGGCGCGGATCGCCCAGTGGGTGCACGCGGCGCGCGCCAGCACCGAGACGCGGCCCACGGTGGTCATGCTGCACGGCGCGCCGGGCTCGGGCAGGTCGTCGCTCGCGGTGCGGGCCGCGCTCGATCTGCGGGACCAGTTCCGCGGCGCGTGCGTGGTGGATCTGCGCGGCGACGCGCCGCAGGAGGCGCCGCTGTCCACACGGGACGCCCTGCTGCACCTGCTGAATCGATTGGGCGCGCCGCGCGAGCAGCTGCTCTTCCGGGAGCGTTCCTCGAAGGAACAGCAGGTCAAGCGGCTCAGCGAGCTCTACCACCAGTATCTGACGGGCATCGCGGTGACGATCGTCCTCGACGACGCCAGCGACGCCGAGCAGGTCCGCACCCTGATCCCCGAGCGCTCCGACAGCCTCGTCCTCGTCACCGCCCGCGAGCCCCTCGAACTCCCCGCGGACCTGTCGGCCTGGGTGCACCGCCTCCCCGTCGAGGCGCTGGACGAGGCGGGCGCCGAGGAGCTGCTGCGGGAGTCCGCCGAGGCCCTCTCCGGCCCCTACGACGCCGAATCGGCCGACGAAGTACGGCAGTTGTGCGGTGGCCTGCCGCTCGCGCTGCGCGCCGCCGGTTCCTCGCTGGGCCCGCGCTCGCCGCGCCGGCTGGCCGCCGACCTGGCGGCGTACGAACCTCTGGAGAAGGCCGGGAAGGCCGGGAAGGCCGGTCCCGTCGAGCACGTCCTGTGGCTGCGCTACACCGACCAGCCCGAGACCGCCCGGCGGCTGCTGCGGCGTCTCGCGCTCGCCGGGCGCGCCTCGCTGGGCCCTGCCGCCGCGGCGGCGCTGCTCGCCACCGACGAGCAGGAGGCGGGCCGGCAGCTCACCGCGCTCTCCCGCGCGGGCCTGGTCGACCGGCTCCGGGGCGGCCGCTACCGCCTGCACGACCTCGTACGCTCCTTCGCCCACTCCCGCCTACTCGACGAGGAGGAGCCCGCCGAGCGCACCGCCGCGCAGGAGCGGCTCATCGCCAGCTACGGCGAGCTGGCCGACACGGTGATCCGCCTGGTCGACGGCAAGACGTCCACCAGGGCCGACCAGTTCGGGCAGCACGGCTTCGCCTCCCTCGACGCGGCGCTGCGCTGGCTGGACGACGAGTCGACGTTCATCACGGCGGCCCTGCGGCACGCGGAGGGCGTCGACCAGCGGGCCGTGCTCAATCTGCTGGGCGCCCTGTGCGACTACTGCCTGCTGCGCGGCGACCTCTACCGCCTCGGCGAGATCAACGAACTGACGCAGGCGATCGACCAGGGGCTGCTCGGCCGCAGCGTGCAGTGGCGCACGGGCATCGCGGCCCGTCAGCTCGGCGAGCTGGATCAGTCCCGTACGACGCTGAACTCCGTCGTCGACCTCTACTTCGAGGCCCACCAGGACGCCGCCGCCGCCCGCGCGCTCGGCTCGCTCGGCATCACGCTGCACCACCAGGGCAATCTGACGGAGGCGGCGGCCCGGCTGACGGAGGCGCTCGAACTCCAGGCCGCCGACGAGCTGGCGGGCGACCGCGCCTGGACGCTGCACGCGCTCGCCGCGGTGGAGCGGGACCGCGCCCACCTCGCGCACGCCCTCGGCATGCTGGACCAGGCGCTCACCCTGCACCGTCGGAGCGGCTCCGTGCACGGCGAGGCGTGGACGCACTTCCAGCTCGGTCAGCTCCGTCTGCGCATGGGCGACGTACCGGGCGCCGAGACCGCGCTGCGCGACGCGCTCGATCTGTACGGACGTACGCGCGACCAGCGCGGCGAGGCGTGGGCCATGACGCAGCTCGCGCGGGCCCGCCTGGTGGGCGGCGACCCCTCGCCCGCGGTCGACGGCCTGCGCCAGGCGGTGTCCCGGCACCGCGACAACGAGGACGCGCGGGGCGAGGCCTGGTCCCTGTACTACCTCGGCCAGGCCCTGGAGGAGACCGGCAGCCTCGATATGGCGGTGCGGGACCTGGAGCGGGCGCGCACGATGTTCTCCCGGATGCGGGACGTGTACGGCCTGGCGTGCGCCCGCCACCACTCCGCCCGCGTCACCCGCGACCAGCGCGCCGCCCAGACCGGCTCCCTGCGCAACTCCGGCTTCGCCCGCCAGCTCCTGGTGGACGCCCGCGCCGACTTCCAGCGGATCGGCGTCGCGCACGGCGAGGCCTGGACGTGCCTGGAGCTGGTGGTCGTGGACGCGGGCAACAACCGCACGCAGCAGGCGCTCGCCCTGTGCGACGAGGCCGCCGAGCTCTTCGCCTCGTACGGCGACCGGCGCGGCGGCGACTGGGCCCGCTTCCTGCGCTGCACCCTGCTGCCGTACGCCTCGCCGGGCGGCTGGGAGATCGGCACGGCGGTGGCCCAGGAGGAGCTGAGCCAACTGTCCCGCACCGACCACCCGACCCGCGACGGCAAGCTGACCGAATACGTGGAGGCGTACGGCCTGCTCCTGGAGCGCGGCGCCGACTTGGAGGCGGGCTGGCAGGCCTGGCGCCTCGGCATGGTGCCGAACCGGCACGCGCGGGAGGTGATGGGGGTGGAGGTGCCGTAGGGGCACCGGGGGACGTCGGCGGGCGGCGGGCTCGGCGAGGGACGGCTCTGCGCGCGCTCTCCGCGCAGCCTCGCGGTCCCGGACCGACCGCGGCCTCACCTCACCGGGGAGGCGCCATAGGGGCGCTGGCCGACAGACGTGCCGCGAGCGCGGCAAGGGACGGCTCTGCGCACGCTTCCCGCGCAGCCTCGCGGTCCCGGACCGACCGCGCCTCGTCCCGCCTCACCGGCGAGACGCCATAGGGGTACTGACCGACAGGCGAGGCCCCGGGCTCGGTGCGGGACGGCTCTGCGCACGCTTCCCGCGCCGCCTCCAAGCCCCGAACCGACCGCGGCCTCACCTCACCGGCGACGGCGCTCCTCCGGCCAGGGCCGCGTCCGCCTGCGGCCGAACTCCGCCGCCTGCTCCCTGAGCCGGCTTCGGAGCCATCCCATCCACAGGGCCAGCGGCGTCAACACCGCCCCCGCCGACAGCGCCACCCACCAGCTCGTGCCGCTCCCCGCATAGCGGAGCACCAGCA
Organism: Streptomyces sp. 135; assembly: GCF_020026305.1. Classification (NCBI taxonomy): domain Bacteria; kingdom Bacillati; phylum Actinomycetota; class Actinomycetes; order Kitasatosporales; family Streptomycetaceae; genus Streptomyces; species Streptomyces sp. 135. The sequence continues at coordinate 5,302,536 of NZ_CP075691.1, read as the reverse complement.
CGCCCAGCACGTACAGCGCCGCGACGCCCCACACGCTCTTCGTCCGCTTCGAGAGGTCCATCAGCTCCCGGTACCCCGCCCACGCGGCGTGTCGCGCGAGACGTAGAGGATCTACGTCGAATCACGCACCGCATCGCAACCCGCGCCCGCACGGGCCCGAGCAGCCGGAAGCCGGAAGCCGGACGGAGGATTCGCCTCCGCCCTCCTCCTGCGGTGTCGCGCGCGCTAGCCCTTGGTCTCGGGACCCGCGTCCCCGCCGCTCGCCGCGCCGACCCGCCCCGACTCCGACTCCGGCTCCGACTCCGACTCCGAGCGGATCTCCGGCTCCTTGAAGTCGACCTTGCCCATGTGCCGGTTCATCGACTTCATCAGGCCCCAGACGGCCAGGGCCATCACCGCGAAGACGATGAATCCGAGGACGCCGGGGGTCACCTTGTCGTCGTCGACCTCCTTGGCAAGAGGGACGAGATGCGTCATTGCCAGATGTGCGTTCACGCTAGGCATTGTCGCGGATGCCCGCAAAGAGGTCGTCCTCGGGGAGGGAAGTATCGACGAGCGACTTCGCGAGCTCGTACTCCTCCGTGGGCCAGACCTCCTTCTGGAGCTCCATCGGGACGCGGAACCAGCCGCCGTCCGGGTCGATCTGCGTGGCGTGCGCGATCAGGGCCTTGTCGCGGATCTCATAGAAGTCGGCGCACGGGACATGCGTGGTGAGCGTGCGCTCGACCCGCTCGAACTCGTCCCACCGCTTCAGCCAGTCCCCATAGGGCGACTCCAGGCCGCGGTCGAGCATCGCCTGGTGCAGCGCCTCGGTGCGCGGGCGGTTGAAGCCCTGGTTGTAGTAGAGCTTCTGCGGCTGGAAGACCGGGCCGAACTCGCTCTCCGGGTACTTCTCGGGGTCCGCCGCGCCCTCGAAGGCCACCATCGTGATCTTGTGGGTCATGATGTGGTCGGGGTGCGGATACCCGCCGTTCTCGTCGTACGTCGTGATGACCTGCGGACGGAAGGAACGGATCTGGCGCACCAGCTCACCGGCGGCCTTGTCGACGTCCTCCAGCGCGAAGCAGCCCTCGGGCAGCGGCGGCAGCGGGTCGCCCTCGGGCAGCCCCGAGTCGACGAAGCCGAGCCACTCCTGCTTGACGCCGAGGATCTCGCGCGCCTCGTCCATCTCCTTCTTGCGCACCTCGTGGATGTGCTCCTGGATGTAGGTGTCACCCTGGAGCTTCGGGTTGAGGATGTCGCCGCGCTCCCCGCCCGTGCAGGTCACGACGAGCACGTCCACCCCCTCGGACACGTACTTGGCCATGGTGGCCGCGCCCTTGCTCGACTCGTCGTCGGGGTGGGCGTGCACGGCCATCAGTCGAAGCTGCTCAGTCAAGACTCGATCCTCAAGTAATCGGGCGCCCTCGGTGATGCGGCGCAACACGCGGCTTCTATAGTGACGGAACCGGGGGGCGGAAAATTCCGGCATCCCCTGTTCCTGGAGGACGATCATGGCGGCGGTGGGTTCGAAGCCTTCAGAAGGGGTTTCCGAAGGGCTTCCCCCGGGGCGGTACGGCCGCTCCCGCACGGCCGACGAGGCCGCCGACCGCAAGCTGAAGATCGTCGGCTCGGTGCTCGGCGTCGTCCTGCTCGGCGTCGTCGGATGGTTCGGCTACGACTACATCAACGGTACGAAGGTCAGCGGCGAGGTCATCAAGTTCGACATCGTTTCGGCCAGCACGGTCAAGGCACATCTCGAAGTACGCAAGGACGCCGACGCCAAGGGTTACTGCACCCTGCGCTCGCAGGCCGAGTCCGGCGCCGAGGTCGGCCGCGCGGACTTCCGCTTCGACCAGCGCGCGGACCGCATCGACAAGGTCGTCACGCTCCGTACGACGTCGAAGGCGACCAGCGTCGAGCTCCTCGGCTGCCACTCCGACTGACACGGCGGGCCCTGCGGCACCTCTTCACCGCCCTCACCTGCGTTGACGTAAATCTGATGGCTTATGTCCTCCCCCTGGCGCGCCTGAATTGTTAGGCTCGTGGTTTCGCCCACCCGTGAGGGAACATCCTTCTGGGTAGGGCGATGCTTTGTATTCCCAGTACCTACGAGGAGCACCTGTGACCCAGACCAGCGAGAACGTCACCTGGCTGACCCAGGAGGCGTACAACCAGCTCAGGGCCGAGCTGGAGTACCTGTCTGGTCCCGCGCGCACCGAGATCGCAGCCAAGATCGCGGCAGCGCGTGAGGAGGGGGACCTGCGCGAGAACGGCGGGTACCACGCGGCCAAGGAGGAGCAGGGCAAGCAGGAGCTCCGCGTCCGCCAGCTGACCCAGCTCCTGGAGACCGCCAAGGTCGGTGAGGCTCCGGCCGCCGACGGCGTGGTGGCGCCGGGCATGGTCGTGACCATCGCCTTCGACGGCGACGAGGACGACACCCTGACGTTCCTGCTCGCCTCCCGGGAGTACGCGAGCGAGGAGATCGAGACGTACTCGCCGCAGTCTCCCCTCGGCACGGGCGTGAACGGCAAGAGGATCGGCGAGAACGCGCAGTACGAGCTGCCGAACGGCAAGCTCGCCTCCGTCAAGATCCTGGAAGCCAAGCCGTACCAGGGCTAGCCGTACCGGGGCCCGGCCGTATCAGGGCCGGCCCTGACAGCAGGGCTGGATCCTTGCTCCACTCGGCCGCCGCGGGCCCCGGCACCTCCATCAGGTGCCGGGGGCCCGCGGCGCGTCAGCCGATGACGGTGTACCCCGCGTCGCCCAGCGCCCCGGCCACCTCGACGCAGTGCTCGGGCCCCTTCGTCTCCAGGTGCAGCTCCACCTCGGCCTCCGTGACCCCGAGCCGCGGGTCGGTGCGTACGTGGCTGATGTCGAGGACGTTGGCGTCGACCACGGTCAGCACGCCGAGGAGCGTGGCGAGGGCGCCGGGGCGGTCCGTCAGGCGCAGCCGCAGCGAGAGGTAGCGGCCCGCCGCCGCCATGCCCTGCCGCAGGATGCGCTGCATCAGGAGCGGGTCCACATTGCCGCCCGAGAGCAGCGCGACCACCGGGCCCTCGAACGACTCCGGCTTGCTCAGCAGGGCCGCGACGGGGCTGGCGCCCGCCGGTTCGACGACCATCTTGGCGCGCTCCAGGCAGAGCAGCAGGGCGCTGGACAGCTCGTCCTCGGAGACCGTCACGATGTCGTCGACCAGGTCTTCGATCAGCTGAAACGGTACGTCGCCGGGGCGCCCGACCTTGATGCCGTCGGCCATGGTCGCGGGGTTGTCGATCGACACCGGGTGCCCGGCGGCGAGCGAGGGCGGGTACGCCGCCGACCCGGCGGCCTGCACGCCGACCACCCGCACGTCCGGACGCAGCGCCTTGACCGCCACCGCGATGCCCGCCACGAGGCCGCCGCCCCCGACGCCGACCACGAGGGTGCGCAGCTCGGGGCACTGCTCCAGGATCTCCAGGCCGACCGTGCCCTGCCCCGCGATGATGTCGGGGTGGTCGAAGGGGTGGATGAACACCGCGCCGGTCTCGCGCGCGTACTCCTGCGCGGCGGCCAGCGTCTCGTCGACGACCTGGCCGTGCAGGCGCACCTCGGCGCCGTAGTCCCTGGTGGCCGCGACCTTGGGCAGCGGCGCGCCGGCCGGCATGAACACCGTGGAGCGCACGCCGAGGAGTGAGGACGCCAGCGCCACGCCCTGCGCGTGGTTGCCCGCGCTGGCGGCGACGACGCCCGCCGCGCGCTCCTCGGGGAGCAGGCCCGCGATCCGTACGTACGCGCCGCGCAGCTTGAACGAGCCGGTGCGCTGGAGGTTCTCGCACTTGAGGTGGACCGGGGCGCCGACCAGCCGCGACAGGTGCCTGCTGCCCTCCATCGCCGTCATCCGCGCCACTCCGGAGAGCATCTTCCGCGCGCCGCGCACGTCGTCGAGGGTGACCGTCGGCAGGGAGTGGGGCGTGCGGTAGTCCATGGCCGCAAGTCTCGCAGCCCGCGCCCGGGCGCTCCTGCGGTGACCAAGGGACGAGACCGTTCTGCGCGTAGGTTTGCGCAGCGCAGGTACGGTCCGCGCCGTGGCCGCGTACCCTGTCCCCCAACCCACCGCCCTCGCATGAAGTGAGCCCCCGGCCATGCCCACAACTCCGGACATGACGACCGCCAGTGATCCCGGCCTTCTCGACAGCCTGCAGCACCAGGTGGCGGTCTTCGCCCGCCGTGCGGAGCAGACCCGCCTCGGCGGCGTAGGCCAGGTCCGCAACTCCATGGACCGCGCCGCGTATCTGCTGCTCAACCGCCTCGACAAGGAAGGCCCGATGGGCGTCAAGGCGCTCGCCGCGAGTATGGGCATCGACTCCTCGACGGTCACCCGGCAGGTCGCCCCGCTGGTCGACACGGGGCTCGTCAAGCGCACCTCGCACCCGGAGGACGGCCGTGCCGTGGTGCTCCAGCTGTCGCCGCGCGGCCAGGCCAGGCTCGACGAGGTGCGTTCCTCGCGCCGCGAGCTGATGGCCGAGCTGACGCAGGACTGGGCGCCGGAGGAGCGCGAGAGCTTCTGCGCGCTCCTCACACGCTTCAACTCCGCCCTCTCCGCGCGCCAGACGTCACACACGGCGCCCGGCGGCGAGGTTCCGGCCACTCCGGAGTCTTGACCCCGGCCCCGCCCCTGGCCTCATATGAGACCGGGAGGCGCGGTGCGAGAACGGCAGGCGTTCCAGGACGCCCGCCGTGCCCGGGAGTTCGAGGCGTTCGTCGCGGGCGCGGCTGGCAGGCTCCTGCATGCCGCGACGCTGCTCACCGCGGAGCGGCCGCGGGACAACCCACGCGCGCGTGCCCTGCTGACCGCCGCCCTCGCGCATACGTACGCGACGTGGGACCGGCTGCGCGGCGAGGACCCGTACGACCGGGCCCGCCAGCAGGTCGCCCTGCGTTTCGCGCGCGGCGCCTGGCGTCGCCACCGCGGCCACGGCGGGGTGCTTGAGCGGCTCGGCCCCCAGGAGCGGCTGATCCTGGTGCTCCGGATGTACGAGGGGGTGGCCGAGGAGCAGACGGCGGCGCTCCTCGGCCTGCCCGCCGAGCGGGTCGGGGCGATCTGCGCCCGCGCGATGGCGACGGTCCTGCACCCGCCGCGCGGCCCGGCGCCGGTGCGGGCGCTGAGCGGGGCGGCGCCGTCATGAACAGGTCTCGGGGCCTCGTGCGCCCGGCGGTGCCGTCATGAGCCAGTACGAGCGCAAGGAGAGCGCCGTGCGGCGGATCCTGGAGGGCGAGCAGCCCGCCGCCGTGCCGCCGGAGCTCTTCGACGAGGCGGTGCGGCGGGGCGGGCGGTCGCTGCGGCGGCGCAGGGCCCTGCGGCGGTTTCTGTGGCTGGTGCTGCTGGCCGCCGCCGTGGCGTTCACGGTGTGGGCGTGCGCCGCCCGGCCCTGGGTGGAGCCGCCGTCGGACACGACTCCACCCCTGACGCGCTGGTGACCGGCTGACGCGGGGCTTCTAGCCCAGTGCCTGCTGGAGGTCGGCGAGCAGGTCGTCGGCCGCCTCGATGCCCACCGAGAGGCGCACCAGGTCCCCGGGGACCTCCAGGGCCGAGCCCGCCACCGAGGCGTGCGTCATGCGGCCCGGGTGCTCGATGAGGGACTCCACGCCGCCCAGGGACTCGCCGAGGGTGAAGAGCCTGGCGCGGTTGCAGACCTCGACGGCCGCCTCCTCGCCGCCCTCGACCCGGAAGGAGACCATGCCGCCGAACGCCTTCATCTGCTTGGCGGCGATCTCGTGGCCGGGGTGCTCCGGAAGGCCCGGGTAGAGGACGCTCGTCACGCGCGCGTGGCGGGTCAGCATGTCGGTGACCTTGGTGGCGTTCTCGCTGTGCCGGTCCATGCGCACCGCGAGGGTCTTGATGCCGCGCAGCACCAGCCAGGCGTCGAAGGGCCCGGCGACGGCGCCCATGGCGTTCTGGTGGTACGCCAGCTCCTCGCCCAGCGCCTCGTCGTCGACGACGAGCGCGCCGCCGACGACGTCCGAGTGGCCGCCCATGTACTTCGTCATGGAGTGCACGACGACGTCGGCGCCGAGCGCGAGCGGCTGCTGGAGGTAGGGGCTCGCGAAGGTGTTGTCGACGACGAGGCGGGCCCCGCTCTCACGGGCGATCTGCGCGACGGCGGCGATGTCGGTGATGCCGAGGAGCGGGTTGGAGGGGGTCTCCACCCAGATGGCCTTCGTACGGTCGGTCACCGCGGCCCGGACCGCTTCCGGGTCGGAGGTGTCGGCCACGGACCACTCCACGCCCCAGCGCGAGACGACCTTGGCGAAGAGCCGGAACGTACCGCCGTACGCGTCGTTCGGGATGACCACGTGGTCGCCGGGGGCGAGCAGCGCACGGAGGAGGCAGTCCTCGGCCGCGAGGCCGGACGCGAAGGCGAGGCCGCGGCGGCCGCCCTCCAGGGCGGCCAGGTTCTCCTCCAGGGCGGTGCGGGTCGGGTTCGCGCTGCGGCTGTACTCATAGCCGCCGCGCAGGCCGCCGACGCCGTCCTGCTTGTAGGTCGAGACCTGGTAGATGGGCGGGACGACGGCGCCGGTGAGCGGGTCGGCCGTGTTGCCCGCGTGGATCGCCACGGTCTCGAAGCTCTGCGTACTGGGCGTGCTGTGCAAGTCACTCATGCGGCCTGAGCGTAGTGCGCGCGGGGGCCGTTGCGCCGGGTCGGTCCGGGTACGTCCCGGCAGGTTGGCCAATTGTCGGACCCGTCTGGTTCGCTTGGGTCATGGAGATTCTCTGGTTCCTGTTCGCGGTGATCGTCATCGGCGCGGTCCTCGGGCCCGTGCTGCTGCGCAGGCGCGGTGGAATCCGGCAGGTGGCGCCCGGTTCGCCGGACGCCGCGGACCCGGCGGACTACGGCTTCCTGCGCCAGGAGGAGCTGGACATCCGCATGCCGGGGGCGGACGCCGATCTCCTCGAAGTGCTCGACCTCGTGCAGCGCACGCAGGAGTGGAAGGCCGCCTCGCAGCTCCTCGCGGGCACCGAGACGCACGGTGAGCTGCGCTGGCAGCGCGTGCAGGCCTTCGCGGGCGCGGCCTCGCTGGAGCTGCAGCAGCGGCCCGGTGGCGTGAGCGGCAGCCCCGGCGGGCAGTGGCTGCGGGTGTGGCGGGCCGAGGCGCCCAAGGACGCGGGCGGCGCCGCGGTGCACGCGGAGTTCCTCGTCCAGCAGGCGTGGCGCACGGCGGAGCAGGGGACGGACGAGTTCCGGATCATTCTGGAGGAGGCCAGGGAGGCGTGCGCGCAGGCGGCGCTGCTGGCGCCGGGTGACCCGATTCCGTATATCGTCGAGCTCTCGATCGCCCGTGGGCTCTCGTACCCCCGCGAGGAGTTCGAGCAGCTGTGGCTGAAGATCCTGGACCGCGCGCCCGCGCACATGGGCGCCCATCTGGCGGCGCTGCACTACTGGTGCGAGAAGTGGCACGGCTCGCGCGACCTCGCGTACGGCTTCGCGGAGGCGGCCGCCGCGCGCGCGCCGCGTGCCTCCCTGCTCGCGGCGCTCCCGCTCTTCGCCGTCTACGAGCACTTGCCCGAGGTGAACCTGGTCCGCGGCTTCTATCAGAGCGAGGTCGTCACCAAGGCCGTCGAGGGCGCCCTGTTCGCGGTGCACGCCGCGCGCCCGGACGACCCGATGCTGGCGCACGTCCGGCATCTGCTGATCCTCTTCCTGGTCCACTGCGAGCGGTGGGCGGAGGCCATGAACCAGCTGGTGCACGTGGACGGCCACGTCGGGGCCCTGCCCTGGACCCTGACCACGGACCCGGCCGAGAGCTACGCGCTGTACCGCGCGCTGGCGGTCGCGGGGTACGAGGCGAACGGCGGAAGCCCGGCGACGCTGCCGCACTGAGCCGCCGGCCGCGGGCCGTCCGGAATGCGGGGGGCCGCGAGCACGTTCCCCTGAGGCACCCGTGTGAGGGTGCGCCCCTGCCAGGTCCCGCACGAGGAGAGACCCACATGATCTTCGGCCGCACGCCCGAGCTCCCCACCCCCGAGCAGGCCCTGAAGGGCCGGGCGACCCCGGAATTCGAGGTCCCCGCGCGCCACACGGTCCTCGGCAACCCGCTGCTCGGCCCCTATCCCGAGGGCCTTCAGGTCGCGGACTTCGCGCTGGGCTGTTTCTGGGGGGCGGAGCGCAAGTTCTGGCAGACGGAGGGCGTATGGACGACGTACGTCGGCTACCAGGGCGGTTACACCGAGAACCCCTCCTACGAAGAGGTCTGCTCCGGCCTGACCGGCCACACGGAGGCGGTCCGCGTCGTCTTCGACCCGTCGAAGGTGTCGTACGCGTCGCTCCTGAAGCTCTTCTGGGAGTCCCACAACCCCACGCAGGGCTTCCGCCAGGGCAACGACGTCGGCACGCAGTACCGCTCGGCGATCTACACGCACTCCCCCGAGCAGGAGGCCGGCGCGAAGGCGTCCCTGGAGGCCTACCAGCAGGTCCTGACGGCCGCGGGCCACGGCACCATCACGACGACGGTCCTCCCGGCGCAGAACCGCCCCTTCTGGCCGGCCGAGCCGTACCACCAGCAGTACCTGGACAAGAACCCCGACGGCTACTGCGGCATCGGCGGCACGGGCGCCCTCCTGGACACGCCGTCGGAGACGAACTGGGGGCGGGCGTGCCCGACGGGCATCGCGCCGGCGCCGGGCCAGAACTGACCGGCTCCCCGAGCCCGAACCGGGACCACCCCATGCGGACTGCGTACCGCATGCTGAGGACCGCCTGGGGCATCGCCGTGGACCTCACGGCGGAGGCCTCGCTCCACCCGACCGCACGGGCCCGCGCCTCGCTCCGGAGGAGGCGGTATGGCCGCGCCCCGGCGCGACCCTGGCCGGCCCCGCCGTGGCGGCCCGGCACGCTCAAGTGGCTCGAAGAGGATTTCGCCCCTCAGTCGGCCCCGAGGTCCCGCCGCATCACGCGGCGCAACTCGGCGATCGCGGCGTCGTTCCCCGCCTCCAGCTCCGCGTAGACCTCGCTGCCGGCCGTCACGCCCTCCAGGACACGGTCACGCGTCGTCCGGAGGGCGATGAAGGCGGATCTGGCCGCCTCGACGACGTCGGCCGGGGCGATGATCGCCAGCTGGTGGCGGATCTCGTAGGCGCCCGGCGCCAGGAAGCGGTCGCGGACCTCACGGGCGTGGTCCTCGCTGCCGGGGATCGCGCCGCCCGTCGCCTGCGCGCACTCGTGGAGGGCCGTGCGGACGCGGGACAGCGCCGCCGTGTACTCCGCGTACAGCTGTCTCCGCGTGGCCGTCTCCCGATCCGCGCTCTCACGCCGCCATCGGATCCGGTCGGCGAGAAGCGTCGCGCCGACGCCGATCACCGCGCCCAGCAACGTACTCACAGGCGATATCCACTCCACGAGGACACGACCCTAACGGCCCCCGCCCGAGCCCGCGTCGGCCACGTCCGTGACCCCTCTGCCCTCAGCGAATCTGCCACCAGCCGAGATCCCTGACAGCGCTGCCATCCGCGGGCAACAGTGAAGGCACGGCGCGGCGTTGGAGTCGCGGTACTTCAGGGAGGTCCGATGTCAGTACTCGGCAGTGGCTGGGACGCGGTGGTGCGGCCGCGGGGCGAGGACGGGGACACCGCCCCGTCCCGGTTCGACGACCACCTCGCGGCGCAGCTGCTCAACCAGCGGATCGTGTTCCTCGGGACGCAGGTCGACGAGGTGTCCGCCAACCGCGTCTGCGCGCAGATGCTGCTCCTGTCGGCCGAGGACCCGAAGACCGACATCAGCCTGTACATCAACAGCCCCGGCGGGTCCGTCACCGCCGGGCTCGCCGTCTACGACACCATGCGGCTCATCCCGAACGACGTCTCCACCCTCGCCATGGGATTCGCCGCGAGCATGGGGCAGTTCCTGCTGAGCGTCGGGACGCACGGCAAGCGGTTCGCGCTGCCCAACGCGCGGATCATGATGCATCAGCCGTCGGCCGGCATCGGCGGGACCACCGCCGACATCGCCATCCAGGCGGAGAACCTGGAGTTCACGAAGAAGACCATCGAGCGGCTCACCGCCGAGCACACCGGGCAGAGCGAGGAGACGATCTCCCGCGACGGGGACCGCGACCGGTGGTTCACCGCCGAGCAGGCCAAGGAGTACGGGATGGTCGACCGCGTGGTCGAGTCCCTGGAGGACGTGCGGCCCGCCGGGTCGAAGCGGCGTATCGGGCTCGGGATCTGAGGGGGCAGCGGAAAATGAGTCAGTACACCATTCCCACCGTCGTCGAGCGCACTCCGCAGGGCGGCGAGCGGGCATACGACGTCTACAGCCGGCTGCTGTCGGAGCGGATCATCTTCCTCGGGACCGAGATCGACGACGGGGTCGCCAACGCCGTCATCGCGCAGCTGCTCCATCTGGAGTCCGCCGCGCCGGAGCGCGAGGTCGCCATCTACATCAACTCGCCGGGCGGTTCCTTCACTTCGCTCATGGCCATCTACGACACCATGAGCTTCATCTCCGCGCCGATCTCGACGTTCTGCGTCGGCCAGGCCGCCTCCACGGCCGCCGTGCTGCTCGCCGGCGGCGACCCGGGGCGGCGGTTCGTGCTCGACCACGCGCGCGTGCTGCTCGGGCAGCCCGCGAGCCGCGGCCGGCAGGGCACGGTCTCCGACCTCGCCCTGGAGGCGAAGGAGATGCTGCGGATCCGCTCCCAGGTGGAGGAGGTCCTCGCGCGGCACACCCGGCACGACGTCGCCACGCTCCGCGCCGACATGGACCGCGACAAGGTGTTCACCGCGCAGGAGGCGGTCGCGTACGGCCTCGCCGATCAGGTGCTCAGCAGGCGCGCCCTGCCCGCCGAGGCGGCCTGAGCGACAGCGGGCAGGGCGAGAGTCATCAGGCCGCCAGGCGCACTTCGCCCTGGGACGACGCCCTGGCCGGCCTCACGCGGGGAAGGCCGGCCAGCCGGGTCTGGGCCAGGGACAGTACGTCGGACAGGCCGAGGCCGAGCGCGTGGGCCGCGGCCGCGAGGACCTCGGACGAGGCCTCCTTGCGGCCGCGCTCCAGCTCGGAGAGGTACGGCATGGAGATCCGGGCCGCGTCGGCCACGTCCTTGAGCGTGCGCTCCTGCGCGAGGCGCTCGCGGCGCAGGACGTCCCCGACGACGTCACGCCACAGGGGCTCCTTGGCCGCGGGGCCGGGCTCCCGAGCCGGGCCCGGCACCGCCTTGACGGGGCGCAGAGGGATGACGCGGGCGTCGTTCGGCATCTGCCGCTCTTGGCTGCTCACCCCCTCAGCCTAGGAGGGAACCCGGCCGCGGGGCAGCGCGGGACGTTCTGCCGCCCGCGAAATCCCCTGCCCCCACAGCCGGGGCGGCTACTGCGCGCCCGAGCCCACCGACGACGCGTCCCGGCCCCAGCTCGCCAGCAGCCGCAGCCCCTGCGCCGACGCCGAACCCGGCTCCGCGTGGTACATGACCAGCGACTGGTCGCAGTCGTCCGGAAGCCGCAACGTCTCGTACGCCAGGGTCAGTTCGCCCACCAGCGGGTGGCGCATGCGCTTGACGCCGTGCCCCTTCTCCCGCACGTCATGGGTGGCCCACAGCCGTCTGAACTCGTCGCTCTTCACGGAGAGTTCGCCGACCAGGGCGGACAGCTCCGTGTCGTTGGGGTAGCAGCCCGCGTCCATGCGCAGGTAGCTGACGATGTCGGAGGCCTTCTGCTCCCAGTCGACGAAGAAGTCGCGTGCGCGCTCGTCGAGGAAGCAGATCCGCGCCCAGTTGCGGTCCTTGGGGGCGAGCTCGCCCCAGTCGCCGAAGAGGGCGGCCGCCGCCGCGTTCCAGGCGAGGATGTCCGAGCGGCGCCCGACGACGTACGCGGGCGTGCCGTCGATGGAGTCCAGCAGCCGTTGCAGCGCGGGCCGCAGGTGCTGCTGCCGGGCGGCCCGCCTCTTCTTCACCGTCTTCGGCTTCGCGAGGCGCGTGAGGTGGGCGTGCTCGGCGTCGGTCAGGCGCAGGGCGCGCGCGATGGCGTCGAGCACCTCGCTGGAGACGTTGCGGCCGTTGCCCTGCTCCAGGCGGGTGTAGTACGCGACGGAGACCCCCGCGAGCTGCGCCAGCTCCTCGCGGCGCAGACCGGGCACCCGGCGGTGGCGCCCGAAGCCGGTCAGCCCGACGTCCTGCGGCTGGAGCCGCGCCCGGCGCGAGCGCAGGAACTCGCTCAGCTCGGCCCGGCTGTCCAGGGGCCTGCCCGGCGGGCCCTGCGGGTGCGGGGCCGCGCTCTCGGAGGTGTCGTCCATGCGTTCCATTATCCCGGCTCGTCCCGCCGGTCGTACGTCCCTGAGCCTGTCCCCGCCAGTGGTAGGACCGCTGGACGTAGGCAGCACGGAGGGCTGGGTGATGTCGCCGGCGGGAGGCAGGCTCGGAGACATGACTGAGCAGATCACCACCGTTTCCGCCTACGCCGCCCCCGCCCCCGACGCGCCGCTGGAGCTCACCACCGTCCCGCGCCGCGCCGTCGGCGAGTTCGACGTCCTGATCGACATCAAGTACGCCGGTATCTGCCACTCGGACATCCACCAGGCCCGTGACGGCTGGGGCGAGGGCATCTTCCCGATGGTGCCCGGCCATGAGATCGCCGGAGTCGTGGCCGAGGTCGGAGCGGGCGTCAGCAAGTTCGCCGTCGGTGACCGCGTCGGCGTCGGCTGCATGGTCGACTCGTGCCGTGAGTGCGAGAACTGCCGGGCGGGCCTGGAGCAGTACTGCGTCAAGGGCAACGTCCCCACGTACAACGGCCTCGGCAAGGACGGCGAGCCGACCTACGGCGGCTACTCCACGCACATCGTCGTGGACGAGGCGTACACCGTACGCATCCCCGACGGGCTGGCACTGGACGTGGCCGCGCCGCTGCTGTGCGCCGGCATCACCACGTACTCCCCGCTCAAGCGCTGGAACGCGGGCCCCGGCAAGAAGATCGCCGTGGTGGGCCTCGGCGGTCTCGGCCACATGGCCGTCAAGATCGCGCACGCCATGGGTGCCGAGGTGACCGTCCTGTCGCAGTCCCTGCGCAAGAAGGCCGACGGCGAGCGGCTCGGCGCCGACCACTACTACGCGACCAGCGACGACGCCACCTTCGAGCAGCTGGCGGGGTCCTTCGACATGATCCTCTCCACGGTCTCGGCGCCAAGCTGCTGCTGCGCACCGAGGGCGCCTTCGTGAAGCCCGCGTGATCGGCGGCGGCAAGACCCTCGCCGGTTCCATGATCGGCGGCATCCGGGAGACGCAGGAGATGCTGGACTTCTGCGCGGGGCACGGGCTCGGCTCGGAGATCGAGCTGATCCGCGCCGACCAGATCAACGAGGCGTACGAGCGGGTCCTCGCCAGCGACGTGCGCTACCGCTTCGTGATCGACGCGGCGACGATCTGAGGGTCATCGGCGCTCGCTGTGACGAACGGTCCTCGTGGCCGGAAAACGCCTCGGTCGCGGGGCCTGGTCCGCAGGGCGCGGCGGAACCGGGACCCGTGACCGATCCGGGCGCCGTGTGCCCCGGCCTACCGTGGTCCTCGTCAGCGCGGGACACGGGGGTTCCGGCGAGACTTTCGGCAAGCAGGGAGGTCACACGATGTCCATCGAGTTGAACCACACGATCGTCGCGGCCACGGACAGGAAGGCGTCGGCGCAGTTCCTCGCCGACATCCTGGGGCTCGAAGCGGGTCCGGAGTACGGCCCGTTCATCCCCGTGGAGATCCCCAACGGCGTGACCCTCGACTACATGGAGAGCGGCGGCCCGATCACGCCGCAGCACTACGCCTTCCTGGTCTCCGAGGACGAGTTCGACACGATCTTCGGCCGCATCGAGGAGCGGGGCCTGGCCTACTGGGCCGACCCGTACCACCACCGCGCGGGCGAGATCAACACGAACGACGGCGGACGCGGCGTCTACTGGGAGGACCCGAACGGGCACAACCTGGAGATCCTCACCCGGCCCTACGGCAGCGGCGGCTGAGGCGGGGCGCTCCCCTCCAGGAACGCGAGCACCGGCTCGGTGGCCACGTCCGCGAACTCCTCGAAGTAGGCGTGCCGGGCGCCCGGGACGAGGAACGTCCTGGCGTCCGGGATGCGGGCGGCGAGCAGCGGGGCGTTGGCCGCCGGGTTGAACGTGTCGTCCGTGCCGTGCACGACCAGTACCGGCGCCGTGATGCGCGGCAGCGCCTCCCACGCGTCGTGGCGGGCGCTGGCCCGCAGATGGCGGCGGCGGGCGTGGGCCGGCATGTCCGGGTCGCCGAGGGTGTGGAACTCCCGCCCCGGGCGGTCGCGTTCCTGCCCGGCGAGCCAGGCCGGGGTGTACATGAGCTCCAGCAGAGCGCGGCGTACGGCGTGCGGATCGGCCTGGTTCAGGGCGGCCCGGACCTCGGGGCCGCGCTCGACGCCGTGCGGGGCCCCGGGCGACGTACAGCCGAGGACGAGGCGGTCGACGCGCTCCGGATGGTCGGCCGCCAGCCACTGGGCGATGCGGCCGCCCATCGAGGTGCCGTAGACGTGGGCGCGGTCGATGCCCGCGTGGTCGAGGACCGCGATCACGTCACGGGCGAAGCCCGGCGTGCTGTACGTGTCGGTGTCGGGGCGGTCGCTCTCGCCGGTGCCGCGGTGGTCCATGACGACGGTGGTGAAGCGCGCGGCGAAGTCGTCGCGCACGCAGTCCCACCAGTGGTGGCTGTTGGACTGCCCGGCGAGGAGCACCAACGGCCCGCCCGCGCCGTGCAGTTGATAGTGGATCGCGGCGCCGTCGGCCGCTTCGGCGAAGGGCACGGCCGGTCACTTCCCCCGCAGGTCGGCGACGAGGCGGAAGCGCTCCAGGACGAGTTCGGTGCCGTCGTCGACGGTGAACGTGTCGTCGCCGAGCGCGGCGCGCAGCTCCGCGCCGTGCCAGAAGTTCTCGTGCCCCGCCCGCCACGCGGCGACGGTCGTGTACCCCTCGCCTTCGTCCACGGCGTGGGCGAGGTCCACGTCGGCCAGCGGCACGATCCGTACGTCCGTCGTCTCGATGACGGCCACGGGCCGGTCGTCCGAGTCGACGACGACCGCGCGTTCACCGGCGGCCGGGAGCGGGTCGCCGTCGCGTTCGTAGTCGAGGAGGAGGCCCGTCGTCGACGTCTTGGAGCCGTCCAGGATCGCCGCCACGAGCTGGTCGCGCAGCGGTCCGGGGAAGGCGAACTCCGCCTTGGGGAGCGAGTCGTGGGTGCCCTGGTTGCCCTGCGGTGACGTGGTCATGGGAGCACAGTAATGGCCCGACCGGCTCATCCTGGGGCTCACTCCTGGGGCGGGCGGGACGCGCCCCAGTCCCACAGCGCTTGCAGCACCGGCCCCAACGCGCGGCCGTGCGGGGTGAGTTCGTAGGTGACCGCCGGGGGCCAGCCGGGAGTGCGGGTGCGCTCGACGGCGCCCGCGGCGGTGAGCTGGGCGAGGCGGTCCGTCAGCACTTTGTCGGACAGCTCGGGGAGGGCGGCGGCCAGTTCGCTGTACGTGCGCCGCTCGTGCCGCAGCAGCTCGCGGACCAGGAGCGTCGTCCAGCGGCCGCGCAGGGCGGCGAGGGTGATCTCCACGGGACAGGACGGGCTCGGGGCCGTGACGCGGGCCCGCGCGTCGTCCGGGAGCCCCGGGCGGCCGGCTCGGGCCGCGCCGCTTACCGTTCGGTGAGTCACGAGTCCCTCTCCTACCGTCTGGGCCATGACGATATCGACACCGTCCCTGCCCACCCGCGCCGAGGATGTCCCCGCCGCGTTCGCCGAGCGGTTCAACAGCGGCGACGCCGAGGCCGTGCGCGAGCTCTACGAGGAGCGGGCCGCCTTCGTGCCCGACACCGGAGCCGCCGTGCACGGCAGCGCGGAGATCGCGGCCGCCAACGGCCCCTTCCTCGCCCTCGGCCTGCCGATCTCCGTGACGCCGCGGCATGTGCACGTCGCCGGGGAGATCGCCCTCCTCGTCGTCGACTGGGAGATCGGCGACGGCGTGGTGCGCTCCACCGCGACGGACGTGGCACGACGCGGCGCCGACGGGTTCTGGCGATACGTGATCGACAGTCCCTTCGGCGCCGCGCCGCGGTCAACGCACTAGCGGCGCAAGGTCACTTGCCGTAGTACGCGTTGTGGATCGACAGCGTCGACTTGTTCCCCTTCTTGTCCGTGATCTTGGCGTGGAAGGAGATCCCCTTGTCCTTCTCGGGGTTCTTGACCGAGATCTTCCCGTTGACGACCTTGACCTGCTTCCAGGTCTGGCCGTAGTCGTACGAGACGTAGACGTACAGGGACTTGAGGTTCGCACCGGCCGCCGCGCCCTGGACCGTGACCGGTACGGACTGGGTCTTGCCGGCCTCCGCCCTGCTGCGCAGGTCGACCGCCGGACCGAACCGCACGACGGAGACGGGCAGCTTCGCGCTGTCCACCTTCTTGGAGCGGAACTTGAAGCTCGCGTCGACGCGGGTGGAGGCCGCCGCGACCTTCACCGACCGCTTCACCGAGGTCTTCAGCTCGTACGCGGCATCGCCCGAAGGCACCTTGAACGGCGCCCCGCCGACCAGCGGGTCGTCGTTCTCGCCCAGCTTGGTGCCGTTGCGGTACAGCGTGGTCTTCACCGACGTGTAGAGCGAGGAGCCCAGGTGGTTCTTGCCGTCGGCGAACAGCGGCAGGGAGCCCACGATCTCGTTGTCCTGGCGGAAGACACCGAGGTCGCCTCCGACGCGCGGCCCGAACACGGCCGTGTTGAAGGTCTTCTCGTAGCTCTGGCCGCCCTTGAAGGCCTGCGCGGCGCCGAGCGTGTAGCCGGCGTCGACGATGGGCCAGCCGTCCGGGCCGGTCCCGGCCTGCTGCTCCAGGTCGAGGCTCCACTTCGCCTTGTCCACGGTGGACAGGTACAGCGTCCGGGTGGTGGGCAGCGGACGCGGTATGCCGACCGAGGAGCCGCTGGTGCTGCCCGGGAGGCTGCCCATGGCGCTCAGCGCGCCCTTCTTGCCCGAGGACGACGCGCCGACGTTCACCTTCACCTTGGCGAGCTCGGCCGCCTTGAAGTGCTTGGTGTACCCGGTCGCGAGCTCCTTGACCTTGCCACCGGTGACGATGTCGTACTCGGTGTCGTCACCCTTGGTCCAGTGCCCGCCCCACTGCTGGAACAGCGAGCCGTCGGTGACCGCCGCACCCTGGTGCTTCGTACGGAAGTCGGCGTACGAGTCGAGCCACCAGCCGAAGCTGTAGCTCCCCTGCGGGACGTCGACCGTGTAGTCCGGGGCGGCGAACCCGAGCTCGGCGCCCGCGTCCGGCACCGTGATGTCCACCGGCTTCGTCGTCCGCGCGTCCAGCGTCACCGTGGCGTCCTTGGTGACGTTCAGCTTCGGCTGCGCGATCCAGTCGGCGCCCTTCTTGAAGTCCGTCGGGTCGACGAACAGGCCCGAGTTGAGGATGTAGCCGCCCTTGGGCACGCGCACCTTGACGGTGCCGGACTCGTCGTACGGGTTGTACGACATGTCGGCGGCGGGGCCGCTGACGCCTTCCAGGTCCAGGTCGTAGGTCGTCGCCGGAGCGCCGTCCCGGCCGATGAGCTTCACCGTCAGGTCGTACGACTCGACCTCGTTCACCACGGCGGCGGCCGTCCGCACGGACTGCCCGCCGCCGGTCGCGACGACGTACGCGGAGTACGCGCCGTCGAGGGCCGCGCCCCGCTTGGAGTCGGCGGTCAGGTCGACGGAGGCGGTGCCGCCCGCGGGGACGGTCACCTTCTTCGCGCCGAGGCCGAAGAAGCCGGCCGGGGCCGGGCGGCCCTTCGGGTCGGTGCCGCTCACCGTGACGTCGAGGGTGACGTCGGCCTTGCCGGTGTTGCGGTACGTCACCTTCTTGGTGACCGGCTTGTCGTCGGTGTGCGGCCACTGCTGCGTGCCGAAGTTCACCGACACCGGCTCGGCGAAGACCGTCTGCTTGATGGCCTTGTCGACGGCGATACGGCCCGAGCCCTGCTGGAACGGCGTGTACTTGCCGCCCTTGGTGGACGCCGTCAGGGCGCCCTTCAGCTCGGAGTACTTCCAGTCGGGGTGCTGCTGCTTCAGCAGCGCGGCGGCGCCCGCGACGTGCGGGGCGGCCATCGACGTACCGGAGATCGTCAGGTAGCCCGCGGGGCTCTCGCCGACCTCCTTCGCGAGGACGCTGCCCGGCGCGGAGGCCGCGGTGATGTCCACACCGGGAGCCGTCACATCGGGCTTGATCGCGCCGTCGCCGACCCGCGGGCCCTGGCTGGAGAAGTCCGCGAGCTCGTCGTTGTCGTCGACCGCGCCGACGGTGAGCGCGGCGTCCGCGCTGCCCGGTGAGCCGACGGAGCCGGGCTCGCCGTCGTTGCCCGCCGAGATGGCGAAGAGGATGCCCTTCTCCGCGGAGAGCTTGTCGACCTGCGCTTCGAGGGGGTCGACACCGGGGGTGTCGCCGCCACCGAGGCTGAGGTTGACGATGTCGGCGCCCTCGGCGGCCGCCCAGTCCATGGCGGCGATGATGCCGGAGTCGTCGCCGTAGCCCTCGTCGTCGAGGACCTTGCCGTTCAGGAGCTTGGCGCCGGGTGCGACGCCCTTGAACTTGCCGCCCGACGTGGCTCCGGTGCCGGCCGCCGTCGAGGCGACGTGCGTGCCGTGGCCGTAGCGGTCCTTGGCGTCCTCGGCAGGTGTGCCGGGGGTGAAGTTCTTCTCGGCGACCACCTGGCCCTTGAGGTCCGCGTGGTCGGCGGCGATGCCGGTGTCCAGGACGGCGATCTTCACGCCCTTGCCGTCGTACCCGGCGGCCCACGCCTTGTCGGCGCCGATCTGCTTGACGCTCTTGTCGAGGCTCGCCTTGCGGACGCCGTCCAGCCAGACGTGGCTGATGCCGGACGCGGCGGTGCGGGCGTCGCCCTTGCCGCTGGTGAGCGCGGCCCACAGGTCGGCGGCGTCGCGCTTGGGAGTGGTGACGGCGTCGGCGTTCAGCGACTTCAGGGTCCTGCGGACCGTGGTGTCACCGGCCGAGCGGACGTCCGCCTTGGCCCCGGTCGCGGCTCCCTTGTAGCCGACGATGACCTTGAGGCCCTTCTTCTGGGCCGCGCGGTTGCGCTTCTTGTTCAGCTCGGTGACGTCGAACAGCCGCTGGTCGATCCTGCCGTCGGCTATCAGGCGCTGCGCGTCGGCGGGTATCAGCAGCGTGTGGCCGTCCTTGCGCCGCACCTGCACCGGGATGTGCTCGCGCCCCTTGGCCCGGTCGAGCCCGATCACGCGGCCCTTGGCGTCGAGGACGGCCCGGTCGCCCGTGATCAGCGTCACGTGGTCGGTGCCGGCGGACTTGCCCGCCGCGCCCCGCGCACCGGTCGGCTGCGCCGGGTCCGCGGAGGCCGGGCTGGTCATGCCCGCCGCGAGCGCCACGGCGACGGCCGCGGCGACGGTGGCCCCGCCCGCTCTCTTCACTTGTCTGTGCAAGTCTCCCCCTGGAGTTGAAGGGGCTGCCGCCCCTCGGACACCGAAGTATGCCGAGAGTCGAACATCTGCTCAATAGTGGGAAGAAAGCGGGTAGTTGGTGCCGGTGGGTTTTTGCCCGGACATGACGGTGGCCCGCACCCTTGCCGGGGTGCGGGCCGCGTCGTGTCGTACGACTGTACGCGTGTGCGCGCGTACGCGTGGGATCAGACGGCGGAGCCGGCCTTCCACTGCGCCCAGTCCATGTTCCAGCCGTTGAGGCCGTTGTCCGGGGCGATGGTCTTGTCGCCGGTGTTGCGGACGTCGACGACGTCACCGGTGATGGTGTTGTCGAAGAACCAGGCGCCGGGCTTGCTCTTGTCGCCCGCGCCCTTGGCGTCCTCCAGGCCGATGCAGCCGTGGCTGGTGTTGGCGTTGCCGAAGATCGACGGCGAGCCCCAGTAGTTGCCGTGGATGAAGGTGCCCGAGGAGGACAGCCGCATGGCGTGCGGCACGTCCTTGATGTCGTACTCGCCCTTGCCGTCGTTGTCCTTGAAGCCGACGGTCGCGCCGTCCATGCGGGTCTCCTTGAACATCTCGGAGATCACCATCTTGCCGTTGTACGTCTTGTTCTCGGGCGAGCCCGCGGAGATCGGGATGGTCTTGATGACCTTGCCGTCCCGGGTGACCTTCATCGTCTTCGTCTTGGCGTCGACGATGGAGACCTGGTTACGGCCGATCTTGAACTGGACGGTCTTCTGCTGCACGCCGTAGACACCGTCGGCACCCTCGACACCGTCGAGGTCCAGCTTCAGCGTGACGGTGGAGTTGCCCTGCCAGTACTCCTCCGGGCGGAAGTCCAGGCGGTTGTTGCCGAACCAGTGGCCGACGACTTCCTGCCCGCTGGTGGACGACACCTTGATCGCGGACTGGACTTCCTTCTTGTTCGTGATGCCCTTGTCGAAGTTGATCGACACGGGCATGCCGACGCCGACCGTCGAGCCGTTCTCGGGCGTGAAGCTGCCGATGAAGCTGTTGGCCGGCGAGACGGTCGTGAACGTCGAGTTCTCGTGCGCCTTGCGGCCCTCGGAGTCCTTGGCGGTGGCCGAGATCTTGTACTTCGTGGCGCGTTCGAGCTGGCCGGCGGGCTTCCAGCTCGTCTTGTCAGCGGATATCTGACCGGCCACGGCCTGACCGTCGGACGCCTTCATCACCACCGAGGTGAGCGTGCCCTCGCTGACCGTGACCTTGGCCGCGCTGTTGATGCTGGCGTTGTCGGAGCCGTTCTTCGGCGCGATCCGGATCTGGGCGGCGGAGGTCTTCTTGGCCGCCGCCTCGTCGACCTGGTTCTGCGACTCCTTGCCGCCTCCGGAGGCCTTGCCCCCGTCGTCGCCGTTGCACGCCGAGAGCACGAGCACGCCGCCGACGAGCGCGGACACGGCCGCCAGGCCCTTGCGTCCACGCCCCGACTTGCGACGCCTACTGTCCGTCATCACACGCATCTCCATAGTTGCCGAATCCCCGAACCAGCCGTGACCGGCCCCGATAGTGCCTCGTAACCCCGCATAACGTCCTGCCCGGTTCGTCCCGTTCCACTTCCGCGCGGAGTGTGGGGAACACCACGTCCGCGGTGCTGGCGCCGGTCCCCGCCACCACTGTGCGGCATGGGACCGCCGAGGGGAAAGCCGATCACCGTGCGGGGATGAGACGACGGGACCCCGGACGGCGGTTGCTGTCCGGGGTCCCCGATTCCGGATCTCCTAATCCAGGTCCGGATCGCGCCGTCGGCTAGGCGAGCCTGTCGTCGCGGCCGTACATCGCCTCATGGCCGTACTCCGCGTCGGGCTCGTCGTCCCCGTCGCTCTCGCCGTCGTCGTCATCATCCTCGTCGGGGTCCCAGTCCGGCGAGTCGGGGTCGTAGTCGATCATTTCGCTGCTCCACGAGGCCTGGGTGAGCTCGATCCCTGGCACCGCGCTGACCAGGTCGAACGGATCCACCAGATAGGCGAGCGCCTCCGCGCCGTCCTCCTTGACGGCGCTCTCGGCGTGCGCGCGCTCCTCGGCGGGCATCTGCCCGTCCTCCGCGACACGGGCCAGCGCGGCACCGGTCAGCTGTTCGGCGTCCTCGACCTCCACCACCATTTCAACCCGCAGTCGCACAAACCGTGATGTCTCGTCTCCAGTCATACGAGGGAGCGTAAGGCCCGCTCCCCCCGCGACTTTCCCGCGACCCGCGCCTTTCATTACCATCGCCCCACACGGCCAATTCGCCAGCGCCACAAGGGGGATCCGATTCCGTGTCCGCACGTCGTTCGATGCTGACCGCCACCGCCGCCGGAGCCCTCCTCGGCGCCCTGTGGTTCGTCCCCTCCGCGAACGCGACCTCCGCCGGGTCGCACGACACCCCCCGGGACGACAGGCCCGCGAACTCGGCCCCCCACCACGATGCGACCGCGACCGCGACCACCGGACGCCTCGCCGACACCGGCAGCTTCGACACGACTCCGTACGTGGCCGGCGGGACGGCGTTCCTCGGCCTCGGGGCGGGCTTCGTGGCCTACTCCGTCCGCAGAGAGCGCTCGGGCCAGGCGCGCGGCGCGGCGTTCTGAGCGGGCCCCGCGCACGTACGGCGCCCTGGGACATCCTGCTGCTCGGCGGCGCGTCCGGCGTCGGCAAGAGCCGGGCCGCCGCTCAACTGGCAGCGGAGTCGAAGGCGTTCGTCGTCGAGTTCGACGACGCCGTCGCGGCGGTCCTGGCGATCACCACAGCGCGGGGGCATCCGGACCTCCACCACTTCGACGGCGGCGTCTCGCGGCTCTCCCCCGCGCGGGTCCTGGAGCTCCAGATCGCCACGGCCCGGGCCCTGGACCCCGCGCTCCTCGGCGTCGTGCGCAACCGCCTGACCGTCGACGTGCCCGCCGTGATCGAGGGCGACTACCTCACCCCGGCCGCCGCGGCGCGCGCCGTGCGTGCGGGCGCCGCGGCCGGGCGCGAGGTGCGGGCCGTCTTCCTGCACGAGGGCGATCCCGGGCAGATCGCCGCCAACTACGCCTGCCGGGAGCCGGACGAGGGCGACCAGACCGAGCGCGCCGCGATCAGCGCCGCGTACTCCCACTGGCTCGGCGAGCAGGCGGCCCTGCACGCGCTGCCGGTGGTCGACGCCCGGCCCTGGGCCACGCTGGCGTCCCGCGTCCGGCAGGCGCTCGGCCGTGGCGCCACGGGCGTGGCCTAGGCCAGCGCGCCCGTCACCGGCTCCACCGCGGCGAGCAGCGCGCCGGAGCGGACGAACGCGTCCGCGGCCGCCAGGTCCGGGGCGAGGAAGCGGTCCGGGCCCGGGCCCTCGACGCCCGCCTTGCGGATCGCCTCGATGACCGCCTGCGTGGCGGGGGCCGGGGTGAGGCCCTCGCGGAGCTCGACGGCGCGGGTGGCGGCGTAGAGCTCGATGGCCACGATGCGGGTCAAGTTGTCGACGGCGGTACGCAGTTTGCGCGCCGCCGACCAGCCCATGGAGACGTGGTCCTCCTGCATGGCGGAGGAGGGGATGGAGTCGGCCGACGCGGGGACCGCGAGGCGCTTCATCTCGCTGACCAGGGCGGCCTGCGTGTACTGGGCGATCATCAGGCCGGAGTCGACGCCCGCGTCGTCCGCGAGGAACGGCGGCAGGCCGTGCGAGCGGTTCTTGTCCAGGAGCCGGTCGGTGCGGCGCTCGGCGATGGAGCCGAGGTCGGCGGCGGCGATGGCCAGGAAGTCGAGGACGTAGGCGACGGGGGCGCCGTGGAAGTTGCCGTTGGACTCCACGCGGCCGTCGGGCAGCACGACGGGGTTGTCGACGGCGGCCGCCAGCTCGCGCTCGGCGACCGTGCGGGCGTGCGCCATGGTGTCGCGGCCCGCGCCCGCGACCTGCGGGGCGCAGCGCACCGAGTAGGCGTCCTGGACGCGCGGCGCGTCGTCCTGGTGGTGGCCGGTGAGGCCCGAACCGACGAGCACCGCGAGCATGTTGGCGGCGGAGGCGGCCTGGCCCGGGTGCGGACGGATGGCGTGCAGCTCGGGGGCGAGGACCTTCTCCGTGCCGAGCAGGGCTTCTAGGGTGAGGGCGGCGGTGACGTCGGCCGACTTGTAGAGGGTCTCCAGGTCGGCGAGGGCCATGATCAGCATGCCGAGCATGCCGTCGGTGCCGTTCAGGAGCGCCAGGCCCTCCTTCTCCCGCAGCTCTACGGGCGTGATGCCGTGCGCGGCGAGCAGCTCGCCCGCGGGCTTCAGCGCACCGTCGGGGCCTTCGGCGTCGCCCTCGCCCATCAGCGTCAGCGCGCAGTGGCTGAGCGGGGCGAGGTCGCCGGAGCAGCCTAGGGAGCCGTACTCGTGGACGACCGGGGTGATGCCCGCGTTCAGGACGTCGGCCATCGTCTGCGCGACCTCGGGGCGTACGCCGGTGTGGCCCGAGCAGACCGTCTTCAGGCGCAGGAACATCAGCGCGCGTACGACCTCACGCTCCACGCGCGGGCCCATGCCGGCTGCGTGCGAGCGGACGATGTTGCGCTGGAGCTGGGCGCGGAGGTCGGGGCCGATGTGGCGGCTGGCCAGGGCGCCGAAGCCGGTCGAGACGCCGTAGACGGGGTCGGGCTTGGCCGCGAGCGCGTCGACGATCTCGCGCGAGGCGGCCAGGGCGGCCCGTGCCTCGTCGGTCAGTTCGATCCGTGCGTTGTCGCGCGCGACGGCGATGACGTCCGCCGCACTCGTCCCGGACGTCCCAAGGGCCACGGTGCCCACGCTGTGCATATCCATATTCAGCAGCGTACGGATTGAATCGTCAGGTGTCACGGGCGGATTCGGCGCGGGTCATGTCACAGCTTTCGTCACGGCTTCCGCCACAGGTGTACCAGGTGTGGACGACCCGCAGGCGCTCCCCGAGCTCCAACTCGGCCGCCCGCAGGCACAGTTCATCGGCGACGCGCACCACCTCGTCGGCGGCCGGCCCCACCGACAGGAGGCAGAACTCGTCGCCGCCGAGCCGCGCGGCCAGCGTGCCCGGCAGCATCGCGCCGCAGAGCGAGAGGATGGAGCCGAAGCGCTCCAGGAGCCGGTCGCCGATCGCGTGCCCCCGGGTGTCGTTGACCCGCTTCAGCCCGTTCACGTCGCAGACGACAAGGCTCACCACGGCGCCGTCCAGGCGGTGGCGCTCCACCGCCTCGTCGAGCCGCAGGTCCACCGCGCGGCGGTTGGCGAGCCCGGTCAGCGCGTCCGTGAAGGCCAGCCGGCGCACCTCCTCAAGGCGTTCGGTCTGGGCGATCCCGGCGGCGGCCACCGCCGCGAGGACGGTCGCGAAATCGGCGTCGGAGCGGCCGAAGACGGGCGCGCCCACCGGCCGGGCCACGTACAGCTCGCCCCAGGCGCGCCCGTGCAGCACGATCGGCGCGACCACGCAGCAGCCGCGGCCGCGCCGGCGCAGCGCCGAGACGCGCTGGTGGCAGTAGCCCGCCCAGTGGCCGCCGCTGGGCCCCTCGGCCGTCTCGACCCAGGCGTTCGGCTCGCCGCCGCCGGCCCAGCGCTCGTGCAGGAACTCGGTGATCTCCGGGAACTGGTGGACGGGGTACGCCTCCCGCTCCGGGAACTCCTCCTCGTCCTCGGTTCGTTCGCCAGCGTTCACGAGGACCCGCAACTGGCCCAGATCCCGCTCCCACACGGACAGCGCCGCGAAGCTGCCGCTCAGCGCGCGGCAGGCACCGAGGGCCGCGGCCTGCCAGGACTCACGCGGAGTCTGCGCGGCGGCCATGGCCTGCGCCAGCTCCACCACGGCCCGCAGCCGGACGTCCTCACCCATCCCTCCAGGCTAAGAGGTTTACGACAATTTGGAACTTCGGGGCATAAGCCCGCCGGATGGCTACTCCCCGGGCCACTCGGGCTTCCGCTTCTCGTTGAACGCCGCGACACCCTCCGCGCGGTCGCCCGAGAAGGCCACCGTGCGCCACGCCGCGTCCTCCACCTCGAGGCCCGCCCGCAGGTCGAGGCCGTGCCCGAGGCGCAGGGCACGCTTGGCGGCGCGCAGGCCGACGGGCGAGTTGGCCGCCATGCGGGCGCCGAGCGCGAGCGCTTCCGCACGGGCCTCGCCCTCCCCCACCAGCAGGTCGACCAGGCCCAACTCCCGCGCCTCGGCCGCCTCCACACGCCGCGCCGAGAAGATCAGCTCGGCGGCGCGGGCGGCGCCGACGCGGCGCGGCAGGAGCTGCGTACCACCGCCGCCGGGGATGACGCCGACGGAGACCTCGGGGAGCCCGACGACCGCGGTCGGGTCGGCCACGATCACGTCACAGGAGAGGGCGAGCTCGAAGCCGCCGCCGAGCGCGAAGCCGTGCACGGCGGCGACGGTGGGCATGGGCAGCTCCAGCACGCCGGTGTAGCAGGCGCGGGAGGTGGGGCGCTGGCGCAGCAGCTCGGCGTCGCTGAGGGAGTTGCGCTCCTTCAGGTCGGCGCCGACGCAGAACGCCCGCTCGTGGGTGGAGGTCACGACGACGACGCGGGCGGCGCGGTCCTCGGACAGGGCGGCGCAGGCGGCGGCGACGGAGCGGGCCATCTCCGAGGAGACGGCGTTCATCGCCTTCGGGCGGTCCAGGACCAGTTCGGCGACATGGCCGTGCCGCCTGACCGCCACGTACTCCCCGTACCGCTGCTCGTCACCCATGACCGATACCTCCTGCCGGTTAACGACCGTTACCCGGGGATCATGTCAGCCGCGCCCGGCACCGGGAAGAGGCCCCGGCCCCGGGAAACGGCGGGCTCACGTACGGCGGGCCAGCAGCCAGGGCTCGACGATGCCGAGGCCGCGGACGGGCCGCTGCCACATCGGCTGGAGCGCGAAGCGGTACGCGGGCGGCTCCTCGCCCTCCTTCTCCGCGGCGGCCGCCGCCTCCGCGGCCTGCGCCTCGGAGGCGGGCGCGTCCCCGGTCCGCGTCAGCTCCTCCGCGAAGGCGCCGTCCACGAGCACCGCGTCCCGGGGCGCTATCGACGTGAGGCGGCTCGCGAGGTTCACGGTCGTGCCGAAGACATCGCCCATCCGGGTCGTCACGGTCCCGAAGGCGATGCCGACGCGCAGCTCCGGCATGGTCTCGTCGTTGGCCATGGTCTCGATGAGCCGCAGCGCGATCTCGGCGGCGACGCCCGCGTCGTCGGCGGCGTACAGGACCTCGTCGCCGAGGGTCTTGATGAGCCGCCCGCCGTGTGCGGCCACCAGGTCGGCGGCGGTGGTCTCGAAGGCCTCGACCAGTTCGCCGAGCTCCTCCTCCTCCATGCGGCGGGTCAGCCGCGTGAAGCCGACGAGGTCGGCGAAGCCGACGGCGAGCCGCCGGTCGACCATCTCCTCGTCGTCCGCGGCCTGCACGACGCGGCCGGTGGCGGCGGCGAGCTGGCGGCGCCAGACGTAGACGAGGAACTCCTCCAGCTCGGGCAGGAGCAGTTCGATGAGCGGATACGTGACTTCGGTGCGGGTCATGCCCGGCTCGGGCGGTTCGGTCAGCCCCTCCAGGAAGGAGTCGATCTGCCACTCGGCGAGCCGGGCGGTGGTCTGCCCGGTCGAGCGGGCCACTTGCACCGCCATGGCCTCGCTGAGCAGGCCGGCCTCGACGAGACCGGCCAGGCGCCGCAGCGCGAGTACGTCGGCCTCGGTCAGGGCTTTGGCCTGGCCGATGTCGGGGAAGCCCATGGCTCGCCAGAAGCGGGAGGCAAGCTCCATCGAGACGCCTGCGCTGCGTGCCGCCTGGAAGGGGGTGTAGCGGCGGTCGGCGCCGAGGATGAGCTGTTCGAGCTGGAGGGCGAGGGGGTTCTTCGCGGACTCGCCGTCCGCCTTCTCGTCCTCCACGTCGGGGATCTTGTGGGCGTCCGTCCCGGCCGATCCGGTGCTGCGGCCGGGTCCGTCGTCGGGGCCGCGCTGTGCACCCGCGCCGGAGCCCGTGTCGTCGACGGTCACGCCTGCTGCCCTTCCGATCTGCCGCGGTCAGGTATCGACCGGCGTCAACTTTACGGCAGGTGTGCCGCAGCTCACTCCCGACTCCCCGTGACCCCGGGGTGGGACCCCGGGGCGTCCTGTTGTTCGGGTGCGGGTGCGTCGTGGTTGTTCACGGTGTTTCCCCCCGGGGTGTCCTTTCGGGTGCGGGTGCGTCGTGGTTGGTCGCGCCGTTCCCCGCGGGGGTGTCCTCTCGGGTGCGGGTGCGTCGTGGCCGTTCGCGCAGTTCCCCGCGCCCCTTAAGGGGGCTTCCTGTCGGGTGCGGGTGCGTCGTGATTGTTCGCGCCGTTCCCCGCGCCCCTTAAGGGGGCCTCTTGTCGGGTGCGGGTGCGTTGTGGGTGCTCGCGCCGTTCCCCGCGTCCCCTAACGGGGGCCTCCTGTCGGGTGCGGGTGCGTCGTGGTTGGTCGCGCCGTTCCCCGCGTCCCCTAACGGGGCTTCCTGTCGGGTGCGGGTGCGTCGTGGTTGGTCGCGCCGTTCCCCGCGCCCCCTAACGGGGCCCCGCGCGGGCCCCTCCCCGGCGGGGGTCGCCCCGTGGCGGCTACGGCGCCGGTCGCAGGTGGATGATGTCGCCCGCTCCCACCGGCTCCTGTACCCCCTCCTCCGTGGCGAGGACCAGGCGGCCGTCGCCGTCTACCGCTACCGCCTCTCCTACGATCGCCCTGTCGCCCGGCAGCTCCGCCCGTACCCGGCGGCCCAGCGTCGCGCAGCCCGCCGCGTATGCCTCCTGGAGGCGGGATGCGGACGGGTCGCCGCCCGCCCCGCGCCACACGCCGTACCACTGCTCCAGCGAGCGCAGCACGGCCCGCAGGAGCGGGTCCCGGTCCGTGGTCGCGGCGCCTGCCAGTGCCAGTGAGCCCGCCGTCGGCACCGGCAGCTCGTCCTCACGGAGCGTGACGTTGAGGCCGATGCCGATGACCACGCCGGCGCCGGAGCCCCCGGCGGAACCCGCCCGCTCGGCGAGGATGCCGCCGGCCTTGCGCTCCTCGTCACCGACGGTCACCAGGAGGTCGTTGGGCCATTTGAGTGCCGTGTCCACGCCGGCCACCCGCGAGAGCCCCGTGGCGACGGCGACACCGGTGAGCAGCGGCAGCCAGCACCACCGCTCCACGGGCACCTCGGCGGGCTTGAGCAGGACGGAGAAGAAGAGCCCGGAGCGGGCGGGCGCCGACCACTGCCGGTCCAGGCGCCCGCGCGCCGCGCTCTGCTCCTCGGCGACCAGTACGGCTCCCTCGGCCAGGTCGTCGGCCCGTGCCACCAGGTCGGTGTTGGTGGAGCCGGTGCGGGGCACCACGTCCAGGGAGGACCACAGCCCGCCCTCCCGCAGCAGCGTCCGCCGCAGGGAGGCGGCGTTCAGGGGCGGACGGTCGAGGTCGGACCAGCGGTTGTCTTCAGCATCTGGCGGCGTCATGCAAGCCACCCTAGGTGTGGTAAACGCCGCACTGCCGAACGGTATCCGCGCCGATACGCTACGGGGCAGTAGCCAGCCGTAAGCCGCCATACGCACCTTTGAGCAGGCAGGGAGCCGCATCCCTATGTCCGAGACCGACATCCACACGACCGCCGGCAAGCTCGCGGACCTCCAGCGCCGCATCGAGGAGGCGAAGCACGCGGGATCGGCCCGCGCGGTGGAGAAGCAGCACGCCAAGGGGAAGTTGACGGCGCGTGAGCGGATCGAGCTGCTCCTCGACGAGGGCTCCTTCGTGGAGTTCGACGAGTTCGCGCAGCACCGCTCGACCAGCTTCGGCCTGGAGAAGAACAGGCCGTACGGCGACGGCGTGGTGACCGGGTACGGCACTGTCGACGGCCGCCCCGTGGCCGTGTTCTCGCAGGACTTCACGGTCTTCGGCGGCGCACTCGGCGAGGTCTTCGGCCAGAAGATCGTCAAGGTCATGGACTTCGCGCTGAAGACGGGCTGTCCGGTCATCGGGATCAACGACTCCGGTGGTGCCCGCATCCAGGAGGGCGTGATGGCCCTCGGCATGTACGGCGAGATCTTCCGCCGGAACACGCACGCGTCCGGTGTGATCCCGCAGATCTCGCTGGTCGTCGGGCCGTGTGCGGGCGGCGCTGTCTACTCCCCCGCGATCACCGACTTCACGGTGATGGTCGACCAGACCTCGCACATGTTCATCACCGGGCCCGACGTCATCAAGACCGTCACGGGCGAGGACGTCGGCTTCGAGGAGCTCGGCGGCGCCCGCACCCACAACTCCACGTCGGGCGTGGCGCACCACATGGCGGGCGACGAGAAGGACGCCATCGAGTACGTCAAGTCGCTGCTGTCCTACCTGCCGTCGAACAACCTCAGCGAGCCGCCCGCCTTCCCCGAGGAGGCGGACCTGGAGCTCACGGACGAGGACCGCGCCCTCGACACGCTGATCCCGGACAGCGCGAACCAGCCGTACGACATGCACGGCGTGATCGAACACCTCCTGGACGACGGCGAGTTCTTCGAGACGCAGCCGCTGTTCGCGCCGAACATCCTCACCGGCTTCGGCCGCGTCGAGGGCCACCCGGTGGGCATCGTCGCCAACCAGCCGATGCAGTTCGCCGGCTGCCTGGACATCGACGCCTCCGAGAAGGCCGCGCGGTTCGTGCGCACCTGCGACGCCTTCAACGTGCCGGTGCTGACCTTCGTCGACGTGCCGGGCTTCCTGCCGGGCGTCGAGCAGGAGCACACGGGCATCATCCGCCGCGGCGCGAAGCTCATCTACGCCTACGCCGAGGCCACCGTCCCGCTGATCACGATCATCACCCGCAAGGCCTTCGGCGGCGCGTACGACGTCATGGGCTCCAAGCACCTGGGCGCCGACCTGAACCTCGCCTGGCCGACCGCGCAGATCGCGGTGATGGGCGCGCAGGGCGCGGTGAACGTCCTGCACCGCCGCACCATCGCCGCGGCCGGTGACGAGGCGGCCCAGGAGGCGGCCCGCGCGCAGCTCATCCAGGAGTACGAGGACGCGCTGCTCAACCCGTACACGGCGGCCGAGCGCGGCTACATCGATGCCGTGATCATGCCGTCGGAGACCCGCTCGCACCTGGTGCGGGGCCTGCGTCAGCTGCGCACGAAGCGGGAATCCCTGCCTCCGAAGAAGCACGGCAACATCCCCCTGTAGAGGAGCCCTAGTGATCAAGGTCGTACGGGGCAACCCGACCCCGGAGGAGCTGGCCGCCGCACTGGCGGTGGTCCAGGCGCGCGCCGCGGCGGTGGTAAGCCAGCCGTCCGGCGCGCCCGCGCCGCCCGCCGCGTGGGCCGACCCGCGCGGGTGGCCCGCCACCGGCTGCCCGCGCCCGGTCCCACGGCGTGGGGCCGCACGTACTGGCCCGGCTAGACGCAGCCCGGCCGGACGCACCGGGCCGGGGAAGTTGAGTACGCGTACTCAGGCGCCCCGGCCCGCCCGGCCGCAGTATCGAAGGCATGCTGTGGTCGGACCCGGAGAACAACCCGCCCAAGGACATGCGGGACATGCAGGCGAAGATGCGCCGTGCGGGCTTCGTCCTCGCCCTGGCCATGGTCGTCGCGATGTTCGTGCTCGGCATCCACTGAGCGCCTCACCCGCGGCGTCGGGGTGCTCGCTACCCTGACCGGCATGAGTGATCAGCCACGCCGCCGTCTCGTGCTCGCCTCGCAGTCCCCCGCCCGTCTCGGCCTGCTCCGGCAGGCGGGCCTCGCCCCCGAGGTGATCGTCAGCGGCGTCGACGAGGACAAGGTCTCCGCGCCGACCCCCGCCGAGCTCGCCCTCGCCCTGGCCGAGGCCAAGGCCTCCGTCGTCGCCGCGCGGCCCGAGGTCAAGGGCGCCCTGGTCATCGGCTGCGACTCGGTCCTGGAGCTGGACGGCAAGGCGCTCGGCAAGCCCGCCGACGCCGAGGAGGCGACCGCCCGCTGGAAGGCCATGCGCGGCCGCGCGGGCGTCCTCCAGACGGGGCACTGCGTCTACGACACCGTTTCCGGGACGTACGCGTCGGGGACGGCCTCGACCGTGGTCCGCTTCGGTGAGCCCTCCGACGAGGAGGTCGCCGCGTACGTCGCGAGCGGCGAACCGCTGCACGTGGCGGGCGCCTTCACGCTGGACGGCCGCTCGGCGCCGTTCATCGACGGCATCGAGGGCGACCACGGCAACGTCATCGGCCTCTCGCTGCCGCTGCTGCGCCGCCTGCTCGGCCAACTGGGCGTCGGCATCACGGAGTTGTGGGCGTAGGGCCTGCCGCGGGCGCCGGGGCACCGCCCTCGCGCGCCCGCTTCTCGTACGCCACCAGCGTGAGGACGATCAGGCCGAGCACGGCCATCATGAAGGCGAACGCCGGCCAGCCCACCAGGCCGACGCAGAAGGCGCCGAGGACGCCGTGCACGACGGCGCAGCTGATCAGCAGCAGCCTCCCGAAGCGGCCCGGGGCGCGGTCCCGGGCGCCCGCGAGGGCCAGGATGACGCCGCACAGCGCGAGGTAGCCGCCGAAGAGGGCTCCGCCGATCCACGTCGAGACGGTCATCGCGTGCGGATCGAGGCCGGCCAGCGACATGCCCTGGTTCTCGACGACCAGGCCGAGGAACCAGTTGAGCAGCGCGATGCCGACCGCCTCCGCGAGGAGAACGATCGCGCCCACCCAGGCCACCGGTCTGCGCGCCACGGCGCCCCACCCTCTTTCCGCTCCCGCTGTTACCCCTGGTACGTCGAGCCATCGCGAACGCTACTAATGGGTAAACCTCGGGACAAGGGCTGCGCGGCAGGCAAAGAATCATTGGGCCATTCGTAGGGACTCCACAAAGAAAGCGGCCCTGCCGCAGCGCGGCTTCACAGAGACCTTGACCACACCGTGCGGCTACGCTGCCGTGGAGGAACCCTGCGTACCGTGGTACGACAAGGGTTTTCGCGGGACGAGGGGACCTCGCATCACACTCCGTGTGGGCAAGCTCACCCTTGGGGACGGGTCGTAAGGCCGTGTCGGCAGTCCCTAAACTCGGCTTGTTTCAAGGAGGGAGCCATCGTGCGCAAGGTGCTCATCGCCAACCGTGGCGAAATCGCTGTCCGCGTTGCTCGGGCATGCCGGGATGCAGGGATCGCGAGCGTAGCCGTCTACGCAGACCCCGACCGGGACGCTCTGCACGTCCGGGCGGCCGATGAGGCGTTCGCGCTGGGCGGTGACACTCCGGCCACCAGCTACCTGGACATCTCCAAGGTGCTGGCGGCGGCCAAGGACTCGGGGGCGGACGCGATCCACCCCGGTTACGGCTTCCTTTCGGAGAACGCCGACTTCGCGCAGGCCGTCATCGACGCGGGCCTGAACTGGATCGGCCCGCCGCCGCAGGCCATCCGCGACCTGGGTGACAAGGTCGCCGCGCGGCACATCGCGCAGCGCGCCGGTGCCCCGCTCGTCGCGGGCACCCCCGACCCGGTCTCCGGCGCCGACGAGGTCGTCGCCTTCGCCGAGGAGCACGGGCTGCCCATCGCCATCAAGGCCGCCTTCGGCGGTGGCGGACGCGGCCTGAAGGTCGCCCGCACCCTCGAAGAGGTCCCGGAGCTGTACGACTCGGCGGTGCGCGAGGCCGTGGCGGCCTTCGGGCGCGGCGAGTGCTTCGTGGAGCGTTACCTCGACAAGCCGCGGCACGTGGAGACCCAGTGCCTGGCCGACAAGCACGGCAACGTGGTCGTCGTCTCCACCCGTGACTGCTCGCTCCAGCGCCGCCACCAGAAGCTGGTCGAGGAGGCCCCGGCGCCGTTCCTCTCCGAGGCGCAGGTCGCGGAGTTGTACGCCTCGTCCAAGGCGATCCTCAAGGAGGCCGGCTACGTCGGCGCGGGCACCGTCGAGTTCCTCGTCGGAGTGGACGGCACGATCTCCTTCCTGGAGGTCAACACCCGCCTCCAGGTGGAGCACCCGGTCACCGAGGAGGTCGCCGGCATCGACCTGGTCCGCGAGATGTTCCGCATCGCCGACGGCGAGGAGCTGGGTTACGGCGACCCCGAACTGCGCGGCCACTCCTTCGAGTTCCGCATCAACGGCGAGGACCCGGGCCGCAACTTCCTGCCCGCGCCCGGCACGGTGACGAAGTTCGAGACCCCCTCCGGTCCCGGTGTCCGCCTGGACGCGGGTGTCGAGTCCGGCTCGGTCATCGGCCCGGCCTGGGACTCGCTCCTCGCCAAGCTGATCGTGACCGGCGCGACGCGCGAGCAGGCGCTCCAGCGTGCCGCCCGCGCCCTCGCGGAGTTCACCGTGGAGGGCATGGCCACCGCCATCCCCTTCCACCGCGCCGTCGTCCAGGACCCGGCGTTCGCGCCCGAACTGACCGGCTCCGGCGACCCGTTCACGGTCCACACCCGCTGGATCGAGACCGAGTTCGTCAACGAGATCCCGGCCTTCGCCGCGCCCGCCACGGACGCCGAGGCCGAGGAGGAGCCGGGCCGCGAGACGGTCGTCGTCGAGGTCGGCGGCAAGCGCCTGGAGGTCTCGCTCCCCTCCTCCCTCGGCATGACGATCGCGCGCACCGCGGCGGCGGGCGGCGCCCGCCCCAAGCGCCGCGCGGCCAAGAAGTCCGGCCCGACCGCCTCCGGTGACACCCTCGCCTCGCCCATGCAGGGCACGATCGTCAAGATCGCGGTCGAGGAGGGCCAGGAGGTGAAGGAGGGCGACCTGGTCGTCGTCCTTGAGGCGATGAAGATGGAGCAGCCCCTGAACGCGCACCGCTCGGGCACGATCAAGGGCCTCACGGCGGAGGTGGGCGCGAGCCTGACCTCCGGCGCGGTGATCTGCGAGATCAAGGACTGACGCACGAAGGTGCCGCATGTGCCGGGCCGGGCTGGACACTCCAGCCCGGCCCGGCGTGCGTGGCCGGGCACGCAACCGCCGGCCGTCGCGCCCGGTCTCCATCGTCATGACAGCCAAGCGAAGGCCGCCTGCCGCGCCGAACGACCGGGAGTTACGGTTGTGGCGGATAGGCAGGGCGCTGACACTCGCCTTCGCCGCCGCGGTCCTGGTCGCGGGCGGCATCTTCTACGGGCTGGTGGTGCTGCTGGATTTCGAGGAGATCGACTCCACCGCCGAGTTGGACGCCAGGACACTTTTCGACCTGGTCAAACTGTCCTTCGGAGTGGCCGCCGGGGCCGGCGCGCTCGTCGCCCTGGTCGTCGCCTACCGCCGCCAGCGCGTCGATGAGGCCGGCGCCCACCGCGAAGCCACCCGGCTGCACACCGAGCGCTTCTCCCAAGCCGTCGACAAACTCGGGTCCGACTCACCCGCGGTCCGGCTCGGAGGCGTCCACGCCCTGGCCGGCCTCGCCGACGACGCCCCCACCCAGGACCTGCGCCAGACCTGCGTCGACGTCCTGTGCGCCTACCTCCAGCTCCCCTTCACCCCCGACCCCGGCAGCGACCCGGCCCACCAGGAGGAGCACCACCGCTACCTGGCCTTTCGCAAGGTCCGGCACACGATCCTGCGTCTCATCGGCGATCACTACCGACGCCCCCGGGGAACCCACCGCTCCTGGCAGGGCTGCGACCTCGACCTCACCGGCGTCACCATCGACGGCGATCTGGACTTCAGCGAGGCGGTGTTCTCCGAGGGGGCGGTGAACTTCCGCGGGGCGGTGTTCTCCAGCGGTGCGGTGAACTTCAGTCGTGCGGTGTTCCGCGGTGGCGCCGTGCACTTCGACGACGCGGTGTTCTCGGGCGGCGCGGTCCACTTCAGCGGGGCGGCCTTCCCGGGCGGTACGGTGCACTTCCGCGGAGCGGCGTTCTCCGGCGGCGCGGTCTACTTCACCGGAGCGGCGTTCTCCGGTGGCACCGTGAACTTCGGCGACGCGCTGCTCTCCGGCGGCACAGTGCACTTCAGCGACGCGGTCTTCGGCGACGGCACGGTCAACTTCAGCGACGCGATGTTCGCGGGCGGCACGGTGCACTTCCGCGGAGCGGCTTTCTCCGGCGGTACGGTGCACTTCCGCGACGCGGTGTTCTCCGGCGGCGCCGTCCACTTCAACGGAGCGGTGTTTGCCGGCGGCGCGGTGAACTTCAGGGGGGTGACGGGCCCGGCTCCCCATGGGCTTCTCACCGCCGTCGGCACTCCTGTTCCCGCGACGCTCGTCCTAGCTTCCGCTTGGCTGCCGCCCGTGCCGTAGCGCCGGCGACCGGGCAGCGCGCATACCGCCCCCGGCCCCGCGGGTATACCAACCCCGTCCGGCGCGTGAGGACGGACTCGGCGGAGCCGTGACAACGCCGGGCCAGGACGCGGGGCGGCCCCGCAACCACCGCGCCACCACCCCACGTCCTTCCCCGTGCAGAGCCGAAGACCACGGGGGGCTTCAGTGACACGTACAGGGGACTTACTGGCGCTGGCGGCCGCCGCAAGCGTCAGCACCGGCACCTTCTGGCTCGCGGCAGCCGCCGACGCCGGACAGCGCTACGAGGCGGGGCTCGTCCTGGGGCTGGCCGCGGGCCTCTCGGTGGCGCTGTTGCGCCGCTTCACCCGGCTGCCGCTGGGCCGCCGCCGCCCCTACACCTTCGCCCTGCCGCTGCCTGCCCCCGACTGGCGCGCCCCGCTGCCGGACCCCCACGGCGAC
Source organism: Streptomyces sp. 135 (assembly GCF_020026305.1). Taxonomy (NCBI): domain Bacteria; kingdom Bacillati; phylum Actinomycetota; class Actinomycetes; order Kitasatosporales; family Streptomycetaceae; genus Streptomyces; species Streptomyces sp. 135. Next base: position 5,266,606 of record NZ_CP075691.1, on the reverse strand, counting down.
CCCGAGGCCCTGCGCCCGCACGCCGAGCCGCGGGCACGGCTGCTGAGCGACGCCTCCGCCCTTGGCGCCGCACTGCGCCACAGCTGCGCGCTGCCCCCCGGACTCCGTACGGAGCTGGCCGCGTCCGCCACCACGGCGTCGATCCAGGCGAGCAACTCCGTGCTCCCGCCCGCGGGCGACGGGCCGCTCGGCCCCGATCCCGCGTACGACGCCGCGTACGCCCTCGGAGAGCTCGTCGCGGCCGTCGAGTTCAGCCGCATCGGGCTGCGGGCGCTGGAGGCCCTGGTGACCGAGCGGCCGCTGCGGGCCGACCCGCCCTGCTGGTTCAACCCGCTGCACGAGCGCGGGCGGACGCGCACGGTGATCGCGGGCGCCGCCGAAGAGGTCACCGTCTGCCACGGCTGCGCCCGCGAGCCCGCGCCGCTCCTGGTGCCGTCGGCGGCGGGCCCCGTGCCGTACTACGAGAGCGAGGCCGTCGACCCGCGCTGGCGGCTGCTCGGCTACGGCGCGGCGGTCCCGGACGGCGCCACCGCGATGATCGCCGCCGCCCGGGACGGCTTCCGCGGCGACGGCACCAAGCCGCTCGGCACGAAGGTGAGTTGGTGATCATGGAGGAGCTGGTCGCCGGGGTGCTGAGCGGGCTGCTCGTCGGCGCCTTCATCACGTACCCCCTGGTGTTGTGGCTGGTCCGCGAGGTGCGTGGGGGCAGGCTGCCGCCGCACCGGCGCGAACGCAGGGCGCGAGCGGAGCTGGACGCCTTCTTCGGCCGCGGGGAGACCGGCGCGGGAAGGCCTGACCGCCACTGATCGCGGCCTGCCGGCAGTGGCATCCTTGAAGGACGCGTACGTTCACGAAGGGTGCGGGGATGACGACCGGCATGGACCAGCAGGCGACAGCGGCGCAGCAGTCCGCGCGGGCCATGCGTGCCGACGCGCGCCGCAACTACGACCGGCTGCTCGCGGAGGCCCGCGCGGCCTTCGCCGAGCACGGCACCGGTACGTCACTGGAGGACGTGGCGCGCCGCGCGGGCGTCGGCATCGGCACGCTCTACCGGCACTTCCCCAACCGGCACGCGCTGATGAGCGCGGTCTGGGAGGACGCCGTGCGCGATCTGCTCGCGCGCTCCCACGCCCTGCTCGACGACCCGAAGCCCTGTTCGGCGCTGGTGGCGTGGCTGCGCGCCATCGTCACTCATGCGGGTGAGTACCGCGGTCTCTCCAGCGCCCTCATGTCGGCGTCGCACGACGACACTTCGGCCCTGGCGCGGTGCAGCAAGCCCATGCGCGCGGCCGGCGCGGCCCTGCTCGCCCGCGCGCAGGAGGCGGGGGCCGTGCGGCCCGACGTCTCCATCGCCGACCTGCTGCAGCTGACCAACGCGATCTCGCTGGCGGCCGAAGAGACCCCGGACGATCCGGAGTTGGCCGACCGCCTGCTCACGCTGACCCTGCGGGGCCTGAAGGCCGACGGGTGCGCGGCGGCGTAGGTACCGCCGCCGTGGCCCCGCCCGGCGCTCAGCGGCGGCGCAGATCCGCGACGCGCGCGGCCCGCTCCCCCGGCTGCTCCCCGAGGAGCGCGTTGCGCAACTGCTGACCCGGACCCGCCCCGTGGTTGCGCCGCTGACCCGGCAGGGGCACGTCCCGGCGCTGCTGGCGCCCCGTGGGGACGGAGTCGACGCCGGGTCCGGCGTCAGGGGTCCCGGATCCGCCCGTCACCGCGATCCGCACGCCCTGGTCGGCCAGTGCCTGGAGTTCCGTGGCGGCCCGGTCGTCGTGCGCCGGGGGTTCGTCCGTGACCAGGCGGGTGATGACGTCCGTCGGCACCGTCTGGAACATCGTGTCGGTGCCGAGCTTGGTGTGGTCGGCGAGGACCACGACCTCGGCCGCCGCCTGGACCAGGGCGCGGTCCACGCTCGCGGAGAGCATGTTGGACGTGGACAGGCCGCGCTCGGCGGTCAGGCCACTGCCCGAGAGGAACGCGCGGGACACGCGCAGCCCTTGCAGGGACTGCTCGGCGCCGCTGCCCACCAGGGCGTAGTCGGAACCGCGCAGGGTGCCGCCGGTCATGACGACTTCGACGCGGTTGGCGTGGGCCAATGCCTGTGCCACCAGCAGGGAGTTGGTGACGACGGTCAGGCGGGGGACCCGCGCGAGCCGTCGGGCCAGCTCCTGCGTGGTCGTACCGGCGCCGATGACGATGGCTTCGCCCTCTTCGACGAGACCCGCCGCGAGATCGGCGATGGCCGTCTTCTCGGCGGTCGCGAGATGTGACTTCTGCGGAAAGCCGGACTCCCGCGTGAATCCGCCCGGCAATACCGCACCGCCATGCCGGCGGTCGAGGAGTCCTTCTGCCTCCAGCGCGCGCACGTCCCGCCGTACGGTCACTTCGGAGGTCTGGACGACGCGGGCGAGCTCACGGAGCGATACCGCTCCGTTGGCCCGCACCATTTCGAGGATCAATTGGCGACGTTCTGCAGCGAACACGAAACTGACAGTAACCCCAACGACCGTCTGCTTTCAGCAGTTTGCGCCGAATTACAGAAGTTGTTCGCACCGCGGGACGGGAAGTGGTATAGCCCCCCATCCTGGCGAGTCCGGGCCGGTCAGCCCTCTCCCGCGGTCTTCCGGGTGTGCAGCTGACGCGCCACTTCGGCGATCGACCCCGAAAGCGATGGGTACACGGTGAACGCATTCGCGATCTGCTCGACCGTCAGATTGTTGTCGACCGCGATCGAGATGGGATGGATCAGTTCCGAGGCGCGCGGCGCGACGACCACACCGCCGACCACGATGCCCGTGCCCGGACGGCAGAAGATCTTGACGAAGCCGTCGCGGATGCCCTGCATCTTCGCGCGCGGGTTGCGCAGCAGCGGCAGCTTGACGACGCGCGCGTCGATCTTGCCCGCGTCGACGTCCGCCTGGCTGTAGCCGACGGTCGCGATCTCGGGGTCCGTGAAGACGTTCGAGGAGACGGTCTTCAGGTTCAGCGGCGTCACCGCGTCCCCCAGGAAGTGGTACATCGCGATGCGCCCCTGCATGGCGGCGACGGAGGCGAGCGCGAAGACCCCGGTGACGTCACCGGCGGCGTACACACCGGGGGCGGAGGTCCTGGAGACCTTGTCGGTCCAGATGTGACCGGAGTCCTTCAGCTTGACCCCGGCCTCCTCCAGGCCCATGCCGCTGCTGTTGGGGATGGCGCCGACGGCCATCAGGCAGTGGCTGCCGGAGATGACGCGGCCGTCGGCCAGCGTGACCTCGACGCGGTCGCCCACGCGCTTGGCGGAGGCTGCGCGGGAGCGGGACATGACGTTCATGCCGCGGCGCCGGAAGACGTCCTCAAGGACGGCGGCGGCGTCCGGGTCCTCGCCGGGCAGGACGCGGTCACGGCTGGACACGAGGGTGACGTTCGACCCGAGCGCCTGGTAGGCGCCGGCGAACTCGGCGCCCGTGACACCGGAGCCGACCACGATGAGCTCCTCGGGGAGCTCGTCCAGGTCGTACACCTGGGTCCAGTTCAGGATCCGCTCGCCGTCGGGCTGGGCATCGGGGACCTCGCGCGGGTGACCGCCGGTGGCGATGAGCACGGCGTCGGCGACGAGGGTCTCCTCGCTGCCGTCGGCGGCCCGCACGACGACCTTGCGCGAGCCGTCGATGTCCTGCTGGCCCGCCAGGCGGCCGCGGCCGCGCAGCACGCGAGCGCCCGCACGCGTGACGGACGCGGTGATGTCGTGGGACTGCGCGAGCGCGAGGCGCTTCACACGGCGGTTGACCTTGCCGAGGTCGACACCCACCACGCGCGCGGGGCTGTCGATGTGCGGGGTGTCGTCGGCGACGATGATCCCCAGCTCCTCGTACGACGAATCGAAGGTGGTCATCACCTCGGCCGTCGCGATCAGAGTCTTCGACGGCACGCAGTCGGTGAGCACCGACGCCCCGCCCAGACCGTCGCAGTCGACGACGGTCACCTCCGCGCCGAGCTGGGCGGCCACGAGAGCCGCCTCGTATCCGCCGGGTCCGCCACCAATGATCACGATCCGAGTCACGTACTCCATTGTCCCGCACGCTTCAAGGTACGGACGCGCCGGGGCCTCCGTCCGTGCGAACGCCCTCGTCCCGACCGTCCTGCCGCTACCGGACCTGCCTCCTTGATTGCTGCCGTACCCTCGACGTCATGTCGCTCTACGCCGCGTACGCCGGCAATCTGGATCCGCGGCTCATGTCACGCCGCGCCCCTCACTCACCGCTGCGCGCGACCGGCTGGCTGACCGGCTGGCGGCTCACCTTCGGCGGGGAGCACATGGGGTGGGAGGGCGCCCTGGCGACGATCGTCGAGGCCCCTCGCTCGCAGGTGTTCGTGACCCTCTACGACATCGCGCCGATGGACGAGGAGTCCATGGACCGGTGGGAGGGCGTGGGCATGGACATCTACCGCCGCATGCGGGTCCGCGTGGACACCCTGGAGGGCAAGGAGCCCGCCTGGGTGTACGTCCTCAACGGCTACGAGGGCGGCCTGCCCTCGGCGCGCTACCTGGGCGAGCTCGCGGACGCCGCGGAGTCGGCGGGGGCCCCGCACGACTACGTGATGGAACTGCGCAAGAGGCCCTGCTGACGCGTCCATGAAGGGCGGCCGGGCGCCCTTCGTGGGAAACGACAAGACAACGATCGGATTCCCGTGAGCATCGTCATCTACGCGCGTAGGCCGTAACCCGCTACCCTCGTCGGCGTGAACGCTTCAGTTATTCCGGACGACATCCAGGGCGACCCCTACGCCGCCGCCGACGCCGCCGCCGCGCGCCTGCGCGAGCTGACGGGCGCCGAGACCCACGACGTCGCCCTCGTGATGGGCTCCGGCTGGGCGCCGGCCGTCGACGCGCTGGGCGAGCCCGAGGCGGACTTCGCCGTCACCGAGCTGCCGGGCTTCCCGCCGCCCGCGGTCGAGGGGCACGGCGGACGCATCCGCTCCTTCAAGATCGGCGACAAGCGCGCCCTGGTCTTCCTGGGCCGCACCCACTACTACGAGGGCCGTGGCGTGGCCGCCGTCTCGCACGGTGTCCGCACCGCCGTGGCCGCCGGCTGCAAGACCATCGTGCTGACCAACGGCTGCGGCGGTCTGCGCGAGGGCATGCGCCCCGGGCAGCCGGTGCTGATCAGCGACCACCTCAACCTCACGGCGACGTCTCCGATCGTCGGCGCGAACTTCGTGGACCTCACGGACCTGTACTCGCCGCGCCTGCGCGCCCTGTGCAAGGAGATCGCCCCCTCCCTGGAGGAGGGCGTCTACGCGCAGTTCCCCGGCCCGCACTACGAGACGCCGGCGGAGATCCGCATGGCCCGCACGATCGGCGCGGACCTGGTCGGCATGTCGACCGTCCTGGAGGCGATCGCCGCACGCGAGGCCGGCGCGGAGGTGCTCGGCATCTCCCTGGTCACGAACCTCGCCGCGGGCATGACGGGCGAGCCGCTGAACCACGAGGAGGTCCTCCAGGCGGGCCGCGACAGCGCCACCCGCATGGGCGAGCTCCTGGGCAAGGTCCTCGACCGGATCTGAGGTCTCCGCGGGGCGCCCTCCCCGGCGCCCCGCGCCCCGGCCCGGCTCGGACACACCCACCCGCGTCCGATCGTGAGGCCCCACCGGCCCGCACCCCGGACCGAGACGCGAGGGGACGTGCCGGTGTGTCCGCCCGGAGCACGTGGCCTGCCGCCCGGGGCCCCGAAGCGGCAAGGCTCCCAGGCCCCGATGGCGAGGACGGACGTACCGGCGCGGCCCCGCCCCCAGAACAACCGGGTAGGCATACCCGAGCCCACCCCTTTCCGCACAGCTGATCCGCACAGCTACAGCGACGCCGCAACGAGAGGCTGACGACACGTGCAGGACAACTCCGAACTCATCGCGCGAGCCCAGGCCTGGCTGGCCGAGGACCCGGACCCCGAGACCCGCGAGGAGCTGGCCAAGCTCATCGACGCCGAGGACACCGCCGACCTGACCGCACGTTTCGCCGGCACCCTCCAGTTCGGCACCGCCGGCCTCCGCGGCGAGCTTGGCGCGGGCCCCATGCGCATGAACCGCTCCGTGGTCATCCGCGCCGCCGCGGGCCTCGCCGCCTACCTCAAGGCCAAGGGTCAGACCGACGGCCTCGTCGTCGTCGGCTACGACGCCCGCCACAAGTCCGCCGACTTCGCCCGCGACACCGCGGCCGTGATGACCGGCGCGGGCCTGCGCGCGGCCGTCCTGCCCCGCCCCCTGCCCACCCCCGTCCTCGCCTTCGCCATAAGGCACCTGGGCGCGGTGGCGGGCGTGGAGGTCACCGCCAGCCACAACCCGCCGCGCGACAACGGCTACAAGGTCTACCTCGGCGACGGCTCCCAGATCGTGCCGCCCGCCGACGCGGAGATCGCCGCCGAGATCGCCGCGGTCGCGTCGCTCCACGACGTCCCCCGCCCCGAGGCCGGCTGGGAGACCCTCGACGAAGCCGTCCTGGAGGCCTACCTGGCCCGCACGGACGCCGTCCTGGCCCCGGAGTCCCCCCGCACCGCCCGCGTCGTCTACACGGCGATGCACGGCGTCGGCAAGGACACCCTCCTCGCGGCCTTCGACCGTGCCGGCTTCCCCGCCCCCACCCTCGTCGCCGAGCAGGCCGAGCCGGACCCGGACTTCCCGACGGTCGCGTTCCCGAACCCGGAGGAGCCGGGCGCGATGGACCTGGCCTTCGCGACGGCGGCGCGTACCACCCCCGCCCCGGACCTGATCATCGCCAACGACCCGGACGCCGACCGCTGCGCCGCCGCCGTCAAGGACGGCGCCGACTGGCGGATGCTGCGGGGCGACGAGGTGGGCGCCCTGCTCGCCGCGCACCTCGTGAAGCGCGGAGCGCGCGGCACCTTCGCCGAGTCGATCGTCTCCTCCTCCCTGCTCGGCCGGATCGCCGAGAAGGCGGGCCTCCCTTACGAGGAGACGCTGACCGGCTTCAAGTGGATCGCCCGCGTCGACGGCCTGCGCTACGGCTACGAAGAGGCGCTCGGCTACTGCGTGGACCCCGAGGGCGTACGCGACAAGGACGGCATCACGGCCGCGCTGCTCCTCACCGAGCTGGCGTCCGAGCTGAAGGAGCGGGGCCGTACCTTCCTCGACCTCCTGGACGACCTCGCCCTGGAGCACGGCCTGCACGCCACCGACCAGCTGTCGGTCCGCGTGGAGGACCTCTCCCTGATCGCGGACGCGATGCGCCGCCTGCGCGAGCAGTCGCCGACGGAGCTGGCGGGCCTGCCCGTGACGAAGGCCGAGGACCTGACGCGGGGCACGGACACGCTGCCGCCCACCGACGGCCTGCGCTACACCCTCGACGGCGCCCGCGTCATCGTGCGCCCGAGCGGCACGGAGCCGAAGCTCAAGTGCTACCTCGAAGTGGTGGTCCCGGTGGCCGGGCAGGCGGACCTCCCGGCGGCCCGCGCGCGGGCGGCGGACCTGCTCGCCGCGATCAAGCGGGACCTGTCGGCGGCGGCAGGCATCTGACGCCACCCACTCGGACGGGCGTCCCGAGCGGAAACCCACCCGTCCGAGTGATTTGACTCCCGCAGCTGCCGCAGCGGAACGGTGCGCTGCCGGTCCCCCAGGAAGGGTCGACCGGTAGCGCACGTTCACGTTCGGGGAGCTGCCGCAGTGCCGTACGGACCGATTCCTTCCACCGCCGCCCCCTCCAAGGTCCCGGCGTCCCGGCGCCCCCTCACCACCGCGCAGCCGCCCCCCGGCCTGCGCCGCCGCGCGGCCCGCGCCCTGCGCCACGCCTCCCCCGCGCTGCTCGCGTACGCGGCCGTGCGCACGCTCGGCCTGCTGGTCTTCGTCCCCTGGGCGCACGGCGAGCGCCGCAGCGTACGGCATCTGCTGATGGCGTCATGGGACTGCGACTGGTATCTGAAGATCGCCTCGAACGGCTACGCGCACACCCTGGGCACCGCGTACGACGCGAACAACCTCGCGTTCTTCCCGCTGTACCCCCTGCTCGTCCGCGCGGGCGACGCCCTGCTCCCCGGCCTGCCGCGCGGCGCGGCGGGCCTCGGCGTCTCGCTGCTCTGCTCGTTCCTCGCGGCATGGGGCGTCTTCGCGGTGGGCGACCGGCTGTACGGCCGCCGGGCGGGGGTCTTCCTCGCGATGCTCTGGGGCAGCCTGCCCGTGGCGCTCGTGCAGTGGATGGGCTACACCGAATCCCTCTTCACGGCGCTCGCCGCGTGGTCGCTGTACGCGGTGCTGAGCGGCCGCTGGCTGTGGGCGGGCTCCCTGGCGGCGCTGGCCGGCCTCACCCGCCCCACGGGGGTGGCCCTGGCCGCGGCGGTCTCCGTGACGGCGCTGCTCGCACTGCGGCGCGGTTTCTCGGCGCGCCCGCTCCTGGGCGCCCTCCTGGCTCCCCTCGGCTGGCTCACGTACGTCACCTGGGTGGGCCTGCGCCTCGGCCGCTGGGACGGCTATTTCGCCGTACAGAAGCTGTGGCACAACAAGTGGGACGGCGGCGTCGAGACGGTGCGCAGGATGCAGGCGCTGTTCGTCACCGAGCGGCCGGCGCTGTTCTACGCGATGGTGACGGCGGTGCTGCTGGGCTCGGTCGTGCTCTACGTACTCTCGGCGGCCGACCGCCAGCCGCTTCCCCTGCTGCTCTTCACCGGCCTGCTCCTGCTGATCGTGCTCGGCAGCAGCGGCGTCTACTTCCCGCGGGCCCGCTTCCTGCTGCCCGGATTCCCGCTGCTGCTGCCGCTCGCCGCGGCCCTGGCGCGCGCGAGGACGACGGTGGCGGTGACGGTGCTGACGGCGGCGGCGTTCGGATCGGCCGTGTTCGGCGGCCACATGCTCCTGGGGTGGCACGGCCCGCCGTAAGCCCTGTAGTCCCCCGGTCAGGTCACCGCGAGGAGCACGGCGAGCAGCACCGCTCCCGCGGCGGCCGGCGCGAGTACCTCGTAGGCCCAGCGCACCACGGGCTCGCCCTGCGCGGGCTCGGCGGCTTCCTGCCGCTCGGCGAGCTCGCGCAGTTCGTCCATGGCCTGGTCACCGGAGGAGCGCGAGGGCGGGGCGTGGGGGTCGAGGAAGGGGCGGCCGCCGGTCGGGTCCCCGGAGGCGGCGGCCTGCGACTGCCTGCGGGCGGCCTTCTTGCGGCCGCGCAGCGATACGGGGATGGCCCAGAGCTGGTACTTGGCGCCGGCCCGGGTGAGGACCTCGTTGGAGTATCCGGAGCGGAGCGTCGCGATGGACGCCCAGGGCAGGGTGATGGTCCGGAAGGGGTTGCGCACGCGCAGCCGGTCGTCGTTGGCGTACACGGCGGGGCGTACGGTGTACGCGACGACCAGCGGCACCGCGAGCAGCAGTCCGGCGAGCGCCAGCCACGGGGTACGGCCCTCGCCGCGCAGGACGGCGTCGACGCCGAGCCAGGCGCCCAGGGCGAGCAGCAGGACGCCGCCGGCGATACCGGCGGGGGACCGGAAGACGCGGTCCTTGTATGCGGGCTCCGCCACGGGGTTCTGAGGGTCGCTCATACCCTGATTCTGCCTGACGCGCGGCGCGGGGCCCCGGGCCCCGCCCCTGTACAGCAGCTACGCGCGTAGATATGCTCCCCTCGTGACCATGCCCACTGCATTCGCTGACGTGACCGCGTCCGACAGCACGCTCCGCCGCTTCCTCCACGGGCTGCCGGGCGTCGACGCGGTCGGCCTGGAGGCGCGTGCCGCCTCGCTCGGAACCCGTTCGATCAAGACCACGGCGAAGGCGTACGCCATCGACCTGGCCATCTCGATGATCGACCTGACGACGCTGGAGGGCGCCGACACCCCGGGCAAGGTCCGGGCGCTCGGCGCGAAGGCCGTCCACCCCGACCCGACCGACCGGGAGACGCCCCGCACCGCGGCCGTCTGCGTCTATCCGGACATGGTCGCCACCGCCAAGGAGGCCGTCGCGGGCAGCGGCGTGAAGGTCGCGTCCGTCGCGACCGCCTTCCCCGCGGGCCGCGCCGCCATCGAGGTGAAGCTCGGTGACGTGCGCGAGGCCGTCGCGGCCGGCGCCGACGAGATCGACATGGTCATCGACCGCGGAGCCTTCCTCTCCGGGGACTACATGACCGTCTTCGAGCAGATCCGCGCCGTGAAGGAGGCCTGCGGCACCGCCCGCCTGAAGGTCATCTTCGAGACCGGTGAGCTGTCGACGTACGACAACATCAAGCGCGCCAGCTGGATCGGCATGATCGCGGGCGCCGACTTCATCAAGACCTCGACCGGCAAGGTCGGCGTCAACGCCACCCCGGCCAACACCCTCCTGATGCTGGAGGCCGTCCGCGACTTCCGCACGCAGACCGGGGTACAGATCGGGGTGAAGCCCGCGGGCGGCATCCGCTCGACCAAGGACGCGGTGAAGTTCCTCGTCCTGGTGAACGAGACGGCGGGCCCGGACTGGCTCGACAACCACTGGTTCCGCTTCGGCGCCTCGTCGCTCCTCAACGACCTGCTGATGCAGCGGCAGAAGCTGGCCACCGGCCGCTACTCCGGCCCTGACTACGTGACGGTGGACTGACCCATGACCTCCACTCCTTTCGAGTACGCACCCGCGCCCGAGTCCCGCTCGGTCGTCGACATCGCCCCGTCGTACGGCCTGTTCATCGACGGCGAGTTCACCGAGGCCGCCGACGGCAAGGTCTTCAAGACGGTCTCCCCGTCCACCGAGGAGGTCCTCTCCGAGGTCGCGCGGGCCGGCTCCGAGGACGTCGACCGCGCGGTGAAGGCCGCCCGCAAGGCCTTCGAGAAGTGGTCGGCGCTGCCGGGCGCCGAGCGCGCCAAGTACCTCTTCCGCATCGCCCGCATCATCCAGGAGCGCAGCCGCGAGCTGGCCGTCCTGGAGACGCTGGACAACGGCAAGCCGATCAAGGAGACCCGCGACGCCGACCTCCCCCTGGTCGCCGCGCACTTCTTCTACTACGCGGGCTGGGCCGACAAGCTCGACCACGCGGGGTACGGCCCGAACCCCGCGCCCCTCGGCGTCGCGGGCCAGGTCATCCCCTGGAACTTCCCGCTCCTTATGCTGGCCTGGAAGATCGCCCCGGCCCTCGCGACCGGCAACACGGTCGTCCTTAAGCCCGCCGAGACCACCCCGCTGTCCGCCCTGTTCTTCGCGGACATCTGCCGTCAGGCGGGCCTGCCCAAGGGCGTCGTCAACATCCTTCCCGGCTACGGCGACGCGGGCGCGGCCCTGACCTCCCACCCCGACGTGAACAAGGTCGCCTTCACCGGCTCCACGGCCGTCGGCAAGGAGATCGCCCGCCAGGTCGCGGGCACGGACAAGAAGGTCACCCTCGAACTGGGCGGCAAGGGCGCGAACATCGTCTTCGACGACGCCCCCATCGACCAGGCCGTCGAGGGCATCGTCACCGGCATCTTCTTCAACCAGGGCCAGGTCTGCTGCGCCGGTTCGCGTCTCCTCGTACAGGAGTCGGTCCAGGAGGAGCTGCTCGACTCGCTGAAGCGGCGCCTGTCGACCCTGCGCCTCGGCGACCCGCTCGACAAGAACACCGACATCGGCGCCATCAACTCCGCCGAGCAGCTGGCCCGCATCACCGCGCTCGCCGACACCGGCGAGGCGGAGGGCGCCGAGCGCTGGTCGCCGGCGTGCGAACTGCCCACGTCGGGCTACTGGTTCGCGCCGACGCTCTTCACGAACGTCACGCAGGCGCACACCGTCGCCCGCGACGAGATCTTCGGCCCGGTGCTCTCGGTGCTGACCTTCCGCACGCCGGACGAGGCCGTGGCCAAGGCCAACAACACGCAGTACGGGCTCTCCGCCGGCATCTGGACGGAGAAGGGCTCGCGCATCCTCGCGGTCGCGAACAAGCTCCGGGCGGGCGTCGTCTGGGCCAACACATTCAACAAGTTCGACCCGACCTCGCCGTTCGGCGGCTACAAGGAGTCGGGTTACGGCCGCGAGGGCGGCCGTCACGGACTGGAGGCGTACCTCGATGTCTGACCGACTCACGGTCCTGAAGACCTACAAGCTGTACGTCGGCGGGAAGTTCCCGCGTTCCGAGAGCGGCCGGGTGTACGAAGTGACCGACGCAAAGGGCAAGTGGCTGGCGAACGCGCCGCTGTCGTCCCGCAAGGACGCGCGTGACGCCGTCGTGGCGGCGCGCAAGGCGTTCGGCGGCTGGTCGGGCGCGACCGCGTACAACCGCGGCCAGGTCCTCTACCGCATCGCCGAGATGCTGGAGGGCCGCCGCGACCAGTTCGTGCGCGAGGTCGCGGACGCCGAGGGCCTGTCGAAGTCCAAGGCCGCCGCCGTGGTGGACGCGGCGATCGACCGCTGGGTCTGGTACGCGGGCTGGACCGACAAGATCGGCCAGCTCGCGGGCGGGGCGAACCCGGTCGCGGGCCCGTTCCTCAACCTCTCGACGCCGGAGCCGACGGGCGTCGTCGCGGTGCTCGCGCCCCAGGAGTCGTCGTTCCTGGGCCTGGTCTCGGTGCTCGCCCCGGTGATCGCGACGGGCAACACGGCCGTCGTCGTCGCCTCCGAGAAGGCCCCGCTCCCGGCGCTCTCGCTGGGCGAGGTCCTCGCGACCTCCGACGTGCCCGGCGGTGTGGTCAACGTCCTCACCGGCAGGACGGCCGAGATCGCGGCCCCGCTCGCCGCGCACCAGGACGTCAACGCCATCGACCTTACGGGCGCGGACGCGGACCTCGCGCGCGACCTGGAGATCGCGGCCGCCGACAACCTGAAGCGCGTCCTGCGTCCACAGCCTGTGGATTTCGGCGCCGACCCCGGCACGAGCCGCCTGACGGCCTTCCTGGAGACCAAGACGGTCTGGCACCCCACGGGCTCCCTGGGCGCCTCCGGCTCGGCCTACTAGCCGCCCGCAGCCGCCCGCCGCACCGAAGCCCCGGCCTCCTCCGTCCAGGAGACCGGGGCTTCCCCGTGCGGCGCGATGCCGCACACTGTTCTCTCGTGAGCTCTCATCCCCCGATACCCACCCGCGTCGTGCTGCTCTGCGGCCCTTCCGGCTCGGGCAAGTCGTCCTTCGCCGCCCGCGCCGGGCTGCCCGTGCTGTGCCTGGACGACTTCTACAAGGAAGCCGGCGACCCCACGCTGCCGCAGGTCCCGGGCAGTTCGGACATCGACTGGGACTCCCCCGCCTCGTGGGACGCCGACGTCGCCGTCGCCGCCATCGAGGAGCTGTGCCGCACGGGGCGTACGCGCGTCCCGGTGTACGACATCGCGACCAGCGCGCGCGTCGGGCAGGGGACGCTCGACATCGAGCGCACGCCCCTGTTCATCGCGGAGGGCATCTTCGCCGCGGACATCGTGGAGCGGTGCCGGCGGGCCGGTGTGCTCGCCGACGCGATCTGCCTGCGGGGGCGGCCCTCCACCACGTTCCGGCGGCGGCTGCTGCGGGATCTGCGGGAAGGCCGCAAGTCCGTGCCGTTCCTCCTGCGCAGGGGATGGCGGCTCATGCGCGCCGAGCGCGCGATCGTGGCCCGGCAGGTCGCACTCGGGGCGCACCCCTGCGGCAAGGACGAGGCGCTCGGGCGGGTCGCCGCCGCCGCGGCGGGCCGCTGCGTCGCGGCACGCGCCGACGTCCTCTGAGGGGCCGGACGAGCCGGACAAGCAGAAGGACCGGAAAGACCCCCCGGCCTTCCGGTCCCGCCACTTGTTTCCCCCGTGCTTCCGCCGCGTCCCCCCGGAGCGACGGCCCCCGTGTTCCCCCCGATCCTCAGGCGACCAACTCGCCGAAGGATTCCTCCTGGTCACGGCCGAAGCTGAGGACCTCGTCCTCGCGCAGCCGGCGGAGCGACCGCCAGATGCTGGACTTCACCGTGCCCACGCTGATGTCGAGGATGTCCGCGATCTCCGGGTCGGTGCGGCCCTCGTAGTAGCGAAGGACCAGCATCGTGCGCTGGAGTTCGGGCAGCCGGGCCAGGGCCTGCCACAGGACCGCGCGCAGCTCCGTGCCGCGCATCGCGTCCGTGTCGCCCACCGTCTCCGGCAGCTCCTCGGTCGGGTACTCGTTCAGCTTGCGGCGGCGCCACGCGCTGATGTGCAGATTGGTCATGGTGCGACGGAGGTAGCCCCCGACCGCCGCCTTGTCGCTGATCCTGTCCCAGGCGCGGTACGTCGAGAAGAGGGCGCTCTGCAGCAGGTCCTCGGCCTCGAAGCGGTCGCCGGTCAGGTGGTAGGCCGTTGCGTACAGAGAGGCGCGGCGTTCCTGGACGTAGGCGGTGAACGCCGCTTCGGCGTTCACCGTCTCCGAGAAGGTCTTCCGCTCCCCCGAGCCCTCCCTGTACGCGCTTCCCCCGTGCGGCGCGTCAACCACCGTCATGTACGCGGTGTGCTGACGCCCGATGCCGCGAGCGCACCCCCGCCCGCTCACGGCACCGGACTTCTCAGAGCCCCGCCCGACATCGTGGAGACGCGTGACAACTGCGCTTGAGCTGGTGCTGTGCAGCGTGTTCATCTCGCGCCCCCCGTCGGTGGAGTCCGGCTTGTTCCGTCTTGGTTCCGTGCTTCTTGCGTGTGACCAGAACTCTGCCGGACCCACTTCATGACGGTGTCCGCCGACTGTCACAGGCCTGTCACAGGGGTTCGGCGCCCCTTTCGCGCGTGAGGGTGCGGTGTGGGAGCGGTCCAGCAGTCGAACTGGGGCCGAGCATGGGACAGAATGACGTCCGTGCCTTCCCTGTTGCTGATCGAGGACGACGACGCCATCCGGACGGCCCTGGAGCTTTCGCTGACGCGCCAGGGGCACCGGGTGGCCACTGCTGCCACCGGCGAGGACGGTCTGAAACTGCTCGGTGAGCAGCGGCCCGACCTGATCGTGCTGGATGTGATGCTGCCGGGCATCGACGGGTTCGAGGTGTGCCGTCGCATCCGGCGCACCGACCAGCTGCCGATCATTCTGCTCACCGCGCGCAGCGACGACATCGACGTGGTGGTGGGCCTGGAGTCCGGCGCCGACGACTATGTGGTCAAGCCCGTGCAGGGGCGGGTCCTCGACGCCCGGATCCGGGCCGTGCTGCGGCGCGGGGAGCGGGAGGCCAATGACGCGGCGACGTTCGGTTCGCTCGTCATCGACCGGGCCGCGATGACCGTGACGAAGAACGGCGAGGACCTCCAGCTCACCCCGACCGAGCTGCGGCTGCTCCTGGAGCTGAGCCGCAGGCCCGGACAGGCCCTGTCGCGGCAGCAGTTGCTGCGTCTGGTGTGGGAGCACGACTACCTCGGTGACTCGCGGCTCGTCGACGCCTGCGTGCAGCGGCTGCGCGCCAAGGTCGAGGACGTCCCCTCGTCGCCCACGCTGATCCGCACGGTGCGCGGGGTCGGATACCGGCTGGACACCCCTCAGTGACCAAAGCGCACGACAAGCTCCGCGGCCTGCCCGCGGCACGCAAGGCCGCCCTGGCCGGGCTGCGCTTCACGAGCCTGCGGCTGCGGCTCGTCGTGGTGTTCGGCCTGGTGGCGCTCACCGCCGCCGTCTCCGCGTCCGGCATCGCGTACTGGCTCAACCGCGAGGCCGTGCTGACGCGCGCCCAGGACGCGGCGCTCAAGGACTTCCGCCAGCAGATGCAGACCCGGGTGGGCGCGCTGCGGCCCAACCCGTCGCAGGAGGAACTCCAGGCGGCCGCCGGGCAGATGGCGAACAGCAGCCAGCGCTACAGCGTGCTCCTGGTCGCCGAGAAGAAGGACGGCGGCCGGATCGTCGGCTACTCCGACCTGGACGCGTTCACCCTCGCCGAGGTGCCGGACGCGCTCCAGAAGGCCGTGCTCAAGAAGCAGCCGCTCACCTCCGGCAACGACGCCGCCCACCACCTGTACTGGCAGCGGACCGTGGACCACGGCACCCCCTACCTGATCGGTGGCGCCACGGTGATCGGCGGCGGCCCGACCGGCTACATGCTGAAGTCGCTGGAGCCCGAGGCCAAGGACCTCAGCTCGCTGGGCTGGTCCCTCGCCATCGCCACGGCCCTGGCGCTGATCGGCTCGGCGCTGCTCGCGCAGGCCGCGGCCACGACCGTGCTCAAACCCGTGCACCGGCTCGGCGTCGCCGCGCGCAGGCTCGGTGAGGGCAAGCTCGACACCCGGCTGCGCGTCTCCGGCACCGACGAACTCGCCGATCTCTCGCGGACGTTCAACAGGACCGCCGAGAACCTGGAGAAGAAGGTCGCCGACATGAGCGCCCGCGACGAGGCGTCCCGGCGCTTCGTCGCCGACATGTCGCACGAGCTGCGTACGCCGCTGACCGCGATCACCGCGGTGACCGAGGTCCTGGAGGAGGAGCTCGACGCGGAGACCGGTTCCGTCGACCCGATGATCGAGCCGGCCGTCCGGCTCGTGGTGAGCGAGACGCGGCGCCTCAACGACCTCGTGGAGAACCTCATGGAGGTCACCCGCTTCGACGCGGGCACCGCGCGCCTCGTCCTGGACGACGTGGACATCGCCGACCAGATCACGGCGTGCATCGACGCGCGGGCCTGGCTGGACGCGGTCGAGCTGGACGCCGAGCGCGGCATCACCGCCCGCCTCGACCCGCGCCGCCTCGACGTCATCCTGGCCAACCTCATCGGCAACGCCCTCAAGCACGGCGGCTCCCCGGTGGAGGTCTCCGTGCGCCTGGCGGACGCCCGGCTCGTCATCGCCGTACGCGATCACGGACCCGGCATCCCGGAGGACGTCCTGCCGCACGTCTTCGACCGCTTCTACAAGGCGAGCGCGTCCCGGCCGCGGTCCGAGGGCAGCGGGCTCGGGCTCTCCATCGCCCTGGAGAACGCGCACATCCACGGCGGCGGGATCACCGCCGCCAACTGCCCCGACGGCGGCGCCGTCTTCACGCTGTGGCTGCCGTGCGAGAGCGACGGCGACGGTGAGGGTGACGGCGGCGGGGGCCATGACAGCGATGACGCCGTCGGCTGCACCGAGGGAGGCCAGGCGTGAACGGGCGACGGATGCGTGCCGCGGTGGCCGCCGTCCTGCTGGCGGCCGCGCTCGCCGGGTGCGGGATCAGGTCGACGGAGGTGCCGACGGACTTCGGGCCCGCGCCGTCGCGGGTGCCGTGCGTCATGTCGGGCTCCAGCATCGCCTCGCAGTCGGGCAGCGGGGTGCCGGCGCAGGTCTTCCTGGTGTGCGCGGCCCAGCTGGTGACGGTCGACCGGACGGTGCGGATCCCCGGGGAGAAGGCGGCCACCGACCGTGTGGCGATCGCGCAGGCCCTCCTCGACGAGCTGGCCACGCCTCCGTCGGACTCCGAGAAGGACGCGGGCTTCGCCACGGACGTACGCGGCGGCACCACGGTCTCCGGTCCCGCCGAGGGCGACCCCGAGGAAGCGCTGCGCTTCAGTGAGCCGCCGGAGGAGCTGTCCGCGTTCGCGCTCGCCCAGATCGTCTGCACGCTGGCCGGCAGCGCGGCGGCCGCGGAGGACCACACGGTGATCATGGGCGGCCCCGCGGACGGCCCCCTGCGGCGCTACGCCTGCACCCCGGAGGTCCGCTCCCGGCCCGGCACGGTGGCGCCGCCCGCCAAGACCGTCAAGCCCGAGCGGTAACCGCCGCCGGTACGCGGAACCGATCCTGCCGCCTCTGACGTCTTGAGGGGCGTGCGTCATGGCTCGGGCGGCCGCGTTGCCGCCATCCGCTTCCGCGCGGCGGGAGGATTCCTCCTCGTCGCGCACCTTCTGCTCGTCGGATGGATCACGCTGCGTCCGCTGGACGTGCCCTGGGTGAGCGCCGCGAATCTGCGGCCGCTCGCCGGGATCAAGGCGGATCTGGCGCTCGGCGGCCTCCAGGCGGCCCGCCGGATCGGCGAGGCCCTGCTGCTGCTCGCCCCGCTCGGTGTGCTGCTGCCCCTGGCCGGCGGCCGGCTCGTCGTCTCGCCGTGGGGTTCCCTGGTGCGCACGGTCGCCGCGGGGGCGCTGCTCTCGCTCGGCATCGAACTGCTCCAGACCGGCGTGCCCGGGCAGGTCGTCGACATCGACTCGCTGCTCCTGAACACCCTCGGGGTGGCCCTCGCGCATGTCGCCGTGGTGCCCGCGGCCAGGGCGAGGCTCCGCCGCCATGATGATCCGCGACGCGTCACGGCCCTTCTGCGGGAGGAGGCCCCTCAGGGGTCGACCCCGACGATTCCCAGGGTCGGGATCGCACCATAGAGCGATGCTTTGGGGTACTTGGCAACCGTAGCGTGAAGACATCGAGGCACACGCAGAGGCCTCTCCCCACGGTTCGTTAAGGAGCCCGCCATGACCGCCCTTGCCCGCCCCACCCACGGCCGGATGATCGGCGGAGTGTGTGCCTCCCTGGCCCAGCGCTTCGGCACCTCCGCGACCACGATGCGCGTCATCTTCGTGGCCTCCTGCCTGCTCCCCGGCCCCCAGTTCCTGCTCTACATAGCCCTGTGGGTGCTGCTCCCCTCCGAGGACAAGGCCCGCCGGGCCTGGTGACGACGCGATGGGGCGCCCCTCCGGGTGGAGGGGCGCCCCATCGGTGTGTACGCGAGAAGGATCAGCCGAGCGGCAGGCCGTTGAGGCCGCTGCCCGTGATGGGCACGCCACCGAGCAGCCCCTGGAGCGGGGAGGCCGGCTTGCCACCCTTGCCGCCCTTGCCACCCTTGCCACCCTTGCCGCCCTTGCCGTCGGCCTGCTGGGCCGCGGCCGCGGCCCTGTCGGCGTTCCCCGCGGCCTGCAGGCCACCGGCGAGGACGCTCTTTCCGGCGGCCACGGCCTCCGGGCTGCCCGCGGGCAGCGTCTTGGCGGCCTGCTCCAGGGGGAGGACCGAGGCGACCTGGCCGAGGGCCGCGGCCGCGTCCGGGACGCCGGGGGCGGCGTTCGCGGCGCCGGCACCGGCGGCGGCGAAGGCGGCACCGAGAACGGCGACACCGAGGGTCTTGGCAGCAGACTGCTTCATCGTCAATGCGTCCTTGTGATGTCGATGACGGGGATCTGCGCGGTTCAACGACCGCGCACACCACAAATCACGGGCACCGGACGGCGAAAAGGCGGCCGGGTGACGAGAACCCGGCCGCCGAAGCGTCGCGCGAGGAGGCGCGACCGCCGTCAGTTACCGGCAGAAGCGCTGGTCGAGACGGTCTGGCGGAACAGCCACTCGGACTTCAGCTCGGCGTAGCCGGGCTTGATCACGTCATTGATCATGGCGAGGCGTTCATCGAATGGAATGAACGCTGATTTCATCGCATTGACCGTGAACCACTGCATGTCGTCGAGCGTGTAGCCGAAGGTGCCGACCAGGTGCTCGAATTCCCGGCTCATGCTGGTGCCGGACATCAGACGGTTGTCGGTGTTCACCGTGGCGCGGAAATGCAGCTTGCGCAGCAGCCCGATGGGGTGCTCGGCGTAGGAAGTGGCGGCGCCCGTCTGGAGGTTGGACGTCGGGCACATCTCCAGCGGGACGCGCTTGTCGCGTACGTACGACGCGAGGCGGCCCAGGGTGACGCTGCCGTCCTCGGCGATCTCGATGTCGTCGATGATCCGCACGCCGTGGCCGAGGCGGTCGGCGCCGCACCACTGGAGGGCCTGCCAGATCGAGGGCAGGCCGAAGGCCTCGCCCGCGTGGATCGTGAAGTGGTTGTTCTCGCGCTTGAGGAACTCGAAGGCGTCGAGGTGGCGGGTGGGAGGGAAGCCCGCCTCGGCGCCCGCGATGTCGAAGCCGACGACGCCGTGATCGCGGTAGCGGTTGGCGAGTTCGGCGATCTCCAGGGCGCGGGCGGCGTGCCGCATGGCGGTGAGCAGGGCGCCGACGCGGATGCGGTGTCCGTTCGCCTTCGCGCGGCGCTCGCCCTCGCGGAAGCCGTCGTTGACCGCCTCGACGACCTCTTCGAGGGTGAGGCCGGACTCCAGGTGCTGCTCGGGGGCGTAACGGATCTCGGCGTAGACGACGCCGTCCTCGGCGAGGTCCTCGGCGCACTCGGCCGCCACGCGCTTGAGGGCGTCCTTCGTCTGCATCACCGCGCAGGTGTGCGCGAAGGTCTCCAGGTACCGCTCCAGGGAGCCGGAGTCGGCCGCCTCGCGGAACCAGATGCCGAGCTTGTCGGCGTCGGTCTCGGGCAGGCCTTCGTAGCCGCACTCGCGGGCGAGGTCGACGACCGTGCCGGGGCGCAGGCCGCCGTCGAGGTGGTCGTGGAGGAGCACCTTGGGGGCGCGGCGGATCTGGTCGGCGCTGGGCGTGTCGCGGTCCGTGTGACCGCCCGTGATGGTCTGGCTCGTCATTTCGGCACTCTAACGCCTACGCGCGTAGAACTCACTGGTCGATACGTAACAGTGACCCTGCGGACGGGTGGCGTACACCATGGCTTCTGACACTGTTCTGTCATGGCACAGCAAGGGACGGCGGGGCCTGCGGGTCCCAGGCTCGGGCGCGTGATCGGGACGGCGCCCTCGGCGGTGAGCGGTGTGGTCCTGCTGCTGCCCGGCGGCTGCGAGACGTCCACCCGCAGACCCTGGCCGCTGGCGGCCGGGACGGTGCGCGCGCTGGGCCGCAGGCTGGCCCAGGACGGACGCGAGGCGGGTCTCGCCACGCACGTCGTGCACTACCGCTGCCGGGGCTGGAACGGCGCGCAGGCGCAGCAGGCCGAGGACACGGCGTGGGCGGCGGACGAGGTCGTACGTCGCTACGGCGACGTCCCGGTCTGCCTGGCCGGCGTGGACATGGGCGGCCGGGCGGCGCTGCGTACGGGCGGGCACCCGGCGGTCAACTCCGTTCTCGCGATCGCTCCTTGGCTGCCCGAGGACGACGTGGCGGCGCCGCCCGAGCCGGTGAAGCAGCTCGTGGGGCGGCGGGTGCTGATCGTGCACGGCACGAACGACGAGCGGACCGACCCGGAGCTGTCGTTCCGCTTCGCGGAGCGCGCGAAGAAGGCGAACCGCGACGTGTGCCGGTTCGAGGTGCACTCCGACGGCCACCGGCTCCATCAGCACCAGGACGAAGTGCAGGCGCTGGCCTCGGACTTCGTACGGGGCACACTCTTCGGCACGGACTTCGCGCGGCCGCTGGAGGACGCGCTCGCGGCGCCGCCGCCACTGGGACTGCGCATGCCGCTTGCCTGCGGCTTCGGGCGGGTGTCGCGGCGGTGAGACCCGCCGGGACGCTCACGTCGACTGCTGCAGCAGCTTTCCCTTCCTGCTCACCAGGAACTCCTTGAACGCGGCGACCGGCGGAGTGTCGGGGCGCCCCGCGAGCCACGCCACGCCGATCTCGCGGACCGCCCGCTGGCCCGTCACCGTCAGCTCCACGACGCCCGGGCGGGGCACGGCGGGCGGCGGCAGGAGGGCGACGCCGAGCCCTGCCGCGACCAGGCCGCGCAGGGTCTCCGCCTCCTCGCCCTCGAAGGCCACGCGGGGCTTGAAGCCCGCCTCCTGGCAGAGGTCGTCGGTGATGCGGCGCAGGCCGTAGCCGGGCTCCAGGGTCACGAAGGCCTCGTCGGCGGCTTCGGCGAGGCGGATCCGCTTGCGGGCGGCGAGGCGGTGGTCGTCGGGCACGACGAGGCGCAGGCGCTGTTCGTCGAGGCGGCGGGCGACCAGGTCGGGCGCGTCCGGCACGGGCGAGGTGAGGCAGAGGTCCAGCTCGCCCGCGCGCAGCCGCTCCAGCATCGCCTCGCCGTAGTTCTGTACGAGGCTGAAGCGCACCCTCGGGTGATCGGCGCGGAAGGCGCGGATCAGGCCGGGCACGGTCTCGGAGCCCATGGTGTGCAGGAACCCGAAGGCGACCTTGCCGGAGGCCGGGTCGGCGTCGGCGCGCACGGACTCGGCGGCGCGCTCCACCTCGCCGAGCGCCCGCTCGACCGAGGCGAGGAAGGTGCGGCCGGCCGGGGTGAGCGAGACGGTGCGGCCGCGGCGCGTGAACAGGCCGACGCCGAGGTCCCGTTCGAGCCGTACGAGGGCGCGGGAGAGCGTCGACTGGGGGATCTGCATCTCCTGGGCGGCGCGCGTGACGTGCTCGGTGCGGGCGACGCCCGCGAAGTACGCGAGGCGTGGCGCGAGCAGCGTGACGATGTCCTCCACGTCACTGTTGTGTGACAGGTGCGGCTGTGACCTGTGCTGATGCTGCATGGGAACGATTATGGCGTTTCCATGCATTGGACGCATCAAAAAACCGGCCGTACGTTCGTGGCATGCCTCCTGCCAGTAGCGGGGCGTCCGCCACCCATGCGGTCGCCCTCACTCCGTCGTCCCCCGCCGCCGATTCCCGTCTGACGCCGGGCGGTCCCGGCTACCGCAGGATGAGCTTCGCGCTCTTCCTCGCGGGCGTCGCCACCTTCGCCCTCCTCTACTCCACGCAGGCCCTGCTGCCGCTGGTCTCCGCCGACTTCGGCGCGAGCGCGAGCACGGCGAGCTGGACGGTCTCGGCGGCCACGGGCGCACTGGCCCTCTTCGTCCTTCCGCTGAGCGCGCTCAGCGAGCGCTTCGGGCGGCGCGCGATGATGACGGCGTCCTTGAGCGTCGCGGTGGCGGTCGGGCTCCTCGTCCCCTTCGCGCCCTCGGTGGAGGTCCTCATCGCGCTGCGCGCCGTGCAGGGCGCGGCCCTCGCGGGGCTCCCGGCGTCCGCGATGGCGTTCCTCGCCGAGGAGGTGCGGCCGAAGGCCCTGGTCGCCGCGATCGGCATGTTCGTGGCGGGCAACTCCATCGGCGGCATGAGCGGCCGCATCATCACGGGCTGGGTGGCGCAGGCCTGGGGCTGGCGCGCGGCGCTGGCCGTCGTGGGCGTCGTCGCGGTGCTGTGCGCGGTCGCCTTCCGCGCGCTGCTGCCCGCGCCGCGGCACTTCACGCCGGGCTCTCTGAACCCCAAGGCGCTGGCGCGGACGGTCCGTACGCACCTGTCGGATCCGCTCCTGTGCCGGCTGTACGCGATCGGGGCGCTGTTCATGACCGTCTTCGGCGCGGTCTACACGGTGATCGGCTACCGGCTCACCGAGGCGCCGTTCTCGCTCCCCCAGGGCGTCATCGGCTCGATCTTCCTCGTCTACCTCGTCGGTACGGTCTCCTCGGCGGCGGCCGGGAAGCTGGTGGCCCGGCTCGGGCGGCGCGGGGCGCTGTACCTGGCGGTGGGCACGACGGCGGGCGGGCTGCTGCTGTCCCTGTCGTCCTCGCTGGTCCTGGTCCTGCTGGGGCTCGTGCTGATCACCGCCGGGTTCTTCGCGGGGCACGCGGTCGCGTCGTCGTCGGTGAGCCGGACGGCCACGACCGGGCGCGCGCAGGCATCGGCGCTCTACCAGTCGGCGTACTACCTGGGCTCCAGCGCGGGCGGCACGCTCGGCGCGGTCGCCTTCCACGCGGGCGGCTGGGCCGGGACGGTGGGGCTCGGTCTCCTCGCGGTGCTCGGCGTCGTGTCGGTGACGGTGTGGGGCTCGCACGCGGCGCGGACGGAGCGGCGGCGCGGGCTCGTCGTGCGCTCCTGCTGAGGTACCGAATCTGCCGCTGCCGCTGATTCCACCTGCGGGTTTTCCCACTCCGGGGGCCGTTGTCAGTGGGCTGCGGTAGCTTCCGGTGTGTCGGGCCCCACTGTCGGGCCCTTCTCGGAAGCCGCAGGGGTGGGTGGGGATGAGCGACATCGCAGGGACGACGACCGACCTGGACGTCACGCTGGAGAAATACCGGGTCGAGCTGACCGGGTACTGCTATCGGATGCTGGGCTCGGCCTTCGAGGCCGAGGACGCCGTGCAGGACACGATGGTGCGGGCCTGGCGCAGCTTCGAGAAGTTCGAGGGCCGCTCCAGCATCCGCTCCTGGCTCTACCGCATCGCGACGAACGTCTGCCTGGACATGCTGAACGCCGGCAACCGCCGCGCCCGCCCCATGGACCTGACCGCCGCCGCCCCGCTGGCGCAGGCGGCACTCACCCCCCGCCCGGACAACACCTGGCTGGAGCCGATGCCGGACGCCCGTGTGCTGCCCACCCCGGACGACCCCGCGGAGGCCGCCGTCGCCAAGGAGTCGGTGCGCCTGGCGTTCGTCGCCGCCCTGCAGAACCTGCCGCCCAAGCAGCGGGCGGTGCTGATCCTGCGCGAGGTGCTCGCCTGGAAGGCCAGTGAGGTCGCCGAGCTGATCGACACCTCCGTCGCCTCGGTGAACAGCGCGCTCCAGCGGGCCCGCGCCACCCTCGCCGAGCGCCCGGAGGACGACACGGCCGTCTCCGATCCGCTCGACGAGGAGCAGCAGAAGCTCCTGGAGCGCTATGTCGCCGCCTTCGAGGGGTACGACATGGCGGCGCTCACGGCGCTGCTCGCCGAGGACGCCGTCATGACGATGCCGCCGTTCGACCTGTGGCTGCGCGGCACGGCGGACATCACGGGCTTCATGTCCACGATGGGTGCCGCCTGTGCCAACGGCCGCCTCCTGCCGGTGAACGTGAACGGCACGCCGGGCTTCGCCCAGTACAAGCCCGACCCGGACAACGGCGGCTTCATGCCGTGGTGCATCCAGGTCATCGAGATCTCACAGGGCCGTATCGCCGGCTTCCACTGCTTCCTGGACACCCCCCGGTGGTTCCCGCTGTTCGGGGTGCCCCTCCATCTCGACGACTAGCCCGAGCAGTTCGGTCAGACCGACGAGACCGAGCAGCGCCAGCAGGGCGGGGGTGGGGTTCCTGAGCCGGATCCGGCCCCCGGCCCTGCGGGCGGCGAGGTGCAGCCGGGCGACGGCGTCGACGGTCGCGAGGTCGGCGGTGGTGACGCCGCCGACGTCACAGATCACATCGTGGCCGGGCCCGTGGCGGGCGGCCGCGACCCGCGCGCACAGCCGCGGGACGTCGGCCGCGCGCAGGGGGCCCTCGATGAGGATGAGGTTCGCTTCGGATTCAGCCACGCAAGGTGGACTCGCGCGGCGGGCGGAACTCATCGGTGATCCCGGCGGCCCCCGGCGCGGGCGTCAGCCCGTCTGCTCCGGTGGCCGCTTGCGCACGCGCAGGGTCAGGGGGTTCACGAAGTCGCCGCGCCCGTTGTCGTACTGCTGCTCGTGGAAGGTCTGGCCCGCCCCGGAGCCGTACATGCGGAAGAACCACTTGCTGTTCCACTCGTTCTTCGCGCTCGACAGCCGCGCGAACTCCTCCCCGCCCCGCTGGGCGCTGCCCGCGAGCCCTTGGAGCAGCTTGTTCACCTGGTCCATCTCGGAGCCGCGGGGCAGAGGCTTGCCCTGCGGGCGCCACAGCCTGGCGGTCTTCTTCTTGAACTCCTCCACGAGCTTGGGGAGCAGTTCCAGGAGCGCGTCCCCGGAGTTGCCGGTCCGCGTGTAGTTCTCCAGGGTGACGCGGTCGCGGCCGTCGGCGCTCAGCGCGGCGACGCCCGCGAAGTGGAAGCCCCAGATGTCCTGCGGCCGTTCGGTGGGGGTGGCGGACTCGGCGAAGTCGAGCCGGTCGCTCTGGCCGAGGGAGACCGTCGTATAGCCCTCGCCCACCACGGGAGCCGCGGCCTTGTTCACGCCGAGTCCGCTCGCCGCCTCGTCCATCTGCTCGGGGTGCTCGCGCAGGGCGCCGCCGTACCGCTGCGGGGTGGGGCCGGCCGGCGCGCCGGCCGAGTCGGCGAGCTGGTTGGCCACCGAGTCGACCGTCCTGTCCCCCCAGGGCATGTTCTCCCGGCCCTCCAGGACGACGTCCGTCTGCCTGCCGCCACCCATCAACTCCCGCGCCACGTCGATGCATTCGCTCTTCAGCAGATTCACGAACCCCGACTCGGCCGTGTCCTGCGGGCGGTCGGCCAGGATGGGCTGCACCCGCTTGAGTACGACGGACCGGCTGGGCTCCGCGGGGTGCTGCACGGAGATCTGCTGCCCGCGCGCCTGGAGCCGGTAGGTGCTTCCCACGCCTTCGAGGGCGGTGTTGCTCGCGGCGAGGACGTCTGACGTCGCGTAGAACTCCTTCGGCTCACGCTCGGTGTCGTGGACGGCCAGGGTGCCGTCGCCCGCGACCCTCAGGGGCAGGCCCAGCGGCGCGTCGATCTCCACGCCGCTCGCCTCGACGTCGTCCTGGCGGAACGGGTCGTGGGTGCGGGCACCCGCGTGGTCCACGGAGTGCTTCGAGAGCCGCTCGGGGTCGGGGACCAGGACGCCCTGCGGCGACTGCGACTGGAAGAAGGGCTCGTCGCTCTGCTCGCTGGCCAGGCTCTTGACGTTCCCCGACACGTACCGCTGGATGCCGGTGCCGGCGGGGGCTTCCGGCGCCGGGGCCTGCTCGGTCCGAGGGGCGGCGGCGCCCGTCATGACGCGGCGGGCGTTGGCCTCCGCCTCGCGCTCGAAGCGGTCGGAGGGGTCGGAGACCTTCAGGCCCGCGCCGTTGTCGGTGCCCGCGACCGGGCCCTGCCGCTGCTGGATGACGTGGGTCAGCTCATGGGCGAGGGTGTGCGGGTCGGCGCCGCCCGCCCCGATGACGACATGGCTGCCGGAGGTGTAGGCCCGGGCGCCCACCTCGGCCGCGGAGGCCCTGGCCGCGGCGTCGTCGTGGACCCGTACGTCGGAGAAGTCAGCGCCGAGCCGGGACTCCATGTCGGTACGGACCGCGTCGTCCAGCGGCTTCCCCGCGCCGCGCAGGACGTCGTGGACGGCGGAGCGCTGCACCCGCGGCTGCTCGGCGCCGTGCTGGTGCGCCTCCTGGGACCACGGGCGTGCGGCCTGGCGCAGCATCTGCACGACGGCGGCGTTCCCGGCGGCGGCCTGGAGACCGAGGAGCCCCGCGGGCGACGGCGCGCCAGCGGCGGCAGGCCTGCGGGCCGGGCGGCGACCCTTCTCGGCCCCGGTCGTTCCGGTGTGGTCGTGCTGGTGCAAGGTGACCTCTCCCCGCGCGGGTTGCGACTCCCCTCCTGCATACGGGGTGCGGGGCGGCGGGGCCAGGTACGCGAGGGCAGAAAGCCGCGACCGGACGGGCAGAGCCGGCCCGGCGTGCCGGGCGCTCCCCGCCTTGGCCGGTCAGGCGTCCCGGTGGTCCCGGAACCACTGCGCCACCTCGTCGGCGTGGGTGTCCGGCGGGAAGACCGGATAGAAGACGTGCTCGATGGTGGCGCCGCGCAGAACGAGGGTCAGGCGCCGGTAGAGCGTCTGCCCGTCGGCCTCGAACGTGGGGAGCCGCAACGCGTCCGCGAGCGTGAGCCCGGGGTCGGAGAGCATCGGGTAGGGCAGGTGCAGCCGGTCCACGAGCGCCTGCTGGTAGTCGGCCCGGTCCGAGGACAGGGCGAGGACGCGGTCGACGCCCTCGGCCCGCAGCGCGGCCAGGTTGTCGCGGAAGCTGCACGCCTCCTGGCTGCAGCCGCGGGCGCCGGGGATCTCGTTCCAGCCCTCCGGGATGTCGGCCGCCGGGTCCCCGGTCAGCGGGTAGCAGAACAGCACCCAGCGGCCTTCGGAGACGGCGTCCAGGCGGATGTCGCGGCCGTCGGTGCCGGTGAACGACAGCGGCGGGAGCGTACGGCCGGGCAGGTGGGCGGCGCCGCCGTCGTCCACGGGGGCGGGCAGACCGGAAGGCAGCGGGTCGGCCTGGGGGAGGGAATCGGCCTGAGGGAGGGAATCGGTCCGGGGCAACATCTCGTCGGGCTCCTTCATCGGGTTCTGGGTGGCGGAGGGGAAACCGCGCCGGGCCGCCGCGTCCCTGCGGCGGATCAGCTGGTCCCGGCCGGTGGTCAGCCGGTCGATGAGGAGGTCGAGCGCCTCGATCTTCTGCTGGTAGGCGGCCAGGGACTCCGCGCAGTGATCGCCCGTCTCGTGGCCGGCACGCAGGCAGGCCAGGAACGGCCGCGTCTCCGAGGGCGTGAGGCCGAGCGCCCCGAGCCCGCGGATCTCCTGCGCCAGCCGGACGTCCTCGGTGCTGTATTCGCGGTAGCCGTTGGCCGCGCGGCCGGGGCTGAGCAACCCGCAGTCCTCGTAGTAGCGCAGCGCCTTGATCGTCACACCGGCGGCCGCGGCCGCTTCACCCGCACGCATGTGCACCTCCTCGTTCGTCCCGAACGCTAAACCCGTCCCTCGGGGGACGGGTCAAGTCGGATCACGGGAGGTTCGACGCCCGGCGCGGGTCAGTCCTGGGGGAAGGCGCTCGTGTCGACGTCCAGGTCGAAGGGGCCGGGGATTCGCACGGTCTCACCGAACTTGCAGGCCTGGATGACCCGGTAGACGTCACCCGCGGGCTCGCCGTACAGGGTGATGGTGGGGCCGCCGGGCGCCCAGCGGTCGATGAGGAGGTAGAGGGGGATGCCTGCGGCGGCGTAGGCAGCGGGCTTGCTGACGCGGTCGTGACGGGCGTTGGAGGGGGAGGTCACCTCGACGACGAGTTCGGCGGCGGCGGCCGGAACATACGTCCCCGGAGCTTCCACTTCCGCGAGGGGGATCACGACGAGGTCGGGGATGAACATGCCGAGCTTCGGGGGCACGGCGACGGACAGGGGCTGAAAGACGCCCCAGTCATCCGGAAGCACGGAGTACAACAGGCGGTGCACTTTCTCCGCGACGAGGTTGTGGCGATTGGCCGGGCTCGGCGACCCGGTGATGACCCCTTCGATGATCTCCACCTTGCTGCCCTCGGGCCACTCCATCTCCTCCCAGAGCCGGACGAGGTCGTCCCAGTCCTGGCCGGGTTCGTGGCCTACGGTGAGTGCGCTCATGGCGGTCTCCTCTTTCGGTGCGTCACCGATCCCAGCATGCCGAACGGGACCGGCGGCGGTCCACCGATCCCGTTCACCCGTGCGAGTAAGTCCTGGCCAGAGGCGCTCCCGCAGCCCCTGGCCCCGACCCCCTAGCCGATCCGGTCCCGCACGATCGGCGTCGCCGAGAACGCCGTCCCCGCGGGGGCGATGTCGAACGCCCCCTCCACCGACTCCAGCGCGTACGCGAACCGCTCCGGCGTGTCCGTGTGCAAGGTCAGCAGCGGCGCACCCGCCTCCACCGTCTCACCCGGCTTCGCGTGGAGTTCGACGCCCGCGCCCGCCTGGACGACGTCCTCCTTGCGGGCGCGGCCCGCGCCGAGGCGCCAGGCGGCGACGCCGATGTCGTACGCGTCCAGACGGGTCAGGACGCCGGACGACGGCGCCGTCACCACATGCTGCTCGCGCGCCACCGGCAGCTTCGCGTCCGGGTCGCCGCCCTGCGCCGCGATCATGCGGCGCCATACGTCCATCGCCGATCCGTCGGCCAGCGCCTTCGCCGGGTCGGCGTCCTTCAGGCCCGCCGCGTCCAGCATCTCGCGGGCGAGAGCCAGGGTCAGTTCGACCACGTCCGCCGGGCCGCCGCCCGCCAGGACCTCGACCGACTCGCGGACTTCGAGGGCGTTGCCCGCCGTCAGGCCGAGCGGCGTCGACATGTCCGTGAGGAGCGCCACCGTGCGTACGCCGCTGTCCGTGCCCAACTCCACCATCGTGGAGGCCAGTTCACGCGCGTCGTCGAGGTTCTTCATGAAGGCACCGGTGCCGACCTTCACGTCCAGGACCAGCGAGCCCGTCCCCTCGGCGATCTTCTTCGACATGATGGACGACGCGATCAGCGGGATCGCCTCCACCGTGCCGGTCACGTCGCGCAGCGCGTACAGCTTCTTGTCGGCCGGTGCCAGGCCGTCGCCCGCCGCGCAGATCACCGAGCCGACGCCGTCGAGGACGTTCAGCATCTCCTCGTTGGAGAGCAGCGCGCGCCAGCCGGGGATGGCCTCCAGCTTGTCGAGGGTGCCGCCGGTGTGGCCGAGGCCACGGCCGGACAGCTGCGGGACGGCCGCGCCGCAGGCGGCGACCAGCGGGGCGAGCGGCAGCGTGATCTTGTCGCCGACGCCGCCCGTGGAGTGCTTGTCGGCGGTGGGGCGGGACAGCGAGGAGAAGTCCATGCGCTCGCCGGACGCGATCATCGCGGCGGTCCAGCGGGCGATCTCCTTGCGGTTCATGCCGTTCAGGAGGATGGCCATCGCCAGGGACGACATCTGCTCGTCGGCGACCGCGCCGCGCGTGTACGCGTCGATGACCCAGTCGATCTGCTCGTCGCTGAGTTCGCCCCGGTCACGCTTGGTGCGGATGACGGAGATGACGTCCATGGCATGTCCTTCCAGCAGTACAACGGCGTACGTACGTCAGTACCTTCGCGACTCTACGCGCATAGACGCGCGAGATGAAGGCGGCCCCGCACCCAAGATCACAGATCCCCGGATCTCAGGAGTGCGGGGCCCGCGTTCAGTTCAGGTGCTGCGGCCCGAACGCGTCCGGCAGCATGTCGCCCAGCGTCCGCACGCCCGACGACGTCTCCAGGAGCAGCTCGGCGCCCCCGAACTCGTACAGCAGCTGGCGGCAGCGGCCGCACGGCATCAGGATCTCGCCCTTGCCGTCCACGCACGTGAAGTGGGTGAGGCGGCCGCCGCCGGTCAGCTGGAGCTGCGAGACCAGGCCGCACTCGGCGCACAGGCCGAGGCCGTAGGAGGCGTTCTCCACAT
Organism: Streptomyces sp. 135; assembly: GCF_020026305.1. Lineage (NCBI taxonomy): Bacteria > Bacillati > Actinomycetota > Actinomycetes > Kitasatosporales > Streptomycetaceae > Streptomyces > Streptomyces sp. 135. Next base: position 5,236,228 of record NZ_CP075691.1, on the reverse strand, counting down.
TGCAGCCGGAGACCGTCCTGCCGTCGTCGACCAGGGCCGCGGCGCCGACCGGGAACCCCGAATAGGGCGCGTACGCACGGGACATCGCCTCGCGCGCGGCTTCCCGCAGGGCGTCCCAGTCGGTGTCCTCGGCGGCAGTCGTCACTTTCCTTGTCCCCTTCGGTACGGCATTCCGTCCGCCTTCGGCATCCGCAGCCGCTGGGCGGAGAGCGAGAGGACCAGCAGGGTCACCACGTACGGGGTGGCGGTGACAACCTGGTTGGGCACCTCGTCGGTCAAGCCGTACCACAGGAACATCAGCGCGGAGACGGCCGCGGTGAGCACCGCGGGGACGTACCGCTTGCGCCAGGCGAGGTAGACCGCGCCGATGACCAGCAGGATCGCGATGAGCAGCAGCAGCGCGTGGACGTTCGTGCCGCCGCCCCGGAGCTTCAGGCTGTCGGTGTAACCGAACAGGCCCGCGCCGAGCGCGAGTCCGCCCGGCATCCAGTTGCCGAAGATCATCGCGGCGAGGCCGATGTAGCCGCGGCCGCCGGTCTGGCCCTCCAGGTAGATGTTGGAGGCGACCAGGGAGAGGAACGCGCCGCCGAGGCCCGCGAGGCCGCCGGAGATGACGACGGCCAGGTACTTGTACTTGTAGACGTTCACGCCGAGCGACTCGGCGGCGATCGGGTTCTCGCCGCAGGAGCGCAGCCGCAGGCCGAAGGAGGTGCGCCACAGCACCCACCAGCTCAGCGGCACCATGGCGACGGCGACGACGGTGAGCGGCGACAGGTTGGTGAACAGGCCGCCGAGCAGGCCCGCGAGGTCGGAGACCAGGAACCAGTGCTTGCCGTTGAGGTCGGCGAGCCAGTCGGACAGGCCCGGCACGGAGAAGCTGCCGAGCGATTCGACGGGCGGCGACTGCTTGGACGTACCGCCCTCCTCGCCCTCGAAGGCGAAGGTGGCCAGGTAGCGCGTGGCGCCGAGGGCGAGGATGTTGAGGGCCACACCGGAGACGATGTGGTTGACATTGAAGGTGACCGTCACGATCGCGTGCAGCAGACCGCCGAGGGCGCCGCCGGCGATGCCGAACAGGACGCCGACCCACGGGCCCCACTGGAAACCGGCCCAGGCGCCGAACCAGGTGCCGAGGATCAGCATGCCTTCGAGGCCGATGTTGACCACGCCCGCCCGCTCGGCCCACAGGCCGCCGAGGCCCGCGAGGCCGATGGGTACGGCGAGTTGCAGGGCCGTCGACATCTGGCCGGTGGACGTGATGCCGTCGGCGCCGGTGATCATGCGGACCACGGAGGTCAGCACCAGGACGCCCGCGATGATCAGCAGGAGGACGGGGAGCGAGATGCGGCGGCGGCCCGGCGCGGGCTGCTTGGCCGGGGGCTTGACCACGGATGCCGTGCTCATCGGGAAGTCGCCTCCTTCACGGTGTCGTTGGTGCCGTTGGTGCCGGTGTTGCCGTTCTCGGCGTTGGCCCGTGCGGCGGCGGCCAGTTCCTCGCCCACGCGCTGCTGCTGGCGGCGCAGGCCCCAGCGGCGTACGGCCTCGTAGGAGACGACGACCGCGATCACGATGATGCCCTGCATGATCACCGCGATCTCCTTGTCGTACGGCTCCGGCTGGGCGTAGTCGAGGGCGGGCGACGCCTTGTCGAGGAAGGCCCAGAGCAGGGCGGCGAGCGCGATGCCGACCGGGTTGTTGCGGCCGAGCAGCGCGATGCCGATGCCGATGAAGCCGAGCCCCGAGGGGAAGCTGAGGCTGTAGGTGTGGGTGTCGCCGAGCAGGATCGGCATGCCGGAGAGGCCCGCGACCGCGCCCGAGATCAGCATGGCGGTGAGCGCCATGCGCTTGGCGTTGACACCGCTGGCCGCGGCGGCCGACTCGGAGGCGCCGGTGGCGCGCAGGTCGAAGCCGAAGCGGGTGCGGTTGAGGACCAGCCAGTACAGGACGCCCGCGAGGACGGCGACGAAGACGAAGCCGTAGACCTCGCCACCCGCCAGCTTGATGCCGGGGAACCAGCCCGACTCCTTCATCACGCCGGTGGTCTGGTTGTTGCCGACCGGCACGCCGAAGTTCTTGGTGAGCGTGAGGTAGCCGATGACGCTCGTCGCGATGGCGTTGAGCATGATCGTCGCGACGACCTCGCTGACGCCCCGGGTGGTCTTCAGCAGGCCCGCGATACCGGCCCAGAAGGCACCGGTGAGCATGGCGACCACGATCAGCAGCGGGATCTGGAGCGCGGCGGGCAGCGCGACGTGCGCGCCGACGACCGCGGTGATCATCGCGGCGAGGCGGTACTGGCCGTCGACACCGATGTTGAACAGGTTCATCCGGAAGCCGATGGCCACCGCGAGGGCGGCCAGGTAGTACATCCCGGCCTGGTTGATGATCAGTACCTGGACGTCGGAGTAGGTGGCCTGCTCGAACATCAGGGTGTAGGGCTCGATCGGGCTCTTGCCCGAGGCGAGCAGCACGCCCGAGGTCAGCACCACGGCCACGATCAGCGCGATGACCGGTCCGGCCACGGCGAGGAGCAAGCGCTCCTTGTCGAACTTCTTCATCGGGTCTCGTCCTCCTCGGAGCCGTCACCGGACTCGACGTGTTCCAGGTGACCGGAGGCGGCACCCGTCATCGCCGACCCCAGCTCCTCGGGTGTGATGGTGGCCGGGTCGGCGTCCGCCACGAGCCGTCCGCGGTAGATCACGCGGAGGGTGTCGGAGAGGCCGATCAACTCGTCCAGGTCGGCGGAGATCAGCAGTACGGCGAGGCCCTCGCGGCGGGCCTCGCGGATCTGGTCCCAGATCTGCGCCTGCGCGCCGACGTCCACGCCACGGGTGGGGTGGGCGGCGATCAAAAAGCGCGGCTTGTGGCTCATCTCGCGGCCGACGATCAGCTTCTGCTGGTTGCCGCCGGACAGCGAGGCGGCCGTCACGTCGATGCCGGGCGTACGGACGTCGTACTCCTCGACGATGCGGCGGGTGTCGGCCTGGGCGCCCTTGAGGTCCAGCAGGAACCCGCGCGCGTTCGGCTTTTCCGTGACGTGGCCGAGGATGCGGTTCTCCCACAGCGGGGACTCCAGGAGGAGGCCGTGGCGGTGGCGGTCCTCGGGGATGTACCCGATGCCGTCCTCGCGGCGCTTGCGCGTCGGTACGGCGGTGATGTCCTCGCCCGCCATGCGGATCACGCCGGAGTCGGCGTGCTTGAGGCCGATGAGCGCGTCGATCAGCTCGGTCTGGCCGTTGCCCTCGACGCCCGCGATGCCGAGGACCTCTCCCTCGTGGATCGTGAAGGAGATGTCGTCGAGCAGGGCGCGGCCCGACCCGCCGTCGGCGAGCAGCTTGAGGCCCTCGACCTGGATCATCGGGCGGTCGGTGACCGTCGACTCCGCGGTCTCGGGGGTGGGCAGTTCGCTGCCGACCATGAGCTCGGCGAGCTGGCGCGGCGTCGTCTCGGACGGGATCGCCGTGCCGACCGTCGTACCGCGCCGGATGACGGTGATGTCGTCGGCGACGGACAGCACCTCGCCCAGCTTGTGCGAGATGAAGATGACCGACAGGCCCTCGGACTTGAGCCCGCGGAGGTTGTCGAAGAGCGCGTCGACCTCCTGCGGCACGAGGACGGCCGTGGGCTCGTCGAGGATCAGCGTGGTGGCGCCGCGGTAGAGGACCTTGAGGATCTCCACGCGCTGGCGGTCGGCGACGCCGAGGTCCTCCACGTACGCGTCGGGGCGCACCCCGAGGCCGTACCGGTCGGACAGCTCGACGATCCTGCGGCGGGCCGCGCCGCCGATGCCGTGCAGCTTCTCGCTGCCGAGAACGATGTTCTCCAGCACCGTCAGCTGGTCGGCGAGCATGAAGTGCTGGTGCACCATGCCGATGCCGCGCGCGATGGCGTCGGCGGGACCGGCGAAGGACACCTGCTCGCCGTCGACGGTGATGGTGCCCTCGTCCGGCTTCTGCATGCCGTAGAGGATCTTCATCAGCGTCGACTTGCCGGCGCCGTTCTCGCCGACGAGGGCGTGGACGGTGCCCTTGCGGACGGTGAGGTGGATGTCGTGGTTGGCCACGACTCCGGGGAAGCGCTTGGTGATGCCGGCGAGTTCGACGGCGATGGGCGGAGGGTTGGTGGACGCGTCGATGGCGCACTCTCCTCGGGGGCCAGAGGGCCTGAAGGGCCTGAAGGAAAGGGGCCGCCTACGCGCGCAGTGCCCCTGCTGTTACGTGCTGCTGGTTACTGCTCAGCGGTGGGTGTGTGGCCCGCGCGAACGGGGCGCGGGGGAAACATCGTCCCCCACACCCCGTCGTACGAGCATCACGCCGCCGTCACGGCTCTCGGGCCGGCGGTCACGCCCTTACGGCGTGGTCTTGACCTTGATCTTGCCGCTCTTGATGCCCTCTTCGGCCTTCTTCAGGGCCGCCTGGACGTCCTTCATCTTCTGGAACTCGGGGTTGGAGTCGGCGAGCGCGACACCGCCCGACTTCAGGTCGGCGCGGACGACGCCGCCCTTGGCCTTGCCGTCCTCGACGGCCTTCGCCAGGTTGTAGACCGAGCCCGCGACGTCCTTGAGCGCCGAGGTCAGGATGTACTTCTTGTACTTGGCGAGCGCGTCCTGCTTGTACTGGTCGGAGTCGACGCCGATCGCCCAGATCTTCTTGGCGGCGGCGGCCTCGATGACGCCCTGACCGGAGAGGCCCGCCGCGTGGTAGACCACGTCGGCGCCCTTCTCGATCTGGCCCTGGGCGGCGGTCTTGCCCTTGTCGGGGCTGGTGAAGCCGCCGTCCTCGGCCTTCTCCGTCAGGTACTGCTTGACGACCTTGACCTTGGGGTTCGTGTCCTTGACGCCCTGCGCGTAGCCCGCCTCGAACTTGTGGATGAGGGGGACGTCCACGCCGCCGACGAAGCCGACCGTCTTGGACTTGGTGGTCTTGGCGGCGACGACGCCCGCGAGGTAGGACGCCTCCTGCTCGCTGAAGACGAGGTCGGAGACGTTGTCGGCCTTGACGGTCTCGTCGTCGACGATGCCGAAGGTGACCTTCGGGAACTTCGCCGAGACCTCCTTGATCGCCGGGGCGTAGGCGTAGCCGACCCCGATGACCGGGTTGTAGCCCTGCTTGGCGAGCTGCGTCAGGCGCTGCGCCTTGTCGGCGTCCGACTCGCCGTCGACGGGCTCGACGGCCTTCTCGCCGGTCTTGAACTCCTTGGCGGCCTTCTTCATGCCCTCGGTCGCGGCGTCGTTGAAGGACTGGTCGCCGGCGCCGCCGACGTCGTAGGCGATGGCGACGCCCTTGTTCTTGTCGTCCTTGCTCGCGGCGGCGTCACTGGACGTGCCACCACAGGCGGAGACGGAGACGGCGAGGGCTGCGGTCGCGGCGCCCGCGACAGCTATTCGAGACACCCGGCGCATAGAGACGAACTCCTTGAGTCAAGCAAGCACATGCACGTACGCGCCTCACCCGGCGCGGATTTCGCCGCAGCGTAACGCGCGTAGACCTGACATAAGAACCCTTCTGTCCGGTCCGTTATCGACCTGTGGCCACGGGGCGTCCGGCGGGCGAACAGGCGGTGGGCGCCCCTCTGATGAGGGGCGCCCAGGCGCCGCACGACGTACTACGTACAACGGGTCGGGAGGCGCGAGCGGGGTGCTACGTACAACGTCGCCGCGTCCGCCCGCGCCCCGTCCTACGGCACCGTCCTGACCTTCACCTTGCCGCTGACGATGTCCTTCTCGGCCTTCTCCACGGCGGCGACGACGTCCTTCATCGCCTTGTACCTCGGGTTGGAATCGGAGAAGCCGACGCGGCCCGACCCCAGGTCGTAGCGTTGCTCGCCCTTCATCGGCTTGCCCTCGACGACCGACTTCGCCAGGTCGTACACCGCGCCGCCGACGTCCTTGAGCGCCGAGCCGAGGATGTACTCCTTGTACTTGGCGAGGGCCTTCTGCTTGTACTGGTCGGAGTCGACGCCGATCGCCCACTTCTTCTGCGAGCCGACCTCCTGGATGACGCCCTGCCCGGAGAGGCCGGCCGCGTGGTAGATCACGTCCGCGCCGGCCTCGATCTGTCCGCTCGCTGCGTTCTGCCCCTTGTCGGGGCTGCTGAAGCCGCCCTCCTCGGGCTTTTCCGTCAGATACCGCTTCTCAATTTTGATCTTGGGATTGACCGACTTCGCGCCCTGCACGAATCCGGCCTCGAATTTGTGGATCAGCGGAATGTCCACGCCGCCCACGAATCCGATGTGCTCGGCCTTGCTCGCTTTCGCGGCGGCGACCCCCGCCAGATAGGAGCCCTGCTCCTCGTGGAAGACCAGGTCGGCGACGTTCTCCGCCTTCACGGTGTTGTCGTCGATGATCCCGAAGGTGGTGTCGGGGAACTTCTTCGCAGCGGCCTCCACAGCGGGCGCGTAGACGAAACCGACGCCGATCACGGGGTCGTAGCCCTGCTTGGCGAGCTGTTCGAGGCGCTGGACCTTGTCGGCGCTGGACTCGCCGTCGCCCGGCTCCATGTCCACACCGCCGATCTTGAATTCCTCGCGGGCCCTGCTGTAGCCCGCGTAGGCGGCGTCGTTGAAGGACTGGTCGCCCTGCCCGCCGATGTCGTAGGCCAGACCGATGCCCTTGCCCTTGTACGACGTGGAGGTGCCGGAGTCCTTCTCCTTGCCCCCCTCCTCCTTGGAGGCCTCGCTGCTGGTCTTGCCGCACGCCGAAGCGGCGAGGGCGAGCGACGCCACCGCCACGGCCACTTGGGAAAGTCTTGATACACGACGCATAGGACGTACTCCTCACGTTCCCCAACGCACCGTTGACGGCGCTGATTTCGGCGCACATTAACGCGCGTAGAAAGGGAGGGGAACGGGTTTTCGCCCGGCCGTTACCTATTCGTGTACCTATTCGTGCCGGGTATCACTCGCATGCCGGGTCCTCACTCGCGTGCCCGGCCTGTCACTCGCGTGCCGCGTCCAACAGGGCCGCGGCGGTGAAGAGTTCGACGCCGACCGTGATGGCCGACTCGTCCGCGTCGAAATCGCCCTGGTGGAGGTCGCGCACGGTGCGCTCCCCCGGCTTGCGGACCCCGAGCCGGGCCATGGCGCCGGGCACGTGCTCCAGGTACCAGGAGAAGTCCTCGCCGCCGAGGCTCTGTTCGGTGTCCTCCACCGAGTGCGGGCCGCACCGCTCGATCATGGCGTCACGCAGCAGGTCGGCGACGGTGCCGTCGTTGACGACGGGCGGGACACCGCGGACGTAGTTGACCTCGGACTTGGCGCGGTAGAGGTCGGCGATCTCCTGGATGGCGCCGTGCACCAGCTCGGGCGCCTGCCGCCAGGCCCTGAGGTCCAGGCAGCGCACGGTCCCGGAGAGCTCGGCGTGCTGCGGGATGACGTTCGGGGCGTGACCGGACTCGATGCGGCCCCAGGTCAGCGAGAGACCCGAGCGGGCGTCGGCGCGGCGGGCGACCAGCGCCGGGACGTCGGTGGCGACCTTGGCGACGGCGGTGACGAGATCGGTGGTCAGGTGCGGGCGCGCGGTGTGTCCGCCGGGCCCGTCGAGCGAGACCTCGAGGCGGTCGCAGGCGGAGGTGATGGGCCCGTGCCGCAGCCCGATGCGGCCCGCGTCGACGCGGGGGTCGCAGTGCACGGCGATGATCTTCCCGACGCCGTCGAGCGCGCCGTCCTTGATGGCGTCGGCGGCGCCGCCCGGCAGGACCTCCTCGGCGGGCTGGAAGATCAGCCGCACCGGGAAGGGCAGCTGCCCCTTGCGCGCCAGGTCCGCGAAGACCAGGCCGGCGCCGAGGACGACGGTGGTGTGCACGTCGTGCCCGCAGGCGTGGGCGCGGTCGGGCACCGTGGAGCGGTAGGGCACGCCGAGCTTGGTGTCGGGGATGGGCAGCGCGTCGATGTCGGCGCGCAGCGCGAGCATGGGGCGCACCCCGCCCGGCTCGCCGATGTCGCAGACGAGGCCGGTGCCGCCGGCGAGCACGCGGGGCGCGAGCCCCGCCTCCTCCAGGCGGGCCTTGATGGCGGCGGTGGTGCGGAACTCCTGGTTGCCGAGCTCCGGGTGCATGTGCAGGTCGCGACGGAAAGCGACGAGTTCGGCACGGAGCGCTGCGGGCAACGCGCCGGGAAGCGTCTCCGCGGGCGCGGACTCCGTTCCGAACACGTCGGCGGACACCTCTTCGGTCGCACAGGACATCAGTTGGTTCACCCTCTGAAGGGTAGGGCGATGCAACGGCCAACTAACCCACGATCAACAAAAGTTCAGCCCGATAGGGGAAGAAAGCGTGGCCTCGTGGCGCATGGCCGCCGATCGGGATGGGTAAGCTTTCACGCCGCCTCGGGGGATGCGCAGGCCGTCCGGCGCCTGTAATAGGCGAGGGCGACCGCCGTCAGCAAGGGCGGCCAGGCGATCAGCGGTATATAGCAAAGCACGATTAGGGCCGTTTGCGCTGTACCGTCCGTCACACCCGATTCACTCCCCAATCCGGCGATCTGTGCGTAGATGGCCCAGCCCAGCAGCCCGAACAGTCCGGCGGCGCCGAGCAGGGCGGGGGCGACGGCGGCCATCGTGGGCACCTGCCGCCCGCCGAGTACGGGTACCCAGCCGGGCACGGTCTCACCCCACTCGCGCACCAGACCGAGCGTGAGCAACGCCAGCGCTTCGGAGACGAGGCTGAGCATCAGGACGTACACGGCCTCACCCGTGCCGCGCTGCTCCTGCGCGGCCACGGGGAGCCCGGCCACCAGGGCCACCCGCCACAGTCCGGAGGGCAGGGTGATCCAGGGCACGGCGTGGGCGGCGAGGGCGGCCCAGCGGGGGACACCGGGCAGGGCGGTGATTTTCAGCATGGGGCGATGCTGCCGCCGGGGCTGTCCTGGGGGCGTCGTCGCGGGGGCGGGTTCCGTGCGGGCGGGCTCCGCCGGGCGGGGGAGGGCGGCGTACGCCCCGGGGCCCGGCCGCAGGCGCGAGGGCGGGCGTCACCCCGCCACCTCCAGCGCCGTCCGCGCGAACGCGGCGACCGCCCCCGTGTCGTGCCCGAGCCGCCACACCAGGCCGTACCCCGTCGGTTCCGCGTCCGCGAAGGGGACGTACGCGACGCCGGGGCGGGCGTAGTACGTCGCCGTGTGCGCGGGGGCGAGCAGCGCTCCCCTGCCGCCCGCGACCAGGATCAGGCCCTCCTGGAGATTGACCACGCCGGGGCCCCGCTCGATCGGGCGGCCGCTCGGTGTGCGGGCGGGCACGTGGTGCTCCAGCCAGTAGTCGGGGACGTCGGCCGCGATGGTGATCAGGGGCACGGCGGCCAGGTCCTCCAGGGTCACCGTCTCCCGCGCGGCCAGCGGATGGGCGGCGGGCAGGGCCAGGACGCGGTCCTCCGCCAGCAGCAGCGGCCCGCCGCCGAGGTCCTCCTCCCGTACGGGGAACTCGCTGAGCTGTACGTCGAACTCGCCCCTGCGCAGCTGCCCGTACGGATCGCCGAGCGGGACCTCGCAGACCTCCACCGCGAGGCCGGGGTGGCTGACGCGCAGCGCCTCCGTCGCCTTCATGACGATCTCGCCGGTGAGCGGATTGGAGAAGCCGACGTGCAGCACCGCGTCGATGCCGCGCGCGGTGGCGGCCGCCCGCTCCAGGGCCTCCTCGATGCCGCGGTGATGGGGTTCGAGGTCGGTCCGCAGCTGCCGGCCGAGCGCGGTGAGGGCGACGCGGCGGCTGGTGCGGGTGAACAGCGGGGCGCCCACGCGGCGTTCGAGACGCTGGACGAGCTGGCTCACGCGGGCCTTGGAGAGCCGCATCCGCTCGGCGGTGCGGCCGAAGTGCAGCTCCTCGGCGAGGAGGAGGAAGCACTCCAGTTCGTCGCCCTCGATCGACATCCGTGTCCCCCCGGTGCGCGCGGATCGTTCAGTCCGCTTGAACGAACGTTGCGATCTTCGCCGTTGTTCCGCCCCGCCGCCCGGCAGAGGGTGGTTGAGCAGACAACAACGGCAGTTTCCCGTGGGAGAGTCGACATGAGTTCCGGCACGCACAGATCCACCGAAGACCGGTCCACCGGAGTGTGGACACCCCGCCAGTGGGGCGTCCTCCTCGTGCTGTGCGGGGCGATCTTCCTCGAAGGCATCGACGTCGCCATGCTCAACGTCGCCCTGCCGTCCATCCGCGCCGACCTCGGCCTGTCCACCGGCTCGCTCCAGTGGGTGATGAGCGCGTACGTCCTCGGGTACGGCGGCTTCATGCTGCTCGGCGGGCGCGCCGCCGACCTCTTCGGGCGCCGCCAGATGTTCGTGTTCTGGCTCTCCGTCTTCCTCGTCTTCTCCGGGCTCGGCGGCTTCGCCACGGACGGCTGGATGCTGATCGCGGCCCGCTTCGTCACCGGGGTCGCCGCGGCCTTCATGACGCCCGCCGGGCTCTCCATCATCACCACCGGCTTCGAGGAGGGCCCGCAGCGCAACAAGGCCCTGCTGTTCTACTCGGGCACCGCCGCCGGCGGTTTCTCGGTCGGGCTCGTCGTCGGCGGACTGCTGACCTCGGTCGACTGGCGGTGGGTGTTCTTCGCGCCGGTCGTGCTCTCCGCCCTGATCCTGGGCGCCGCGCTCGCCTTCGTACCGAAGTCGGCGCGTCCGCGGCGGATCCCCGGACAGGGCTTCGACCTGGCGGGCGGCCTGACCATCACCGCCGCCATCGTGCTGCTGGTCCTCGGTGTGGAGCGGGCCACGCACACCTCGCCCGCCTGGACGGCGGCCACGGTCGGCGCCGGTCTGGTCCTCCTCGCCGTGTTCGTCGCGGTCGAGCGCCGCTCGGCGGCCCCGCTGGTCCGCCTCGGCATCCTCCGCAACGCCGGCCTGGTGCGCGCCAACCTCTCCGGGCTGCTCTTCGCGGCGGGCTTCTTCGGCTTCCAGTTCCTGGTCGTGCTCTACCTCCAGGAGCTGCGGGACTGGTCGACGCTGCAGACCAGCCTCGCGATGATCGTCGTGGGCGTCGACGCGATCCTCTCCCCCGTCCTCACACCGAAGTTCGTGAACCGCTTCGGCAACGCGCGCGTCATCTTCGGCGGCCTGCTCCTCGCCTCCCTCGCGTACGCGCTGTTCCTGCCGGTCGCCGCCGACTGGACGTACGCGATGATGTTCCCCAGCCTGATCGTCCTCGGCATCGCGTTCTCGCTGGTCTACGGCCCGCTCACCATCGTCGCCACCGAGGGGATCGCCGAGGAGGAGCAGGGGCTCGCCGGTGCGCTGCTCTACACCGCCTTCCAGTTCGGCGCCGCGCTCGGCCTCTCGGCGGTGACGGCCGTCAACGTCGCGGCCACCGGGTCCGGCGCACCCTCCGCCGTCCTCGACGGCTACCGGGCCGCCCTGTGGGTCCCGCTCGCCGCCGTCCTGCTGGCCGCGCTGATCAGCGCATTCGGCCTGCGTACGAAGAGGGGTACGACGGTGGCCTCGGGCGCGCCCGCCGAGGAGGGTGCCGCCGCCGAGGTGCCGGTGGCGGGCTGACGGCGGCGAGGGCCGAGTCCGGTGAAACCCCTGCGCCCGGCGGGTCCGGGCGTTGAGAATGAGGCTCCGCGCACCACGCCCCTGGGGAGCACCGACCGTGACCGAGGAACGCGACGCCACGACAGCGACCTGGCGGCCCACCGCCCCCGGCGTCCTGCGGCTGCCCTCCGGGCGGCTCGTCCGGGGCCGGGGGCTGCGGCGTCCGCTGCCCGACGGCGACCGGCCCGGCCTCGGCGTCTATCTGCTCGGCAAGCGGCCGCCCGAAGTCCCCTGGGAGTCCCGCTGGTTGCGCTGGCCGGACTTCCGGCTGCCGAGCGACCGGGCCGCGGCGCGGGACCTGCTGCGCGAGGTGTGGGACCGCTCGGCCGCCGAGCGCGTGGAGGTGGCCTGCGGGGGCGGGCGCGGGCGGACCGGGACCGCCCTGGCGTGCGTCGCCGTGCTGGACGGGGTACCCGCCGGGGAGGCCGTCGCCTTCGTACGGACGCACTACGACCGCCGGGCGGTCGAGACTCCCTGGCAGCGGCGGTACGTGGAGCGCTTCGCCGACCATTCCTGAGGGCACCGAGCGACCGAACGACGAGAGGCAGCCGTGAGCGACGAGCGGATACCGCCCCTGCGAGCCCCCTTCCCGCCCGAGGCCGCCGCCGTCCTGCGGCGCATGATGCCGCCGGGCCAGGCACCGATCGCCCTGTTCCGCATGTTCGCGCGGAACGTCCCGATGGCGGCGGCGATGCACGGCTGGGGCTCCTACGAACTCGGCCGGAACTTCAGCGCGGGCCTGCGCGACCGGGAGATCGTCATCGACCGCGTCTGCGCCCTGTGCCACGCCGAGTACGAGTGGGGTGTGCACGTCGCCCGCTTCGCCGTGAAGGCCGGTCTCGACGACGCGCAGATCGCCTCCCTCACCCACGGCGCGAGCACCGACCCGTGCTGGGAGAGCGAGCGCGACCGGCTGCTGATCGAGCTGAGCGACGCGCTGCACGCGGGCGGCGACATCGACGACGCCCTGTGGGAGCGGCTCGCCGCGGAGTTCACCGACGAGCAGCTCCTGGACCTGCTGATGCTCGGCGGCTGGTACCACGCGATCAGCTTCGTGGCCCGCGCCACCCGGCTCACCCCGGAGCCGGGGACCCCACGCTTCGAGGACTTCCGGCCGAGGTGATGACCGCCGTCAGCCGGTGTACGTCCCGCGCCGTCCCCGTCACCCCGGACAGGAAGCCCTGGGCGCGCGGTGAGGCGTTCTCGGTGAGCCAGGCCGGGTCGATGTCGCAGACCGCCACCTTCACCTCCGTGCCGGCCAGGGCCAGGGGCAGCGTGTGGACGACCGTGGAGGGGAAGCTGAGGATCGTGCGGCCGACGGGGCCGCGGCGGGCGATCAGTTCCAGGGGCAGGTCGGGGCGGACCACCTGGAGGCCCGTCTCCACCGCCAGGCGGTGCAGCTTCTCGGAGCTCTCGCGGCGGTGCGCGAAGTACCGCGTCGCCCCGTGGGTCAGGGCGAGGGCGCGGACCGCTTCCAGGTAACGGTCGGGGTCCACGACGCCGGTCTCCACGAGGGACGTGCCGACCAGGTCGGCGCCGCGGGTGATGCGGGGCGGGCCGAAGCGTTCCCTGGTCCAGGCGAAGGCGTTGACGGTGACGCCGACGCCGGGCGGCGCCTGGTCGATCGGCATGGAGGAGAAGACCTCCACCGTGCGCGTCCCGCCGGGCGTGAGGCGGCGCCGTGCCGAGGCGGAGACGGGGGCGAAGACCAGGTCGCGGGGGCCGGGGCGGCCGCCCTTGCGGTGCCAGCGCACCAGGCGCTCGCCGCGGGCCAGCTGGGCGATGAACTCCATCGTGGCCGTGCCGTCGTCCACCACGACCAGGGAGCGGGCCCGAGTGATCGTCAGCAGCAGCTGTACGTAGCGGGAGAACGGGTCGCCTATGACGATCCGGTCGGCCTTGCGCAGGGCTCCCGCGAGCCCCCCTATCGTCTGGAAGGGGGCGCTCGCGCCGCCGCGCGCCTCCTCCCATCGGACCTCGACGCCCTCGTCACGCGCGAGCTGCGCCATGCGGCGCAACTGGCCGCGCGTCATCGGGTCGTTGGGTGAGAGGACGACGACGGTGAGGCCCCCGGCCGGGCCGGTCGCGGCCGCGGCGTGCGCCCACTCCAGGACGTTCAGCAGCTGAACAGGGCTCTCCACGAAGGCGAGCGTGGAGGGGGCGGATGCGTCGGCGGCTCGGTCGGCTCGGCCGGCTCGGGGGCTCATCGTCGTTGCGTCCGTGTCCGGTAACCCGTGGGCGCTCAGACCGCGACCCGCTCGGACCCGGCGTCCGCCGAACCCGACTCCGACTCCGACTCGGCGACGACGCCCGCGACGCGGCGGAGCTTCTTCATCGGGCCGAGCTCCGACTCGTAGACCTTCTTGACGCCGTCACCGAGGGAGGCCTCGATGGTGCGGATGTCGCGGACCAGGCGGGTCAGGCCCTGCGGCTCGACGGAGGCGGCCTGGTCGGAGCCCCACATGGCGCGGTCCAGAGTGATGTGGCGCTCGACGAAGGTGGCGCCGAGGGCGACCGCCGCGAGGGTGGTCTGGAGGCCGGTCTCGTGGCCGGAGTAGCCGATCGGGACGTTCGGGTACTCCTGCTGGAGGGTGTTGATGACGCGCAGGTTCAGCTCCTCGGCCTGCGCCGGGTACGTCGACGTGGCGTGGCACATCAGGATGTTGTCGCTGCCGAGGACCTCGACGGCGTGGCGGATCTGCTTCGGCGTCGACATGCCGGTGGACAGGATGATGGTGCGGCCGGTGGCGCGCAGGGCACGCAGCAGCTCGTCGTCCGTGAGGGAGGCGGAGGCGACCTTGTGGGCGGGCAGATCGAACTTCTCCAGGAAGGCGACGGCCTCGGTGTCCCACGGGGAGGCGAACCAGTCGATGTTCTTCGTCTTGCAGTACTCGTCGATCTGGCGGTACTCGTCCTCGCCGAACTCCACGCGGTGGCGGTAGTCGATGTACGTCATGCGGCCCCAGGGGGTGTCGCGCTCGATGTCCCACTGGTCGCGCGGGGTGCAGATCTCGGGGGTGCGCTTCTGGAACTTGACCGCGTCGCAGCCCGCCTCGGCGGCCACGTCGATCAGCTTGAACGCGTTCTCCAGGTCGCCGTTGTGGTTGATGCCGATCTCGCCGGTGATGTACACGGGCTGACCGGGACCGGCCGTCTTCGAACCGAACTGACGCAGACGGGAGTTGGCGCCGATGGAGGTGACGGGGGTGAGGGAGCTCATGACAGGAACTTTCCTTAACTGTGGAGGGAGTCGAGAGAGGGGCCGAGGATCCAGCTGGCGATCTCTCGGATCGCGCCTTCACCGCCGGGGACGGCGGTGACCGCGCGGGCTGCGCCGCGTACGACGTCGTGGGCGCTGGCGACCGCCACGGGCCAGCCCACGAGGGCGAAGCACGGGAGGTCGTTGACGTCGTTGCCGACGTAGAGCACGCGCTCGGGCGCGATGCCCTGTTCCTCGCACCACTGCTTCAGTGCGAGGTCTTTCCGGTCGATGCCGTGCAGGACCGGAAGCCTGAGCTTCTTGGCGCGCGCGGCGACGACCGGGTTCTGCTCCGTGGACAGGATCAGCATCCGCAGGCCGCTCTTGCGCAGGGCCGCGATGCCGAGGCCGTCTCCGCGGTGCACGGAGACGAACTCCCTTCCGTCGGAGTCGATCAGCACCCTGTCGTCGGTCTGGGTGCCGTCGAAGTCGAGGACGACCGCGTCGATGTCGGCGGCGGTCGGGAGAGCTTTCGCGTGGCCCGTGTCGAAGAGGGGGGCCAGCGCGCGGGCCCGCGCGAGGTCGTGCGGGTCGTCGACCTCCAGGACGCGGGCGGGGTCGGTGCGGACCGGCTCGGTGTGGCCGAAGAAGCGGTGCTTCTCGGTACGGAAGCCGGCCGCGTCCATCGCGTAGGCGGCGCCGGTCTCCAGGAGGTCCTGGGGGCGGTCCTGGCGGCGCGGGCGGAAGGACTTGTCGTGGTTGACGCCGTAGCCGCCGCGGGTGCGGGTGGAGTTGGCGAGGGTGGCGGTGCCGCCCACGGAGCCGGTGTGCCGCGCGGGCACGTCCGCGGTGCCGTCCGTGGCGTCGTCGGCCGCGTCGCGCCAGATGAAGCCGTGGAAGGGGGCGACCGTGACGGCCGTGTCCGCGCCGTTCTCCACGACGGCCGCGGCCACCCCGTCGACGTCCTCGGGGGTGAGGAAGGGGCTGGTGCACTGCACGAGCAGGACGACGTCGACGCGGGTGCCGTGCAGGGCCTCGTGGGCGTCCATCGCGTGCAGGACGGCGGCCTCGCTGGTCGCGGTGTCCCCGGCTATCGCGGCGGGACGCAGCACCACCTCGGCGCCGGCGGCGCGGGCGGTCTCGGCGATCACGTGGTCATCGGTGGAGACCACGACGTCCGTGACGAGCCGGGCGCCCAGACACGCGTGGACGGCCCGCACCACCAGCGGCACACCGCCGACCGGGGCGAGGTTCTTGGCGGGCACACCCTTGGAGCCGCCACGGGCGGGAATGACGGCGAGAACGCGGCGGGCCGACGTACTCGCCGGGCCGGGGTGGGACATGGGGGCTCCTGAGGGTGGGAGGTCGTGGGAGGTCACAGCTCGCCCATCCGGCGGATGACCGGGGCCACGCGCTGCACCCCGTGGCGGTAGGCCCCACGGGCGGCGCGGCGGACTATCTGGCGTACGGGGCCCGGGTCCTTGTCGGCCGCGGGGGCGCCCGGCAGCGGGGAGCCGTCGGGGGCGAGGTGGTGGCGGGCGAGGATGCCGGGGAGGTAGCCGCGGGCGGTGGTGAGGCTGTAGTACGGCTTCAGGGGCGGGATGCGGCCGGCCTCGGCGTCGGCGAGGAGGTCGGTGACCTTCCGCTTCGCCTCGTCGAAGGCCCGTTCGTACGCCCCGTCGGCCGCGACGCCCTGCCGGGCCAGCCACCGCTCGTCGGGCACGGGCAGGTGGCCCGCGTCCAGCTGGTCGAAGGAGGCGAGGCACCCGGAGCCGGTGAAGTGGTGGTTGCCGAGCGCCTCGCGCACCCCGAGGTCGGTGAGGACCGCGGTGGGGATACGGCGGTGCAGGGATTCCAGGGCCGCCGTGGAGCTGACGGTGACCAGGAGGTCGGTGCGGTCCAGGACCTCGCCCATGTGGCCGTAGACCAGGCGGCAGTTGTCGGGCAGGCCGCCGTCGAGGCGCTGCGCGAGCTTCTGGTAGGGCAGCTCCTCGATGTGCGTGGTGTGCTCGCCGGGCTTGCTGCGCAGCTTGAGCAGGACCTCGCGGTCGGGGTGCAGCCGGGCGTGCTCGGCGAGGCGCCGCAGCAGGTAGGTGCGGTGCGCGGCGCTCTCCGGGACGGACGGCTGGGCGGCGAAGACGACCGTGTACGGGTCGTGCTCGGCGTAGGGCGCGCCGCCGAGGAAGGGCAGCGCGGCCTCGGTGACCGACGAGGCGTCGGCGCCCACTCCTTCGTACACCGCGCGGAAACGTTCCGCGTCCTGCCGGGAGTTGGCGAGGACGACGTCCGCGCCGTGCCGCAGGAGGAGGCCGTCGGCGAGCTTCTCGTAGACGACGCCGACATAGCCGGTGACGACGACGGGACGCTTCTTCGCGGCGCCCGTGAGGCGGGCGTCCTCGGTGACGCGGGCGAGTCCGTGCAGCACCGCCTGGACCGCGCCGCCCACCAGGGCGAGCACGATCACGTCGGGCGCGTCCCGCTCCATCTCGCGCAGGAACTCGACGGCGGTGACCTCGCGCAGACGGTCCGCGCGCACCCCCACCTCTTCGAGCTGCCGGGGCGTGGGCGTGGCCCGGCCGCGGAGCAGGTACCCGCTGAGACGGTGACTGTCGGACTCGGGCCGACTGTCCGATACGATGCGGTTCGCGGTGAGAGCGCCCCATTTCCATCGCGTATCGGAATCGGCGAGTACGGCCACCCGCAGCGGGTTTCGGTTACTTGCTGGCACGTCTCAGACGCTAGGAAGCCATTTCGATTCGCGGCCCAACTCAGGTGCAACAAACGGTTAACAGCACGCCGACGAATGGCGAATCGGCCCCGGAAACGCTTTCCCGGCGACCCGGTTAACCGTTCCGCCACGCGTCGTTCACCTGGCATACCTCTGCGGGTCGACACGAATGACGGGCCGACACCTAACGTCACCCACGTGGTTAAGCTCTCCGTCATCGTGCCGTTCTACAACGTGCAGCAATACGCGCCCGACACCTTGAAGAGTCTGCGTGCGAACGCGCGCGACGACTTCGAATTCATTCTCGTCGACGACTGTTCGCGCGACGAGACTCCGGACATCCTGGAGCGTGCGGCGCGCGAGCTTCCCGGCGCCGTCCACCTCAGACATGAGAAGAACGGCGGGCTCGCGACCGCCCGCAACACGGGCCTCGACGCGGCGCGTGGCGAGTACCTCACCTTCCTGGACGGTGACGACTGGCTCGCGCCCGGTTATTACGAACAACTCCTCGCGCAGATCGAGAAGTTGGGATGTGACTTCGTACGCACCGACCATGTGCAGTGCACCGCGCGGGCCCGCACGGTCCACCGTGTCCCGCACGGCAGGCGCGGCGTCGTGATGAGCCCGCGCGAGGTGATACTCCCCGCCGACCGGTCGACGTCCGTCGACTACGCGTACGCGTGGGCCGGCATCTACCACCGTCGGCTCGCCGACGCGGGCCTGCTGCACTTCACCGACGGCCTGCGCACCGCGGAGGACCGGCCGTGGATCTGGCGGCTGCACCGCGAGGCGGAATCCTTCGCCGCGGTCGGTCTTCTCGGGGTGTTCTACCGCCGCGGGGTCGCCTCGTCGCTCACCCAGATCGGCGACGTGCGCCAGCTCGATTTCATCAAGGCATTCGACCAGGTGATCCGGGAAACCGCGGCCGACCGGGACGCGGACGAACTGCTGCCGAAAGCCGTGCGCACTTACTGCGCGATCATCTCCCACCACCTGGGATCCATCGAAAGGTTCGAGCCATCCGTGGCGCGCAAATTGAAGTCAATGAGTGCGGCCGCGCTGAAGCGCATGCCGCAGGGCGTGCTCGATGAGGCGCTCGACTCCATGGACCTCCAGCGGGCGACCCGCCTGCGCAGGCTGCGCCGCCGGCCGG